>CALCNO010000113.1 GCA_937897615.1 uncultured Anaerolineaceae bacterium
CACGCCGATCAGTGGCGTTGCTTCGGTAATGGAGTTGCTCATGCGGGAGTTAAAGGAAATGGGAATGGCCGAAGAGAAGCTGTCAAAAACCTCTTCGGTTTTTAGCGAGTACTCCAGGATTTTCGCAGCGGGAACGCCTTCGCCGCCGAATGCCGCCACGACTGCGTAGTAAGTGCCGGAATCCGGGAATTGGGCGAAAATGCTGGTTTCGGGCGAAGACTCGATGGGTGCGAAGGTCAGGTCATTGAAGTCAGCGTCGTAAAGTACCAGGAAGAAACTGTAGTCATCATTCAGAAAAGATGGGTCTACTGTGATCTTGATTCTTTGATCGGCGCTGGCATTTATCTTGTAGGCATTCCCGTAAATATCGAGCATCTGGTCTTTGACATAGAATCTGGTGGTGCCGTTAACGATGCCGTTCGTTGTGGCCCCAATGTTCAGAGGCGCCGCCGATTCTTTTACATCGCTTCGATATGCCGAGTTGACCGTAATTTCACCGGAATAGGTGCCCTCATTGAACACCTTTAGGAAATACAACCCATCAGCCGGCACTTCAAAGACGACACGGGGACTGCTGTCTCCATACAACCCGCCGGTGCCTCCCGCGAGGTAACCGCCATCGCGGTCATAGATATCCAGGCTGGTATCGAGGTTATCGGAAGCACCAGGCAGGATGTCGATGCCGATCAATTCGCCTTCTTTTCCCAAAAAGCTCATGCAAAGAGGGGTGTCTTCTTCAAGCGTTTGGTTACTGGAATTACCGATCTCAATTCTCGGCGCGCCGGGGCAGTAACTGGTGCCTTCCAGCACAGTGATGTATGAGGGATAGCGCATCTGCCCG
Source organism: uncultured Anaerolineaceae bacterium (assembly GCA_937897615.1). Taxonomy (GTDB): domain Bacteria; phylum Chloroflexota; class Anaerolineae; order Anaerolineales; family Anaerolineaceae; genus UBA6107. Next base: position 842 of record CALCNO010000113.1, read on the forward strand.
GGGTCTTCCCAGGTAACGTCGAGGATCACGGCATCTTGGTAAATCTCTTCGGCGCTCTCCTTGCCGTCCAGCGTCACCGACCTGACCGAGAGATCGAAATCGGAAATATCGTTAATGGTGGAGTAGTATATTTTCTTGCCGTTTTTAGCCGGGAAGGCGCTGAAGATAAACGCGAAGTCATCATCGAGTTCAACGATCTTGGCGTCCTCTGCTACCGGGATGGCAACCAGAACCGGATCGTCATCGGAATCTTCCTCGACTGTAGCAAGCAACAGGCTTCCCTTTTGCATGGCTAACAACGGTGCAATCTCATAGTAGTCTTCCAGCAGGGCAATGGGTTCGCTGGAGCCATCGGCAGAATAGAACAGGGAGGAGCCATCCTCGGTTTCCGCAATGAAGAAGAAACCCTTGTTTGAATCTACGGTGAATACCGAGGTGATGGTAGCGTCGTCTTCGTTGTACAACTCGGTGGCATCTTTTCCGCTGATATCCGCTGCGTAAAGTGTTGTTTCTTCATCGTCGTTGTCCACCAGGACTATCTTGGAGAGTGACTTTGCTGTGTAAACTTCCAGTTGATTTCCTTCCAGGATTTTGGTGGATTTACCTGAACCGATGTTATACGAGTACGCAGAGACCTGGGTGTTGGTTTCTCCCACCAGGTAGATCAGCGTATTGCCGTCGGCTGTGGGCAGGGCATTCAGGAAGTAACCCGATGCGATGGTGGAATCAGAACCTGAGAGATGCAATTCCAGCGTGCCATCCAAAGTCTCAACGATGTAATAGAGTTTGTTTTGTTCAGGGAGAAAATCGTAAGCGAGGATGTTGAAAACATCCTTAACAAGGCTTTCTTCTTTTTGCGATTCAATGTTGATGGTGGCAAGCGATTTCAGACCGCCGGACTCCTGTTCGTAGACCAGCGTACTGCCGTCTTCGGAGATGCTAAACGAGTCAATGGGTGTTTCGGCGCTGATCAGTTCCGCATCATCTTTGCCGGCATTATCAATCACATTCAATGTGTATTTGGAGGAGTCGGTCTTTTCATAAACGATTTGCCGCCCGCCCGCATAGACACTGCAAGTGTCACCTTTGGCAACCCGCTCCAACTCATCACCAATGCTGCCCACGTAGCAGCGCTGTGAGGATGAGGTTGATTCGGTAATCGAGACGAGGTTAGTGTCCAGGTCGATCAGCAGGGTTGAATCGGCGGTCTTGCCCTGAAAGACGGGTGAGGTTTCTTCCTCGTTGAAATTCATTTTCTCGATGACCGTCTCGCCGTCTTCATTTTCATACGAGAGGTACAAAAGATTGGTGCCGGGGACAAAGCCGGTGTCATAAACGCTTTTGATTAATTCGCTGCCCCGTGTGAACGAGATCAGGTTGCCAAGGGTGATATCTTTGGCAATGCGTATACCGTCTTTCTCGTCCTGCTCCGGTTTCACCAGGTACACATCGGCTTCCTGGTTGCTGTCGACAAAACCGACGAGCATGCGATCACCAAATATGCGGTCTTTGAAAACAAAGAACGCAGCCGCCAGAATAATGGCCAGAAGAAGCACAGCGCCAATGATGATCAAAGGGAGTTTTGATTTTTTGGGCTGCACAGGCATGGGGACAGGGGGTATTGCGGGGATTGACGGTACAGTATTCATGATTCCCTCCAGATAGGTGATGTATTCATTATATATCCAACAGGCAAATAGGTTCCCACTAAAGACGCAACTAAATATGAGGCAGGAACGTATACATGGGAAGAGAGATACAGAAGGAGAAAAGATGTTTAAGAGATTATTTTTGATTTCGGCAATTCTTGGCCTTGCACTGACAGCTTGCACGATCAACGGCGTCAGCATTGATATTCCAGGCCAAAGGGTCAACGGTTCTGGTGATTTGCAGACCGAAACGCGCGATGTGACAGGTTTTACACGCGTAGACTTGCAGAGCATTGGCAACCTGACCATCACCCAGGGGAGTGAAGAATCATTCACCGTGACCGCCGACGACAACCTGCTGCCGTACATCACCACCAAAGTGGTCAATGGCACGCTGGAGATCAGCACCAGGGCAAACGTTTCAATTGATCCCTCGCGGACGATCGAATATCACCTGGTGATGAAAAACGTTGAGGGAGTGCAGCTTTCCGGTTTTGGCAACATCAATTCCGAAGGACTGAAAGGCACCAATCTGGAAGTGAAGCTTTCCGGTTCCGGCGACATCAGCATTGGCACAATTGAAAGCAATTCTCTGCTGGTGCGCATTTCCGGCTTTGGCAATTTCTTCTCGCAATCAGTCAAAGCTAAAACCCCGACCATTGAGATCACCGGCTCCGGCGATATCACCGTGGAAGATATGCAGGCCGAAGATGTGTCGGTCAAGATCAGCGGTTTTGGTGATGCCGCCGTCAGCGGCAAGGCCACGCGCCAGGATGCACAGATTCTTGGCTCCGGCGATTACAAGGCTGGCGACCTGGAATCAGAGTCGGCAGCGGTCAAGATCACCGGATTTGGCAACGCGCGTATCTGGGCGAGTGAAACCCTGGATGTGACCATTACCGGCAGCGGCAACGTGGAATACTACGGCAGCCCGCGCATCACCCAGACCATGACCGGTTTTGGCAAGGTCAACTCGATCGGCGAGCATTAATTAAAGAATTCACAGCTATAAAAGAAATTGCCCCCGGACGCTCTCCGGGGGCAATATTTTAAATGGCCATCTCATATACTCTGTAACGGCGTAGGTTCTTCACATCCAATTTGTACAAGGCGTTATTCATGCGGTCGTTGTCTTCCAGCACGTAGTTGATCTCCAGACGCAGGTCATCGGCGTAAATGGCATCGTAGGTGGCGCGGTAGAGCAGGGTGTTACATCCCATATCGCATGTAGTTATTGACATTATATTTAGAATTGATAGAATAAAGGTAATAATTATCTTAATTAAAATGTATTACGCTGTTTGAAACTTGATAATTGAAACGAAAAAAGGAGAAAAGTTCATGCCACACATACGGATTCGTAATCTTCTAATCGGCTCGCTCGCGTTATTATTTGCTCTGGCAGCCTGCGGTCCTTCAAGCGCTCGCAGCGGTTCTTCCGGAGATAATTCCTCGGCTTCTGGCGAGCCCACCGAGAGCAGTACTGCAGATAAATTTCCGCTAGAACCCAATCCCATTGCCGTCACCGCAGTTCTGGATACCAAACGGGCGGTCTCAAACAACGACTCCGGCATCGGCTCCAGCTTTGTCATGAATGGCACTACCGCCGAGAAAATACCATTCTCGCTGATGCTTGACACTGCGAAGTTCAAGCCGGATGCTGATGGGAACCTGTCTCTGTCGGTTAGCTCTGTCATCACAGCGACCCCTGTTTCATCTATTACAGGTCTCCCTTTCAGCAATGGCTACCTGGCCGCAGTCCACCTTGGTCCGGATGGGCTTATGATGGAAAAACCCGGCACACTCAGCTTTGAGCTGCCGGGTGTGTATGATGAATCCACATTGATCGGTTTTGCGGCTGATGAAACCGGAACAGATTTTCATCTGTTCCCAGTAATGGTAGCCCCGCTTGAGAATGCCAACGTGACCGATGTCTATTTCAATATTGCGCATTTCAGCCTGTATGGGGTTGCCCAGGTCACCGCGCAGGAAATCCAGACTCAACTTGGTCACCCACCGGTGAACCCCGGCAGCCAGGATGATCAGGAATTGGCGCCGCTGATCCCAATCTTATTCGATGAGGACCTTACCCCACTGCCGGATTCGATCCAACTCCAGCTTGGGAATTCGTATAACAGACTGGTCAAGCCGTACCTGGTGGACCTGGCTAATGTGCAATGCAATCGGGTGGATGTGGCAACTTACCAATTCAATGCCTGGAGATCCAAAGTGAGGATGGCCAACCAGGATGACTTTTACGCGGCACAAATTAAAAAAGACGCTGAAAGCCTGCTGGCCAGGCTGACCGAATGCGCAAAGGTCACGTGCATGAGCTGTATTAATAACACAAATGGAAATAAACCGGACAGCGCATCGATCAACCAATTGCTGGTTCTGGCGGCGTTCGCAGGTGATATGGCGAAAGTGGTGGACGATTATGATCAGTACGCCTATTGGCTTCGACTGTCCAATAAATGCGGGTCTGAGGCTGGATTGCCGAACCTGTACGGGATTGGATGGGATGTGGGTGCGGCGGGCTCCACACCTGAACCGCTGGTATGTAAGTAGACGAGGAATTATAAGTAAAATAAAGATGTGATGAAAGCGCCCAGACGATTTAGAATCGTCTGGGCGCTTTTTTATTTGAGCGGCGATACTACTCTGCCCGCAACGATTTCGAAATTTAAATTTCGATTTCGTACACGCGATAACGGCGCAGGTTCTTCACATCCAGTTTGTACAAGGCGTTGTTCATGCGGTCGTTGTCTTCGAGCACGTAATTGATCTCCAGGCGCAGGTCGTTGGTGTAGATGGCATCATAGGTGGCGCGGTAGAGCAGGGTATCAATGGCCTTGCCCTGGTACTCCGGCACCACGCCAAGCGCCCACATGCGGTATTGGTGCAGGCGCGGTAGCTGCGTCAGCAGTTTGAGCCAGCCCGCGGGCAGCAAGGAGCCGTTAAGCCCCTTGAGAATGGAGTTGATGTCTGGCAATGTCATGGCAAAGCCGATGGCCTTACCTTCGGCGGTTTCGGCCAGGATCACTGCTTTGGGATTGACGATCTGCTTGAGGTCGCGTGCCATGGCGCGGGCTTCGTTTTCGGTGACCGGATAGAAGCCCCAGTTATCGGAAATGGACTCATTAGCCAGGCGCGTGATGGTAACCACGTCCTTTTCAAGGTTCTTCATATCCACCGGGCGGGTGTGCACGTTATAGCGTTTGGCGACCTTTTCGGTCAATTCCAGAATGCGCGCTGGGATGCTGTAGCCGTCGCGGGCATCAATAACATACACCATCAGGTCTTTGGCTTTGGCAAAGCCAAATTGCGTCAGCAGGTCGTTGTAGTAAGGCGGGTTATACGGCGCTAGGATCACCGGTGAGGGAGTATAGCCTTCCACCACCAGACCCCACTCCTGCGAAGCAAAACTCCATGGGCCGCGCATGCGCGCCATGCCTTTGTTTTTGAGCCAGTCGCGCGCGGTGGAGAGCAGGGCGCTTGCTGCCTGCGGATCGTTGACACATTCAAAGGAGCCAAATAACCCGATGGGTTCACGCCAGTGTTCCAACGCCAGATGATCCAGGAAAGCCGAAACGCGGCCAATGGTTTTGCCATCCTGCCGGGCCAAAAAGAGAGCGTAGGTGCAATGATCCAGCATGGGGTTTTTAGCCAGTACATACTGTGCTTTTTGTTCCGAGCGCAGCGGTGCTACCCACACGGGATCGTTTTGGTAATGCCGGTACGGGAAGTTGATAAATTCTTTTAGATCTGCATCAGTCTTTACCTGGCAAATTTCCATGAGAAGCTCCTTCAATGTGGATGTTTAATTATGCACGCTTTTTGAGGAAACAATCATGCTTTTCTTGCCAGCAGCACCAGGTTGCTGCTGGTTGCGGCATCAAAAGGCACTTCGGCCAGGCTGTCCAATGCTTGCGGGCTGGTGAATCCCGCACTCAAAAGCGCCTGTTCCAGTTCCGCGCGAGTTTGCGGGGAGAGACGCGTGGAAGTGAGTGCTGCCTGCCATTCATGCCCGGCCTGTCGAGCTAATGTAACCATGTTGAAGCGGATCAGCCCATCGGGCTCAAAGTCATAAAAGCGCTGAAAGAGCCACTCGTGGTCGCCTTCCGTGCGTGTCTGAGGTTCCATCCAGCGGTTGCGGGTGGCAAGCACAGCGTCAAAATTGCGGTTCTGGATGATTAGCAATCCTCCGGGGGCCAGGCAGGCGGAAAAATCTACCAGTGCGGCGCGCAAATCTGCCGGGGTGAGCAAATGCGGCAGCGAATTACCCAGGCAAAGCAAGGCGTCAAAACTCTCCTGGCCAAAGGTGGCGGCAAGGTTGCTAAAGCCAGTAGGCTCAAAGCGCACGGCCATGCCGGAAACTGCGGCGTTATGGCGGGCCAGCGCGATCATTTCTGCGCTCAGGTCAGCGCCGGCCACCGTAAAGCCCTGCCGGGCCAACGCGATGGCGTGCTGCCCGGTAGCACAGGCGGCGTCCAGCACACGCAGGGGAGTGGGGCGTTCGATTTCCCTTAGTTTTTTTAGCAGGAAGGGGATTTCCAACGACAGGCGTGCGGGCCAGTTGACGAAACGATCATAATCTTGCGAGAGTTGGTCATACATAACATTTATCCGTTCAGCAGGGAATCCATGCGGGAGTAGAATAAACAAAAACCACGGGAGAGGGAATGTTACTCACATTCATAGCAAAAGTTTACCCTTATTTGACTCTTGCGGGAACGGCGCTTATTCTCATCGGTACGCTGATCTCGTTAATCCCATACCGTGGGCGCAGCGGAGAGCGTTATTCACTCTTCAACCACTTCATCTCGGAACTGGGCGAAAAGGGGATATCCAAAGCGGCCTGGGGATTTAATACCGGCATGATGTTGGGCGGCTGGCTCTTTCTGCCGCTGATGCTGGTGCTGGGTACGCGCCTGTCCTCCGTGCCGGGATGGATCGGAACTGCTTTTGGTATTGCGGCAGGGGTGGCGGCTTCACTGGTGGGGGTATTCTCGATGGAACGCCTGACGCCGCACCGCCGCGCGGCCATGACTTTCTTTCACAGCGGTCTGTATTGCATCATTTTCTATACCATCGCCATTTTTGCACAGCCCGCGTCCGCACGGGCAGTGCCATTGACGCTGAACGTTGCCGGCCTTCTGGCCATTGGTAGCTTTAGCGCTTTTCTACTCCTGGTATATGCCAAACCCAAGCATAAAGAGGATGAGGAACAAACGCCTAATTACATCCTTGACCCCAACGCCATGCCAGAACGCCCGCGCTTTTGGCGCACGCCGATTTTGGAATGGTGCGTGTTCTTCAGCATCCAGATCTGGTTCGTGGCGGCTGCTTTTCTAGTTTCGTAGAAAGGAATGATATCGGCAGAATCATAAAGATTCTATGATTCAATGCCGATGTGTGCCTTTTGAGTCAGGTTCATGAAGACATCTTCAAGGGTGATCTCGCCGGGGGCAATGGAGGCCTCAGGTGAACCGGGCTTCGCCAAAAAACCGGTCAGTTGGTCGGCGCTGTAACGCCCCCTGGCGGTGAGCAAGTGTACCTGATCGCCCAGCAGGCTTACCTGCAGGCGGCCGGGCAAGGATTCCAACGCCTGCATCACAGCGGACAGATCGTGCCCGGTGATGTTCCAGGCATCGCCGCGCAACGCCGAACGCTTGAGGTGTGAGGGTGTGTCAAACGCCAGCAGCTTGCCGGAACGCATCAGCCCCACGCGGTTGCAGTATTCCGCTTCGTCCATGTAGTGCGTGGTGGTAAAGACGGTAACTCCGCTGGCCGCCAGTTGGTAGATCAATTCCCAAAATTCGCGCCGGGCGGTGGGATCAACGCCGGAAGTGGGTTCATCCAGGAACAAAAGGCGCGGGTTGTGTACCAGCGCAATTGCCAGTGCTAGGCGCTGGCGCCAGCCGGCTGAGAGTTCGCGCGTGAGCGCGTTTTCCTTGTCCTGTAAACCTGCCCGCTCGACGGAGTGTCCAACGGTGCTTTTGTCTTTTACGCCATAAACGCCGGAATAAAAGGACAGGTTCTCGCGCACGGTCAGGTCATCGTAGAGGGCGAACTTTTGCGACATATAGCCGCAGCGGGCACGCACTTCTTCGGTCTGGGCGTAGGCGTCAAAGCCCATCACGGTGGCGCTGCCGCGTGTGGGCTTGAGCAGCCCCAGCAGCATGCGGATGGTGGTGGTCTTGCCGCAGCCATTGGGGCCCAGGTACCCCACGATCTCGCCCGGCTGCACCGAAAAACTGACATCGTCTACGGCGAGGAAATCGCCAAAGGCGCGCGTGAGATGATCGGCAATCACAATGGGGGCGTTCATGGTTGTGCCGCCTTCTGCCCGGTGGTGAGGGCCAGGAATACATCTTCCAGCGTGGGAGGAATCAGGTGGGGGGCAAACCCCGCATCGGCTTTTGCGATTGCGTTCATTACTGCCTGAGCCTGCCCGCCGGCAATACGCAGGTGCAGCCTGTCGCCAAAGGGGCGCGCATCTTCTACCCCCTGAATTTTTGCCAGGGCCGGCTGCAACTTCAACGGTTCTGCGGTTGGGATTTCCACAATGCGGCCGGCGAGGGTGGCGCGCAGAGCGGAAGGGGTACCCTCGGCGATGATGCTGCCGGAGCGCATGAATCCCAGGCGGTGGCAGCGGCTGGCCTCATCCATGTAGGGCGTGGTGAGCATCACGGCCATCTTCTCGCTGTGCACCACGCGCAGAATCAGTTGCCAGAAGTCCTGGCGGGTCACCGGGTCGACCCCGGTGGTGGGTTCGTCCAGCAGCAGCACTTTGGGATGGGTTACCAGCGCGGAGGCTAACCCAAGCTTTTGTTTCATCCCGCCGGAAAGTGCCCCGGCACGGCGTGCGGCAAACGGCGAAAGGCCAACGAACTCCAGCAATTCCATACAGCGCGGTTTCCATTCAGAGATAGACATGCCGCGTACCTCGGCAAAGAAGCGGATGTTCTCCAGCACGGTCAAATCTTCATACAAGGAAAAACGCTGCGAGAGATAGCCAACGTTGCTGCGCACGGCATCCGGCTCTCTGGCGGCATCCTGGCCGCACACCAGCGCATGGCCGCTGCTGGCGCGCAGTGCGCCAATGACCAGGCGCAGGGTGGTGGTTTTACCGGCGCCATCCGAGCCCACCAGGCCGTAGATTTCTCCTTCTTCCACGTTAAAACTGACGTCCCTGACCGCGTGGGTGGTGCCAAAAAAGCGATTGAGAGCAACGGCCTGAATCAGCGGCATGCAACCTCTACGGCTGGAACACCACATCTGCCGGCATGCCGGCTTTGAGCTGCCCGTCCGGGTCTTCGATCTGCAACGTGACGGCAAAAACGGTGGTCTTGCGCCCTTCAACGGTGGAGACATTGCGCGGGGTGAACTCGGCCTTATCCGCAATTTTGATCACAGAAGCGTTGAAGACCTGCTCCGGGAAGGAATCCACAGTGAGGGTGGCTTTTTGCTCCAGTTTGATGCTGCCCACCTGATCTTCGGGGATGTACACAATGATGGTGAGCGAACCTGGCCTGGCAATGGTAACGGCGCTGGCCCCGGCGCTGATCACCTCACCCGGTTTGATGATCACGTCTGTGACGATGCCATCCAGCGGCGCGGCAATGACCAGTTTGCTCATTTGCGCATCAACGAGGGCAAGCTGTGCCTGGGCCTGGGCAACGGCAGCCGAAGCCTGATCGAGGGCTGCTTTGGCGGCTTTCCACTTGGGGGCTTCCGTGCCGGTCTGTAACTTGTACCAGGCATCGCGTGCCAGTTGCGCGGTCTCGGTCAGCAGGGTCACCTGCGCGCGCGCAGCGATGATGGCTTTGGCCGCATCGCTGTCTTTGAGGTCATCATAATTGGCCTGCGCCGTATCCAGATTTTCGCGGACATCGTCCACCTGTGTTTGGGCGGCGTCGATGAGGTCCTGGTTCTGGGTGAGGCGTGCCTTGGCGAGCGCGTCCTGTGCAGTTTGCAGGGCGGCGCGTTCACGCATCAGGGCAATCTCGGCGCCTTTGAAATCAGTGGCATCTTGTTGCGCGAGCTTTTGCGTCAGGTCGTCCTGAGCGGCTTGCAGGGCAGATTCGGCATTGTGCACTTCGGTTTCGGCAGCCGCCAGCAACTCTTGCTGGCTGTAATAAGCTTTCGGCAATGTGTAGCCGGGCGGGTCGGCCATTGTCCAAAGGAGAGTGCGGGCTGGAGAAGAATCCAATTGAACGGCGGCATCCACCATATTGAACTGAGCCTGAGCGTTTTCCAGTGCGCTTTGAGCCAGTTCCAGGCTGGCATTGGCGGCGTTACGCTGTGCCTGCAGCAGGGTGTCATCCAGCCTGAAAAGGACATCGCCGGCCTTGACATTGCCGCCTTCCTGGACGGAGACCGCCACCACCTTGCCGGAACTTTCGGCGGCCACATTGGTGGTCTCGCTCTCGATGGTGCCGGAAAATGCAGCAGGGGCAGCATCTTTTTGGCTGAGCGCGCGGATGCCAAAGAAGGCGGCAACGATAATGGCGATGGCCAGTAACACGATCACGGGAACGGGAATATGTTTACGGGACATGAGAACTCCTTTTCAGATTAATCCAGGCGCTTGCGGAAACGCAGCGCAGCGGCAAGCAAAATGACAATCCCAAATGCCAGCAGCGCCAGGCACTCCAGCCATATCGAGCTGAAGGTTGAACCTTTGAGCATGACGGCGCGCAGGATTGCCAGGTAGTAGCGCAAAGGAATAATGTACGAGAACCATTGCAGTACTTTTGGCATGGCTTCCAGCGGGAAGAAGAAGCCGGAGAGGAAAATGGAGGGGAGCAGGGTCATCCAAACGGTGAGCATGGCTTCCTGCTGGGTGTTGGCAATGGTAGAGGCAAACAGACCGATGCCCAACCCGGAGAGCAGCATCAGCCCGGAGGCACCGATGATCAACCCCAGCGAGCCGCGGATGGGCACCCCAAACCAGAAGTGCCCAAAGGCAAGCACCTCAAAGGTATCAATGAAAGCCAGGATCACGTAGGGCAGAATTTTGCC
>CALCNO010000114.1 GCA_937897615.1 uncultured Anaerolineaceae bacterium
CCACAGGTAAAGGATTGGTTGTAGAGGCGCCACTCACCATCAAGAACCAATCCCAGTGGTACCGCACCAGTTTTCAACCAATCCATGAGCCAGATGCCCCCATTACCCGCGTCGTTTTCAATTCACTTGACATCACAGATCGAAAGGAGAGTGAAGCCGTCCTTAAAAAACGCGTTGCGGAACGCACAGCCGAGGTGCAAGACCTGTATGAAAACGCACCCACCGGCTACCACTCTCTGGACCTGCAGGGTAGGTTCCTGATGCTTAATCAGACTGAGCTGCGCTGGCTGGGGTACACCCGCGACGAGCTCCTCGGACGCCCGGCCACAGAAATTCTCACGTCTAAAAGTCTGGAGATTTTTAACAGTATTTTCCCGCTCTTCAAAGAACGGGGATGGTTACGTGACCTTGAGCTAGAAATGGTTCGCAAAGACGGCAGCACTTTTCCGGTACTGGTCAGCGCCACAGCAATCTATGATGAAAAGGGGAATTACAGTATGAGCCGCTCTACGGTCTTTGACATCACCGAGCGAAAAACGGTTGAAGATGCACTCCGTGCAAGTGAAGAAACTTACCGTGCCCTCTTTGAGAGCGCCAATGACGCCATCTTTCTGCTTGATCTGGATGGAATCATCCTGCGGGTAAACGAACGCTGCACAGAATTGTTTGGCTACACAGCTGCCGAACTCATCGGCCAAAATAGCCTGAAGTTAGTCGTTTCTGAAGAAGTTGATGAACCAAAACACTGGCTTGAGCGACTGCTGGCATGCGAGCGTCTTCCTGTGTTTGAACGGGACTTCATTTGTGTGGACGGTACCAGGGTCGAGACGGAGATCAACCTCTCCCTCATCTCGGGGAACAATGGGGAGCCGCAGTTAATCCAATGCCTGGTGCGAAACATTTCCGAAAGGAAGGCGGCCGACGCAGCTCTGCGCGAGGGTGAAGAACAAAACCGCCTGTTGTTCGAGGAATCTCCAGATGCCATCGCGCTGCTTGGCCCAACAGGCAGGTTTATTCAGGCTAACCGCGCGTATGAGGATCTTGCCAAAATTCCCGCAGGTGAATTGATCGGAAAAACTGCTGAGGAACTTGGGCTGGTAGACCGCCAAATGGCCCAGGAGTTGTCGCAGGCCATTCAGCAATCGCAGGGCAAAGGGGAAGAATTTGCCACAGTGGAATATGCGCTCAATTGTGCGGACGGTACAGTACGCGACGTTGAAGCCCGAATCTTTATATTGAAAATCCGCGGCAGCGATCACATCCTGGTATCCAACCGCGATATTTCCACCCGCAAAAAAGCTGAGGAGACCCTGCGCCTGGCCAACGTTGAAATGGAGCGCGCCCTGAGGTTGAAAGACGAGTTCCTGGCCAATATGAGCCACGAATTGCGCACCCCTCTCAATGCCATCCTGGGCATCTCTGAGAGCCTGGCAGAACAGGTGGTTGGCCCACTTAATGAAAAGCAACTGAAATACACCCTGACTATTGCCGAGAGCGGAAATCATCTGCTGACGCTGATCAATGACATTCTTGACCTGGCAAAAATCAATGCCGGTAAGGTCGAGATCGAAATGGGTAAAGTGGATGTTTCCGTGGTAGCACACGCCAGCCTGCGCATGGTAAGGGAACTGGCCAGCAAAAAGAACCAGGAAATCAAATTTGAACTTGATCCACATATTGATCTGGTCTGGGCAGATGAGCGGCGGCTCAAACAGATGTTGGTTAACCTGCTGAGCAATGCCGTCAAATTCACCCCTCAGGGAGGCCAGATTGGGCTCAAGATCTCCGGCGAGCAGGATAGCAGTGCGCTGCGCTTTACCGTGTGGGACACCGGTATTGGCATCAACCAGCAAGACCTGCCGCGCCTCTTCCAGCCGTTTGCACAGCTAGACTCCGGCCTGGCTCGCGGTTCCGCCGGCATCGGCCTTGGCCTGGTGCTCGTTAGCCAGATGGCGCGTTTGCACGGCGGGAGTGTGAGCGTTGAAAGCGAACCGGGAAAAGGAAGCCGGTTCACCATTTCCATCCCCTGGCTAACCGTTCCTTCAAAGACCGGCCCCCTCGCAAGTTTCCCGGGCAACGATGCAACAAGCGCAAAAGAACCAGAAGCGGTACGCCCGACAATCTTGCTGGTAGAAGACACTGAAACCGTAATCATGTATGTTCAGGATTACCTTGAAAAACACGGTTTTCGTGTCCTGATCGCCTCCAATGGGTTTGACGGGATTTCTAAAGCCATCCAAAATCATCCCGATCTGATCCTGATGGATGTCATGATGCCAGAAATGAACGGCCTGGAAGCAACCGAGCGCATCCGGGATGCCGGGCTGAAGGATATTCCGATCATCGCACTGACCGCTCTAGCCATGCCGGGAGATCGAGAACGCTGTCTGGCAGCGGGCATGGACGGCTACATGAGTAAGCCAATTCAGCTTCAGGAATTGCTGGATGTAATCAGGCAGTATCTGGATATTGGCAAGGGAGGTATCAATTGAAAAGCACAGTGCTGATCGTGGATGACGATGCTTCAGCCCGAACAACAATTGAGGCAATTCTTTCCAATGATGGGTACAGGCTGTCCTTTGCCGAGGATGGTTACAAAGCGCTGAAACTGGCGCAGGCTATCCAGCCAGACCTGATCATTCTGGATGTAATGATGCCGGCCTTGGATGGGTTTGAGGTTTGCCGCCGTATTCGGGCCACAGCCAAACTGGCTGAAATTCCAGTCATTATCCTCACTGCGCTGGATGATAGCCCGTCGCTCTTGCAAGGAATTGAGGCCGGCGCCGATGATTTCCTCTTCAAACCCGTTGACCGCCAGGAATTGCGGGCACGTGTTAGAACCATTACCCGTCTCAACCGCTACCGCACTTTGCTTGTTCAACGCGAATCACTGCGCACAATGGCACAGCGCGTCATCACGGCTCAGGAAGAAGAACGTCGGCGTATTTCCCGCGAGCTGCACGACGACCTTGGCCAATCTCTGACCGCCCACACTCTCAACCTGCACAACCTGCTTGCCGGCATCCCCAAAGGGCAAACCAATCTTATCCAACAGGTAGAGGGGTTAATTGCCGAGGCCACCGACCTGCATCAGAAGATTCGCACGCTGGCACAGAATCTTCGCCCCCCCATGCTGGACACACTTGGGCTGCCGCTTGCATTGATCACTTTTTGCCAGGAGCTCAGCAACCGCACGCATATCCCAGTTGAAGTAGTGATCGACCCCGAATTACCCGTGCTCCCGGATGTTTACGCCGTTACGCTATTCCGCATCCTTCAGGAAGGCATGAACAACATCATAAAACATGCCCAGGCCGCGCGGATTTGGGTGGAATTGCAGCGCGAGGATGATCAGCTAAGCCTCACCATCCAGGACGACGGGCAGGGGTTCCAGGTGGATGCACCGCGGGCACACGGCATCGGTTTGATCGGCATCCAGGAGCGGCTAGCACTTGTTGGCGGCGAACTGAACATCAGGTCACGCCCCAGGCAGGGAACTGTACTTGCTGCCCATTTGCCGCTGGTCGGGATTGAAAAAGGGGAAAAGGAGGGGGTATGATCCGTGTTTTGATCGCTGAAGACCACCAGATGGTGCGGGCGGGAATCCGCGCCCTGCTGGAAAAAGCAGGCGACCTGGAAATCCTCGGTGAAGCCGGCAACGGCCAGGAAGCAGTGGAAATGGCCGAAAAACTCAAACCGGATGTTCTGGTGATGGACATCATGATGCCGCGGCTGAACGGCATACAGGCCGCAGCGCGCCTGCGTGAGATGAAATTGCCCACCCAGATCATTCTGCTATCCATGTATTCCGACGAGGGGCTAGTGCACCAAGCGCTGCAAAGCGGCGTGCGCGGCTATGTGCTCAAGAGTTCTGTAAGTGAGGAGCTGCTCTGGGCGATCCAGGCTGCTGCACGTAACGAACCCTACCTGAGCGGGCCAATATCTTCAATTGTGGTAGAAAGTGCGCTCAACCCCAACCCCGCCAACGCGAGCGGCGATCCTCTCTCGAATCTATCACCGCGTGAGAAAGAAATCCTGCAATTGATTGCTGAAGAGCATACCAGCGGAGAGATTGCCAGCCTTTTATTCATCAGCGAGAAAACGGTTGAAAAACATCGCGCCAGCCTGATGGAAAAGCTGAAAGTCCGCAACTTGGCCGGATTGGTACGACTAGCGGTAAAATATGGACTGGTTGACCGGCAACCATAAGAAACAGGGTTTTCCCCCATTGTGGGATTGTTGTTCCAATCTTTATAATGAGCAACCAGGAGAAGGTCCATGGCACAGCCCAGCACGATTTTAATTGTTGATGACGAGCGTTCCGCCCGGGAAACCATAGAAGCCATCCTTACAGGTGAGGGCTACCAGCTTGAAATGGCCGAAAACGGCCAGCAAGCTCTGGAAAGGATACACTCCATTCTTCCTGATGTGATCCTGCTGGATGTGATGATGCCGGGGATGACAGGTTTTGAGGTTTGCAAAGCGATCCGCAGTGATCCTCAAGTAGCGGAGATTCCCATCATTATTATTACGGCGCTTGATGACCGCGCCTCGATGATCCAGGGGTTGATCTCCGGCGCAGACGATTTTATCCACAAGCCTTATGACCGCTACGAGTTACGTACCCGCTTGCAAGGTATTACCCGCCTTAACCGCTACCGCAAACTTTTTGATGAACGCAGCAATATTGAATCTGCGCACAAACAGCTGATGGCCGCTTACGAGGCCACCATCGAGGGGTGGTCGCGCGCGATGGAACTTCGAGACCGGGAAACTGAGGGGCACACCCTGCGCGTGACAGAACTGGCGATCAATCTGGCGCGCGCCGTTGGCCTGGAAAACGGGCAGCTCGTTTCCATCCGGCGGGGCGCTTTGCTGCACGATATTGGCAAGCTGGGAATTCCCGATTCCATTATTCATAAACCCGGCATACTTACACCTGAAGAATGGGCGATCATGCGCATGCATCCGCAATACGCCAATGACATGCTCACCCCAATCGAGTACCTGCGTTCAGCTCTCGATATCCCCTACTGCCATCACGAAAAGTGGGACGGCACCGGCTACCCCCGTGGGCTTGTGGGCGAAGCCATCCCGTTGGCAGCGCGCATCTTTGCCGTTGTGGATGTTTGGGACGCGATGAGAACAGATCGTCCTTACCGCCCGGCGTGGAGTGAAGAAAAAGCGCTCGAATATATTAAGAGTGAATCTGGCCGCCATTTTGATCCTCACATCGCTTCAGTATTTCTGAATGAAGTAGTCCCCCATCTGCCACCTGCCAGTTAAAGTTTGTTGATACAACAAGAGCCGCAATTGCGGCTCTTGTTGTATCCATTCCCCCATCAGGCTTGCAGCTAAAAGAGGGAAGAAAAAGATTAAGCAGACTGTCCAGTTAGGATATACAATCCCACCCTGCCCCCACTGCAGATGCAGGTTTGAATGGCAAACGGCTGATTGTAGTAGTTACTGATGATATCGTAAGCGGTGTAAGGGCCTGCGCCGCCATCCCACGAAGTATATGGCTCCTTTGA
>CALCNO010000115.1 GCA_937897615.1 uncultured Anaerolineaceae bacterium
CATCCTCAGCCGCAGCGGATTCTGCCTGCATGGCCGGGGTGAGGGTCTTGAGGCGCGCCAGGTGGATGGTAACGCCCACCGCAACGCACAGCAGCAGCACGCGCAGCCACAAGGCGTGCACCGCCCAGATGATCGAGAAGCCTATGGTGAGCCACAGGAAGACGATCCCAACGACCTTTGTGCTTCGCGGCACGGCGTGATGGCGGCGGTAGTTGAGGATGAACGGCCCAAAAACGCGGTGCGTGGTAAGCCAGCGGTATAGCCGGGTGGAGCTGCGCAGGAACAATGCCGCCGCCAGCAGCAGGAAAGGGGTGGTGGGCAGCACGGGCACAACCATCCCCACTGCGCCAAGGAGCAGGCAGAGGACGCCTGCCGCCACCATCAGGCGGCGCTTGTAGAGCGGTGTGGTGTTGTTCATGGCGCCAATTCTACCATCTGCGGGGCAGGCGCAGAACCGATCTTAGTTGGACACGCAATAAAACTCGTGTGTTTCGCCGCTGCTGATCACGCCGGTATCACTGGCACCGCCACAACCGTATGCGGTGTAACTATACGAACCGGAGCACACGTGTAAATCCGTGTAACCACCACCCAGGTAAAAGGTGTATCCTGCAGGTCCGTTCAGGTACAGGGTCAGTTGCCCGCCGGTGGTATTGTTGATAGTGATGATTGAATCCTGTGAGCAGGAAGGTGTGCGCGTGGGTGGTACAGTGGTAGGCCGCGGTGCCAGCGTGTTGGTGGGGCGCGGCGTGGGGGTAAATGTGGGCTCAGGCGTGGGAGTGTCGGTAGGATGCAACTCCGGGAAGACGCGGTAAATGTATTCAACCGTATGTCCGGCTGGATATGTGTTCCAGCCATCGGTAACCTGTTCCGTAAATGTGAAGCCCACGCGCACCAGGTGGCTTTCGCCAATGCGCCAGCCAGATAGCGCGGCACCCTGCCAGACTGAGGCATACACCTCATTCGGGTTTTTCTCATCAACATACGGCATTACTTCGCCTGTAAAACCTTGCTGCCAGTAATTGACGCCATCGACTTCAAAGAAAAAATCCATTTTTGAGGCGTTCTGGCGTGCAATGTCCTCGTCATACGCAATCCAACCGGCAAAAAAGCTTATAGGCAGGTCATAGGGCACTTCCACCATATTTTCCACGCCAGACTCCACCGTGCCGCTGCGCACGAGAGAAGCAATCTCTACCGCCCAGGGGCAATCGGAAGCCCGCGGGCAAGTCTCAATCTCCACCGGCGGTGTTGGGGTAGCTGTAGCAGTTGCGGTGGCTGTGGGCGTGGCAGTGCTGGTAGGGGTAGCGGTGGCAAAAAGACGGGCAAGCGGTGCAGGTAGTCCGCAGGCTGTGGCAAATACCAACAACAAGGCCAACGCAGGAAGGCAGAAGCGGCGACGAATTGTATGCATGAGTTGCTCCTGAAACAAAAAAGTATATACTTGTATTGTGTAGCAAGTTGACCAAAAAAGCAAACGATATACATCCAAAACAATACGGACTTTACTCATCCTTTTCTCAGGAGAGAACACATGGCTGGAAAAGTTTTCTTCATTTGCTCATGCGGCATGTCTAACCTGGTT
>CALCNO010000116.1 GCA_937897615.1 uncultured Anaerolineaceae bacterium
ATGGTGCCGCCGATGTTCCCATGAGTTCCAACATCACCGTTACCTTTAGCGAACCGGTGGACGTGGCCAGCGGCGGCATCACCGTCAGTTGCTCCACCTCCGGCTCAGTGCTGGTTGGAGTCACCTGGAATGGTGACCATTCTGCCATCACCCTCGACCCGGCTTCCAACCTCGTCTCGCTTGAAACCTGTACCGTCAGCGTTACCGCCTCTGCGGTCTCAGACCGCGACGGCACAGTGGACTACATGGCCTCCGATTACACCTTTGGCTTTACCGTGATGCAGGACCCCTGCGTGCTCTCCTACACCCCCATCCACACCATTCAGGGCACCAGCGACAGCATGGCCCTCACCGGCACCCAGACCACAATGGGTGTGGTGGTGGCAGATTTTGAGGGCGCCTCTCCCAACCTGCGCGGCTTCTTCCTTCAGGAACTGGACGCCAACCAGGATGCCGACCCGCTCACCTCCGAAGGCATCTTTGTCTTTGAAGGCTCGAATGCCAACAGCGTCAGCATCGGCGACCTGGTGCGCGTTACCGGCACCGCCAGCGACTACCAGGGCCAGTCCCAGATCAGCGTGGGCACGCCGGTGGTGTGCGGCACCGGGTACAGTGTGACCCCCACCGCGGTAACCCTGCCGGTGGCCGACGCCACCTCCCTGGAACGCTACGAGGGCATGCTGGTCACCTTCCCGCAGCAGCTCTTTGTCTCCGAGAATTACTACCTGGGCCGCTTCGGCCAGGTCACCCTCTCCAGCGGCGACCGGCTCGACCAGCCCACTGCTGTGGTTGACCCCGGCGCGCCGGCGCTTGCGCTGGATGCCGCCAATCAGTTGAACAAGATCATCGTGGATGACGCCACCAACACGCAGAACCCCGACCCGATCGTCTTTGGGCGCGGCGGCAATCCCTTATCCGCCAGCAACACCCTGCGCGGCGGCGATTCCATCACCGGCCTCACCGGCGTAATGACCTACACCTGGAGCGGCGACGCCACCAGCGGCAACGCTTACCGCGTGCGCCCGGTCACCTCGATGGGAGGCTACTACAACTTTGCCGCCACCAACCCCCGCCCCACCGCGGCGCCTGAGGTTGGCGGCACGGCCAAGATCGTGGGCATGAACCTGCTCAACTACTTTAACACCTTCAGCGGTTGTACCAACGGCGTTGGCGGCGAAGCCACCGACTGCCGCGGCGCGGAAAACACCACCGAATTCAACCGCCAGTGGCCCAAGACCGTGGCCGCCATGACCACCCTCAACGCTGATGTCTTCGGCGTGGTGGAGTTGGAGAACGACGGTTACGGCGCCGGCAGTGCCATTCAGGACCTGGTAGACAAACTCAATGCTGTGGCCGGGGCCGGCACCTACGCCTTCATTGACGTGGATACCAACACCGGTATCGTCAACGCCCTGGGCACCGACGCCATCCGCAACGCCCTCATCTACAAGCCCGCCAATGTGACCCCGGTGGGCACCACCGCCGTGCTCAACAGTACCACCTTCGTCAACGGCGGCGACTCTGCTGCACGCAACCGCGTTTCGCTGCTGCAAGCCTTTGAGGATAACGACACCGGCGCGGTCTTCCTGGTGAACGTCAATCACCTCAAGAGCAAGGGCAGCGCCTGCGATGCACCCGATGCCGGCGACGGCCAGGGTAACTGCAATACCGTGCGCGTGAACGGCGTCAACGCCCTCATGGCCTGGTTCGCCAGCGATCCCACCGGTACCGGCGACCCGGACATCGTCATGCTTGGAGACCTCAACTCTTACGCCAAGGAAGACCCCATCAAGGCGCTTGAAGCCGGCGGCTTCATCAACGCTGCCAGTGCCTTCCTCGGCGATGCAGCCTACTCTTACGTCTACAACGAAAACGTTGGCGCACTCGATTACGCCATGGTGTCTTCGTCCTTCTACGCCCAGACCAGCGGCGTGCAGGAATGGCACATCAACGCCGATGAGCCGGTGGTGCTGGATTACAACACCAACTACATCTCCTCCGGGCAGATCGTCAGCCTGTACGATGCCGGCTTCTACCGCATGGCCGACCACGATCCCGTGGTGGTTGGCTTTAGCCCGGATGGCGCCAGCCCGGCAGCCGCGGTTTCCAGCCCGACCAACGGCACGGTGCTCACCAACGCCCACATCAACGAACTCACCGTGGTGTTCAGCCGCGATGTGATGCACGATGGCGGCGAGTATGCCGCAGACAACCCGGCCAACTACCTGCTGGTGGAACAGGGTAGCAACAATCTCTTTGACACCACCTCCTGCGGTGATGGACTGCAGCCGGACGATGTGCAGATCACCGTCAACAGCGTGGAATACGACCCGGCCACCTTTACCGCCGTGCTCGCCATCAACGGCGGCACCTCACTGCCCGAAGGCGACTATCGCCTCTTTGTGTGCGGCACCAGCTCCATCCGCGACCTGGTGGGCAACGTACTCAACGGCGGTCTGTTCGACACCATCTCCGATTTCGGTATCCGCTTCCCGGTGGACGCTGCGGCAGTCGTTGAACTGCCCGCCACCGGCTTTGCGCCAGACCGCGTGACCGAACTGCCCGCGCAGACGGTCTCCTACGCCGACCTGGGTTCGCTGTGGCTGGAGATCCCGCGCCTTAACGTCAAGACCGCCATCGTGGGCGTGCCGCAAAGCGGCAGCAGTTGGGATGTCTCCTGGCTGGGTGCACAGGCGGGCTGGCTGGAAGGCAGCGCCTTCCCCACCGCACGCGGTAACGCGGTGCTCACCGGCCACGTCTGGGATGCGCTCAACCGGCCCGGACCCTTCTACGGCCTGGGCACGCTGGCCTACGGTGACCGCGTTGTCGTTCACTCCGGCGGCAAGGCCTACACCTACGAGGTACGCCAGGTGATGAGCGTCTCTGCCAGCAATGTCAACGCCGTGCTCAAGCACCAGGAAGAGGCCTGGCTGACCCTGGTGACCTGCCAGGGCTGGAACGCCTCCACCGACCAGTACGACTATCGCACCCTCATCCGCGCCGTGCTGGTGGATGTGAGGTAGCAGCAAGCTGGTATGTTACAGACAGGGCCGGAGAAAACTCCGGCCTTGTTCGTTTAATTGTCATATCGGGCATTACATAACTCCCGATTTTCTTCTTAATCAATCCCCTTTCATTGACTATGATTTTTTAGATGCTATACTCTTTTTAACAAAATCACTGATCAGAAAAGGATTAGACATGAAGGTAGAACTCCCAACTCCTGTTTCAACTGAAGAAATGAAGATCGATGTTCGCGAGATCGAGGGCATCCTTTCTGCACCCGCAATGAAACTGCCCGTATGGCCCGGCGCCCAGGTCAAACTGCCCGATGGCCGCATGCTCTACATCCGCGCCATTCAGGAAAGCGATTACAAACCCGTGCTCGGTTACCTGGAACGTGTCATGAAGGTCGAAAAAGACTTCTATGATATCGTGGGCGTGCGCGTCTACGGTGAGGTACTCTCCCTCATCCGCAAGCGTCTCAAGGACCCCTTCACCTTCGTGGGTCTGGTGGATGGCGAGTGGCTCGGTTTCGCCAATGGCCGTGTCTGGGATAAAGACGTGGCCGTCTCCCTGCACACCCTCACCTTCTCCCGCCGCGCCAAGCTGGGCTGGCCGATGTACTACGCCAAGACCTTCTACGCCATGGAAATGGTCAAAGTGCAGGAATGGTGGTCAACCTTTGAATCCTACAATGGCTGGCGCATGGCCGGTCTTTCAATGGCGCAGCCGACCAAACCCTGGCCGCAGTACCAGCACGAGCTGGGCGGCGCCAAGATCTTCTACGTCAACCAGGATATGTGGCAGGGCCGCCTCAAGGACTACTGCAAGCAGATCATCGGCGACGACTTGAACTTCAAAGTGACCGATGAAGTCCTCAAAGCCAACGAGCACTTCCGCGTTCCCGAAGGGCTTGACCTCTAAACCACCGCAGTATTCAAAACATCCCCGTCAGCCAACGGGGATGTTTTTGTCAGCGGGGATTTCGGGAAATTTGTCACCCAATTAGCGATTAAGGTAATTTGAAATTGAAATTTCGCTGTGCTATATTGAATTGTGCGCATTGTTCAAGGCGAAGACCGGCTTTTAAAAAAGGAAAAACAAATTCAAATGTTCTTCCACATGACGATGCAAATTCATTCTTTTCATCCGCACCTGGCTGCCCTGCCGGAGAGCTCTTTCATTCTCCCAAGCACACGGCAGCCGTTATTTTTAATTCCCTCTCACAGGAGTGATAATGGCAACGATCAAAACTGAAGTAAGGCGTGGTGTGTATTACGACTCAGCCAAGCTGATGTCCCTGCAGCGTTCGCTGGCAGGCCTGCCCGGCATTGAAGACGCCGGCGTGGTGATGGGCACCGAATCCAACAAGGAACTGCTGGAGCACATTGGCCTGGCCTCCAAAGAAGTGATGGACTCCAAGCCGGACGAACTGGCGATTGTGGTCAAAGCCAAAGACGCCAAAGCCGCCGATGAAGCCCTGGCTCAGGTGGATGGACTGCTGGCCGCCCGCAAGGGCAACGCCGATGAGGCCTACCGCCCGCACAGCATCGAAGCCGCAGCCGAAATGCTGCCGGATGCCAGCTGGGTGATCATCTCGGTGGCGGGGCGCTATGCCGCCGCCGTCACCCGCGAGGCGCTGCGCCTGGGCAAGCACGTTCACCTCTTCAGCGATAACGTGAGCGTTGAAGAAGAGATCGCCCTCAAAACCCGCGCCCGCGAACTGGGCCTGCTGGTAATGGGCCCCGATTGCGGTACCGCCATGATCGAAGGGCAGGGCCTGGCCTTTGCCAACAAGATCCGCCGCGGACCCATCGGCATTGTGGCCGCCGCCGGCACCGGTTTGCAGCAGGTTGCCTGCCGCATCCACCAACTGGGCAGCGGCATCACCGAAGGCATTGGCACCGGTGGCCGCGACCTTTCCGAGAAGGTGGGCGCGATCACCTTCCTGATGGCGCTCGACCTGTTCGTGCGCGACCCGGACACCAAAGTCATCGTCCTCACCTCCAAACCGCCTTCACCCAAGGTGGCCGAAGAAGTGCTCAAAGTGGCCCGCAAAGCCGGCAAGCCGGTGGTGGTCAACTTTATTGCGCGCGCCGTTACCACCATGCGCGATGGCAACCTGTTCTACGCCACCGGCCTGGATGACGCCGCCCGCCTGGCCGTGGAACTGGCCAACCATCCCCCCAAGCTGGATGAAGAAGACCTGCACATCGAAAAGTTCAACGACCAGCAAAAATACTTCCGTGGTTTGTTCTCCGGCGGCACGCTGGCCTACGAGGCTCAGCACATCCTGGCCGGTTACATCTCCAAAGTTTGGGCCAACTCCCCCATCATCAAAGACAACAAGATGCCCAACGCGCTTGAGAGCATCGAGAACTGCATCGTAGACCTGGGCGAAGACGAATTCACCGTTGGCCGCCTGCACCCCATGATGGACAACGAACTGCGCATCCGCCGCCTGTACGAAGAGGCCAAGGATCCCGCAGTGGCTATCATCATGCTGGATGTGGTCATCGGCTACGGCTCTCACCCCGATCCCGCCAGCGAGATAGCTCCGGCGATTGCCAAATGCCTGGCCGACGCCAAGAAGGAAGGCCGTCATCTGGAGATCATCTGCGTGGCCACCGGCACCAATGAAGACCCGCAGAACCTCGATTCTCAGATCGCCCAGCTCAAAAAAGCCGGCGCCTGGGTGGATACCAGCAACGAGGTTGTGGTACGCCGCGCGGGCCGCATTCTGCGCGCACTGGCCGAACGCGGCACAGTGGAAGCCCAGCAGATCGGCAAACCGGTTGACCTGGATACCATCAAGCGTGAAATGCAGGCCATCAACGTCGGGTTGGAATCCTTCTCAGAGAATCTCAAACTTCAGGAAGCCCCGCACGTGCAGGTGGAGTGGAAACCCCCCGCCGGCGGCAACGAGCGCCTGATGAACATTCTTGAGAAGATGAAGCAGTAGTTATCCCAAACCCCTACCCTTTTTGGAGGAAGTGACATGGATAAAGCCACAATTGAAAAAGCAAATGCAAAGGTTTGTGAGAAGTTCATGGAAGCCCGCCCGGTAGCCACCACTATGGCCAAAGCCATTGACGTGGTGCCCGGCCTGAAGGACAACATGTTCCTGCACGCTGGCCCCCCGGTCACCTGGGAACGCATGGCCGGCCCCATGAAGGGCGCCATGATCGGCGCATGCCTCTTTGAAGGCAAAGCCAAAACCGCCGCCGAAGCCGAAAAACTCTTGAGCAGCGGCAAGATCGAATTTGCCCCCTGCCACGAGCACATGTGCACCGGCCCCATGGCCGGCGTCATTGCCCCCTCGCAGTTGGTGTACGTGGTAGAGAATCAGACGCACGGCATCAAGTGCTTCTCCAACCTCAACGAAGGCCGCGGCAAGGTGTTGCGCATGGGCGCTTACAGCGACGATGTGCTCACCAAACTGCGCTGGATGGAATCCACCCTGGGCCCCACCGTCAAGGCCGCGCTGGAAGCCATGGGCGGCATTGATGTGCGCGCCATTTTGGCCAAAGCCCTGCACATGGGCGATGACGGCCACAACCGCCTGGATGCAGCCTCGGTGCTGTGGACTACGCAGCTGGCCCCCTACATTGCCAAGACCGCCAAAGATACCCAGACCGCCTTCGAGGTGATCAAATTCCTCGGTGAGAACGCCCTCAGCATCCTCAACCCGGTGATGGCCGGCTGCAAGACCATGACCGCCGCCGGTGAGAAGGTGGAAGGCTCTACCATCGTAACCGTAATGACCCGCAACGGCACCGACTGGGGCATCCGCGTGAGCGGCCTGGGCGACAAATGGTTCACCGCGCCCTCCCCCATTGTCAAAGCCCTGTACTTCCCCGGCTTCAGCGAAAAGGACGCCAACCCCGATATCGGCGATAGCGTCATCACCGAAACCGCCGGCATTGGCGGCTTTGCCATGGCCACCGCCCCGGCGCTGGTCACCTTCATCGGCGGCGTTCCGCGCGATGCCATCAATACCACCCTCGACATGTACGAGATCACCTTTGCCGAGCACAAGCAGTTCACCATCCCCTTCCTTGATTTCCGCGGCACACCCACCGGTGTAGACATCCGCAAGGTGGTGGAAAAACAGATCACCCCGCGCGTGAATACGGGCGTGGCGCATAAAGACCCGGGCGTTGGCCAGGTTGGCGCAGGCGTTGTTTCTGCCCCAATGAAATGCTTCGAAGATGCCCTGATCGCTTATGCCGATAAGTACGGCTTCAATTAATCTCATTTCTTTACAGGAGGAAATATGGATCGAGAATCGTTTATTAAGATGATGAATGAGGCCAAGCTGTATGACCTCACCCAGGACTGCAGTATCTTCACCCCACCACATCCGCACGAACAGTCGCTTGAGGTGCATTTCTTCAAGCGTGTTACCGGCGCTTACGGCGGCGGACAGGGCGCCAACGGCCAGATCCTCAAGTGGAGCAACACCGTGGGTACCCACCTGGTGGGTGAACGCGCGTTCCACTCCGGCGGGCGTGCCATTGCCGATATCCCCCTCACCGAGCTGAGCGGCCCGGGCGTGATCGCCGATATCTCCGACCTCGTTTCTGATTACAGCATCTACACCCCTGAGATGATCCTCTCCAAAGTGGATGTCAAGAAGGGCGATATCCTCATCGTCAATACCGGCTACCACAAGTATTCCTGGGATCAGCCGCAGGTGAACAACAAGAAAGCCCAGGGCGGCGTTGAATCCATGGAATTCGGCTTCCTCGTGCGCCATCCCGGCCCCTCAATGGAATTCTACAAGTGGGCCATGGAAATGAAACTCAAGGTTGTGGGCGTAGACTGCGGCGCTGCCGAGCACCCCATGAACACCCCCATCCGCCGCTGGCATGAAGATCACTTCAAGCTGGCCGAGGCCAAACTGGTCAAAGAGACCGGCAAGACCTGGGACGAGACCTTCCCGCAGGGCGAGTACTACAAACTGACCCACATCGATATGCCCAAGGCGCACCTGGTGCTGGCCGAGGCCATTGTGGGCGATATCGACAAGCTCAAGAACAAACGCGCCTGGATCAGCATCATGCCCATCCCCTTCATGGAAGTGGAGACGGCCTGGAGCCGTGTCTTTGCCATGACCGCCCCCGCCGGCATGAGCGAAGAGGACTTCATCCAGAACATGCAGCGCTCCGAAATGATCGACATGACCGTGCCCTTCAGCGTGCAGACCCCGCAGTGGCTCAACTACGTGCCATTGAGCGTGACCTACACCAAGCGTGTGGGCGGCCAGTACTTTGGCATGGGCCGCAATGGCTCCATCTGCAACGCCAGCATCCACCTGGGCACCCACATGGATGGCGAAAAGCACTTCTACCCCAACGGCCGCACCATCGGCC
>CALCNO010000117.1 GCA_937897615.1 uncultured Anaerolineaceae bacterium
AAAGCCCACTGCATCCCCTTGATGGCGCGCTCGCTCTGCGGGTTGATCTCCAGCGCGCGCTGGATGAATGCCAGGCTGGCCGAAGGGCTGGAAACCGCTCCCAGGATCAGCCAGGCTTCTTCGCAATTCTGGTCCAGCTTGGCCGCGTGGGCAGCCCAGCGGCGGGCTTCCATTTTGTTGTTATTCTGCAGCGCAACCCTGGCATTCACCAGGGCCAGCTTGACCTGTAACTGGATGGGATCGCTCATGGGGTTACCGTGGGTGAGATGCTCTCGTTGCGGATGTAGCACAGCAGCCCGTTGACGATGCCGTCGGCGATCAGGCTTTGCTGTGAGGTGAGGATCTGGCGGTCAAGGTTCAGGTAACCCACCTCGATGATCACTGCCGGGGTTTCTGTGTTGACCTCGTTGAAAGCATGGTAATAGGTCATGTCGTTGGTATTGCCGGTGCGGTAGGGCAGCCCGGTGGTTTTGGCGTAGCGATCCACCAGGCAGGCCTCCAGGCGGCCGGTATTTTCGGGGTAGGCGGTCTCCAGCGCAGCAGCCACCTTAAAGCCGGTGGCCTGGTCGTTGAGGTATTCGCAGGTATCGCTGTGGATGGAAACGAGGGCAATCGCCTGGTATTGCGTCAGGCGCGAATCGAACTCTTCCAGCAGGTCCACCTGGAAGCCTTCCTGGGTGAGCTTTTGCTGCACCAGCGAGGCAATCGCCAGGTTGACATCGGCCTCTTTGAGGCCATCGGCACACACGGAGCCGGAATCGTTGTTCCAGTGGCCGGAAACGATGCCGATGCGGCTGGTGCTCTGCACCGGCTGTATCAGCGGCTGCGCCACCAGGGTGGGGTTGGCCTGCCAGGCCTGGAACATGCGCTCGATCGTCCGGCCGGAAAAGAGGTTGTTGGGGGTAAAGAGGGTGAACAGCGAGGCCAGCAAAAAGGCATACACCAAAATGGTCTGGATGCTGCCAAATACGCTAAAGGAAGCCTGCCTGCTTGAGGCGTACTCCCGGCGCGGCGCGGTATTTTCTTCCGGGCTGTTCTCTTCGGCGTCTGGTTGGTTAAAATCCGGGGTGAACTCTGGCATCTCGCTCATATCTAAAAATTATAGCAAGGTTTGTGCCAAATGCGTGATTTCGTGTAGCGGCTAAAAAGCCCGTAATTTGCCCTTGTAAAATTAGCATTTATTTTCTGTGCGTGTTAAAATGGGTAGAAATTATCAGAATTGAGGAAAAAATGGCAACCACTTCATCATCAATCGATCTCGCAAAACTTTTTGGAACTGTCGCAAAGACCATGGTGCAGAACCAGTCAGCGCTCAACGCCGCCGACGACTACAACCACGATCACGGCGACAACATGGTGCAGATCTTTGAGGTCATCACCAAGGCAATGAAAGAAAAGAGCAGCGCCACCCCGGCGCAGCAACTGGCGTATGCCAGCCAACTGCTGGAGCAAAAAGCCACCAGCGGCTCGGCCAAGCTGTATGCCGAGGGCCTCTCCAACGCCTCTGCGCAACTGGGCAAGGCCAAGACCGTCACCGCCGATAACGCCATGACGCTCATCCAGTCTCTCCTGGGCGCCAGCGGCACCGTGGCAGCCCCGCAGGCGCAATCCGCCGGGGCAGACCTGGCCGGCGACCTGCTTGGTTCACTGCTTGGCGGCGGCACGGCTTCCAATTCCGGCAGCAGCGCCGGCGGCGACCTGTTGGGTTCGCTGCTCGGCGGCCTCACCGGCCAATCCACCAGCGGCGGGCAATCTGCTCAGCAGGGCATTGATGTGGGCCAGCTGCTCAACGCCGGCATGGCCTTCGCACAGGCCAAGCAATCGGGCAGGAGCAACCTGGACGCGATCCTGAACGCCGTGGTGTCTTCCAGCAAGATGAACACAACAGCGGCACGCACTCAGTCCGGCACGCTGGTGGCCAACACCCTGCTGCAAGCCCTGGGCAAGATGACCGCGGCCAAATAAGCACTGTGTTTTCGGCAAAGCCCCTGCGCGCAGGGGCTTTTTTATTGGCGTTGCTGCGGGGGGTACTTCTTCAGGTATACTATCCCTTATGACACTTCACCACCATTCCCCCGTTGAGGCTGCCGCCGCCAAAAAGGATCACCTGTGGCTGCAGATCTCCAGCTTGCCGTATTTCCGTGGCTTTCTGCGCGCCGTTGAAGCGCGTTTTTACGAGAACATCGACCTGCCTGCCCCAACCCTCGACCTGGGCTGCGGCGACGGGCACTTTGCCTCGCTCGCTTTTA
>CALCNO010000118.1 GCA_937897615.1 uncultured Anaerolineaceae bacterium
CAGTACCTCCAATGTTTCAGGGCCAATCGTCTGCGTGCGGATGGCTTCCAGCAATGCAGTGATGGTCTTTTCCTCATTGAAACATGGAATCACAACGGAAATTTGCGGATTCTGCATAGACTACTTTCCAGTTTGAGGGGGTGTCAGCGGCAGGTGAACCGTGAATGTCGTCCCTGCGCCGGGAGTGCTGGCAACGGTGATCGTGCCATTGTGGAGCCGAACGATCTCGCGCGCGATGGTTAATCCCAAACCGATGGATTTCCCTGCTCCGGCTTTGCGCGAGCGGTCAACCTGGTAAAAGCGATTGAATATCTTTTCCAAATCTTCCTGCGTCATTCCCTGTCCGGTATCGGCTACCACCACACGAATTTCCCTTGCATCGGCTTCCGGGGATAACTTCACCATTCCGCCGGGAGGGGTAAATTTTATCGCATTCTCTACCAGGTTGAGGAAAACCTGGGTTAGTTTTTCTGGGTCGGCCATCACCTGAGGAAGCCCTGTAATCTGGCAGATCAGATCCACATGGTTGCGCTTTGCGTTAAGTGCCAGTTTTTCAACCGCACCCTGTAATAATGCAGCCAAGTCAGTCGGGTGTAATTCCAGTTTTTCAACACGGCCTTCCAGGCGTGCCAGGGTCAGGAGTTCATTGACCATCCCCAGCATGCGCTGAGATTCCGCCGTAATGACCTCAGCGGAGTGCCTCACTTCATCAGGAGTGGCAGCAGTGCCATCCAGAATCGCCGCTGAAAAGCCCTGAATGGAGGTCAAAGGCGTTTTCAATTCATGGGACACATCACTGACAAAATCCCGCTGTGATTGCTGGCTCTGCTGCACTTTACGGCTCATTTGGTTCAGTGCTATCGCCAGCTCTCTGGTCTCTTTGATCCCCTCAACCGGGATTTGCGCGTCTTCGGAGGTTGCCAGAGTTCCCGCCCGCTGAGCCATAAGGCGGATAGGCCTGGCAATCCAGCGGTCCATCAACAAGGTAAGTACCAACGAAACAACTGCCGCCAACGCCATCACGCGAAAGACCAGCCGGATCATGGGGTCGCTGAACATAAAACGCAGCGTCAGGTTCTGGCGCCGGCTGGCCACCACAAGAATACTCTGAGAATCCGGTAATTTGGCTGCGGTATAAATCCACATGCGCTTTTCGGCATCGCGCACCAGTCCTGAGGATTCTTGATAAGCTACTCGCCGCAGCGCCAGCAAGCGGCTCCAATTCAAACTTACCTCGGCTGCTGCTTTATCGTCAAAAAGCACTTCTCCTGAATCCGAAACCATCAGCACACGTACGGA
>CALCNO010000119.1 GCA_937897615.1 uncultured Anaerolineaceae bacterium
CATAACGTCATCATCAAAGCACCAGGGTTATTGCCGATGTTGTATACCCCGCGTGAAATTTGTGAAGAACTGGATATTGCTGAAAGCACATTGCGGGATTGGTTACAGATAGATGTTCCCCACCAAAGAGACAACCGTAACAGGATCTGGATCAACGGGGAAGAGTTTGCCAGATGGGTCAACAACCAACGTAAACCTAAAGTAACCAATAAGCTAAATGAAGATGAAGCCTATTGTTTGCGTTGTAACCAGGTATCCAAATTACTTTCTCCTCAGATTCAACCGATCAAGGGAAACCTGGTCTTAATCAAAGGGACTTGTGCAAATTGTGGAGCCGTTATCAATCGTGGAGCCCATCGTGATCGAACGCCAGAACTATCTTAAAGTCAAAGAACATCTCAAGTACCTCGAGGAAGTTCTGCAGTTGAACCAAGCCTCCGTTGAACGCTATCGCTTCTATTTGCGTCATCTGCTGCTATGGGCGGATGATCAGAATTTCCGCCAGGTGCAGACGATTCGCCCGACCCTCCCGTCCTATCTAGCTTCATTACCAGGTAAGGAAGGAAAAGGAACCCTGGCCAGCGCATCCCAAAAGAAGATCATTGACTCAAGTAAACGCTTTTTTCGTTGGGCTAAGGTTACATATCCTCGTGAAATGAACAACCTTCCTATTTCGTGGATTGATACTCTGCGGCGACCGCGCCAACCGCAAATTTCTTCAGAGAATGTTTTTGTTTCTTTGGATGAGGTCCAAAAATTACTCACCACCCCTGTTCCCGAAGAGAGCCTGGCCTTATTGCGCGACAAAGCAGCTGCTGCCATGCTCTTCCTATCTGGCATGCGTGCCAGCGCTTTTACCACATTACCAATAGAAGCTGTTGATCTTGATAATCTCAGACTTCGCCAATGGCCAGAACTGGGCGTTCATACCAAGAATGGAAAGAAGGCGACTACTTTCCTATTGAACATTCCTGAAATTCTCGCGCCAGTCCGCCAGTGGGATGCTATCGTTCGAAAGTCACTTCCAGGCTCAAGTCCCTGGTATGCACCGATCGCGCATTCCTGGGGAGATCAGTTTCTTTCCCAGGATGAACCTGGAAAGACGCGTTCTCAGGCGCTTCAAAAACGCCTGGAGTTGTTGTTTTCCATTGCAAACCTTGAATTCAAATCACCTCACAAATTCCGGCATGGACACGCCGTCTACGGGTTACTTCATGCTCAGACTATGGCGGATTACAAAGCGGTTTCCATGAACCTGATGCACGAGAGTATCGAGATCACTGACAGCACTTACGCTCCCATGCTTTCTTCTGATGTTCAAGAGCGTATTGCCGGGCTGTCTGGGAAGGCGACGTCCACGCCGGGTGATGAGCTTGAGGTCTTCCTTAATAATCTTGATCGAGAAAGCCAGAAAAAGGCATTGATGTTTATCGCAGGAAAGTTAGCTCAATGAAAATTTCTTGGTTACAGACGCATGTTATCAGCTGGACTGGCTTTGCGATGCGCTTGCTCCACATCCACTTCGGCTATCTGGGCATAGTGGCGTACCATATCAAGCGAACCATGGCCCAGAAGCGATTGGAGGGTAAAAACATCTCCTCCAGAGCGCAGGTAGGTGATGGCGAAGGTATGCCTGAATTTATGCGGATAAGCTTTCTTGATTTCTGCCCGGTCTCCCAACCGATTGATCAAGACACGCAAACTATCCTTGTTGAAAGCTCGATCCGCATGGCTGATGAAGAGGGGGGCGTCGGGATCGTCCCCATCTTCTCGGCTGGCAAGATAACGCCAAACCGCTTTTCGCGCAACCTTACCCAGGTACACCGTGCGTCCTTTACCGCCTTTCGCGCCACCTGCCACTCCGTGACGAATGGTGACCTTTCCGGTCTTGAGATCCACATCGTTGATGATCAGAGAACACAACTCAGTTGCTCGCAATCCAGTGTCCAGCAACATCAACACAATCGCCTGGTCGCGGTTGGAACTCGGCCGGCGCATTACAAACTTCTTCCTTTCCTCAGTCTGCGATTCGCGCGAGTAAACGCAGGCTTTGAGAAGTTTTTCCACATCTTCTTTCGTAAATGTTTCAACGGGATGTTTTTGAAACTTGGGTGCTGTGATTTCTTTTGCAGGATTGGGGAACTTGAATTCAATTTGCAGCCATCCGAAAAAGGATCGAAACGTTACCCACACATTTCGGATGGATTTGGCGGACAGCGGCTCGGAGCTTCCGTTCCAACGTCTCGGTTTATACTCGGTTCTCAACCAGGCCATGTAGCCGGTCAGGTCGGAAGATTGAATTTCCGACACCTCTCGATCTCCAATGTATTTCAACCAATGACCAAGAGTGAACTCATAGGAGGTAATTGTGCGTTGGCTTAATCCCTCTGCTGTTTTGAATTTTAGGAAGCCGTCGATGGCTTTGGCTAAGGAAAGTGAAACTTTGGATTTTGACGTACCCGGCGAACTGCGGTTCATAAGAAATTCCTCCATTTTTGGAAAAATGTCTACCGCTGTGCGCCAGGCTAACGAAAAACCAGAGCCCGACGGACTCTGGTTTGACTTTAGTAGCGGGGAGTGGATTCGAACCACTGACCTCCGGGTTATGAG
>CALCNO010000120.1 GCA_937897615.1 uncultured Anaerolineaceae bacterium
TTGAGGGGATGTTTCGAGTCCCTCCCCAATCACCCGCTTGAGAAAACTCTTAACTTCGGACTATTGATTTTTTGCCATAAATCCTTATAATAAGAATTGATAAACACTTGGGTGCCCCCCTCACCCAGGTGTTTATCGCTTTTAAGGGCACGTTGCGTCAGTTGTTGTTTTCCGGGGAATCGTTCTCGGCATCTTCCAGTGTGCGCCTGATCCACAGAAAGAGCACTTCGCCTTCCTCGGTGGCGCTGGAACGTGCCGCCAGGATGGGCACTTTTTCTTCTAGACCCAGCGGATTGCGGTAATGCAGGTAGATCGGCTCATGCTTGGCCCACATGCGATGGCAGCGTTCCACCAGCGCCGCGCCGTTAAAGGTGCGCAGGCGTGTGAGTGCCATTGAGTAAAGCGCCGGGCTTTCGTTCAGCCCCAGCGCCCAGCCGTCATCCACATTTTCAAATTCCGGTGGGGGACCTTCAATGATGGTAATTTTGTCGTCCATGTTTTGCTTCTTTCGCCCTCGATAATACCATACTCCGCCATAAAACCCTGTTTCTTATATGCTTCTTACGATTCGTTAATCGCCCTCAAACAGGCAGAATCTAAAATTGCATCAATAAACAATAAGAAACAAAACAGGAGACCAAAATGACTTACTACTTATCAACCCCTCAGATCGAAGCCCGCAAACGCTTTCTGCGCCAGATGATGGAAAACTCCTATGATGGCGAGCGCGTCATGTCCTTCCCGATGAACCTGCAGGCGTCAGCTGATGAATACACCCTCACCGCCATGCTCCCCGGCCTGGATGCCGAAGAAGTGGATTTGCAGTTCAACAACGGCGTCCTCACCATCTCCGGCGAGTACAAAGACAACCGCATTGAGAACGACGAGTACTTCTTCAGCGAACTCCCGGTAGGCAAGTTCAGCCGCGCCATCGAGTTCAACGAACCGGTGCAACACGAGAAGATCAGCGCCTCGATGAAAAAGGGCCTGCTCACCGTGCGCATCCCCAAGGCCGAGGAAGCCAAACCGAAATCCATCAAGATCAAAGCAGAGTAACTCTGCCGGAAACATTGCCATAGGTGTACTACCCAAATGGGCGGCGTAAGCCGCTCATTTGGTTTAAAATAGCACACATGGATTCTGTCAGCCTTTTAGAAGCGCTCAAAGCCACGCCGGTCGCGGCGGCGCGTTACTTTGCCAGCATTGGCTCCACCAACGATGAGGCGCTGGCCTGGGCGGATGCCGGCGCGGCGGATTTTTCGCTGGTGTTGGCCGATGAGCAAACCAAAGGCCGCGGGCGCTTTCAGCGCCACTGGGTCACCAATGCCGGAGCGGCGCTGGCCTTTAGCCTGATCCTGCAGCCGCAGCCAGTCGAAATGGAACACCTGGCGCTGTTTGCGCCCCTGTGCGGGCTGGCCCTGCGCGAT
>CALCNO010000121.1 GCA_937897615.1 uncultured Anaerolineaceae bacterium
CTATTCGCGAAGGTGGTCTGACGGTTGGTTCCGGCGTGATCACAAAAATCATTGCATAGGTAGAGAAAAATGCCAAAACAGAAAATGCGAATTCGTCTTAAAGCTTATGATCATCGTGTGCTCGACCAGTCTGCCAAGCGGATTGTCGAGACCGCCGAGAGGGGTGGAGCCCGTGTGGTTGGCCCCGTACCTCTGCCCACCAAGGTGGAGCGCTTTACCGTGCGCCGCTCATCGTTCATCGACAAGGACTCTCATGAGCACTTTGAGATCCGCACCCACAACCGCCTGATCGATGTGCTTGACCCGGATGCCAAGACCCTGGACATGCTGGCACGCTTGAACCTGCCAGCCGGTGTGGATATTGAGATCAAGATCTAAGTTTGCCGCGAATTCTGCAAGCAACGGCAGCAAACCTTAAAAATAGAAGTTGCCCTGGTATTTACCGCTTTTTGCGGTATAATACACGGGTTTGGGTTAGGCCATTGGCCTGATCCGATAGGCAGTTCAAGAGCAACTCTGCAAGCGCACGCGACAAAAACCAAGAGTGCCGCAACACAGGGTGTTGACTGAACTGTGCTGGGATGATGCAACCAAGCCCAGGTTGACAGTCCCGCAAAAATTGAACGAAGGAGACAACTGAGATGTTTAAAGGGCTGATCGGAAAGAAAATCGGCATGACCCAGATTTTCGATGAAAACGGCGCGGCGCTTCCTGTCACGCTGATCGAAGCTGGGCCATGCTTCGTTACCCAGATCAGGCGTGTTGAAACCGAAGGGTATTCAGCCGTTCAGTTGGGTTACGAAGAAGTAAAACCGAATCGTTTGGCGGGCGGCGAAATTGGCCACCTCAAACGCATCAACCTCCCCCCACTCAAGTACCTGCGCGAATTTAGAGCAAAAGAGATCCAGGTCAACGAAGGCGATAAAGTCGACGTTAGCCTTTTTGCCGTTGGCGAAAAGGTGGATGTTGCCGGCGTGAGCAAAGGGAAGGGTTTTGCAGGTGGAGTCAAGCGCTACCACTTTAAGGGTGGCCCCAAGACTCACGGTCAATCAGATCGTTGGCGTGGCCCGGGTTCCCGGGGTTCCACAACCACTCCTGGTCGTGTCTTTAAGGGGTCGCGCGGCCCTGGTCATATGGGCAATGACGCCGTGACTGCGCAGAACCTCAAAGTTGTCCTGGTAGATGCCGAACGCAACGTCATCGGCGTGAATGGCTCCGTACCTGGTGCACGCGGCGGCCTTGTCATTATCAAAGAATCGCGGAAGATGTAAGCCTGGCTTACACCCGTTTACCTGGACTAAGGGAGCTAATGACTATGGAAGTTGAAGTCTTGAACATGGAAGGCAAAAAGGTCAGTAAGGTGGAATTGCCCGCCGAGATCTTTGAAGCCTCAATTAATCTGGATTTGATGCACCAGGCCTTTGTCCGCCAGATGGCGAACGCGCGCCTGGGCACGCATGAGACCAAAACCAAGAGCTTTGTCTCTGGTGGTGGGCGTAAACCGTGGCGCCAAAAAGGCACCGGCCGCGCTCGCCAGGGTTCCACCCGTTCTGCGCAGTGGAAAGGCGGCGGCAAGATTCATACCCCGCACATGCGTTCCTACGTGCAGACTATGCCCCGCAAAATGCGCCTGGCTGCCTTGCGTTCTGCTCTTTCAGTGAAAGCCGCCGAGTCCATGATCGTGGTCGTGGACGAACTAAAGGTTGCCGAACCTAAGACCCGCCTGATGGCCAATGCCCTGAATACCCTGGTTGGCGATGCCAGCGCTCTTTTGCTGGTTCCGGCGGTGGAGTCTTACGAGGACGTGATGCGCTCTGCCAACAACATCCCGGATGCCAAGGTGTTGAATGCCAATTACCTCAACATCCGCGACCTGATGGTGTTCGATAAGCTGGTGTTGCCGGTGGCAGCCCTGGACCTGATCAAGGCCAACCTGGGCTAGGAGGAGAAAAATGAGCACAATTTATGATGTACTCCGCCGACCGATTGTGACCGAGAAGTCCAATTACATGGTGACCAAGCTGCACCAGTACGTGTTTGAAGTGGCAGATGATGCCAACCGCACCCTGGTGAGAGACGCTGTTGAAAAGATTTTCGATGTGAAGGTTGTTCGGGTGAATATCGTGAATGTACCTGCCAAGCATGGCCGCAAAGGCCGCAGCCGCCGGTTACTCATCACCAGCCCTGAGTTCAAAAAGGCAATTGTCACCCTCAATCCGGAAGATCGCATTCCGTTATTTGAAGGGGTTGAATAATGGCTATTAAAGTTTATAAACCAATTACCCCCAGCCGCCGCAACATGACCGGGTATAGCTTTGAGGAGATCACCAAGAGTACTCCTGAGCGTTCCCTCATCGTGCTGCGCAAGGCTCATGCTGGCCGCAACAATGTAGGCCGCGTTACGGTTCGTCATCAGGGTGGCGGGCAGCGCCAGTACATCCGCATTGTTGATTTCAAACGCAACAAGATCGGTATTCCGGCGCGTGTTTCTGCCATTGAATACGACCCCAACCGCACTGCACGCCTGGCACTGCTGGTCTATGCTGATGGCGAAAAACGCTACATCATCGCCCCGGTTGGCCTCAAGGTGGATGATACCGTTGTCACCGGTCCGGAAGCTGAAATCCGCCCGGGCAACAGCCTGCCGATTGCGAACATCCCTGTTGGCACCATGGTGCACAATATTGAGATGAAAGAAGGCAAAGGCGGTCAGCTGGTGCGTTCCGCTGGCACCTCTGCACAATTGCTGGCCAAAGAGGGCGATTATGCCCAGATCCGCATGCCCTCCGGTGAGGTTCGCCTCATCCGCCAGGATTGCTATGCCACCATCGGCCAGGTGGGCAACACCGACCACAGTAACATCAAGCTGGGCAAAGCCGGGCGCAAGCGCCACATGGGCATCAAACCCACCGTGCGCGGCACGGCGATGAGCCCGCGCGACCATCCGCATGGTGGTGGTGAAGGCCGCCAGCCGACCGGTATGGCAGGGCCCAAGAGTCCGTGGGGTCGCCCCACTCGTGGCTATCGGACACGCCGCAATAAAGTTACCAACCAGTATATTGTGCGCCGCCGCAATGCCGGCAAGCGCTAAACGGTTGGATGCTTTAGCCGAGAAAGAGGAACGATACTATGTCTAGATCGCTTAAAAAAGGGCCGTTTATCGACCCGAAACTGCTGAAAAAAATTGAGGCGATGAACGCCAAAGGCGAAAAGAAAGTCCTGCGCACGTGGAGCCGTGCCAGCACGATCTTCCCGCAGATGGTTGGTCATACCATCGCAGTGCACGACGGCCGCCGGCATGTGCCCATTTACATCACTGAGAACATGGTGGGTCACCGCCTGGGTGAATTTGCGCCCACGCGCCACTTCCGTGGTCACTCTACCTCTGCGAAAACGACTGGAGCAGATTAACCATGGCTACTGACATTCGTGCTGAATTGAAGAACTGTGGTGTTTCTGCCCAGAAGACCCGCCTGGTGATTGACCTTGTGCGTGGCAAACCGGCTGTGGAGGCCCTGACCACCCTCAAGTTCACCAACAAGGTAGCGGCGCGGCATGTGGGCAAGTTGTTGGCCTCTGCTGTTGCCAACGCCGAAGAGAACTTTGGTGTTAGCCGTGATGATCTGTTTGTGTACAAGATCACCGCTGATGAAGCCCCCACCCGCAAGTGGCGCCGCTTCGGCGCTCGCGGTCGCTTCAAGCCGCTCCTGCGGCGCTCGTCTCATGTGACGATCGTCCTGCGAGAAAAAGAGTAGATCAGGCAGGGCAGGTGCCTTGCACCGCCCGCCAGAAAAGACACCAGGAGAAATTATGGGTCGAAAAGTACATCCAATTGGTTTTCGTCTTGGCATCAACCAGCCCTGGGAAGGGCGCTGGTTCGCTGAGGGTGCAGAATACCGCAACCAGCTCCACCAGGATATCATCATCCGGCAGATGGTTACCAAAGAAGCAGAAAAAGCGGGCATCTCCACTGTTGAGATCGAACGCTTTGGAGACAAGATCAAAGTCTCCATTCACACTGCCAAACCCGGTATTCTCATTGGCCGCAAGGGCGATTCCGTCAAGAAGATCCGCACCGATCTCGAAGCGCTGACCGGTAAAAAGATCGACCTTGAGATCAAAGAGATCAAAGCCCCCGATTGCGACGCCCTGCTCGTGGCAAAGAATATCGCCGGGCAGATCGAACGCCGTGTGAGCTACCGCCGTGCCATGAAGCGTGCTTTACAGCAGGCCATGCGCCAGGGAGCCGAAGGCATCAAAGTGTCTGTTTCCGGCCGCTTGAGCGGTGCAGAAATGGCGCGTATTGTCTGGATGCGTGATGGCCGTGTTCCCCTGGCCACCCTGCGCGCCAACATCGATTTTGCCCGTTCTGAGGCACTTACCCAGTATGGCCGTATTGGCGTCAAGGTCTGGGTTTACAAAGGTGAAGTATTGCCCGGTGTGGAAGAGAAAGTGGAAGCCACCGAGGGTGTGTACGTTAGTGAATAATCTCTGCCACGGGATGCAACCCGGGTAAGACGAAAGAGGTAGCAGCTATGTTGATGCCAAAACGTGTTAAATGGCGTAAAGCACAACGCGGTCGCATGCGCGGCAAAGCCCTGCGCGGCGCTGAATTCCTGGTTGGTGAGTATGCCTTGCAGGCAGTGGATCCCGGCTGGGTCACCGCCCGCCAGATCGAAGCCGCTCGCCGTACCATCGTACGTGCCATGAAACGCCACGGAAAAGTATGGATCCGGATTTTCCCGGACAAACCCTATACTCACCGCCCACCCGAAACCCGTATGGGTAAAGGTAAAGGCAGCGTTGAGTATTATGTCGCGGTGGTAAAACCGGGCAGAATTATGTTTGAGATCAGCGGCCTTGATCACGATGAAGCCCTCGAAGCTTTGAAACAGGCTTCTTACAAATTCTCAATCAAGACCAAAGTGCTTGCCCGTAACCAGGCTGCAGGAGAGAGTTAACCATGAAAACAGCAGAAGTTCGACTCTTATCCACAGAAGAACTCAAGACCAAGTTGGGCGATGCCCGCAGTGAACTGATGAACTTGCGGTTCCAGGTGGTAACCGGCCAGCTGACCGATACCAGCCGCCTCAAGGTCATGCGCCGGCAAATTGCAGTGTATGAAACCATCCTGCGCCAGCGCGAACTTGGAATAAAAGTGGAAGGTGAAAAATGAACGAGCGACGGCGCATGACTGGTATTGTGACCAGCAACAAAATGATGAAGACCGTTGTGGTCAAGATCGACCGCACCTACCGCCACCCGCTGTACCGCAAGGTTGTGCACTCATCGTCAAAGGTGAAAGCCCACGATGAACTTGGCTGCAAAGTCGGCGACTTGGTGCAGATTGTGGAAAGTGCCCCGATCTCCCGTGAGAAAGCCTGGGTTGTGGAAGCCATCGTCAAGAGCGAAGGCAAGACACTTAACCTGGCTGAAGAGGAGGTGGTGGAATGATCCAGCACGAAACGCGATTGAATGTAGCCGATAACACCGGCGCACGCGAACTGCTGGTCATCCATGTTGTGGGTGGTTCCACCCGCAAGTATGGTGGCGTGGGCGATATTGTCGTCGCCACTGTCAAATCGGCAGCACCGCAGGGCTCGATCAAGAAAAGTGAAGTTGTGAAGGCAGTGATCGTTCGGACCTCAAAAGAATGGCGCCGCGAAGATGGCTCCAGTATCCGGTTTGACGATAACGCTGCGGTTATCCTGGACGCTGATGGTCAGAACCCAAAGGGTACACGTATCTTTGGTCCTGTTGCGCGCGAACTGCGCGAAAAGGGCTTTATGAAGATCGTTTCACTGGCCCCGGAAGTGCTTTAGGCCAGGAAAAGAGGAGCGATCAGATGAAAATTAAAATTCGTAAAGGCGATCAGGTGCAGGTGATCAGCGGCCGATCCGAAGACAAAGGCAAGCGCGGCGAAGTGATCAAAGTGCTGCCGGAGGACAATACTGTGGTGGTGCAGGGCATCAACACCCGCACCAAGCATCAGCGTCAGGTCCAGTCTCAGGGCCGCACCGTCAATCCTGGCAAGGTGCGTTTTGAAGCCCCGGTGAGCATTTCCAACGTCATGGTGGTATGCAAGAAATGCAACAAACCCACCCGTGTGGAAATTACTCGCGAAGGCGATAAGTCAAAACGCGTCTGCAAGGAATGCAATTCGATCATTGACGATTAGGCGCGGGAGAGTGGCTGAATGAATATTATGAAGGAACGCTATTTGAAGGAAGTTTCACCCGCTTTGATGAAGTCGCTGGGGTTGAAGAATGTGATGGAAATCCCGCGTGTCAAAAAAGTGGTGGTGAACATTGGCCTGGGCGAAGCGCTGGACAACCCCAAAGCATTGGATGCTGCCGTGGTTGACCTTACCGCCATTGCCGGACAGAAACCCGTCATCACGAAGGCGCGCAAGAGCATTGCGAACTTCAAGCTGCGCGAAGGCCGTGCCATTGGTACTGCTGTGACGCTGCGCGGAGAACGCATGTGGTCATTCCTTGACCGCCTGATGAACATTGTCTTACCGCGCGTGCGCGACTTCCGCGGTGTTTCCACCGAGTCCTTTGACGGCCGCGGCAACTACACCCTGGGGCTGCGCGAGCAGATCATCTTCCCGGAGATCGAGTATGACAAAGTCGATAAGGTGCGCGGGCTGGAGATCACCATTGTGACCAGCGCCCAAACTGATGACCAGGCTTCAGCATTGCTGCAAATGCTTGGCATGCCGTTCAGGAAGGATTAGTATGGCGAAGAAATGCATGCAGTATCGTGAACAAAGACGGAAATATGTCTATCAGGTGCGGAACCGCTGCAACAAATGTGGCCGCCCGCGTGGTTATATGCGCCGCTTTGGATTGTGCCGTATTTGCTTCCGTGAGTTAGCTCTGGAAGGCAAAATCCCCGGCGTCACCAAGAGCTCCTGGTAAGCGCCAGTTCGGAGGAAGAAACATGAATGTGAATGATCCAATTGCTGATATGTTGACCCGTATCCGGAATGGCGTTATGGCTAGCCAATCCGTGGTGGCCATCCCTCATTCCAAGATCAAGGTAGAAATTGCCCGCATCTTGAAAGAGGAAGGTTTCATCGAAGGATATGAGGTAGTTGAAGGCGAAAAGGCCGGCAGAACCATCCTGCGCGTAAAACTCAAGTACGTTGGTGAACGCCGCGAGAAAACCTCGGTGATCACCGGGTTGGAAAGAGTGAGCAAGCCCGGCCGGCGTGTTTACACACAAAAACAGGATATCCCCTGGGTTTTGGCCGGGATGGGTATCTCGATCCTATCCACACCCAAGGGTGTGATGACCGGGCAGCGGGCCCGCCAGTTGGGTATTGGCGGCGAGCTCCTCTGCAAGGTCTGGTAACCCTGGGAAAAGGAGGATTGTACAGTGTCTCGTATAGGTCGTTTACCAGTGACAATTCCAGAGTCTGTCCAGGTGGACATTAAAGGCTCTGAAGTTCGCGTCAAAGGTCCAAAAGGCGAGTTGACCCGCCAGTTTTCTCCTGAGATTGGCCTCAAACTGGAGAATAACCAGGTACTCGTCACCCGCAATTCCGATGCGGCCGCGCTGCGTGCCTTGCACGGCACCACGCGTGCTTTGCTCCAGAACATGGTGACCGGTGTTTCCACTGGCTTCACCACCGAACTGGAAGTGGATGGTGTTGGTTACCGCGTGGAGATGGATGGCAAGAAGCTGGCGTTGTATGTCGGTTATTCTCATCCGTTCATTATTGACCCCCCTGCGGGCGTGGCCTTTGAAATTGACAGCAAGACCCGTCTGGTTAAGATTGTGGGAGCCGATAATGAAGTGATCGGCCAATTGGCCTCCGATATTCGCAAAATTCGCCCTCCTGAACCTTACCTGGGCAAAGGCATCCGCTATAAAGGCGAGAAGATCCGCCGTAAAGCTGGCAAGGCCGGTAAGGGTAAAGGGGCTGCAAAGTAGCAGGTGATGAGATATGGCAAACAATAACCGCTCTGAAGCAAGAATTCGTCGGCATCGCCGTGTACGTAAGTTGATTGTTGGCAGCGAAGCGCGCCCGCGTTTGGCAGTGTTCCGCAGCCTGGCTGAGATTTACGTGCAGGTGATCAATGATGCGAACGGCACTACGCTGGTTTCTGCATCTACGATTGACCATGAGCTGAAAAGCAAGGTCGAAGGCCTCAAGAAAACCGAACAGGCAAAACTGGTTGGAGAGCTTGTGGCAAAGCGCGCCAAAGCCAAAGGGATCTCCCTGGTCGTGTTCGACCGTGGCGGATTCCGTTACAGCGGCCGCGTGAAAGCCCTGGCAGACGCAGCCCGTGCTGCAGGTCTGGAATTCTAAGGTTAAGAGAGATAGAGGGCCTTATTATGGATATGGATTTTCAACCCGTTGAACAGCAATACGACGAGCGCGTGATCGAGATCGCCCGCGTAGCCAAAGTAGTAAAAGGTGGCCGCCGCTTTCAGTTCCGCGTTACCGTTGTGGTGGGCGACAACAAAGGCAAAATCGGTATTGGCATTGGCAAGGCCAACGCTGTGCCCGATGCCATGCGTAAAGCCACCGAGCGTGCTCACAAGAACTTCCAGCAGGTTGTGCTTGCAAATGCAACCATCCCGCATGAAGTAACCGGCCGCACTGCCGGGGCTGTGGTTCTGCTCAGGCCGGCCTCACCCGGCACCGGCGTTATCGCAGCTGGCGGTGTGCGTGCTGTTTTGGAAGCCGCGGGTATTCGCGACATTCTTACCAAATCTCTGGGCAGCGCCAATGTTTTGAACGTGGTGAAAGCCACCTTCAATGCCTTGGAACAGCTCAAATCCCCCGAGATCGAAGCCGCTCGCCGTGGCAAACCAGTGAAGGATTTGTTGCCTTACTGGGAACGGAGGAAGAATGGCTAAAAAGAAGGAAACCGCGAAGGTGCTCAAAATCACTCTGGTGAAAAGCGCCATTGGCTATTCTGAAACCCACAAAGCCACTTTGCGGGCTTTGGGTCTGCGCCGCATGAACCAGACCGTGGAACAGCTGGACACCCCGGCTTTGCGCGGCATGCTGATGAAAGTAAACCACTTGGTAAAAGTGGAAGGATAGGAAGCAAAATGAAACTTCATGATTTGATGCCGAATATCGGCGCGAAAAAAGTCGGGAAGCGCAAAGGACATGGCATTTCCGCTGGCCAGGGCAAAACTGCTGGCCGCGGCACTAAAGGCCAGGGTTCGCGCGCTGGCTCTGGCGGCAAGCTCTATCGCCAGGGTGGTAACTTGCCCTTCTTCCGCCGCTTGCCCTTCATCCGTGGTGAAGGCTTTACCCCTCCCGCTCAGGTTGAGTACAACGTGGTGAACCTGGATCAGTTGGCTCGCTTCCAAAAAGGTGCTGAGGTTTCTGCGGCCACTTTGGCAGAGGCCAAACTGCTGCACAAGCCGGGTAAGCCAGTGGCCATTCTGGGCCGTGGTGATGTGAAGGTTGCGCTCACTGTCAAGGTTGACCGTGTTTCTGAATCTGCCCGTGCCAAGATCGAAAAGGCTGGCGGCAAGATCGAACTGGTTGGCTAACATCCACTTAAGGAGAATGTCATGAAGCGGTCAGCCTGGCGTTACTTATGGACATCCGAAGATATCCGCAAGAAGATCCTCATCACGATCTTGCTGCTGGTAATTTACCGGTTCGCAGCCAACATCCCTGTTCCGGGTATCAACCGCAGCGTGATTCAATCCCTTGCAACTGCTGGTGGAGCCGGCGCAAACCTCTTTAACCTGCTCGACCTGCTTTCAGGCGGTACCATTTCCAATTTCTCAATTCTGGCGATGGGTGTGTATCCCTACATTACCGCCCAGATTATCATCCAACTGTTGGTTCCCATTATCCCTGCCCTAGACCGGCGCCTGAAAGAAGACCCCCGCCAGGGGCGTGTGCTGATGGAAAAATGGACCACAATGCTTACCATCCCGATGGCCTTTTTATCTGCAATCGGACAGGTGAACATTTTTAACTCCATGACCAACAATCAGGCTCTTACCACAGCGTTTGGTTTTACCGGCGCTTCTCTAATGCCTACCGTGACGCTGCTGGTGAGTATGGTGGCAGGCACCATGTTTGGCATCTGGCTGGGCCAGCTCATCTCAGAGTTCGGCATCCCCAACCAGGGCCTTTCGCTGATCATCTTTGCCGGTATTATTGCGCGCATTCCCACCAAACTGGCCGGCATCCTGGCCGATAGCACCAATGGCTGGTGGATGTTCCTGCTCATGCTGCTCATCCTGGGGCTTACTATCTTTGCCATCGTCTACGTGCAGCAGGGTCGCCGCAACGTGCCTGTGCTCTTCCCCGGGCGCCGTATCGGCAACCGCATGTCTATGCCCGTCAAAAGCAACCTGCCTCTGATGGTCAACATGGCCGGCATGATCCCCCTGATCTTCGCCCAGACATTCCTGTCCTTCCCGGCGCTCATTGCCAGCTACTTCCTTAAAGGACGAACAGAAGGCTTTTGGTACAGTCTGTACCAAACGTTCAGTGGTGCAGGCAGTTGGGGCTGGATCTACCCTGTGCTCTACTTCGTGCTGGTAGTGGCCTTTAGCTTCTTCTACACCGATGTGCTTTTCACCCAGCAAAACTATGGTGATACCCTCAAAAAGCAGGGGGCACAGATCCCCGGTGTGGTGCGCGGTGGCCCCACGCAGAAGTACCTTACCAAAGTACAACGTCGCATTACTTTCCCCGGCGCCTTTTTCCTAGGCTTTGTGGCGGTACTGCCGTATATCCTCAGTGCTATCCTCCCGCTCTCACAGTCTACGCTGTTCGTCATCTCTGCAGCTGGCCTGTTGATCGTGGTGGGTGTGGTGCGCGATACCTTTACCATCATCGAAACCGAACTTAAAGTTCACGGTTACGATGAGAGCATCATCAAGGGATAAAATGGCTAAGTACATTGTTCTTTTAGGACCTCCGGGAGCCGGTAAGGGGACGCAAGCAGATGTCATTGCCGAGAAGTTTGAGCTTCCACACGTCTCCACCGGCGATTTGTTCCGGGAAAACCTGAAAAAACAAACCGAGCTGGGCAAGCTGGCACAGACTTACATGTCAAAAGGCGAGCTTGTGCCGGATGATGTGACCATTGCGATGGTGCGCGAGCGCCTGAGCCGGGCGGACTGCAAAAAGGGTGCTCTGCTGGATGGTTTCCCCCGCACCCCCTCGCA
Source organism: uncultured Anaerolineaceae bacterium (assembly GCA_937897615.1). Lineage (GTDB taxonomy): Bacteria > Chloroflexota > Anaerolineae > Anaerolineales > Anaerolineaceae > UBA6107. Next base: position 11,167 of record CALCNO010000121.1, read on the forward strand.
GGCGGATGCGCTCATCGAAATGCTCAAGGAATTCAAGAGCAGGGTCAACGTTGTGCCGTATATCTATGTTCCCGATGCACTGCTGGTGGAACGCCTCAGCGGCCGCTGGACCTGCAAGACCGGTGGGCATATCTTTCACGAAAAGTACAACCCGCCGCGTATGGCCGGTGTGTGTGACCTGGACGGCTCGGAACTTTACCAGCGCGATGACGACAAACCGGAAACGGTGAAGAATCGCATCAAAGTCTACAACGACCAGACCACCCCGCTGATCGACTACTACCGGAAACAGAACCTGTTGGTTCAGGTGGACGGCACCAAGTCGATTGATGAGGTATCCGCAATCCTGGTCGAACTGGTGGAGAAAGCTTAAAAGATGTCCTGGGAACGCCAGATCACTCTTAAGACCCCGGAGGAAATTGCCATCATGCGCGAGGCCGGGCGTATCAATGCGGAAGCTCTGGCGGCGGCCCGGGCGATCATCCGACCTGGAGTGACCACGGCAGATTTGAACGCAGCCGCCGAAGAAGTGTTGCGCAAGCACGGCTGTTACAGTCCTTTTAAAAATTATCCCGGGCCGTACCCATATCCCGCCAGCACCAACGTAAGCATCAATCACGAACTGGTGCATGGCATCCCTGGCAAGCGCAAGATCAAGGAAGGCGATATTGTCTCGGTGGATTGCGGCACGGTGTACAACGGCTATGTTGGCGACTCGGCATTTACCGCCTGCGTGGGCAATGTGACACCAGAAGCCAAAAAACTGGTGGAAGCCACTGAGGGTGCGCTGTATGCCGGGATTGAACAAATGGTGGCGGGCAATCACCTGGGTGATGTGTCTGCGGCCATCCAAAATTATGCAGAAAGCCGAGGTTTTTTTGTCACCCGCGAATACACCGGTCACGGTGTAGGGCGCGCCATGCACGAGGGGCCACAGGTTCCCAACTATGGCGTTCCCGGTCGCGGACTTGTGCTCCGTGTGGGCATGACCATTGCCATTGAACCCATGCTGCTGGTAGGCACCGCTGAGACCAGGGTGCTGCCAGACCAGTGGACGGTTTCATCGGCAGATGGTTCGCTGACCGCGCATTATGAACACACCATCGCGGTCACCGAGAACGGACCCCTGATCCTGACTACGCAGGGAGACGGGTCTGTTCCTAGACGGAATGAGCAAGTACAGTTATAATCATAACTTCGGGTTAAAAGCAGTAATGATCTAAGGAGTTGTAAGATGAAAGTATCACCATCCATTCGCAAAAGATGTGCCAAGTGCAAAATCGTTAAACGCAGCGGTATCCTTTTTGTGATCTGCGAAAACCCAAAGCACAAACAGCGACAAGGTTAAGGATTAAACATGGCGAGAATTGAAGGCGTTGATCTTCCGCGTAACAAACGGATCGAAGTTGGACTGACCTATATCTTCGGAATTGGCCCCACACGTGCGAGCCAGATCCTCACCTCCACGCAGGTGAACCCTGATACCCGGGTCAAAGACCTGACCGAAACTGAAGTCACCTCCTTGCGTGAGTACATCAGCAAGAATTTCAAAGTCGAAGGCGACCTGCGCCGCGAAGTTCAAATGAACATCAAGCGCTTGGTTGAAATTGGTTGCTACCGTGGCATGCGCCACCGCCGCAACCTGCCTGCTCATGGGCAACGCACCCGCACAAATGCCCGCACCGCCAAAGGCCCCAAGAAGACTGTGGCCGGTCGCGGACGCCGCCGTGGCGCTGCAAAGAAATAAGCTTGTAAACACCTCTGCTGCCAGGTGGGGTACCTTCTCTCCCGCGGCAACCTGGCAGTGGAAGTAACCACAGGCAAACTGATATCAAAAGAAAAGGTTAATGAGGAATTATGGCTCAAAATGTGCGCTCAACACGTCGCGCCAGCACCGCTAAAAAAGTGAAAAGGACTTTGTCCTCTGCGCAGGTTCACATTTTCGCATCGTTCAATAACACGATTGTGACCGTGACCGATTCGCAGGGCAATGCACTTTGCTGGGGCAGTGCCGGTTCGGCCGGATTCAAAGGGTCTCGCAAGAGCACCCCGTTTGCAGCCCGCCTGGCTGCTGAGCAAGCCATCAAGGCCGCTCAGAATATGGGCATTCAGGAAGTCGACATGATCATCAAGGGTCCTGGCCCCGGGCGCGAGTCAGCCATTCGTGCTGTTCAGTCCCTTGGCCTCAAGGTACGCTCGATCACTGATATCACCCCCGTTCCGCACAACGGATGCCGGCCTCCGAAGAAGCGCCGCGTGTAATCACAGGAGAAGGAAACTATGGCAAAGTATACTGGTCCGGCATGCAAGCTGTGCCGGCGTGAAGGTGAAAAACTCTTTTTGAAAGGTGCGCGCTGCTTTACCCCCAAGTGTGCCTTTGAAAAACGCGGGTTTGCCCCCGGTCAGCATGGCAAATCCAAGCAGGGCCGCAGCGAACGCGAATCTGATTATGCACGCCAGTTGCGCGCCAAACAGCGCGCTCGCCGCGTGTACGGCCTGATGGAACGCCAGTTCCGCCGCTCGTTTAGCATTGCTCTGCGCACCCGTGGCATGACCGGTCTGGTGCTGCTGCAAACGCTTGAAACCCGCCTGGACAATGTTGTTTTCCGCATGGGTTTGGCTGAGAATCGCGCCATGGCGCGCCAATTGGTCAACCATGGCCATTTCAAATTGAATGGCCGTCGTGCTGACATCCCCTCCATGCTTGTCAAGCCCGGTGACACCATTGAAGTCACCGACGTTGCAAAGAAATTATCCTATTTCAAAGAACTTCCCGCTTTGGCAGAGAAACGCCTCTGCGCAGTGTGGTTGGATCGAGATCTTAAGAATCTTTCTGGTCGGGTCTTACGTCTGCCTGAACGGGCTGAGATCGATGGCAGCCTGAATGAACAGTTGATCGTTGAGTACTACTCACGCTAGTGTCCATTAACCCATGGATCAGATACAGTTACCGTATCAGAAAGGGGTAAACTGTGTGCGCTTTAAGTAATATGGTTACACCAAAAGTTGAACGGGAAGCAGAAGCCCGCAACTACGGTAAGTTCATCATTAGCCCGCTGGAAAGGGGCTTTGGTGATACGCTGGGCAATGCGCTCCGGCGTGTGCTGCTTTCGTCGCTGGATGGCGCCGCCATCACTGCCATGCGCGTCTCTGACGTGATGCATGAGTTCAGTGATATCCCCGGTGTGCGCGAGGATGTGATCCAGGTGACGTTGCAAGTCAAGCAGATCCGCATGATCCTGCATGAGGGCGAATCCGCCCACCTGCACCTGGATGTGCGTGGTGCTGGCGAAGTGACCGCGGCCGATATTCAAGCTCCGGCAGAGGTGGAGATCGTCAACCCTGACCTGTACCTCTTCACAGTGGATGACCCCAAAACCAAGTTGGACATCGACTTCACTGTGGAACGCGGGCGGGGGTATTCTCCCTCTGGTGACCGCAGCGGCAAACTGCCCCTGGGTGAACTGCCGGTGGATGCCATCTTCAGCCCGGTCAAACGGGTGAACTTCCTGGTGGGGTCGGCGCGCGTTGGCCAAAGCACCAACTATGACCGCCTTGCCCTCGAAATCTGGACAGACGGCACCGTCAGCCCTGAAAAGGCCCTGGGAACCGCCTCCAAAGTCATTATTGAACATCTGCGCTTCATCTCCGGTATTTCCGAAGAGACGCTGATGATCGGGATCGAAAAAGAATTGACCGGCAGCCACTTGACCAGCGAAGCTGCGGAAACCCCCATTGAAAACCTTGACCTTTCGGTGCGCGTGTTCAACTCTCTCAAACGCACCGGGATCACCAATGTGGGGGATGTACTTGAGCTGCTGGAAAAGGGCGAAGAGGCCGTGATGTCGATTCGCAATTTTGGCGAGAAGAGCCTGGATGAACTACGCGATAAGATGCGCGAAAAAGGCTTCTTGCAAGACGAAAAAGATGTGGAGTGAGTAATTATGCGCCATAATGTTGCCGGATATAAATTAGGTCGTAGCAAAGATCAGCGCCTGAGCCTGCGCCGCACCATGGTCAACCAATTGTTGACCCACGAGCGGATTCAGACTACGCGGGCCAAAGCTTTGTTCATCCGTGGAGAAACCGAAAAATTAATCACCCTGGCCCGCAAAAGCGGCAAGGCTACTGATGTGGAAAAAGTGAATGCGCGCCGCCTGGCGGCTGCTCGCATCGGCAATGCCAAAACAGTCAAGAAACTTTTTGATGAAATTGCCCCGCGCTTTGAGAATCGCAATGGTGGGTACACCCGCATCCTCAAGCTGGGACCCCGTCTTGGCGATGCTGCAGAGATGGTCTTGATCGAGCTTGTTGAAGAGTAACCCGTCCTGCAAAGGACGTGTGAATGGCACGTTACCAACTGATTCTTGCGTACGACGGCACTGATTTTTTTGGCTTTCAACGCCAGGGGAACAGCCGCACCGTTCAGAGCGTGGTAGAAAAAGCCCTGCAGGATCTGGGCTGGCAGGAGGACTCACTCCTCTTTGCCGGCAGAACCGATGCCGGGGTACACGCCAACGGGCAGGTGATTTCCTTTGACTTGAACTGGCAGCATAACGATGCTGACTTGCTCAATGCGCTGAATGCCAAACTCCCCGCTGATGCAGCCGTGCGGAACATTGCCCAGGTAGAGGCCGATTTCCACCCCCGTTATGACGCCTCCTGCCGCGGCTATGTGTACCGCATCTATCAGGCAGCCCAGCGCGATCCTTTACAGGAACGGTATGCCTGGCGTGTGTGGCCACAGCTTGATGCTGCGCTGCTGAACGCCGCGGCGGAACGCTTCCTGGGGCGGCACGATTTTGCCGCTTTTGGGCGACCGATGAAACCGGGCAGTTCCACCACCCGTGAGGTTTTTGCGAGCGCCTGGAATGCAACCCCCCGGGGTTGGGAATATCACGTCAGCGCCAATGCTTTTCTCTACCACATGGTACGCCGCCTGGTGTTTGTGCAAGTGGAGGTGGCACGTGGTGGATTACCCCTCGAGGCGCTGGAAGCTGGGTTTGCCCGGCCGAAGTCACTGCATCCGGGGCTGGCGCCGGCACACGGGCTCACGCTTGAGCACGTAGAGTACGGCCAGGGCAGGCAGGAATCGTTGGAAGAAGACGAAAACTAGAACTTGAAACATATGTGAACGGAGAGACTATGCTAGACAAGACCTTTGTCTTAAAAGGAAAACAGGAACCTGAATGGCTGTTGGTGGACGCTACCGGCCAGGGAATTGGCCGCCTGGCCACCCAGATTGCTGGTTATTTGATGGGCAAGCACAAGCCCACTTTTACCCCCGGCGTTGACAACGGCGACGTGGTGGTGGTGATCAATGCTGCTAAACTGGAAATTTCTCAGAAGCGCATGGATACTAAAATGTACTACAAGCACTCCAACTACCCCGGTGGCCTCAAATCGGTGGGGCTGCGCGAACAGATGCGTGTGCATCCTGATCGTGTGATTACCTCTGCCGTATGGGGCATGTTACCGCACAACAAGCTTGGCCGCGAACTGATCAAGCGTTTGAAGGTTTACGCCGGCAGCGAGCACCCGCATGTTGCTCAGAACCCGAAACCGGTTGCATAAAGGAGCAAGTGATTTATGTCTGGACAATATTTTGAAGGTATTGGTCGCCGCAAGGAAAGCACTGCCCGTGTCCGCTTAATGGCCGGCACTGGCAAATTCACCGTCAACGAAAAACCGCTGGAAGAGTACTTCCCGCGCATCGGGGATATGGAAATGATCCTTGGACCGTTGGGTGCCGCCCAGCAGGAGCGCTCTGCTTACGATATCACCGCCACGGTTCACGGCGGCGGTGTCACTGGCCAGACCGATTCTGTGCAGCTTGGCTTGGCCCGCGCTCTGGTGAAGATGAATGCTGAGAACACGGCCCTGTTGCGCAAGGGTGGTTTCCTCACCCGCGACCCGCGCGTGAAGGAACGCAAGAAACCAGGCCTCAAGCGCGCCCGCAAGGCTCCTACCTACACCAAGCGTTAAACCGCTCAGGGGTACCCCTGATTTCTTAAGATGCAATCGCTTCTCTTGGATCGGAAGCAGGGGTTCCCTGCAGATCGCGGAGAGTGGATTGCATCTTTGATTTAACCCTATGTGCTGGAAATGAGGCCGCAATGCAAAAATGGGAATTAACTACCGCAACAGGAGAGCAAATTGCCTTTGGCAATTTGCCGGCCAGCGCAGATGCTGAAAGTTTGCTGATCGCATCTGGCCAGATTTTTGCCGGTAAATACCACCTGCCTTTCTCTGCGGCTTTGCCGACACTGGTCTTTGCTCCTTTCTGCACCGTTGAGGCGCCGCAGCTGCAACTTCTCTTCCTCAGCGAATATGCGCCGCAGGAGACGCTTTACGCTTCAGCGGATGGCTTTTCCTGGCAGTCGTTTACTGCCGGGGAATTGGCCGGCAAAGCCGGCGCCGCTGCCTTCCTCTTTTTACCGGGCAGAGGCGGCGAAACAACCTTGGAGGGATTTCAAGAGATTATCGCTCACCTGCGTGCGCCGGAAGGCTGCCCCTGGGACCGCAAGCAGACGCACGCCTCACTGCGCACCTACTTGCTGGAAGAGACCTACGAGGCTTTGGATGCACTTGATCGTGCTGATCCAGCTGCTTTGAAGGAGGAGTTGGGCGATTTGCTGCTGCAAATTGCCCTGCATGCTCAAATTGCCCAGGAAAGCGGCGAGTTCCGCCTGGGGGATGTGCTCACAGGCATTCACCAAAAGATTGTTTTTCGCCACCCGCATGTCTTTAAGGATTGGGTGGTGAGCGGCGAGGAACAGGTACTGCAAAATTGGGAAGCCCTCAAAAGCCAGGAGCGCCAGGCCAACGGTACTGAGGCGGAAAAGGGGCTGCTGGACGGCGTGCCATCGTCTTATCCGGCGTTGGCGCAGGCGCAGGCACTGCAAGAGCGCGCTGCCCGTGTGGGTTTTGACTGGGCTGAGATCACCCCGGTGATCGATAAAATCCAGGAGGAGTTAGAGGAGATTCGCACAGCCACTACGGCAGAGGCGCGCGGTAAAGAGTTTGGCGACCTGCTTTTTGCCATTGTCAACTTGCTGCGCTGGGAAAAGGTGGACGCCGAAACCGCACTGCGCCAGACCAATGCCAAATTCCGCAAACGCTTTGCTTTCATTGAGAAGGCTGCCCGCGACCAAAATCGGCAGCTGCAGCAAATGACCCTGCAGGAGATGGACGCCCTGTGGGAGCAGGCCAAGCAGTACGATGATTGACCGCGCCGCGCAGGTTATAATTAAGCCACTTTTTGCCAGAGGTACCCATGCCTAATCCCATTGTTGAGTGTATCCCCAATTTCTCTGATGCGCGCCGCCCGGAAGTGATTGATGCCATCATTGCTGCGGTCAAGTCTGTGCCGGCCGTGCACCTTTTGGATCGCCATTCAGACCTGGACCATAACCGCACCGTGCTCACGATGGTGGGCGCACCGGCTGCTGTGGAACAGGCTGCTTTTTTAGCCATTCAAAAAGCCGCTGAGCTGATTGACATGGACGCACACACCGGCGCACACCCACGCCTTGGCGCCACCGACGTGGTGCCCTTTGTACCCATCGCTGATATTTCAATGGTGGAATGTGTGGAAATGGCCCGCCGCCTTGGTCTCAGGGTGGGGCAGGAGCTGGGTATTCCGGTGTATTTATATGAAGAAGCTGCGTCCTCGCCGGAACGACAGAATCTCGAAAATATTCGCAAGGGGCAGTACGAAGGCTTGAAGGAAGAGATTTTGACCAATCCTGCACGCCAGCCCGATTTTGGCCCCGCCAGGCTTGGCAGGGCCGGTGCCACCGTCATTGGCGCCCGTGCCCCTTTGATTGCTTTCAACGTCTACCTGACTACCAATGATGTGTCCATTGCGCAAAAGATTGCCAGGGTCTTGCGCAACTCTTCTGGCGGTTACCGCTTTGTCAAGGCGATGGGGGTGCTGGTGGAAGGGCGAGCCCAGGTTTCAATGAACCTGACAAACTTCAAACAGTCACCCATTGGCCGCATTGTGGAAACTATTCGGCGCGAGGCGCAGCGCTACGGCGTGGCCATTCACCACAGTGAATTGGTGGGCCTTACCCCGCAGGATGCGCTGGTAGAAAGTGCGGTGTGGTATACCCAGTTGGACGACTTTAAAACCGACCAAATCCTGGAAAATAGGATGTTTGAAGTACTCAAGGAAAGCCCTACTCTCGCGGCTGCCCCGGCCGATTTTCTGGATCGATTGGCCAGTGCCGACCCCACCCCCGGCGGCGGTTCGGCGGCAGCACATACCGGCGCGGCGGCGGCGGCACTGGTGACGATGGTTGGACGTGTGACGGTGGGCAAAAAGAAATACGCGGCGGTGGAAGCGCAAATGTTTGCCATGATCGAGCGCTCCGAAGAGCTGCGACGCTTGCTCACGTTGGCAGTCGAAGAAGATGCCGTTTCTTTTGAGGGTTACCTGGCTGCTACCAGGCTGCCCAAAAACACCGCGGAAGAGAATGCTGCACGCCTAGCTGCGATGGATGCGGCCACACGCACTGCGGCACAGGTGCCGCAACGCGCGGCTGCGCTTTGCCTTGAGGTGCTGGATCTGGCGCATACTGCAGCATCCTTGGGCAATCTTAATGCCATTTCGGATGCAGCCTCGGCGGGTTTTCTGGCGCAGGCGGCGCTGCGTTGTGCGGTAGCCAATGTGCGCATTAACGTCAATTCGCTGCAAGACCCTGCTTCCATGCAGGCCGAACTGGCAGCAGCACAGGAAATGGAAACACAGTCTGCCGAAAAACTGGCGGTCATTACCAGGGTACTGCAGGAACGTGCGGGGTTGTGAACCCCGTCAGGAGGTGGGTGGTGGGTATCAAATCGGATCGCTGGATTCGCCAGATGGCATTGGAGCAGGGGATGATTGCACCCTTTGCCGCGGAGCAGGTGCGCGATGGCGTGATCTCTTACGGGGTTTCCTCGTATGGCTATGACATTCGCGTAGCCGATGAGTTCAAGATTTTTACCAATGTGTACAGTGCCATCGTTGACCCCAAGCATTTTGACCCGCAGTCGATGGTGGATTTCAAGGGCGATGTGTGTATCATCCCACCTAATTCTTTTGCGCTGGCACGCACCGTGGAGTACTTCCGCATTCCACGCTCGATCCTCACCATTTGTGTGGGTAAGAGTACCTATGCTCGTTGCGGTATTATCGTCAACGTAACGCCTTTTGAACCCGAGTGGGAAGGGTATGTGACACTGGAGATTTCCAACACCACCCCGCTGCCGGCAAAAATTTACGCCAACGAGGGCATTGCCCAGGTGCTTTTCTTTGATGGTGATGAAGTTTGCCAGACTTCCTATGCCGACCGCAAGGGAAAATACCAGAAGCAGCAAAGCATCTTATTGCCGCGGCTTTAAACGGCATCATTTTTTATTATCGGAGCAATCTACATGTTGAACGTCTTCAAAAAAACTGCACCGGCGCTGCTTGCACTTGCCTTTGCCCTCAGCGGCTGCGGGCTGATCCCCACCGCGGCACCAACGGCCACTGCCACCTCCCTGCCACCCACTGCTACGGCCATTCCGCCTACGCCTACTGCCACGCCTACTCCCACTGAGGTACCGTACTACGCGGAGGCCACGGTGTGGAGCGGTGATTTGCAGGTGCCGATCCTGATTTACCACCGTTTTATCTCAGACTCAGTGCAGGATGCTCCGACTACCAAAATTCGCTATAGCGATTTTAAGCAGCAACTACAGGACCTTTACGATAACGGTTTTAGCCTCGTTTCATTGACCGACTGGCTGAATGGAACATTTGTGGTGCCCGCTGACCGGAAGCCCTTGATTTTGACGATTGATGACCTGTGGTTTGCTGACCAGATTTACCTCGATGATGACGGTACGCCATCGCCGTACTCCGGGGTGGGTATTCTGTGGCGTTTTTCGCAGGAACATCCCGATTTTGGTTTTTCTGTTTCCGTTTTTGCTAACATGGGGGATAAATACTTCTCCGATACGTTCATTCCCGGGGATGAGCGTTTCATCCGAAACTCGGATGACAACAGCCCCATCTGGCAGGATAAACTTTCAAATACCATCGTCTGGGCCATCGAGAATGGGGTTGACCCCTACAACCATACTTACACTCATGTGCAGCTCGACAAGACTGCTCCGCAGGACATCCAGTACCAGTTGCTGCAAAATGACCAGTCGATGCGCTACTTTTTGCAGCGGGTAAACCGCGACGATCTCATCCCACGCCTGGGGAACATCATCGCTTTGCCGTTTGGCACCTGGCCTTCTACCACCAGCGGAATAAATGTCCTCAAGAACTATAAGAATCCCGAAGGCAAGCCGGTAGCGGCCATCCTGGAAGCTTACAACCTGGATGCGGCGCAGTTGACCCCCTCGGTATTTTCTACCAGCTTTGACCGTTTTGCCATCCAGCGTATCACCGCATCAGATTATATGATCCAGTTCATTATTGACCATAAAGCTGATGTTCCCTCAGCCGGAACCTGCCAGGTAGGCCCGCTGGCAAAAGAGCAGGCAGCCGATACCGATGCACTGCGCAGCGCAATTGCCACACAGATCAGCAGCGGCACCTGCCCGGAAGGAATTTATAATATCTCAGGAATTGTTTTTGTTGCCAGAAATGGTACTGTGGAGGTTTATTCTCCACAGTAGGTGATTGCTCAAGCATTGGAGGGTATATGGGCAAGATTAAAGAAGTTATCAAGCGCAGCGGCGCGGTGGTTCCCTTCACCCCGGAGCGTATTACCAATGCCATTTACCGCGCAGCGGTAGAAGTAGGGGGGCGCAACCGCGAACTGGCACAGGGGCTGGCGGATCAGGTGGTTGCAGCGCTGGAAGCCAAAGCTACGCCCGGGTACCAGCCGCACATTGAAGAAATCCAGGATGTTGTTGAAAAAGTGCTCATCGAAAATGGCCATGCACGCGTCGCCAAGGCTTACATCCTTTACCGCGATGAGCGTACCCGCCATCGTAAGCAGCAGCAACTGCAATCCATCGGCCCATCAGAGAACATCCCCTGGGCCAAGATCTGGCATGTGCTGGACTGGGCGGTTTCTCACAACCTGCACACCACCGATGCCCTGCACCAGCGCATTGATGCCGGCGAGTACATGCAGATCATCATTGAGTCCGAGGCAGCTTACCAGGTAGACGTGGAAAAGGCTGCGCAGATGATCCTGGAGCGCCAGGAGAAGGTGCGCCTGGTACTGGTCACCGGGCCTTCTTCCAGCGGTAAGACCACCACTACCATCAAGGTCGGCGAAAAGCTCAAGTCTTCCGGGCTTAAGTTAGTGACACTCAATGTAGACAACTACTTCTTTGATCTTGAAATGCACCCCAAAGATGAGTTTGGCGATTATGACTTTGAAACTCCCTTTGCGTTGGACCTGGCGCTGATCAACGAACACTTGCAGCGTTTGGTAGCCGGTGAAGAGATCAAAATTCCTTATTATGATTTCAAAACGGGCCACCGCCAGTTGAATCAGACGCCGATGAAGCTGAACCCCGGCGAGTTGATTCTGATCGATTCGCTGCATGGGTTGTTCCCGGCCCTCACAGAAGCCATCCCTGATGAAAGCAAGTTCAAACTCTATCTGGAGCCGCTGCTGCAGATGAAAGGCGACGACGGCGATTACATCCGCTGGACAGACATCCGCCTTATCCGGCGTATGCTGCGCGACGCCACCCACCGCGCGTACGATCCACGCCAGACGCTGGAGCACTGGCATTATGTGCGCTCCAGCGAGATGCGCAACATCATTCCCAACAATATCCACGCCAATCACATCATCAATTCGGCCATGCCCTATGAGTTATGTGTCTATGCTCGCCGTATGGGCGCACAATTCCTCGAATGGGAGAGGGATTACCGGGATGATCCGCTGCGTGCCGATGCCTTTGAACGGGCCAGCCGGGTGGCGCACATGCTGGAATGGATTCCCCCTGTCGACGAAGATCACCTCATCCCCTCGGACTCGGTCATTCGCGAGTTCATCGGGGGTTCCAGCCTCAAGTATTAATGGTCGCTGTGGCTACCAAGAAACCTTCTCCGTTCCTGCGCAATCCTTTTAAGAACCGCTCGCTGGTGCAGCGTCGGCGGGCAGGAGATTACCTGCTGCTCACTCTGCTTAGCTTTGCTTTTTCCGTGGGGGCAACCCGACTGTTCCTTGACCTCACCGGGTATCCACAACTTGGCAATGGCACTCTGCACATTGCGCATGTGCTCTGGGGCGGTATTTTCCTCTTTGCGGCCTCTCTTTTGCCCATTATTTATGCAAATGAATGGATAATTACGCTCGCCGGTTTACTCTCTGGTTTTGGCGTGGGGTTGTTCATTGATGAGGTGGGCAAATTCATCACGCAGACAAATGATTATTTTTATCCTTCTGCGGCACCGATAGTCTATGCATTATTCCTGCTCACGGTGTTCGTGTTCACCCGGGTGAGGGTGGAGCGCAAACCCTCTACGCGGGTGGCATTTTATGCAGTGCTGGAGCAGTTACCGGAGTTGCTTGACCGCGATCTTTCTCAGGACGAGGCGGCTGAATTGCAGCTTGCTCTTAAGAATATCATTGCACGCAGCGAGGAGCCGGAACTGACACGCCTGGCGCAAAGCCTATTGGATTATTTCTCTGCCGGGCAGGAGCCGCGCCAGCCTTATGCTCCCACTTTTTTGGAGCGGGTCAAGATTGCTATACTGAAATACGAGAAAACGTACCTGGGGCGCAAGCGCCTGCGCACTTTGATCCTGGTGGGCTTGCTTGGCTGGGCGGCCTGGTCACTGATCTCGCCAGTGGGGTACTGGCTGGCCATTCAAGACCCTGGCCACTTGCAGCAGCTGGTGGACCAGCTCGTTACGCAACGGCTGATTACCAACCAGAGCGGGCTTACCTGGTTCCAGGCGCGTATTTTGCTGGAAGGCGGCACGGGGGTGCTGGCAGCCACTGCGGCGCTGCTGCTCAGCCTCAAAAAGGAAAAGACTGGCACATGGCTGGGGATTGGTACAATGCTGCTGGCGCTGACAATTGTCAACCTGCTGATCTTTTATTTCGACCAGTTTTCCACCATTCTGCTGGCCACTTACCAGTTCATCCTTTTTTCGTTGTTGCTTCGTTATCAGAAAAGATTTATCAAACAGGCAAAATAAAACCGGAGAAGCATTGCTTCTCCGGTTTTTTTAGGGAGGAAGGCCCTAAAGTCTATGGTCTGGAGTTTGAGCCACCCGTGCCGTTGCGAACGGGGGTCTTGCTTGCTGAACTTCCACCGCTTTGGGTGCCGGATCCGCTGCCCTGGTCATTGCCGCCTTGAGCCCCGGGGGTAACTTCGCTATTGCCAGCAGTGGTGGGCTGCTCTCCACCCGTGCCGTTCTGTTGCTGGATTTGAGTGTTTTCTCCCGCGTTCATCAGGGGGGTGTTTTCCCAGCCATTTTGTGCCTCCATGTAAAATCCGTTCAGGTTGCCGAGGCCGGTTTCGATCAGTTGAATTCGCTCCTGCAGCAGGGTTCTTGTGCGCAGCAGGGTGGGGGTCTCGGCGCTGCCGTCCATCAACATCAACTTAGTTTGCAGCCTGTCGCGGACTTGCAGCAAGGCCGCTTCCAGATTGGTTTCTCCCTGTTGAGTTGCCAATTCAATGGAGCGCTGGATCTGCATCTCAAGATTTGCGTAAACCGGTTCAGGCGGTATAGTGCCCTCGCTTTGCATCTGCAGGATTTCATCGATGCGGGTTTCGGCAAATTGCAGCGCAAGCTCAAATTTATCTGCAGAGGTTGCGGCAAAGTCTGTTTGTATATTCTCGGTGATCAGCTTGACGGGGTAGAGCATCTGATTGGGCAGGTCATCCTGCGCGGCATAAACGGTTGCCGTTGTGCCGCCCAGCAGCAATCCAAGGGCCAAAAGCAAAGAAACTACGGTAGACATTTTTCTCTCCTTATTCAAAAATGGTATCCAACTACTATGACGAACAGGAGAGCCATTGGTTACGGTTTTGCTCGAATAGTAACTAACCCTGGAGAGGAACCGTCTCTTGATTCTCTCGCGCGATGGCAATTGTTTTGCGCTGGCCTCGCCCAATTCCTCAAGGCGTTTCTTCAGGTGCTCTTCGTGCATATCGAAAGCGTTAGGCTTCATAATTGAATTCCTTTCTCAGGTTGTTAACTGCGCGGTGCAAAAGAGCCTTGACTGCGCCAACCGGCTTGTGGATCACGCGCGCAATCTCCTGGTTATCCATTCCTTCCACATATTTCAGCAGCACCACTTCCCTTTGCTCTTTTTTTAAAGTTTCCAACGCATGGAGCGTTTCTTTTATGCGCATTGTGGTTTCAACATTGGTCTCAACGCTGCTTTCAGAGTCCCGGGATTCTTCTGGCAGGGTGGTTTCCTCTGCGGCCTTGCTACGATAGTGGTCCACTACCCAGTTGTGCGCGGAACGGAAAAGGTAGGCTTTGAGGTTGTCCTTTGGCCCTTTTCCAGCATGCAGCGCGTCCAAAAAACGCAGAAAGATGTCAGAGGTACAGTCTTCGGCAAGCTGAAGTGACCCAAGCATGCGCCAGGCATAGCGATTTACCGCTGGGCTGTATTGATCGAATATCCAGGCCAGCGCTCCTTTGTCAAATTGCCTGGCTTTTGCCAGTAGGTCGGCGTCAGTTTGCTGCATTGTTTTCACCCGTTAAGACGTACAAAAACTGAAAAAGATACGCCTTCTGATAAAATCAGCGCATATGAATATTGATGCGCATTTAGATTTTACTTTACCCTTTGAGGGTTGTTACTGGGTGCTGCCCGGAAAACTGCTGGCCGGCGAATACCCCGGGCGACGCGAGGAGCTGGAAACGCGCCGCCGTTTGCAGGACCTCATCTATAGCGGCATCCGTGTTTGCGTGGACCTCACCAAGCCCGGCGAGGTGTCACCTTCTTACCGCGAGGCATTTCTGGACGAACTGGCACAGTATGGCTACGAGGGCAATTACTATCATTTTCCCATTTACGATTTTGGCATCCCCACTGCTGAGCAGATGGCGCGTACATTGGACATCATTGACCGGTCAATCGCGAGCGCACAGCCGGTGTATGTACACTGCCATGCCGGCATCGGGCGTACCGGGCTGACGGTCGGCTGTTTTTTGGTGCGCCACGGCCTAGCCGGCGAAGCAGCTTTGGCAGAGATCATTCGCCTGCGTGCGGAGAGCAGCAACGCCTGGATGCGCAGCCCGGAAACCGATGACCAGATCGCTTTCGTGCGCACCTGGCAAACTGGCAAATAGCTGCTGTGCCGCTGTATTGACCATTCCTACCCAATAAGGTACAATCCTGGTTCGACACGCGTTGTACCCTTCGCGTGATCTTGTTAAGCTGAAAGGGCTTGAAAAATGAAAGTTCTCTTGATCAAAGATGTGTATAAACTGGGCCACGCCGGCGACGTAAAAAAGGTCGCTGATGGCTATGGCCGCAACTTCCTGCTGCCGCAGGGGCTGGCTGTGCTGGCCACTGCCGGTGCCCTCACCACCGTAGAGAAGATTAAAGCAAAAGCCGCCATCACTCGCGCTGCCCTCAACCAGGAAATGGGCGGGCTGGCTTCAATGCTGGAAGGCGTGGAACTGTCCTTCACCAGCAAGGCTGGTGAAACTGGCAAACTCTACGGCTCCATTACCACTCAGATGATTGCCGATTCATTGAATGAAAAAGTTGGCAGCCAGATCGACCGCCACCAGGTGGAAGTGGAACCCATCCGTCTGCTGGGTGAGCACACAGCTACCATCCGCCTGACCATTGACCTCAATCCCAAGATCAAGGTAGTGGTCACGCGCGAGGGTGAAACCGTCAAAGTGGTTGAACCCAAGAAAGATGAACCCAAGGCTGCCGTTGAAGCTGTCGCCGAAGCGCCTGTTGCCGAAGCACCCGTTGCTGAGGAACCTGCTGTTGAGGTACCTGCCGCGGAAGAAGAAACCAAGGCTGAATAAGCGGGTATAATTTTCCTACTGGAGAACGGTCAATAACCGGCCAGGTCAGCCCCGGGGGCTGCTGACCGGTTTTTTCTTGGATAAAATGACACTTGGCGAGAAGTTACGTGCAAAGCGGGAAGAGAAGGGCCTGACGCTTGAAAAAGCGGCCCAGCAAACTTCTATTCGGGTACAATTCCTGCAGGCAATTGAGAACGACCAGATGGGTGCTATGGCCTCGGCGGCTCAGGCCAGGGGCTTTACCCGTCTGTATGCGTCTTTTCTGGGGCTGGACCCGCGCACTCTCTTTGACGATGAAACCGCACCCGCAGCGGCTGAAGCGCAGGTAGAAGCAGTGCCAACCCCTGCGCAGCCAGCCGCACCATTGCCGGCAAAGAAAGCGACCCGCAAGCCAAAACCTGTCGCGGCCCCGGCAATTGCCAACCCGCGTGCACGTTTCAAAGACCTTATCCCGGGTGAGACTGAACTTAAACAATCTTCTGCCGTTTTTAAAGAAATTGGCGCAGAGTTGCGCGCCCAGCGTGAGTCGCTGGGGCTCACCCTGGCGGATGTTGAACGCCTGACAAAGATCCGTGAGATACACCTGTACAATTTGGAGGAGGGTGAAATTGACCTGCTGCCTTCCACCGTGCAGGGAAGAGGTATCCTCAATAACTACACCAGCTTCCTCAGCATTGATCCGGCGCGCCTGCAAAATCGCTTTGCTGAAGGCTTGCAGCAAAAACGCGTAGAAACCGCCGCGCTTGAATTGACTTCCTATGACGGCAAGACGGTAAAACCAAAGAAGTCCCCGGTGACAGGCTGGCGGCGTTTCTTGACGATGGACCTTTTGGTGGGAACAAGCGTTTTTGTAGTGCTGCTGGTGCTGGTGGTATGGGGGGCCATCCAGGTGATCGGTTCCACGCAGGCCAAAGTGGAACCCACCATCGAGTCCATCTCGGATGTGCTGATGCACCCTGCCAACGAAACTCCTTCGGATTTGACACCGGCAGCGGGAACACCTCAGCCTACCAGCAGCCCATCCCAGGCGGCCAACACACTCCCGGTGGATATCCTTGCCACGATCACTTCGGTGAACACGGGTTCGATCCAGTTGGTGGTGGTCGGAGTGCAACGCACCTATGTGCGCGTGGTGGCAGATGGTAAAGAAGTTTTCAATGGGCGTGTAGTACCTGGAACAGCTTATCCTTTCACCGGCTCTACGAAAATTTTGCTCAGCGCCGGCAGCGCTGCCGGTATTCAGGTGTTTTATAACCAACAGGATTTGGGCATTCTGGGCATGACTGGCGAGGTGTTGGCACTGGAGTTCACTTCCAGGGGATATGTGACTTCTACTCCCATGTTCACTGCTTCACCCACGGCCACGCAGCCGCCCACGCTCACCCAACGCGCCACTATTACCCCCACCGCCACGCTGCCACAGCCTACTGCCACCATTACCCCATTGACAACGATTAACCCATGAAAAAGGCATATTACCTGGCTTCTCTTGGCTGTGCCAAAAACACGGTCGATTCGGCTTCGATGGCTGAACTGTTGGAAAAGGACGGTTATCGCGGCACAGAAGACCCCTCTCAGGCTGGCGTGCTCATTGTCAACACCTGCGGCTTTATTCAGGCTGCGCGCGACGAATCCCTGCAGGTTTTACAGGAATTGGCGCAACAAAAACGCCCTGGCCAATGGTTGATAGCTGCCGGCTGCCTGCCTGAACGCCACCGTGAACTGATCTCCCAGCAGGTAGCAGGGGTAGACGGTTTCATCGGTACCCGCCGCTGGATGGATATTCTTGACCTGCTGGAACACCTGCGTCAAACTCCACGCACAGCCCAGTACCATTTACCGGAGGTTGCCACTGTGGGGAGGGATGAAAAAGGGGTGCTGCGTGTTGCGGTTCAGGGCGCCAGCGCCTATCTCAAAATTGCCGATGGCTGCCGCCGCCCATGCGCATTTTGCTCCATCCCATTGATTAAAGGTACTACTACCAGCCGCCCATTGGAGACGATTCTGGCCGAGGCACAGGCGCTGCAGGAACGTGGGGTGCAGGAATTGATCCTCATTGCACAGGACACCACCGATTATGGCGTTGACCTGGGCATGAAGGACGGCTTGCCCACGCTCTTGGAGTCCCTTTTGCCGCGCATCCCTGCCATCCCCTGGGTCAGGCTGCTCTACAGTTACCCTGGCTTTGTTTCTGACCGATTGATTGATCTGATGAGTGATTCGCCGCAGATACTGCACTATTTTGATATTCCGCTGCAGCATGCCGACCCAGGCATCCTGCGCAGCATGAAGCGCCCTTCGGATATTGATTGGGTCTACCGCACGGTGGAGAAAATGCGCCGGCGCATCCCCGACCTGGCAATTCGCTCGACCTTCATTGTCGGCTACCCCGGCGAGACCGAAAAGGAGTTTGGCGCCCTGCTGCGATTCTTGGAAGAGATGCAGCTCGACCATGTGGGCGCTTTCACTTTTTCTTTTGAGCCGGGAACCACGAGCGAGCCGCTGGGCGACCCTGTTCCGGCCGAAGAGAAAGAGGAACGCCTGGCACGCCTGATGGAAGTGCAGGCGGCTATCTCGCTCAAGCGCAATCAGGCTTTGATTGGCAAGCGTCTGGATGTACTCATCGAGGGCGAGGGAGACGGCATTTCTGTGGGCAGGTCTTACCGTGATGCCCCGGAGATCGATGGCGTAGTGATTGTGGAGGGCACACTGCCGGTGGGAACCCTGCAGCCGGTGCAAGTGAGCAGCGCCATGACGCATGACCTGATGGCTTTACCGATCAAATAAAAACCGGAGCATTTGCTCCGGTTTTTTTTATCCTGGGGGAGTGGTGGGCGTTGGCACGTTGGGATCAACGGTAGGCGTGGGTGTGGAGGGCGGATTGACGCAGTATTCCTGCGCCTGCAAAAATTTGGCGTTGACCGCATCCGAAGGCTTGATACTCAATGAATTCTGGTATTGCGGCACGGCGTCGCACCACAGGTAAGTTTGCTGCAAATAATCGCCGTAGCCTGCCAGGGCATCGGCATAGCGGCTGCGCACCGTGATCCCGGAGGCATCCACCAGGTTGGGAACAAGCGGGTACAACTGTGAGAAAAGATACGCGGCCTGTTCCATATTTACTTCCCAGTAGGAACCGGCATTGCTGTACATGCGTGCCCAGATACGGTAAGATTCTGCGTCGTTATCAATGGGGGCCATTTGTTCAGCCAGTGCAAAGTAAAAAATCCCAGGTTCCAAGCTGCCCTGCTTGACCTTTTCAATGCCCATATTACGCAGGGCCATGTAATACAATCCGTCCACCTTTACCGCCTGGTAGAACGGATCCAGGTTACGCATGTTAAGCACAGTGGCCAACAGGCCATTCCAGTCTTGCCCGGCAAGTTGAGCCTGCGCCTGGTTGAGCAGCGTCCCCAGGTTCTTGGTATCCTGGGTGGGGATGGGCGTGCTGGCCGCAACAGGGGTTTCGTTGGGAGAAGGGGTAGTAATTTGTGATGGGCCCTGGGTGAGGGCAATGTTTAGCATTACCTTGCTGAGTTCTCCGTCCAGGCCGGGATACTCCGGGTAAATAGTGAGAATGTATTCCAACCGCTGGCGCGCCAGGTCAAGGTTGCCGTTCTTTTCATCCTGGAGTGCCTGCTCAAATTGCGTGGTTGCCATTACCAGGCGTTGATTCAGTTCCTCGCGTTGGCGTAGATCGATAGCCATCTTGTAGCCCACGCCAGCCCCGGCGGCACCGATGAGCAGCATGCCCAGGATGCCAATGAGCACCCACAGGCCGCGCTTCTTTTTGGGTGCTGGGGATTCTGCCTGTGCAGGCTCTGCAACGGTTTCAGGTTGGGGTTCCGGTGCAGGTTTTTCGGCATCCGCTTTGAAGATTGGACGAGTTTTCTTCTGCATGGGTTGGGTTTCCGCTGCAGGAATGGGGGTTGTTTCGTTTTCTTTCTTTTTTGCCATGGCGTTTATTATACCGTTTTATTAGGTGGTTTATAACGATTTCAGGCTTTTCAATTCTGGCAGCATCCACGGCAGGGCTGCTGCCGCCGCTGGCAGCATAGCGGCCAGGCTGGCAACCCAGTGAGGCAGTACCGCTACCAGCAGTGTGCTCCCGCCCCAGGTGATTAGTGCCGCGCAGGCAGCCGCAGCAAAGGTGCGTGCCAGCACGCGCCCCAGGCGATACTGAATGCTTATCTGGCGTCTTAGCAACAGAAATAACAATGTTGCTTCAATGGTGAAAACGAGCGAGTCGGTGAGCGCAATTCCCGGTGCGCCCAGCGGACGGTAAAGCAGCACACCCAACCCAATGTACAGCGCCAGGTTGATGCAAGCGGTGATTAGCGGGGGGTAGGGCTTCTGGCGGGCGTAGAAAGCGCGTGCACCGACTTCTTTGAGCGAGTGGCCGGTGAGACCAGCCAGAAAGGCCGCTGTCACCCAGGAGAGGGTGCGGGTTCCGCTCACGCCAAAATCAAAGACCAGCCCCAGCAGCGGCGGCACACCAATTGCCAGAATTACCGCCGCCGGTAGTGTGAATACCAGCAAAAAGCGCAGGGCTTTATTGAGTGTCTCTTTGAAGGCTTCTACCTTCTCGGAAGAGAACTGCTCTGCCAGTGTGGGCAAAAGTGCGGTGCCCAGTGCCGTGCCGATAAGCGTTTCGGGTACTTGCTGGATCATCCAGCCATACGTGAGCGCTGTGACGGAACCGGCAGCCAGGCGCGAAGCCAGATTGTCGCGGATGAAGAAGATCAGTTGGATCAGCAATATGGTGAAGAAGCGCGGTCCCATCAGGCGCAGTACCTTCATCACATTGGCATCTCGAAAGTTCAGGCTGGCAATCCAGTGGAAGCGGTATTTTGCCAGCGCCGGTAACTGGATCGCCAGGTGCAGCGCTGCCCCCAGGATCACCCCGTACACCAGGCCTTTTACCCCCAGGCCAAAGGCTGGCAGGGTAATGGGGCCCAGTTGATAGGGTTCAGCGGGCGCCAGTATCAATGCGCCAAAGATCTGCCCTAGGTTGTAAAAGAGCGGTGCCATTGCCGGCAGCAGAAAATGCTGGTTGGCTTGCAGGCCGGCCATCACCAGCCCGCTGATGGAAAAAATGAGTGTGGCGATGAGGTTAAGCCGC
Source organism: uncultured Anaerolineaceae bacterium (assembly GCA_937897615.1). Classification (GTDB taxonomy): domain Bacteria; phylum Chloroflexota; class Anaerolineae; order Anaerolineales; family Anaerolineaceae; genus UBA6107. The sequence goes on from CALCNO010000121.1 coordinate 32,250, forward strand.
ATCAACTGAATCACCACTTCCTGTTGAGCTGCTCCAAACCCCGGCGCAATACCGATCTCGTTTTTTACCAAAGGTTCTGCCAGAAGAGCCACCACCAACGCCAGGGAAGCGGTAATGATAAATGCCAGATTGGCCACGCGACTGAAAAGGTCCCAGGAGGGGCGCTGCCCTTCCTTGATTAGCACCTCTGCCAGCACCGGAATAAACGCAATTGCCAGCGCACCGCCGGAAATAGCGGCAAAGAGAAAATCTGGCACGTTATTGGCCACGTTGAAGGCATCCAACTCGCTGGAAAACCCGAATTGCCGCGCAATTAACACCTGGCGCACAAAGGCCAGCACCTTATCGAGAAAGAAAAAGCTGGCTAAAAGCAGTGTCACTTTGGATAATTTGGAAAGTTTCATTTTCTCCTGCCAGTAGTGGGTTAACTATAGCATATCCACTGCCGCTTTCGTGGCCGATTACGTTACAATAGGGCAGAGGATACCTATGACTTCCCCTGGTATTTTGAGCATCGTCGCTACCCCCATCGGCCACCCGGATGACATCACCCTGCGTGCCATTGAAACCCTGCGCTCCGCCGATGCCGTGGTCTGTGAGGAGTACAAACCCGGCAGCACTTTGCTCAAGCGCCTGGGAATTGAAGGCAAAGAGCTTGTTCTACTCAATGAGCACAACGAGGAAGAATGTGCAGCTGATCTGCTGGTGCGCCTGCTCAACGGGCAGCACCTGGCGCTGATCTCCGATTGCGGCACGCCGGTGTTTTCCGATCCCGGTGCTTACCTGATTCAGTTGGCGGCGGGTTCCGGGGTGCGGGTAACGCCCGTGCCGGGGGCATCTTCGCTGATGGCGGCCTTATCTGTGTTGGATTACAAGATCGGCCAGTACTTTTTTGCCGGCTTTCTGCCGCGTGATCCAGAATTGCGCCGCAAGGAGTTAGCAAAGCTGCGCGCATTGCGCCTGCCTGTGGTGTTGATGGATACGCCTTACCGCCTGAAGAACCTGCTGGAAGATATCGGCAAAGTGTTTGGCAGGCAAACATTTGTGACCATTGCGTTTGACTTGACCCTGCCGGGCGAGGCGGTTTACCGCGGCCCGGTGGCGCAGGTACTCAACCAGGTGGGCGTGCGCAAAGGAGAGTTTATCCTCATTATTGGTGGCGGGTGATAAAACTTTTTTACTGATTGCCAAAATAAAACATCCGCTGCTACCAGCGGATGTTTTTGTGCCTCCACGGAGATTCGAACTCCGGTTTTAGCCTTGAAAGGGCTGCGTCCTGGTCCCCTAGACGATGGAGGCATATACCTGAACGAGCGCAATTTTATCATCGGCACGGTATTCGGTCAAGGAAATTGTTTTGATATCATTTGCACTGTAGTGGCGAAAAAATGAAATATCAGTAAAATTAATATGTATTTCTGCCTGGATGTGCTCCCTGCGGGAGGGAACTACCGGCAAGATCAGCACGAAACAAAATCTCAATTAAATAAGGTGGACACAATGAAGCGACATTTTTGCTTATTGGGTAGCCTGCTTGTAGCTGGCATGATCCTGCTCAGCGGCTGCACCCAGACCCCCACGGCCAGCCCCGTGACTGAAAGCACAACGGCTGCGCCTGCAACTACCGAAATCACTGAAGCACCGGCTACGCCAACGCCAACTGAAGAACCAATCTTGCCATGCAATATTGCCTTTGATAGCGACCGCGACGGCAATCCTGAAATCTATACCATGGCGCCGGATGGCAGCAATCAGGTCAATCTGTCGAACAATCCCGCTGAGGACTTTGACCCGGTCTGGTCGCCTGATGGTACACGCATTGCGTTTGTTTCCAACCGCGAGAATGGTGCGGAAGGCGGTCAATTTATCTATGTGATGCTTGCCGATGGCAGCGATGTGACACAGGTTTCGCAGCAAAACGAGAGCAAATATCCGGATTGGTCGCCGCTGGGCAACCAGATCGTATACAACAACAAGGGTGATATTTACCTAATTGACCTTACCGCAGGAACTGAGGTTAACCTCACCAACAGCCCCGAGAATGATGAACAGCCCAAGTTTTCTCCCGATGGGCAACGCATCGCTTATCAGATGGATGAAAAAGTGTTTGTCATGGATTTGGATGGCGGTAATGTCACGCTTGTGACCAATGGCGGCAGAGCGATTGGCGTGGATTGGTCGGTGGATGGTCGCATCTTCACCCACTGGGAGCAGCCGGAGGGTATTTGCTTCAATTGTGTGGTTACCGCTGATGGTAGTGAAGTGGCGGATGCAGGCGGCAAGGGCACCATTCAGGAATTTTTGCCCTTCTGGACGGACGATGGCGAACGCGTAGAGATGGGCGCTGGCGATATCAATGGCGTGGGCAATGAGGACGTATTCCTTGTTAGTGAAAACTTTGACGGACTCTTCAAGTTTCTCACCAATAGCCCCGGCAATGACCGCAACCCCGATGCGCCTGCTCAATGCGGCCCCACGCATGGTGTGTACCCGCAATATGGTAACGCAGCAATTACAACCTCCACTGGGAATGGTGGCCCATTTGTTATTGGCTACACCGGTGCTCTTGACCCCACAATACAAGCGGATATTGATAAGGCCTGCTCCGAAATTGACGCTGAGTGTGTCAAGGGTGACAGCATTAGCGCATTGGCCGACATGGGCGTGGATGCCATTGTCAATGCGTCCAACCGTTGGGATGTGATGGGGTCGGGTCCGGCTGTGCAGGAGGTTGCTGGCCATGGAATCCCCATCTTCATGCTCAACGCCGAGTCTGACGTGGAAGGCGTTTATAACCTTTCTGCGGAGCGCGAAATCTACTACACCACACTTTCCTTTATGTTCAAGCAGATGAATGACCGGGGTGATTTTATCTACTACAACTTCGGCGACTCCGGCTATATCCAGAACCAGGTGGAGGCAGTTCTCAAGGGTTACCCTGACATCACTGCCATTAAAAAACCGGCTGATTACAGCGGTAATTCCTTCACCTCACAAGATATCACGTCGCTAATTGAATCTGACCCGAACCTGGGAGCCATTTGGTCTACCGAGTTTTTGAATAATATCTTCTGGGGCATCAAAGATGCTCCCAGCTCGCACAGGCCGGTGGTGACGGAATGCATGGCACGCAAGGATGAACTCATTTCCTGGAAGAACGAGCTCGATGCAGGCAACAACATCAAGTGCATCGCACAAATCCGCCCCGGTGGTACCGGTTATGAGGGAATTTACGTGGCCTTATTCTATTTGAATGGCTCGCAGTTCAAGGATGATGCCTTCTTTGAAGGCAGCAACAATACCCTAAAGTATGATATCCCGACCATCACCAATGAAACGCTCCCGGAATGGATTGGCCCAAAACTTGACGCACTGCGCGTTGGCGAGGGTGGTTTCCTGCAATTGCCTCCTATGACGCCCGCAGAGATCAAAGCAACCTGGTTTAAATAATTGAACTTCTAACGCTTTGCCTTACGAGGCAGTTATGTGCCAAAAAATAACCACCCGGTAATCCCGGGTGGTTATTTTTATGCTGCTTCGTCTTTGCGGTTAAGGCCGTAGACCTTGCCAAGAGGGATGACGCACAAGATGCCTGTATTGGGCAGGTTGAGGTCCCCCACCACGTTTTGGGTGGCCGCCACCACCTTTTCTACCTGTGCTTCGCTGTCAACAATGGTAAACATGGTGCGGTTGAGAGTTTGCGTATCCTTCACCAGGTCTTCGATGCTGGGAATGAGAGGCACGTCCTCTCTTAACGAGTTGCTATCTTCCAGACGGCGCAGGCCCGTGCTGGGAAGGAGGGTAATTCCCAGTACCCCGCTTTCCTTCCAGGCGGCCAGTACATCTTCCAGAAGGGCAGGGTCATGTAGGACGAACCAAATCATTGCATTCATGCACTCTCCTTTTCAGGGGTCGGATTTTCTGAACTCTTGACATCGCCCTGTTTGGGCGCAGTATGGAATGTGAGGCGCAAAATGGGAGGTGTTACCAGTGTGGTGATGAGGATCATCCCCACGATAGCGCTAAAAAGTGAGCCTGAGAGGTAGCCTGAATCGAGGCCGATCTTGGCGATGATCAGCCCGACCTCGCCGCGAGAAACCATGCCCACACCGATCTGCAGCGATTCTTGCCAGGAAAAGCGCGCCAGTTTGGCACCACTGCCGGCGCCGATAATCTTGCCGAGAATGGCAATCACAGTAATGCCAAGCATGATCCACAAAATCGAAAGGTCAAGTTCCCGCAGGTCTACTCCCAAGCCAATGCTGACAAAGAAGATCGGCACAAAGAAGGAGTACGCAAGGCTGTGGAAACCTTCTTCGATGCGGCTCTTTTCCGGCGTACGCGCAAACATCAACCCGGCCAGAAAGGCCCCCGTGATCGCGGCCATTCCCCCCAGCAGTTCTGCGGCAGCGCCATATAGCAGCATGAGGATGATTGCCAGTGTGGTCATTCCCTGGCTGATGGAACGCCTTTGTATCAGGCGCACCAGCAACGGCAAACCCCACAGGCCGATGGCTGTTGAAGCTGCCAGAAAAGCCAGCATTTTACCAATAGCGACGAGGATACCCACCAGGCCGCTGCTGCCGGAAAGAAAAGCCAGAAAAATGGAGAGCAGTAGCAAGACCAGCACATCATCAAAGACCGCCGCGCCCAAAAGGCCGTAGCCTACCTTGCTGCGCAATACCTTAAGCTCAAGAAGCACTTGTGCGGAGATGGAAACCGAGGTAGCGCCAAGAGTTAGCCCCAGGAAAAGCGCATGGTTAAAATCCATGCCGGTGAGCTCGCCAAACCCTAATCCCAGACCCACGGGGAGCAGCACGCCCAGCACACCGGCATAGGCTGCTGCGCGTGCGCTCTTCACCAGATCGCCGAGATGTAATTCCAGGCCAGCCAGGAACATCAGCAGCAAAACGCCTAACTCTCCCATCAGCGTGATCATTTCTTCCAGATGCGTATCGGTGACGAATGGGAGGTGAGTGATATTGAGGAGCGATGGGCCCAGCAGGACACCAACAAGGATTTCACCAAAAACAGAAGGCTGTTTGATGCGCGTGCTCAAATACCCGGCCGCTTTTGCGGTAAGGAGAAGGATGGATAAAAGGATGGCGAGTTGCAAGAATGAAGTCATGTCTTCTCAGCAGTGATGAAAAAAGAATGTTGTCCAGACCAGATTCATGGACACGGTGTTAAAAATATACCATATTCTAAACAGTTGAAAATTGGCACACACAAAAATGCAATTATGCTAAATTTAAGTCAAACTTGCACATTACTTTCAGAATGGTTTCAATCGTTTTAAGCAACAGGAGGTTGTCTTGAAAAAAGCATCATTTTTGCTGGCGCTTGCTCTTTGTGTGACCTTGGCGGGCTGCCAGAAACCTGAACTTGTAACCCCAACCACTTTTTTGCCTGCAACTGAAATTCCATTGCCTGTTGCCAGCGTAACGCTGGCGCCCACGCCCACTGCCACACAGCCTGTAACGCAGGAAATAGTCGTAACCACTGACCAGGATATTCTGGATGGAGATACTGCTAATTTTGCTGCCTTGCTGGCAGCGCCGGGCACGGATGGGGCGATCTCGCTGCGCGAGGCTGTTGAGGCCGCCAATTACACTGAAGGTCCAAAGCGCATTGTGTTCTCTCCTACGCTGAACGGCGCAACGCTGTACCTGGGCCAGCCGCAGCGCTACGAAGAGCCGCGCCTGCTGTTGACGGCAGACCAGCTCTCTTTGAGTGGCGATGTGGATGGAGATGGCGTGAGCGACGTTACCCTGGATGGGAGTGCCCTTGACACCAACTACTCGATGGCTTTTATCATCAATGCCTCGCAAATCACGCTTGAGCACCTGCAATTCAACGCCTTTCACAATTTTGCTATTGCTATTGCCTGCGTGGATGATGCCTGTGGTCAGCGCGCGTACACGCAGATCATCCTGCGCAACAATGTGATCAATTCAGACGTGGGGGGCGGCGGTATCCTGCTGGCTCCGCTTAAAATTGTCTCGGATATGGCGGACCCAACCCTGTTCTCTCACATCTCCATCTCGGATGTGCAAATTGTGGAAAACCAGATCGCAGTGCGCAATGGCGGCAACGGTGGCATTTTCATTATGGCGGCTGGCGCCGGTGGTTCGGATAACCGCTTATCTAACCTGTTGATCCACGGCAATACCATTGCTTCGCCGGGCGCTACCATCACCGTCAATGCGGCTGACGGCAGCAGTTACTATTTCCGCCTTCCGGGAGAGGAGAGATTCTCAGACCGCAACCTGGTAGAGCAGGTGGAGATCAGTTCCAATACCTTGAATCCTGAAGGCATAGGCGGCGACAGCGCGCGCCCCGCCGGTGTGATGATAATTGCCGGCAACTTTGGCAACAGCGATAACACCATCCGCGGCGTGCGGATTGCGGATAATACCATCAGCGCCAGCGCCGAACACATGGTCACCCTTAACCCCACCAATAATGACGTGCTGGGCGGCTTGCCATTAACCACACGTGCTGCCATTGGCAACGCGATCGAGAATGTTGAAATTTCAGGCAATACCAGCCATGCGGATTCTTCCGCTTTTTCGCTACTGGCTGCTTCCGGGCAGGACCCGGCGCCGCGCGGCGCAACCGGGCGGCTCTCGCATATCTGGATTCACGATAACCAGATTCTGGATTACAAGTGGGAAGGGATCGATATTTTCACGGGGGTGGGCGAAAGCGATAACCTGATCGAAGATGTGGTGATCGAGAAGAATACCTTCACCGCGCTGGATATCACTAAGGGGCAGGCGTTGTTTGTTTATGCGGGCGGTTGCAGCGGCTGCGCCCGGCCTTCGGCGCGCAACCAGATTCTGGGATTGGTGATCCGCGAGAATGTGGTCAACGGCAATGATTTTGCTTTCATCTACGGGGGCATGGGAGATTACGCCAGCGACAACACTGTGGAATTTTACCTGGGTGAGAATACCCTCAATCCGGCTGAAGCGCGAATCGATGTCTCCGACTTTGTTGGCATGAATAACTCTGGCAACCGCATGATCCGGCTGGAACAAGCTCCCTGACCTGGCCGAACGCTCTGATACACTCCCACGGCACGTTTGTGGGAGTGGTTGCGCGCTAATCCGCTTGCCCCGGGCACAATCGGGTATACTCAATTTAACAGATCACTTTGATGAGGAAAATATGACAGTAGAGAGCGAGTTTGAACGCTGGCAGGAGCAGGTTGCTAAACCATCGGTCGAAAAATTCAAAGAGCGCAAGGAAGAATTCCTCAGCCCATCGGGTATTCCCTTGCCGCGCGTGGGGGTTCCCGGCGGCGGAGATTACCTGGCGGATTCCGGCTTCCCCGGCGAGTATCCCTTTACGCGCGGGGTGCAGCCCACCATGTATCGCAGCCGCTTTTGGACCATGCGCCAGTACGCCGGTTTCGCTTCGGCGCAGGAATCCAACAAGCGCTATCGCTATCTGTTGGAGCAGGGCCAGACTGGCCTCTCGGTAGCCTTTGATCTGCCCACGCAGATCGGTTACGATGCCGATGACCCCATGTCTTTGGGCGAGGTGGGCAAGGTGGGGGTATCCATTTCCTCCCTGCGCGATATGCAGACTCTCTTTGACCAGATCCCGCTCGATAAAGTATCCACCAG
>CALCNO010000122.1 GCA_937897615.1 uncultured Anaerolineaceae bacterium
CCGATGACTGAATCCCTTGTAAAAGAATACTACACTGCAAATGTGCGCAGAGAGTGGCAGCGCCTGGTGCGTGACCCATATCACCGTCTGGAGTTTGACACCACGCTGCACTTCCTTGAAAAGCACCTTCCCCCAAAAGGATTGATCCTGGATGCCGGTGGCGGCCCCGGCAGATATACAGTGGAACTCGCCAGCCGGGGCTATGACATGATTCTGCTGGATGTGACGCCTGCCAACCTGGCATTTGCCCAACGGCGCATCCGCCGGGCAAAGTTGAAAGCGAAGGTGCGCAATCTCATTGAGGGTTCCATCGTTGACCTTTCGCGCATCGAGGATAACACCTTTGATGCGGTCATCTGCCTGGGCGGGCCGCTTTCTCACATTGTGGATGGACAAAAGCGCGATAAGGCCATCCGCGAGTTGATCCGGGTGGCCAAGCCGGGTGCTCCGATCTTCGTCTCGGTGATGAGCCGGTTGAGCTTGCTGGTGGTGGAGTTGACCCTTTTTCAAGAAGAGATTGGCATGCCGCACTTCAAGCAGATTCGGGATAGCGGCGATTATGAAGGGGGGTCGGGGTTCACTGCCTGCCACTTCTTCCTGCCGGAGGAACTGCGCGAAGCCTTCTCTGGCAAAGGGGTCAGTATCCAGGAAATGGCTGGTCTGGAAGGGATCAGCACCAGTCACCGCCGCAAGTTGAACAAACTGGCAAAAAACGAAGAGCTTTGGAAACCCTGGCGCGAAACACACATGCAAACCTGCACCCACCCCGCTGTGGTTGGCATGAGCGAGCATATGCTGATCGTTTGCAAGAAACAATAAAGCTATTAAAACAAATAGCATTGGCCGAACAACTTTTTAAAATAAAACGGCTGGTGGGTTTTCTCACCAGCCGTTTGCTTATTTCAGCAACTCTTCCAGAATCTTCTTTGCCAGTGCCGCATCTGCCTGGCCGCGCATTTTCTTCATCACCGCGCCGGTGAACCAACCCAGCAGGGTCACTTTTCCGGCCTTGTAGCTGGCCACCTCATTGGGGCTTTCCGCCAGCACTTCCTGGCACACTTTACGGATGGCACTGTCGTCGCTCACTTTGGCAAGCCCTTCCTCGGCCACAATTGCCTGGGGTGTCTTGCCGGTCTGCTGTACTTTGGATAGCAATCCGCGTCCGGTAGTGATGTTGAGCGTACCGGCGTCTACTAAATTGAGAATTTCCGCCAGGGCGGCCGGGGTGAGCGCCATTGTTTGCGGGTCAAGCCCCTGCTCGTTGATCATGCGCAGCACTTCGTTCATCAGCCAGTTGGACACCTTTTTGGGGTCGCCGCCATAGGCTTTCACGGCAGCCTCGTAGTAATCGGAGAGTTTGCGCTCGCCGGTAAGAATTTCGGCGTCATATTCTGGCAGCCCGTACTGGGTGATGAAACGCTCGCGCCGCGCCAGCGGCAGTTCCGGAAAACCCATTAGAATCCTGTTTTTCCACTCTTCCGTCAGATTTACAGAGAGCAGGTCCGGTTCGCGGAAGTAGCGGTAATCGGCCTCAGTTTCTTTGGAGCGCATCTTCTTAAGCGTGCCGGTGTCCTCGTCCCAATCCAGCGTCCAGGATTCAATGCGTCGCCCGGCTTCCATCTCGCGCATCTGGCGTTCGATCTCTTTGGCAATGGCGTCCTTGACTGCCTCGATGGAGTTGACGTTCTTGATCTCGGTCTTGGGATTGAGCTGGGTTTCACCCTTGATGCGCACAGATACGTTGGCGTCGCAGCGCAGGTGGCCGCGTTCCATGTTGGCCTCAGAAATACCAATCCAGCGCAGCAGCTGACGCAGGCGAATGAGATACTGCCCGGCCTCTTCGGCGGTGCGCAGTTCTGGTGCGGTCACCATCTCGATCAGCGGGACGCCGCAGCGGTTGAAGTCGATGAGGCGTTTGCCGCCAACGGTTTTGGTTTTTCCGGCATCCTCTTCCATGTGCAGTTTCCAGATGCCCACGCGGCGCACGTACGGCTTTTGGTCGGGGCTGGCGCTGGCAGGGATGGGCACGTCCATATAGCCGCCTTTGCCGATGGACTGATCGAACTGGGTGATCTGGTACCCCTTGGGCAGGTCCGGGTAAAAGTAATTCTTGCGGTCAAAGTAGGATACGTCGCGGATCTCGGAATTCATGGCCTTTGCCAGCAGCACACCCTTTTCCACCACGGCCTTATTCAGGATGGGGAGCACGCCCGGCAGGCCGGAGCACACCGGGCAGATGTTGGTGTTGGGGGCGTCATCCCAGGAATCCGCCTTGCAGGAGCAAAAGATCTTGCTCTGCGTGTTAAGTTGGATGTGGGTTTCCAAACCGATGATCGCTTCGTATTCAGTCATTTGTCCTCGCGTAAAAATCTGGTCTATGGCTTAGCCAGGTCCAGGGTGAAATAAGCGCTGTAAGTACTGTTGGGATTGCACCAGTAGCCCACACCGGCATAGGTGTAAACGGGGTTGAGTATATTCTCACGATGGCCCGCGCTGTTCATCCAGCCGGAGACTGCCGCAGAGGCACTGTTATTGCTGCCGCTGCCGGCATAGATGTTCTCTGCCGCATAGGAATATGAAAACCCTGCAGCCGACATGCGGTCAAAGGGGCTTGAGCCGTTGCTGCCGGTGTGGCTAAAGAAGTTGCTGCTGGCCATATCTTTGCTGTGGTTACGGGCGGCGGTGAACAATGCCGAGGCGCCGGTGAGTTTGGCCAGGCCGGCCTGCTCGCGCTGGTAGTTGATCATTGAGAGCACAGCCGATTCAATGGCCGTGTTGCCGCCGTTACACTCGCCGCCGGAGGTGGAAACTCTGGTGGGGCGCGGCGTAAAGGTCAATGTGGGCAGTGGTGTTTCTGTGGCCGTTGGGGTAAAAGTGGCGGTGGGGGTAGCGGTCGCCGTTTCCGTTGGTGTGGCAGTGAAAGTGGCCGTGGGTGTGTTCGTAGAGGTCGCAGTGGCTGTAAAGGTGGGCGTGGGCGAAACGACCAGTGCCATCACGGAATCGGCCAACTGGCAGCCCAGGAGGAGTATGCTAATGCAGATGAGACTGGCGAACATGCGTAGTTTTTTCATCTCAAACCGCTTTAATTTCTTTTATCTCAGCACTTCCGGAAGCACTTTGCGCCAGAGTTCGTCCTGGGTGGCCAACTCGTAAGCGCGGCCAATGCGCAGCAGTTTGTCTTCGGTATAATCGGCGCCAAGTAGCTGGATGCCAATGGGCAGTTTTTCATCGTCCAGCCCGCCGGGCAAGGAAAGCCCGGGGATGCCAGCATGGTCGCCGGCCACGGTCAACTGGTCGGCATACTGCATCAACACAGAGTCGCCATAGACCGCATCCATGTGGAAAGCCGGGGTGGGGTTGGTGGGCGTCAGCAGTGCATCCAGGCGGTAGCTGCCCCGCGGGTCAAAAATGGTATCGAAGTCGCGGCGGATGAGAGTGCGGACGCGCAGCGCCTTCTGGTAATACTGCTCGCTATACTGGGCGGCGCTGGTGTACATCCCCATCAGGATGCGCAGCTTGACCTGCGGGCCAAAGCCGGCATTGCGGGTGAGGCGGTACATCTTTTGCAGGTCTGCGCCGGGCGTCAGTTCGCGGATGCCATACTTAACTCCGTCAAAGCGGTGCAGGTTGGAGGAAGCCTCCACGCGGCTGATGACAAAATACACCGGGATGCAGTACTTGGTGTTGGGCATGGGAACGTCTTCAACGATCTCCGCGCCCATGCGCACCAGTTTTTCGGCGGCGCTTCTCACGGCACGCTCGATATCGGCGGGCATTGGCTGGTATTTGATCTCGCCGGTTTCCATATCCGGGTAGGTGAGGCGCAGATAGTCTGGCGAAATGCCGATGCGCATGCCTTTTACATCTTTCTGCACGGCGGCCATGTAATCTGGCACAGGCACGGCGGCTGAAGTGGAATCGTGCTCGTCGCGCCCGGCGATTACCTGCAGCATGGCGGCGGCATCGCTGACACTGCGCGCCAGCGGGCCGGGGCAATCCAGTGAGGAGGCAAAAGCGATCAGCCCGTAACGCGAAACACGTCCGTAGGTGGGTTTGAGGCCCACCACACCGCAGAACCCGGCGGGCTGGCGGATGGAACCGGCTGTATCGGTGCCGATGGAGAGAGGCACCTCTCCGGCAGCCACGCTGGCGGCACTTCCGCCGGAGGAGCCACCCGGCACGCGATCGGTCTTCCAGGGGTTGCGTGTGGTGGGGTGGTAAGCGCTGGATTCGCTGGAGGAGCCAAAAGTGAATTCATCCAGGTTGACCTTGCCGATCATTACGGCGCCAGCCTTGAGCATGCGCTCTACTGGTGTGGCGGTGTACGGTGCGGTGAAGTTGGAAAGGATGCGCGAAGCCGCTGTGGTTACCGTGCCTTTAACACAAAAAATGTCCTTGACGCTGAAGGGTACACCGGCCAGTGGGCCGGGGTCTTCGCCTCTGGCGATGCTTTTGTCGATCTCGGCTGCCCGGGCAAGGGCGCTCTGATCGGTGACGGTGATAAAGGCATGGACGGTGGCACGGTCTTCATCCGTGAGTTCGCGGTCTTCAAGGGAGCCGGGGCGCCCATCTACCTTCTCAATGCGGCGCAGGCAGGATTGCAAGATTTCCACCGCTGAGGCTTTTTTCTGTTTGACCAGCGAGGTCAGTTCAAGTGCAGTCAGGTCGCAGAGTTCCATAGGGCTCACTTCAAAGTGGTATGCGGTATATCAGGCACCATAATATGGTCTTCTTCAATTTGCGGTACCTGTGAAAGGATGGCGGTTACATCGGCAAAAGGTTGTGCGATGTCCTCGCGCAGTTGCGGGCGGGCTGCGGGGATGTAGGGCACGCCGTGAAGGTTGGCTTCGATGGCACTGTCAATGGGAATGGAGGCCAGTTCCCGGATGGCACGCAACTGGTTATTGAGCTGCTTGTGCAGATAGGCTGCCTGCTCCTCGCTTAGTTCAAGAGCGGCCAGTTCCACCAGGTGGTTAAACAATTCAATACTGATCTGATCGTTCATAGTCACATCCGTGCAGCTTAAATTGTGATGAAATAGAGATTGTAACATCAGCCTTGCCGGCTGACAATTATGGCGCGAGGGTTGGCATTGGGGTTGAGGTGGGGCGCCGCGTGGGCTCAACGTACGGGGTCGGCGTCCAGGTGGGCGGCAGTGAGATGAGCGTTACCGTGGGCGACGGAATGTAGAGGGTTGGAACCAGCGTTGGGACGGGGAAGGGGTTGAGCGAGGAATTTGGGTTGGAATAAATGGACATCACCACAATCGCCACGATGACCGTTGCCACAAGCGTCAGAATCGTTAAAAAGTCCCAAAAGGAAAACTTTTTCATCGCTTTTTATCCCTTAAGTCAGTATAGCTAACTTTGACCCAATGTCAAGTTGTCTGGTCTTTACTTTCGGCTGAAAATGGCCGCTTCTTTGGACTCATAGACCAGCGAATAGCGCGCGTCCTGCGCCAGCAGCCCCGCCAGTGCGCTATCGTACGTCACCAGTTCTTTGGCATTTTGGACCTTCATCTTGCGGATGTAAATGTAATCAAAGTCTTTGGCGTAGGTTTGCGCCCACGCTTCAATGCATGCGGGGTTCTGGTCAACACAGAATTGCAATTCGCGCGCCTCTTCGATAGCGGCCAGATAGTGCCCGCCGCCCAGCCACTCTGTTCCCTGCACCGTAGCGGTGCTGATCCTGCCGGTGAGCGCCGGGAACCACTCGGATGCCGGGTCGGAGGACCAGAAGTGGTCGGTGACGATGACGAAGCGGCTGTCGTCGGGGTCGCTATTCTCTTTTACCCATTCAAAGGCCTGCACATCGCCCTGATCCAGGCGAAAGTATGAAAACGGCCTGAGGACAAGCATCGCCGAAGAGAACCACTGGAAGAACAGGAGCGCCAGGAACAATTTTGCATAGAGCGAGGAGAGAAAAGCGGCAGTTGCGTTGTGTGCCCTTTTTGAATCCAGCCATTGAATCAACTGGCAGACCGTCTGTGCGGCCAGCACGGCCACTACCGGTGCGATGAAGATCTTGGCACTGCGCGGAGCAACTGCATAGGAGATTAGCAGCCAGGCGGGCAGGAAGTATTTTTTGCGCGCCAGGGCTAAGAAAATCCCCACGAAGGCAAACAGAGCAATCGAGGCCGCTTGCAATTCGTCTGTAAGTTGCAGGTTGAACAGGTCAAAGAAGGAATAACCGTTCTGCTCCGCGGTAGACAGGGCCGCCATAAAAGGCTGGAACCCGTGTGCTGCCGCCACGCTGCCCCACCAGGGGGCGGTCAGCGCCAGCGTAATCAGCGCCATGAAAAGTGTCTGCCAGGCGCCCTGCTTTTTGCGCGAGAGGAAGAACCATAACACAGGCACACTGAACGCGGTGTGAAAGCCCGTCTCCGGGTGAGATAAGATGCACAGGCTCAACAACAATGCACTGAGGAACAGGTGGCTTAAGCGGCTTTTAGTGAACAGCAGGAACGTAAAGTGTAGCGCCAGCAGGGCAAAAAGAAACGCCAGCGAGCGCGTGACCCCGCCGCCCATGATGGCCCAGTCAAAGGTGGCCGGCAGCAGCGTGAAAATGAGGATGGCGAGCGAAAGCTGGTTGTCATCCTCTGTCAGGTCGCGTGCCAGCAGATAAAAAGCCGGGATGGTGAGGATAGTGATGATGGCCGGGAAGAGGCGGTAAATATCCAAAAGTTCCCAGCTGAAAATCTGGTGCAGCGCGCCGGTGAGGTAAAAAGCCAGCGGTGGGTAGGCAAATGGGATCTGCAAGTGGTTGTAACTGGTGAACAGTGGCAAGCGGAAGTGGTTTGCCACCAGTTCCTGCGTCATCATATAGAACAGCCCGCCATCATTTAATGGGAAAGCGGCAGCCAACGCTTCTTTTAAACGCAGATACCCCCCAGCGAGGAGGGAAAGCACCAGGAACACAACAGAGGGCTTTACTTGGTTAAGGCGCGCGCGCAGGCTCTTTATCACTGATAGCAGTCCTTCGTTATTAATGATTGTAAAAATTATACAGCGTTAAGCTTTTTCTCCGGCAATGACCCCGACCCGTGTTTGGGTTATACTCTACTTTGGCCTGTTTGGAACAGTGGACGGGCATTGGAGAATTCACCGTGGCGAAAAAGACACCGGCACTGCTTTACATCATTGGGGTGGGATTCTTTTTGGCATCCCTGGTGCATCTCCTGGCGCTGTGGATGGTCTTTCATTCCTGGAGTTGGCTGCGGGTATTCGAAATCGAGCCTGGAACGGGTTACCTGGTTTTTAAAAACCTTTTCTTTGCGCTTGGGTTTTTGCTTGCCGGAATTGTGTTGCTGCGCCGGGTTCACTGGGCGCCGTGGCTGGGGGGCGTACTTTTACTGGCAGAGGCTGCCTGGTTGTGGCTTGACCGGACGGTGTTGAATCAATCCCCGTTGCCTTTTGCCAGGCATATCTTTGCGCTGGTGATCACCCTGCTCTTGCTTGGCGTGGGGACCCTTTCCATGTGGGTGTTATCTCCTTTTATGCATCCCGCTACCCGGGCAAGCTCGTTTGAGGAAGCAAATGAAGAGAAAAGTTGATATTCCGCAAGAATTGGAAGTAAAGTTTTACCTTTCCGATAGAACTTCGTTTGAAGAACGTCTGCGCCGGATTGGGGCGGTACTGCAGCGTGTGCGCACGCTGGAGACAAACCACCGCTTTGATACGCCCGACCTGAGCCTGTCGAAACAGCATCGTGTGATCCGTCTGCGCCAGGATATAGACTCGATTGTCACTTACAAAGGCCCATCCATTCTGCGCGATGACGTGAGCAGCCGCGAAGAGATCGAGTTCAAGGTGAGCGATTTTGAAGCCGCGCGCCAGTTTTTGGAGGCATTGGGGTACAAGGAGAGCATCCGTTACGAAAAATGGCGTACCATATACATGCTGGATGAGGTAGAGATTACCCTGGATGAAATGCCCTTTGGGAACTTCACCGAGATCGAGGCCAGCGAGCCGCGCCAGATACACCTGACGGCTACAAAACTGGCTTTGGATTGGAAAGCCCGGATTACCTCAAGTTACATGGTGCTTTTCGACCAGTTGCGCAGGAATAAAAAAGTGAACCTCGCCAACCTGACCTTTGAAGAGTTCCGCAATTTGCCGGTGTCTCCGCAGGATCTGGGGGTAAAGCCCGCAGATAAGCCGTTGTTCGTTTAATATGAGGCACAATGAAATACACCGAATTCAGGGATGCGATTCATCAGGGGCTGCAGGCCAACCCGGGCGGGTATACCTGGGTGCAGTTGCGCGAGCGCCTGCAATTGCCTTACGATCAGCCTTGCCCCACCTGGGTAGCGCGGCTGGAAGCGGAAATTGGGTTGGAGAGAAAAGAGCGACTGCGTGGCGCTTATATCTGGAAATTGAAACCATCTAAGGAGTGAAGCATGAAAGTTTTGATTGCGTGTGACATGGAGGGCATCAGCGGCGTGGTCTCTTGGGATCAGGTGGACCCTTTTAAGCCTGAATACCAGCGGTTTCGCCACATTATGACGGCGGATGTGAACGCGGCGGTGGCGGGCGCCAGTGCCGGCGGCGCAACGGAGATCATCATTGCCGACGGGCACTGGAACAGCAACAATGTGCTGCTGGAAGAATTGGACGCGCGCGCCAACCTGAATACGGGCACCCCCACCCGGCTTTCAATGGTGCAGGGTGTGGATACCGGTGTGGATGCGGCCATCTTCTTGGGGTATCATGCCCGTGCCGGCTCGCTGTATGCCGTGCTTGACCACACCTGGTCCAGCGTGCGTGTGGCCAATCTGTGGCTCAACGGCCGCCTGACGGGCGAGTTTGGGCTCAACGGCGCCGTGTGCGGCGAGTTTGGCGTACCTGTGCTGATGGTAAGCGGCGACCAGACCGTATGCGCCGAGGCGCGCGAGTGGGCTCCCGGGGTTGCCACGGCGCAGGTAAAGACTGCCGCCGGGCGTTATGCGGCGCACTGCCTGCCCTTTGAGGAGAGCCATAAGTTGATTGGCGATACAGCCCGCAAGGCGGTGAGTGCATTCAAGGCCGGGAAGTCCCCCGCGCCAATCAAGATGCAATCGCCGGTCAACGTTACCATTGAGTTTTTCCACACCTTTATGGCCGACCAGGCCAGCCTGCTGCCGGGTGCCAAACGCCTGGATGGCCGGCGCATTGAGTTCACCGCCGACTCCATGGTCAATGCCTATCTTTCCTTCCGCGCCGCGGTCAACATGGTGTCGGTGTGAGAAACAAATAACTGCAATTACAGGCGCACGCAAGTGCGCCTGTTTTGTTAAAATCCTTAAAGTTTTCTGCCGGAGAGGCTTTATTAAGAGAGGCGCTATAACCAAGATGCTATAATGTTTTTATCTTATTTGTAGCGTTTGCGGAGCTTCTGCTGTAATGTCCTTTGCCCACCTTCATGTTCACACCGAATATTCTCTCCTGGACGGCTTCAGCAACATCAAGAAGCTGATTGCCCGGACGAAAGAGATGAACATGGACTCGATTGCCATCACCGATCATGGCACCATGTTCGGGGTGATCGAGTTCTTCCATGCCGCCAAAGAGGCCGGGGTTAAGCCAATTATCGGCCTGGAAACCTATGTGGCCGCCCGGGGCATGAGTGACCGCGACCCTCAGCGCGACAAACACAGTTATCACCTGTTGCTGCTGGCAGAGAACGAAAAGGGGTACAAGAACCTGCTCAAGATTGCTTCTGCCGGTCAACTGGAAGGCTTTTACTACTATCCGCGCGTTGACCATGACTTCCTTTCCGCGCATGCCGAGGGGTTGATTGCTACCACTTCCTGCATGTCTGGTGAGGTGCCGCGCACCATCCTGGACAAAGGCTCAGACGCCGGCAGATTAAAGCTGGACTGGTACTACGAAACGTTTGGCCCGAACAACTTTTTTGTTGAGCTGCAAAATCACAATATCCCGGAATTGACCCAGGTGAACAAAACCCTGCTGGAGTTGGGCAAGCGTTACAACGCCAACTTCATTGCCACCAACGACGTGCATTACATTGACCGGGCCGATGCGCGCTATCAGGATATCATGCTGGCCATTCAGACCGGGGCGCTGCTGAGCGACCCTAACCGCATGAAGATGACCGGCGACACTTACTACCTGCGCAGCCCACAGGAGATGGCCTCGCTCTTCCCGGAAAGCCCGGATGCCCTGAGTAATACGCTGCTGATTGCCGAGCGCTGCAACGTGAACCTGGAAAGGGAATCCTATCACCTGCCGCGTTTTGATGTGCCCGAGG
Organism: uncultured Anaerolineaceae bacterium; assembly: GCA_937897615.1. Taxonomy (GTDB): domain Bacteria; phylum Chloroflexota; class Anaerolineae; order Anaerolineales; family Anaerolineaceae; genus UBA6107. The sequence continues at coordinate 10,249 of CALCNO010000122.1, forward strand.
GCTTTACCCCGCAAACCTATCTGCGCAAGTTGTGCGAAGAAGGCCTGATACGCCGTTTTGGCGACCATGCCAACGACCCGCAGGTGCGCGAACGCCTTGAATACGAACTGGGCGTTATCAATCAGATGGGTTTTGATGCCTACTTCCTCATTGTGTGGGATCTGTGCCGCTATTCCACCGAGAATAACATCTGGTACAACGCGCGCGGTTCGGCGGCAGGTTCGTTGGTGGCCTATACACTTGGCATCAGCTTGATCGACCCCCTCAGCCACGGCCTGCTCTTTGAGCGCTTCCTTAACCCCAACCGCGTTTCCATGCCGGATATTGACCTGGATTTCCAGGACGATAAACGCAGCCAGGTAATGGAGTACTGCGCGCGCAAGTACGGCAACGACAAGGTCGCTCAGATCATCACCTTTGGCACGCTGGGCGCCAAGGCGGCCATCCGTGACGTGGGCCGGGTGATGGATATCCCCCTCTCTGAGGTAGATCGTGTTTCAAAAACGATCCCGCCCATCATCCCTGATAAACCTGTGACCATTGAGAACGCGCTGGAGGTTTCGCCGCAGTTTAAAGAGATTTACGATGAGGCCGATTACCTGCGCGACCTGATCGATACCGCCAGCCACATGGAGGGCGTGGCGCGTAATGCCGGCACACACGCCGCCGGCGTGGTGATTACCGATGAGCCGCTGCTGGAGTACCTGCCCCTGCACCGGCCTACCAGCAACTCCGAAGAATCCCCCATCAAGTCCGTGACTCAGTTTGAGATGAACATGATCGACAAACTGGGTCTGCTCAAGGTGGACTTTTTGGGGCTGGCCACCCTCACCATCATGCAGCGCGCCTGCGACCTGATCAACGACCGCCACGGCATGTGCTACGACCTGCACAACATCCCTCTGGATGACCCTGAGACCTTTGAAAGTTTCTGCAAGGGGCGCACGGCGGGCGTCTTCCAACTGGAAGGCACGGGTATGACGCGCAACATCGTGCAGATGCGCCCGCACAACCTGGCAAACATCATTGCGATGGTGGCACTCTTCCGGCCGGGGCCAATGGATCACATTGACTCTTACATCCGGCGCATGCACAAGGAAGAAACGGTCAGCTACCGCCACCCTAAACTGGAAAAGATATTTGCCGAGACTTACGGCACGCCAATCTATCAGGAACAATTAATGCTGGCGGTAATGGAGATTGCCGGTTACACCGCTGCGGATGCCGACGATTTCCGCAAAGCCATCTCTAAAAAGAAGGCTGCCGAGATTGAAAAACACAAGAAGAAATTTGTCTCCGGTGCAGCCCAAAAAGGTATTCCTGAAGAAACTGCCCTGGAAATCTTTGAGGATTGGCAGGGCTTTGCGCGGTATGGCTTCAACAAGAGCCACGCCGCCGATTACGGCGTTATTGCTGTTGAGACCGGTTTTCTAAAGACCCACTACCCGGTCGAATACATGACGGCGTTGATGTCGGTGACCAAAAACGATACCGACAAGATCGCCTTTTATTGCGCCGATTGCCGCAATATGGGCATTCAGGTGCTGCCGCCGGATGTCAATTCAAGTGAGTGGGATTTCTCCATTGAAGACCTCCCCGATCAAACCTCGGCCATCCGCTTTGGGCTGGGGGCGGTCAAAAATGTGGGGCAGGAGCCTGTTGATCTTATCCGCAGGGCGCGCGCTGAGGGCAAGTTCAAGGGCGTGAACGACTTTATGCAGCGCGTGAATTTGCAAAAGGTCGGCAAGCGCACGCTTGAGTTCATGATCAAGGTTGGCGCGCTGGATGCTTTCGGTTCGCGCAATGCGCTGCTGCAGGTGATGGAATCGATGGTCTCGATTAGCGGCAGCCATTTCCGCGCAGCGGAAAGTGGGCAGTTGAGCATCTTTGGCGGCGAGACGGGGGTAGCGGAAGACCTGCGCCTGCCGGAAGGAGTGCTGGCCGATCCGCGCGAAAATCTGCAATGGGAAAAGGAGTTGATCGGCCTTTATGTATCCGATCACCCACTGACAGTATATATGCCCCTGATCCAGCAAAAGGTCACGCATTATTCTGCTGACCTGGCCGGCGTGACTGACCGCGAAAAGGTAACAGTGGCGGGCATCATCACCAAGATGCGCAAGTTGAACACGCGCAATGGCAATGAGATGGCTTTTGCAACGCTGGAAGACTTGCAGGGTTCTACCGAGCTGGTGATTTTCCCCAAAGTGTGGGAGAAGTTCAATTCTCTGGTGAGGCCGGATGCGGTTCTGTTTGCTGAAGGCAAAGTGGATAGCGCCAGTGGCGATCCCAAGTTGCTGGTGGACCTTTTCCGCATGATCCGCCTGGAGGACATCACCGAAGACATGCGCAACGCTCCGCAGGCGGCCGCTGCGAATGTGGTGGCGGGGCACGAGGAACCGGAAATGCCGGAAATGCCGCCGCTAAACGATGATCACGTTCCGTTTGAAGAGCCCCCCGATCTCGACTGGCATTTTGCTTCTCCTGCGCCCGG
>CALCNO010000123.1 GCA_937897615.1 uncultured Anaerolineaceae bacterium
TCGCCCTGCGTTTCCAGCGGCTTGGAGGGGATGATCTCCAGCTTGCCGGGCTTGCCGTTGAGGCGGTGATAGTTCAGCGCATCTTCACGGGTGATGCCAGCCATTGGCGCTCCTTTTTTTGCTCGCTTACAGGGTACCCCGGATCATCTGCGGCAGGTAGGCATAGAACGCGGTGGCGTCCACCATATCCTGCAGGGGTACGTTCTCCACAAAGGTGTGCGCGGTCTTCTCGTCGCCGGGGCCAAAGCCGATGGACGGAATGCCCGCCTTGCCGGCCCAGTAGGTGCCGTTGGTGGAAAAGTCCCAGGTGCCCAGCGGGCGTTCCACGCCCCACAGCTCGCTCACGGTCTTTTGGCCGGCCTGCACCAGCGGGTGCGTGCTATCCAGCAGCCACGCCGGGAAGTACTTGGACAGCGGGAACTGGAAGCCGGTGTAAGAGGGCGTATCGTAATACAGCTCCTCCACCTTGATCTCGTTCTGCAGGTAATCCGGGATCAGCCCCTTGATCAGGTTGACCACGTCATCGTGCGATTCGGCGATGGTGATGCGCCGGTCAATGAAAATGGTGAACTGGTCCGGCACGGCGTTGAGCGAGTTGGTGCGCGCCGAAACATCAGTGATGGCAATGGAGGGGTGCCCCAGCACCGGGTGCGCCCCCATGCCAAAGCGCATGCGGCGGTCCAGCTCGCGGATCAGGTTGATGATGGAGATCATCTTGTAGACGGCGTTATCGCCCAGGTAATGTACCGCCGCGTGTGCCGAGCGCCCGGTGGCGGTGATCTTCAACTCAATGCGCCCCTTGTGGCCGCGGTACACGTTCATCATGGTCGGCTCGCCGATCACCACAAAGTCCGGCTTCACGCCGGGGTCGGCCTCCACGAAGGCGTTGGGGCCAATGCCATCGCACCACTCTTCCATGTTGCCGAAGTAATACACGGTGTAGCCGTCCAGCAGGCCCAGGTCGCGCGCCATTGCCAGGCCGTAGACCATGCCGGGGGTGCTGCCTTTTTCATCGCAGGCGCCGCGGGCGTAAAAGATGCCGTCCTCGATCTTGCCGGTGAAGGGATCCCAGCCCCAGTTCTCACGGTCGCCCACGCCCACCGTGTCAATGTGCGAATCGTACACCAGCACCTTGGGACCGTTGCCGATGCGCCCCAGCGTGTTGCCCATCTTATCGAAGCGCACCTCGTCGTAATTGAGCTTGCGCATCTCGGCCTGGATGCGCTCGCCCACCGGGCCGATGAGCGAATCCATCGAAGGGATGGCGCAAATATCGCGCATGAATTGAATGATGGCATCCTTGTTGTGGGCCACGCGCTGCTTGAGTTCCTGTTTTGTATCCATTACACCTCAAATTATTAATGTAGAGTAATCAGAACCGCCTAATTTTACCTGCTGCCCCCCGCAACGGTCAATATATGGCCGCGCGGAGCGCAAAGGTGCTAAGATTAACCCCAAAAGAGGCTTCACGGATTGAATTTGAGCGATCTGGTAAAGGATGAAAATGAGCGAACTGCTGGCAATTGAGACAGCCCAACAACGGATCCTCGCCGCGCTGCGGCCCATTGGCAGCGAACCCTGCCGCGTGGAAGACTGTGCCGGGCGCGTGCTCGCCGAGGATATCACCTCGCCGCTGGCCCTGCCGCCCTTCGACAATTCCTCGATGGACGGCTTCTGCCTGCGCGCCGCCGATATTGCCGCTGCCAGCGCCGCCGCGCCGGTGGTTTTACCCGTCAGCGCCGATATTCCCGCCGGGGCGGGCCTGCCCGCTCCCCTGCCTGCCGGCAGCGCTGCGCGCATCCTCACCGGGGCGCCGCTGCCCCCGGGCACCGATGCCGTGCTGCCCGTGGAGAACACCGATCAATACGGTAGACCTGGACAGACCCTGCCGCAGATGGTGGCCTGTTTTGCGCCCGTCAAAGCCGGCGAGAATGTACGCCGCAAAGGCGAAGACCTGCAGCAGGGGCAGCGCGTCCTCAAAAAGGGGCGCACCCTGCAAGCGCAGGATGTGGGCTTGTTGGTGGCGCTGGGGTTCGCCCAGGTGGCGGTGATGCGCCGCCCGCGCATTGCCGTGTTCTCCTCCGGCGATGAGCTATTAACTCCCGGCCAGCCGCTGGCGCCCGGCAAGATCTACGACTCCAACCGCTACGTGCTGGGGGCGCTGCTGCAAGACGCCGGCGCCGAGGTGCTGCAACTGGGCATCGCCCAGGACACGCGCGCCAGCGTGGAGGCGTTGCTGCAAAACGCCGTGGCGCAGGCCCCGGACTTGATCCTCAGCTCTGCGGGGGTCAGCGTGGGCGTGTACGATTTTGTGCGCCAGGTGCTGGAAGAGAACGGCGCGCTGGACTTCTGGCGTGTGAACATGCGCCCCGGCAAACCGGTGGCCTTTGGGCAGTACCGCGGCATCCCGTTCCTGGGGCTGCCGGGCAACCCTGTCTCCGCTTACATTGGCTGTTTGGTATTTGTGCTGCCGCTGCTGCGCGCCCTGCTGGGGCAGCCCGCCGCCGCCCCGCGCAAAGTGCAGGCCACGCTGCAGGAACCGCTGCAATCGCCGGACGGGCGCGAGAGCTTTTACCGCGGCATCCTCACCCGCAGCGGCGAGCAAACAGTGGCACGCCTGGCGGGGCATCAGGGTTCCGGCAACCTCTTCTCGCTGGTGCAGGCCAACGCCTTGCTCATTGTGCCGGCGGGGGTCAAAAGCATCGCCGCCGGCGAGACCGTAACCGCCTGGTTACTAGATGAAGAGATTGCCTGATGGAGGAAGCCATGAAAAACTCGCCGCAGATGCACGCCGGCGCCGATGACCACCACCAGAAATCCGCCGCGCTGCCCGCCGCGCGCATTGCCATCATCACCGTCAGCGATTCGCGCACCCCGGAAACCGACACCAACGGCATCTACCTCAAGGAGCAGTTGGCGCAGCACGGGCTGGTGCTGGCGGGCTACCGCGTAACGCGCGACGAACCGGC
>CALCNO010000124.1 GCA_937897615.1 uncultured Anaerolineaceae bacterium
TACAACCAGGTGTTCATCATGGGGTTGGATGAGGGCCTGCTGCCGCACAGCCGCTCGCGCGATGACCCGGAAGAAATGGCCGAGGAACGCCGCCTTTTCTACGTGGGCATGACGCGCGCCCGCAACCAGCTTTACCTGCTGCGCGCCGAGCGCCGGCGCACATTTAACACCTATGATTACGGCGAACCTTCGCGCTTTCTGTCCGACATTGGCAGCGACCTCATTTCCAACCAGGGGCGGCACTCAGCCTCGCGGCACGAGGCCTACGAGAGTAGCTTTACCTGGGGAAGCACGGGGCTCTCCGGCACGGCCAAACGCCACACAGATACCACGCCCAAAGAAACAAGATACAGGCCGGGGATGCGCGTGCGCTCCTCAAGCTGGGGCGACGGCCTGGTGCTGGAAAGCAAAATTGACAGCGACGGTGAAGAAACCGTGGATGTGCATTTTGAATCGGTGGGGTTCAAACGGGTGCTGGCCTCACTGGCCAATCTCGAAATTATATAAAAGTTACACTACATGACCGCCTTACTTGCCCTCATTCCCATCCTGGTGGTGCTGGTGCTGATGCTCCTGCTGCGCCTGGGCAGCCATTGGGCCGGCATGGCCGGCTGGGTTGCCGGCCTGCTGGTTGCCGTGCTGTTCTTTGGCCTCAACTGGCCGGTGTTCTGGGTATCCCAGGGCAAGGGGCTGCTACTAACGCTCAACGTGGTGTATGTGCTGTGGCCGGCGCTTTTTTTGTATTATCTGGTGGAGCAGGTGGGCGGCGTGCGCGCCATCGCCCAGGCGATGCAGCACGTCATCCCAGATAACGGCTGGCTGACGCTGGTGCAGGCCTGGATCTTCACCGGGCTGATCGAGAACGTGGCCGGGTTTGGGCTGCCCATCACCATTGGCGCACCCATGCTCATCGCAATGGGGGTACCGCCGCTCATTGCCGTCGCTGCGGCAGCCATTGGGCACTCCTGGGCCGTTACCACCAGCGGCATGGCACTGGCCTTCCGCACCCTGGCAGATATCACCGCCACCGACCCCAATGTGCTCTTCCCGGTTACCTCCATCCTCATTGGCATTGCCGTCCTGCTGACGGGCTTTGCCTGCGCCTGGCTGCTGGGGCAGCTCAAGCACTGGAAACGCATCCTGCTGATGAGCCTGATCGTGGGCGGCACCCTGTGGCTTTCCGGCCGCATCGGGCTGATCTCGATCAGTTCGTTCATTGCCGCCATCGTGGGCATTGGCGCCGGCATCCTGCTGAGCAAGAAACCGCAGGGATGGAAACTGGAAGCGCAGAAGAACGAGAACCTGCTAAACGGCACGTTAACTTATGGATTCCTGATCGTGGTGATCATTGGGGTTGTGCTCATCAAGCCCGTTAATGCTTTGCTCTCACAATTCACCTGGACGCTGGCCTTCCCGCAGGTGATCACTGCACAGGGGCACCTTACCCCGGCAGCCAACGGCTATTTGTTCCGCTTTCTGATGCACCCGGGCACGCTGATCCTGCTGACCGCGCTGCTGGCGCTGCTGGTCTTCCCGCACATCAAGGGCTACCGCATCGGCAAGCCCGGGGTGGCACTGGCGCGCACTGTGCGCTCGGGCATCCCCTCCTCGTTGGGAACGCTCTTTATGATCGGGCTGGCCACGCTGATGGAACACACCGGCATGACCTTTACTCTGGCCAAAGGTATCAGTGAACTGGTGGGCGCAGTCTACCCGCTGTTTGCGCCTTTCATCGGCATCCTGGGGTCGTTTGTCACCGGCAGTAATACCAACTCCAATGTGCTGTTTGGGGTATTGCAGAGAGACGTGGCGCGGTTGCTGGAACTTTCTCCGCTGATCATCCTTTCGGCGCAAACCGTTGGTGGGGCACTGGGCAGCATGGTGGCCCCGGCCAAGCTGGCCGTTGGCGCCAGCACCACTGCGGTCAAAGGCCAGGAAGGCGAAATCCTGCGCATGACCCTGCCGATTGGCCTGGTGTGCGTGCTGATCATCGGCGCTGCCGCCTGGCTGATGGTGGTGCTCTAAAGCTCACATCCCGGTCACAGAGCGCTGTACAAAGGTCAGCACAGCCATGATCAAGAACAGGATGATGGCCACGATTGACCAGGGCTTGCCTGCGTTTGCCGCAATGCCCAGCAACCCGCCCGATCCAGCGAAGAATAAAACCACATAGGTAATGACCATCCAGCGCACACTGCGAAAATCGATCTTCAGCAGATAGTCCAGCAGCAATTCCACCACCAGCCAGAGCAAGATCGCTCCGACCTGGATATAGTAAATTGCCGGGCGCTGCTGAGATGGAGCAATAATCAGTAGGTACAAAAGCGGGACGGCCAGCGCCAGTTCAAAGTACCCGATCCAGTGGCCGTACTGGGGTTTGCCGCAAAGCCGGAAAACGAACACCAGGATTGCCGACACAAAAAACGCAATTGCCACCACGGCACCAACAAGATTCGTTTTTTCCATCATTCCCTCCCGCTTACAACCCTGCTATCGACAACCGCTCGTTGATGCCGGATTGGCTGCTTAGAGCAGGTTCGCCAATTCCAGCAATTGGTCGCCCGAATATTCCTCCACCTTGCCGGTATCGCTGAGCACGGTCAACTGCGGGTCAATCGGCAATGTCACAAGCATCGGCGCGGCTGTGGCCGCCAGCACTTCCTGCGCGTGGCTGGTGCCAAAGAGCGCATGTTTTTCGCCACATTTAGGACAAACAAAGTAGCTCATATTCTCCACCACTGCCAGCACAGGTACGTTCATTTGCTTGAGCATGGCACTGGCTTTTCTGACCACCATGCCCGCCAGCGCCTGCGGCGAGGTGACCAGCACCACGCCATTCACCGGCAGCGATTGCACCACGGTCAGCGCCGCATCCGAAGTACCCGGCGGCAGGTCCACCAGCAGCACGTCCAGCTTGCCCCATAGCACATCGCGCCAGAACTGCTGGATCATCCCGGCGATCATCGGGCCGCGCCAGATCACCGCATCATCCTCATTGGGAACAAGCAAATTAGTAGAGATGGCCTTAATACCCAGGCCAGTCACTGCGGGCAGCAGGCCTTGTTCGCTCTTGCGCAGCCCGCCAGCCGGCAGGCCAAAAAGCCGGGGGATGCTGGGGCCGGTAATGTCGGCATCGAGAATGCCCACTTTTTTGCCGGCACGCGCCAGCGCACAGGCCAGCAGCGCCGTCACCGAGGATTTGCCCACGCCGCCCTTACCGCTCATCACGGCGATCACGCGCTTCACCTGATTGAAACTGTTGAGTTTAGGCAATTCTGGTTTGCCGCCGGCGAAAATTTTCTTTTTCTCTTCTTCGCTCATGGCGCCAAAAGTGACCTTCACGCTGGTCACCCCCGGCAGGGCGGTCAGTGCCATGCGCGCATCATGCTCCATCTGGCTCTTCATCGGGCAGCCGGGGATGGTCAATGCCAGGGTAAAAGAGATCGCGCCATCCGGCTCAATGTGCAGGTCGCGCACCATCGTCAGTTCCACAATGTTGCGCCCCAGTTCGGGGTCGTAAACCTTTTGCAGGGCTTCCATTACTTGTTTTTCGGTGGGCATAGGGCTCCTTTGGGTTCAAAGCGATTTTACCCTATAATGAATAAGCTACGAGTGGAGGAAGAATGAAACACCCGGTCAGACTATTTGCTTTTGGAATTCTGGCGCTGCTCGGCGCCGCCTGCTCCACATCGCCAGATTCCACCGCAATCCCTGCTCAGCAGACGGTTACCGTCTACTTTACCAATGAAGCGCGCTTTGCCAGCGGCACAGAACCCTACGAGGATGCGGTGACGCGCCAGGTGCCGGCGGATGCCGACCCGATGCGCGCAGTGCTGGACCAGCTTTTCCTCGGCCCAACCCAGGAAGAATACAACGCCGGCCTGCGCCTCTTCAGCAGTGGGTTCACGCATGTGCGCGATTTCAACGTGGCGGATGGCATTGCCAGGGTGTACCTGGGCGGCACCTGTGCTAACAACGGCGCGGCTTACTCTGTGGCCAA
>CALCNO010000125.1 GCA_937897615.1 uncultured Anaerolineaceae bacterium
CATCGCGTAGAGCGCTCCTCGCCGGCACACCGGGTTCTCAATGACCGCCAGCGCCTGGATGATCTCGCCTTGCGCAGCCAAGCTGCACTGGGCAGCAACTTCCGCCTGTGGCGCTCTGAAACCGAAAATACAAGCAAACGCCTGCATTCCCTTAACCCGTTCGCGGTGCTGCAGCGGGGTTACGCCATTCTATCCAACGCGGAGGGCAGCGTGATCTCCAGCATCACCCAGATCAGCAAAGAGGAACTGTTGGACGCCAGGGTAGCGGACGGTGTCTTTATGGCACGGGTCACTTCTACGCCAAACAGCAAACCTGAAGGAGAGAAAAATGAGTGAGACCCCTAAACCACTGGCAGAACTGACCTATGAACAGGCGTTCAACGAGCTGGAGTCCATTGTTGCTGCTCTGGAAACCGAGCAAAAGACGCTGGAAGAAACCATGCGCCTGTTTGAACGCGGCCAGGTATTGGCGCAGTTTTGCGCAGCGTTGCTGGACAATGCCGAACTGAAGATCAAAGAACTCACCGAAAGCCGGATTGCGGTCGAGAAGGCAGACTAAGGCATGGCGGCGTTGGCAAAATACCCCGAACTGATTTGCTGCCTTGTGGGATGGCTGTTTTCTTCACTCCTAAAAATCCCTATTTACTATATCTTGCACCGAAAATTGAACCTGGCGCTGGCATTTGGTACAGGCGGCATGCCCAGTTCGCACACCGCCACCATGACTGCCACCACGCTGGCGATTGGACTTTTTAGTGGCTTTGACCACCCGGCCTTTGCCATCGCCGTGGCTATCTCGATGATCGTTATCTATGATGCTGCCGGCGTGCGCCGTGAGGCAGGCTTCCACGCCGAGGCGCTCAATAAATTGGTGGATGAGTGGTTTGCTGTAACCAAGACCCCGCTGGTGGATCAAAAACGGCTCAAAGAGATGCTGGGGCACACCCCCATTGAGGTGCTTGGCGGTGTATTCACCGGATTGGTTTCCACGCTGGTGCTGTGGCTCGCCTGGCCGAAGTGAAATTTTTTCAACACTGGATGACCAAAAAGTTTTCGCCAGTTGAAGCAAAATTTCGTGGTGGTTCATTTCTCCAAGTCGTGCCTCAATTACAATCATATAGGGTCACTCATATAGTCCTACTTTCCAATAACCAGGATATGGTACACTCGCCAATATGGACGAAAAAACCTTAAAAACGCTTGAATTCCCCAAGGTGATCGAGAAGCTGGCGGAGTATGCCGCTTTTAGCGCCTCTGCCGACCTTGCCCGTGCCTTGCAACCCGCCGCCACACTTGATGAAGCTATGGAACGCCAGGCGCGCACCACCGAAGCCGCCAAACTGCTCAGCATCAAAGCAGACGTGAGCGTTGGCGGCGCGCACGATATTCGTCCTCTTGTCAATTTGGCCAGCCGCGGCGGTGTACTCAGCGAATCCGACCTGCTGGCGGTTAGCGGCACCCTCATCAGCGCACGCAGCCTGGCGCGCAGTTTTGAAAAGAACCTGCAATCCTTCCCGCACCTGGCGGAGATCGCGCGGCTTTTTCCACCTCCGCCGGGCATCATCGAGGCTATCTCGCGTTGCATCTCTGACCGCGCCGAAGTGCTGGATAACGCCTCGCAAAAACTTGCTTCCATCCGCGCTGAAATCAAAGTGTCTCACGCACGGCTGCTTTCCAAGCTGGAACACATGTTGGGAGACCCGCATACTTCCCCCATGCTCCAGGAATCCATCATCACGCAGCGCAATGGGCGATACGTCATTCCCCTGCGCTCAGAGTTCAAGGGCAAACTCAAATCCATCGTCCACGACCAATCTTCTTCCGGCGCCACGTTGTTCGTGGAACCACTGGCGGTGGTTGAACTGAACAACCGCTGGCATGAGATGCAGTTAGCCGAACGTGACGAAGTACGGCGTATCCTGGCCGACCTCTCGGCCAAAGTAGGAGACGAAGCTCCCGCCATCAACGGCATCGTTACCGCCCTGGCTCAGTTCGACATGGCCCTGATGTGCGCCAAATATGCGCTGGCGCTCAGAGCAGCGGAACCCATCCTCAAACCCGTTAGCCCACCAGCCAAGGTGCACCACCCTGGCACCTGCATCAAGCTGCTCAAGGCACGCCACCCGCTGCTGGACCCCGATAGCGTTGTGCCGGTTGATATTGACCTGGATGCGCAGACCTTTGCGGTAATCATCACCGGGCCAAACACAGGCGGCAAAACCGTCACCCTTAAAACGGTAGGATTGATGGTGCTGATGGCCCAGTGCGGCCTGCACATCCCTGCCCAATCCGGCTCAGAACTCAGCTTCTTTGACAACATTTTTGCTGATATCGGAGACGAGCAGTCCATCGAACAATCATTGTCCACTTTTTCCGGGCACATCACCAACATCGTGCGCATTCTCAACCGTGCCAGAACAAAAACGCTGGTGCTGCTGGATGAATTGGGCGCGGGCACCGATCCGCAGGAAGGCTCAGCACTGGCGCGGGCTATCATGCTCTATCTGGTCAACCGCCGTATCCCCTGCTTCATCGCCACGCACTACCCGGAGTTAAAATCGCTGGCGCAAACCACACCGGGCGTGGTGAATGCCAGCATGGAATTTGACCTGAAAACGCTGCGCCCCACCTACCGCCTCACACTGGGAATTCCCGGGCGTTCCAACGCGCTGGCAATTGCCAAACGCCTGAACCTGCCGGAAGAAATCCTTGAATCGGCCAGGACAATGATCGACCCTGCAGAGTTGAAATCCGAGGAGTTGCTGGATGAGATTCATCATCAGCGCGAGATCGCACGCAAAGCCCGCTCAGCAGCAGACCGCGACCGCTCACTGGCGATCAATTTACGCCAGGAACTGAGCACGCGCCTGGAGAAAATTGAAGATGAACGCCAGCAGGCGCTGGAAAAAGCCCGCCAGGAAGCGCAAAAAGAAATCTCTGCGTTGCGCAGAGAGATCGATACCATCCGCAAAGAGCTCTCCGGTGCGCGCCAACCGCTGGAAGCCCTGAAAGCGGTTGAGGAGCGGACAGAAGAACTGGAAGAGAAAACTGTTGCCAAACACGAGAAACGCACCCCACGGTCCTCTGGCCTAAAGATTGTTCCAAAGGTAGGTACAAAGGTGCGCATTGGATCGCTCAACTCCGAGGGTGTTGTTACGGCCATCGGCGAATCGGATGTTGAAGTACAAATGGGAAATCTGCGTGTCCGCGCCAATTTGAGCGACCTGCGCCTGGCCAGGGAAGAAAGTGAACCGGTAGAAGCGAAACCCCTGCAAGAAAAATCCAAACCTGCGGCGGCACGCTCAACAACCCGGCCGGCAGTCTTCCGGCCATCGCCGGGGATGGAAATTGACCTGCGCGGCCAGCGTGCCGAGGACGCGCTGGATGCCCTGGATCTCTACCTCACCAATGCCTACTCATCGGGCATGCCCTTTGTGCGTATCATTCACGGCAAGGGTACCGGCCGGTTACGCCAAGTAATTCGCGACCTGCTCAAAAGTTCCGAATTGGTCACAAGCTATGAAGAGGGTGGTGAAAAAGAAGGCGGCGAAGGGGTCACCATCGCCCATCTCAAGTTTGATTAAAGAAAAGGTCGAAAGAATCTTTCCCCTAGATTCTTCCGACCTTGTCGCACGAGTTCCCTCTTTCTCGTGCGCCAACAGTATTACCAATACGCTATTTATACCCCTACAACATTGACAAAATATTGACACTTATGGGCTTTTAAGAACCTCCTTGCGGTAGTTGTAGTACAGACGGCGCAGCGGCGGCAAGGTTGATCTTTTTCTGAGCTCTGCAAGAATATGGGTCAGCGTCGCTTGCAACCTGGAGTGTTCTTCGCCGCTTTCGCTAATTAAGACCAGAGAAAGAATTGCGGCAATGTGAACCCAAACGTTTTGGTTATCCTTGTCTTCCGAAAGCACAGAACGCAGTATTTTCCCAGCCTCCTCTTTGCTTCCTTTTTCAAGCAGCGCTTTTGCCTGCAAAACTCTGCCGTACGATCCGGCAGCACCAAAATTCCGCGCCGCCATCTCATCAGCAATGGCGGTAACACATTCGCCAGCAGATGCTTCCGCGCCTTGTTTCTCCATCGCACCGCAAAGGATTTGCCGCGCCAGCAGAGAGATCATCTCGATGCCGTGATCGGAACTTTGCTGAACAACCGTCTGCAGTAGTTTGCGGGCTTCTGCGAGTTTGCCGCGTTGATAAACAGTCAATGCATAAAAAAAGGCGTTTTCCAGGGTGGCAAAATCCGGCCGGCTGCTTTCCATTCCCAACTTGAACAACTTTGCCGCATTGGCCAGATCGCCGTACAGGCGGTGTATGTTTCCCCCAAGAGAACACGCCAACTGGAACATGCGCCCTTCCGGCACGGTCTTTTCGCGCTCATAGGCTCTCTGGAAATGCCGCCAACTGGCATCCATGTCGCCCAGCGCAAGGTAATCTCTCCCCATTACCGCATCAAGAGCAGACAACCACCAGCGCAGATTGATCTTTTCAGCCAGAGAGTAAACTGAAAGAGCATTTTGCAGCGATTTTTGATAGTTGCCGGTGTAATAATAACTGGAAGCCAGGGCAGTTGCCGCCTGAACCCTTGCCGAACGCCGCTTTACCAGTGCGCTCAGGTTCACCGCCTGCTCCCCGATCTCAAGCCCCTTATGAGGCCAACCGGTCTCGATATACTGGAACACCAGTTGAGACAAAATGTTGATCATGGCGTCAGTCTCGCGGTCACCTTTCAGGCTCGGCAGCCAACCAAGAGCGCCCTCGTAAGTTTGTACCGCCATCCGAGAATCTTCGGCGAGGGTATAGAGTATTCCCAGCCTTCCGACCGCTTCCAGCTTTTCTCCAAGATTATCGGTGCGTTCAAGGAAAAATTGCGCCCGCCTGATGGCCCCGATCCCTTCGGTCACCCTGAGCTTCATTCCCAGTGTGCGCCCACGCCCGCTCCAGCCAACCCCGAGCAAAAGGGGGTCCTGTGTCTGTTCGCCAAAATCCAGGCAAAGTTCACTGAGTTTTTCGCACGTTTCAATATCAGAAAGGTCGTAAGCCAGATCGCCCCAGGCGATCACCAGGTTAAGAACATTGGCCTCCAATGCGTCCTGCGGCAGTAAGGGGATCAGATTAAATGCGCGGTCATAGGCATCGTACCGGTCAGAAAGCGAAAACCTCGTCCTGGCAAATTCCGCCGCGCGAATCCAGGCATTAAAGGCGTTTGCCCATTCTCCGGCGCGTTCAAAATGATAAGCGTAAAGGGATTCCAGTTCAGGGCGATTACCGTATGCCCGCTTCATTGCGTTTACAGCATTCAAGTGAAAATGGCGCTTGCGCAAAGGGGAGATCTCTCTTAACACCACTTCGCGGATCTGGTCATGGTCAAAGAAATACCCCATCCCAAACTGGGGATGTTCCCGCGGCGAGATGATGGACATTCTTTCCAACTCTTCAAAAGCATTCATGGCATCTTCCGTAGAGATTTCTCCCATTGCCTCTACCACAGCCGGGTTAAAGTATTGGCCCAGAATCGCACCGGCCTGTAACACCCGCGAACCATTCTCGGAAAGACGCAGGGTCTTCTCGTGGATCAGGGAGCGAACAGTGTCGGGGATGGGGTAAAGTCCGCCATCAATAAAGGTGCTAAAGTCAAAATTCAGCGAAAGCAGCGATTTTAATCCCTCGACCATGAAGTAAGGATTGCCGCCGGTATCCTGGTAGAACTTTTCCACAAACTGCTGCGAAACATCACTGCCGGTCATCTTCTGGATAAACAAAGCGGTTTCATCCATGGTTAGCGGCAGGATTTCGATCTTTTCCAACAGCCCTTTTACTGTATTACGGTTAGTAAAAACCTCCACCTTGGTATTGAAATCCTCTTTGCGGGAACAGGTGATCAATAAACTATGTTTGCTAAAAAAGCCCCTGTCGCAGAGGTACGATAAAAAGTCAATCGTTGCATCGTCACACCAAAGGATGATGTCAATCACAAATAACAGTGTGCGGTTTTTCGCCATCAGGATCAGCAACTGGTGCAAAGCCTCGCATACCAGCAGAAATTCATCCCCTTCAAGCTCGTGTCCCACGCTCAAATCGCTTGAGGCAATGCCTCTGGCTTCCGGGAACAGGTCGTACAGAACCGCCCGGTACTCCATAGGCAGCAACATCCAATCTTCCTGCCGCAGCGCGGTGCGCAACCCTTCAATGATCGGCTCAAAAGGCGCACATTTCACCAGGGGTTTCCCGGAACAGAACAACAGGCGTGGCTTGCGCAGCAAGTTAAGGTAGAACTCTTCCAGGAGGCGGTTCTTCCCAATCCCGGCCGCGCCTCTGACCGAAACGATCCCTTTGCGGTTTAGCGCATTGTTCAATTTTTCAATCAGGTCACGCCGCCCGATGAATGGCGCAGAATCCTGCCGCAGGCCGGGCCAGTCTGAGACATCGCTTGCCAGATCGTGCTTAGAACTACCCATTGTCGTTTTCAACTGGCGGATGGAACGGGGAAGCCCCTGCTCGCCTGAACTGATGTACACATTCTCCAGGTAGCCGATGTACTCCAGCGCATCCCGGGTTCTCCCGCAATCCCTCAGGCAATTCAGTACCAGAAAGTTATTCTCTTCGTCCAGCGGGTCAATTTCCAAAGCCCTGCTTATCCAAAGAATGGCCTCGTCCAAATCGCCGATAGCAATGCAGTGGCTTGCCAACCGCTCCAGAAGGCGCAGGCGCGTGTAATCGTAGGCCTGGCTTGCCATGTTCAGAAAATTCTCGTATCCGCCGGGGATGGAAACATCTACTCCTTCCATTTTGATGTTTCCGCGGCAAAGGGCGATTGCCCGGCGCATCTCGCTGTACATCCAATCCGGTAATTTACCTGCCCGCCCGATCTCCGCGCTCGCCAGCAGCGGATCAGTTGCTTCTTTAAACTCCCAGGCGTCTACATAAACTTTGTCACGGTCCAGATAAACTTCGCCGGTATAGGCGATGAGAACAGAGGGGTCTGGCAACGAGGCCCGTAGCTTGCTCAGGGCCTCACGCAGGAGTTTGCGCGCCTTTTCATCGTCCTGGTCCGGCCAAAACAACTGGCACAGCTGGCTGCGGGGGACGGGCTGGCTCTGGGCAGCCAGAAAAAACAGCAACAGGCGCATCTGCTGCCGGGCAATCCGCACACGCGCGCCATCCCACGTGATCTCTGGTGATCCCAGCATGAGAATGCGCAGTCGCGGGGTATCCATGTGTCCTTTGGGGATTTACTGCTTCTTGATTTCCTGCGCCTGAGTTAAGGCTTCCTGCGCAGCGTTGAGGTTGGCCTCGCTCATGCTGCCATTCATCTGTGCCAACTCTACAATCCGCCCGGTTTCTTCCAGCACTTCCACCTCTGTGATTGTGCGGGCCTCTGCCACGTGTTTACGAACCTTAAAATGTTGGTCGCCAAATGCGGCCAGCTGCGGCAGGTGGGTAACGCACATTACCTGATGGCTGCGCCCCAGGCGCCAGAGCTTTTCGCCAACCACAAAACCAACCCTGCCGCCGATGCCCTGGTCAATTTCGTCAAAGATGAGTGTCGGCACAAAATCCGCCTGTGCCAGCACATTCTTCAAGGCCAGCATCAACCGCGAAGTCTCGCCGCCGGAAGCAATCTTCACCAGCGGCTTAAGGCCCTCGCCGGGGTTCGGGGAGATCAAAAATTCCACGGCGTCCATGCCGGCAGCGGTAAGGGTTGGCTCGCCATCCTGGGCAAAAGAGACCTGAAAACGCGCTCCCTTCATGCTCAGATCGGTTAATTCTGCTTCCACAGCCTGGCCCAACTGCTCCGCCGCCAGTTTGCGCTTCTCTGAAAGCACTTCCGCTTTTTGGCTTGCCTCTGCCAGACAATCCTTTTCCGCTGCTTCCAGTTCCCCAATGCGTTCGCCGGCATTGGCAATGGATTCCAACTGCTGGCGCGCCCCGGCCCCGAATTCCAGCGCCGCGGCAATGCTGCCGCCATATTTGCGCTTGAGCTGGTGGATCATTTCCAGACGTTCTTCCACCTGCTCCAGGCGGCGGGGGTTGAATTCAATCGTATCCAAATAATTGCGTAAATTGGCGCTCAGGTCAGCCAGCTGTTCGCCAAGCAGATCCATTTGATCGGCCAAACCTTGCTGGCTGGAATCGGTGCGCGCCAGAGCACTGACCTGCTGTTGAGCCTGCCCCAGCAAATCGGCCGCAGAAGAATTGTCCGGCCCGCCTTCATCCAGCAGAAGGATGGCCTGCTGGGCCGCAGCAGAAAGAGATTCCGCGTTGGCCAGGCGGCTGCGTTCCTGCTCCAACTCCTCGTCTTCGCCGGCCTGCAAATGCGCCGCCTCGATCTCCTGTGCCTGGAAGCTCAACAGTTCCATGCGCCGGGCAGACTCCTGTTCCAATTCGCGCAGGGCCTTCAATTCCTTGCGCACGGCCATCAAGCGCTGGAAAGCATCTCTGTACTCACCCAATTCACGCTCCACCCCGGCATAACGATCCAGCAGGCCAAGGTGTGAACGAACGTCCAGCAGGGAAAGGTGTTCCGCCTGGCCGTGAATATCCACCAGGAAGGTGCCGATTTCCTTTAATAACCCCACACTGACGCTGCGGCCGTTCACGCGTGCCACCGATCTTCCCTCAATGCGTATTTCTCGTGCCAGGGTCACAGTGTCCGCATTCTCAAACAAATCCTCGCGCTTGAGGATGGTTTCAATCTCCGCGCGCGTTTCAAGCGGCAAACGAAACAGCGCTTCCAGCGCAGCACGCTCGGCCCCATCGCGCACCATAGCGGGCTCCACCTTGCCTCCCACCAGCACATTGATGGCATCCAGGATGATTGACTTGCCTGCGCCGGTTTCACCGGTGAAGATCATCAATCCGCTCTTAAAGCGGAGCTCCAGGTCCTGGATGATGGCGAAATTGGTGATGTGGAGTTCTTCTAACATGCCTGTCCTTCTACAGCTTGATCCCTTTGAGGCGGTAGAAAACCGTGCTGGCGCATAGAATCCCAAACAGCGCGGGCCAAAGAAGCCCGGTGAAAGCCATCAAACCACTTGAGACATCAAAAGATAACGCAACCACAAACAGGAAAAGCGGGCGCGCCAGAGTTCCAATGAGGGCTGCTCCGGCGCCTATGAGAGGCAGCCATTTTGAGCGGCGTTTGCGCACCACCAACCGCACCGCCTCGGCGATGAGCATACCGGCAAAAGGCGCCAAAAACAGAATAAAGAAACCTAAAAAACTGGAAACCTGGCTGCCCAGCCAGCCTAGGCCCCCGGCAACCGCAGCCGCTAGAGGGAAATCCCACCAGCGTGCAGTCTCAAAGATTTTCTGCTGGCCGCGCACACATTCCTTGCAGCGGTAGCCGGTGGGGGTAAGTACCGCGCAGGAGGTACACATTGGGCGTTCGCAGCGGTTGCAGCGCAGCACCGTCTCTCGCTGCGGGTGATTGTAGCAATACATTTTTTCTGGAGAAGCCTGTGTCATTGTTTGGCACCGATGGAGGGATTTTGTTCCATATAATTGCTCAGGTTGCGGTAGAAATACCCGGCATCCTGGAAAACAACAAATTTGAAGGTAAACTCGCTGCCCTTCACGCGCACAGCATCGCCGTTTTTCAGGTTGACCGGCGCATGCCCATCCACGCTCATCACGGAGGGATGGTCGCTGGTGGGAGTGATCTCCACGGTGGCCCCTTCAGGCAAGACAACCGCCTGGCTCATGGAGAGATGCGGCGCCACCGGCACGATCAGGATATTGCGCAGTTCGGGCGGCAGAATCGGCCCGCCCACTGCCAGCGCATAAGCGGTGGAACCGGTCGGCGTGGCTGCGATCAAGCCATCGGCCACATAGGAGGCCAGGCTGTACCCATCCACGCGCGCGTGCAGGCGGATGGGGCGCACCACCGCACCGCGGCACACGACTACCTCGTTAATCACCTGGTATGCCCCCAGCAATTTCTCTTCGCGCCAATGCTCGGCTTCAAGCATCATGCGGTTCTCGATCTTGTACTCGCCGGTAAACAGGCGCGGCAGGGTTTCTTTCCAATCGGCGCGGGTAAGCTGCATCAAAAAGCCAAAACTCCCCAGGTTGATCCCCAGCACGGGGATCCCCAACGGCGCGGCCAGGCTGCCGGCGCGCAGCATGGTGCCGTCCCCGCCCAGGGCAATCACCAGGTCAAACTCGCGGGCAGACAGGCGCGCCGCCAGTGCCTCCGAGTCGGTGCGGCTGGTGAACACCTGCTCAGCCGCAGGCTCCAGCAAGGCGCTTACCTGGGCTGCTTCAGCCTGGGCGCTGTTATTGCGCGGATGATATACCAGGGCGATTTTTTTGATCCGTTCCGCGGGGTAGGCCATAGTTCTTTTATTATAACGAGATTTTCAAGCCAGGGAGTTCGGCTGCCAGATAAAGCATCCATTTCTGCCACAAATTGATGCGGTAGGCAAACGGAATTTATTCTAGAATAAATTCGATCTCTTTTTCACCGGTTTTAATGCGCCGGAAACCGCATTTTTCCAGTACGCGCTGCGACCCCAGGTTATGCACGGCGGTCACAGCGATGAGGGGGCGTTCTTTCAATTCCACCAGCATCAATTCAAGAGCGCGGGTAGCAATCCCCTGTCCCCAGAAGCTGCGCCCGATCCAATACCCCACCTCGCGCCGACCATCCAGGATGAAACTGACAACCGAGCCGGCCACCTGGCCATCCTCGAGGATGGTACGCAGCACATTGGCAGGGTCAGCCATGATTTTGTGCCAGTGCGCATAAAATGCTTCTTCACTGCGGGAAGGGAAATCCGCCATGCGCGCCGCCTCTTCATCCAATTGATGCAGGTAGAAGAAAGGCAGGTCGGTTTCGGTCACGGGGCGAATTGAGCTATGTTTCATCTTATAGTCCTAAAACCATCCGCCCCTTTTCAGGGGCGGACTCACTTACTCACAAAATAGCTACCCTTCCATGCCCGGAAACTTAGCGGCAAACTTTTGCAGGGCTTCCTGCAAGTGCTGCTCGCGCAGGCTCAGGGTCAGATCGGCGCGGGTGCGCTCAATGATGCCGCGCACCAGATCGGTCTGGCGGCGCAGCCCGTTGGTGATGGCGTCCGGGTAATCCATCGTCACCAGCACGTTATAAATCTCATCCATTGCCGCCAGCAGACGCTCGGCATCCTCCGAGTAGCCCATGCGCAGAATATCCAGGCATTTGCGGCGCAGTTCACCGATGCTCTCCGCCAGGCCATTCAGATAGGTGGCATATTCGATGCCCAGGTCTTCTGGCGAAGGCAGCGGCACATTGGTGATGAGCGCCACCGTCAGGCTGGCCTCGGCAAATTCCTTAATGGCGTCCTGGGTATAACCGGCGTGATACAGGTCGGGGTAAGAAGCCAGGTCGCGCTGAATGTTGAGGGTGAGCACACGCGCTTCCATCAGCAGTTCATCTGCCTGCTGTGTGTCGTCGCGGTGGATCGCCCGGATGGTGTGCGCCGAAAGCCGGGTGAGCTGGCGTGCCTGGGCCAGTGCCTGGTCGCGGGCGGCAGTTCGTCCATCCAGTACCTTTTTTGCTTTTTCGATCAGGGTTTCAAATTCTTGCACGTCAACTCCCTTCGGGCGGCTTTGGGGGATGAACCCCCTTGAAAAGGTCTTCTGCAAGGCCGCTCTCGCCCGGGAGTTTTACCTCACCAAAGGAAGCCTCGTAGCGTGAAATGTTCTCTGCCAGTGCGCGCATTAACAGCTTGGCGCCCACCGGCGACATCACGACCCGTGCCAGCACAACCAGCCTGGGCTGTGCCGGCAGTATACGGCTGAAATCAAGCACAATCTCAGAGGGCGTATGGCTAATGCGCGCCAGATTGCTGTACAACGGCTCTAAATTCTCCGGCATCTCCATAGGCGGCAAGCCGGAAGCCGGAGGGGTTGGGTTTTGCATTGTCATTGCGTGCCTGGTTTAGAACGGAATATCCTCAGCGGGCGCCTGTTCCATGTCCTCATCGGCACCGGCGCTACCAGTTCCATCCGTCTTGGCTGAAAGGAACTTTACCGTATTGGCGCTCAACTCAAACGTGGCGCGCGGGGTGCCATCCTGGCCCGTCCAAACACGCGGCCCGCCGTTTTTATCGGCGGTCAGGCGGCCTTCCACCAGCACCAGTTTGCCTTTCTGCAGGTAAGTGTTACAAGTCTCGGCCAGCTTTCCCCAGGCAGAAACCTTGAACCAAATGGTTTCCTTTACTGGTTTACCCGATTGGTCGTTGTAAGTGCGGTCGGTAGCCACCGAAAAACTGGTGACCGCCTGCCCGGTGGGGGTAAAACGCATTTCGGGATCACGCCCAAGCCTGCCGATAATAACCAATTTCTGATACATATTCTCCTCCTGACACAAAAGTGAATGTAACAAACGCATTCTTATTGTACATGAATTCTCTCGTAAACAAGCAGCCACTGCAAATTGGCGGTAGTTGCATGATGTTATAATGAAAACCGGTGATTCTATGAAACCCAGACATACTTTTTCTTTCATACTTATGGTGGCCGCGGCCGTAACGCTGCTGGCGCTGGTTCCGTTTTTTTCCACCCCGGCCAGCGCGCAGGTGTATTACTACACCCCCACCGCTGAAGCCAACGGCAATGTGTACTACGTGGTCAAATCCGGTGACAACTGCGACACCATTTCGCTACTAAACAACATCCCCCTTGATACTCTGCGCAGCCTGAACCAGCTTGACCTGGACAAATGCCGGTTCCTGCAGGTGGGTCAAAAACTGCTGCTGGGGACTGTTCCAACGCCAGTGGTTACTCCCGGCCCCACCCTGACCCCCACCTCGATGCTGCCGACCCCTGAACCGATCAAGGGATATGGCATCATTTGCGTGTACCTCTACAACGATATTAACGGCAATGCCATGGCCGAAACCAACGAAACCACCGATATCGGCCTGGCCGGTGGCGCCATCAGCGTGGCCAGTGTGGCCGGCGATTATAGCCAGACCGGCACCACCATCGCCACCGGCGATGCTGTGTGTTTTGAGAAAGCCCCCGAAGGGGAGTACAACGTGAGCATCGCCATCCCGGACGGGTACAACGCTACTGCCAGCCAGAGCCACACCGTTTATCTGAAAGCCGGCGACACCGCCACCATCGATTTCAGCGCACAGGCAAGCTCAAGCCTGGTTTCAAACGGCAGCCAGGGCGGCGGTTCGCTGTTGCTGGCCGTGGTCGGCGGATTGCTCATCGTTGGCGCAGTCGGGATTGGCCTGTACGTGCGCTTCTTCATACGCAAAGGCAAATGACACAATAAAAAAACAGCCTTTCGGCTGTTTTTTTATTCATAGCGCTCTTCCTTCCACACATCCGCGCTGTTGTTGTACCCCGCCTGTTCCCAAAAGCCGGGCTTGTCCATTGCGGTGAACTCCAACCCGCGCAGCCATTTGGCACCCTTCCAAAAATAGGGCGTCTTTAGCTCGGGCTTATCCAATATTGCTCCCACCACCCCGCGCAGCGGCGCGCCATGATCGGGTGTGATCGGCTCGCCCTGGAAGTGCGTGGCCATCAAAAAATTCTCCGCCAGGGTCACATCCAGCGGCAGGTTGGTGGTAAAGCCAAATTCGGCGTGCTGCACCACAAACTGTGCCGACGGCTTGATCTTGACCAGGCCCAACTCCACCAGTGTTTTCACCAATACCCCCTCCCACTCGGTGTCGAACTTGCTCCAGCGCGTGACGCAGTGAATATCCATTACCAGCCTGGTGCGCGGCAGTTCGCTGAATTGCTGCCAGGTGAGGCGCAGCGGGGTTTCCACTTCACCCCATACTTTAAAATCCCAACTGGCCGGGTCAAACCCCGGCACCGGCCCGTAATGCAGCACAGGGAATTTTTGCGTCAGCGCCTGGCCGGGAGGAACACGCCCGGCTTGCTTGAACTTATCTTCTTCATACTTTCGCCTAAAAAATGCGTCCATAGTAACCTCGCTCCACATTATAAATGATATTGCCGGGTGGCAACGTGCATGCAGGCTGCCATCGGGTAAAATTGAGGAAAGGAAAAAGAATGACCAGCCCTTCACTACATGCCACGCAACAGGATGTGCGTTTTCTTTCTCTGCACCAGGCCAGCATCGACCTGGTGCAGGAATTCTCCCTCGATAATCTGCTGGAAAAACTGGCCACCACCGCCCTCGAACAGGTGAGCGCCACCTATGTTGCGGTGAGCACCCTGGACGAGAACGGCGAGTTAGAGAAATTTATCCCGTTGGGGATGACAAGGCTAGAGATTGACCAGATGGCACACCCGCCCCTGGGAACCGGCCTGATCGGTGTTGTGATGCGCTCGGCAGAGAGCATCCGCATTGCCGATATTGCCAGCGATCCGCGCAGTGCCGGTTTTCCGCCGCTTCACCCCAATATGAAGTCGTTTCTGGGGGTGCCCATCCGCCACGGCAGCCGCTCTCTGGGGCAAATCTACCTGGCCGATAAGGAAGACGGGCAGGAATTCACCGTTGAAGACCAATACCTCATAGAAATGCTGGCTGCTTATGCCGCGGTGGCAATTTCCAATGCGCGCCTGTACCGCTCCCTCATCCAGCGTGACCGTGTGCTCACCCGCCGCAACGAAAACCTGGCCTTGCTGGATCAGCTGGCTTCCACGCTGGCAACCAGCACCGACCTGGATACCATCCTTGAAAACGGCTTGAACCAGTTGATGGACTACCTGCGCCTGGAAGTGGCAGAGATCTATTTGCGCGTTTCAGATACCCGCAATATGATGCTCAAAGTTCACCGCGGCGAGGCACTGGATACCCTGTGGAAGCAGCCCGCCTATAATATCGGTGAAGGCACGGTTGGCCGCACCGCCAAAAACGGCAACCCGGTGGTGCTCAACATCACAGAAAACGAATACGCCGACCTGAACCCAGAGGCACAATCCAAAGGCATCCATCAGATCGCCGTGCTGCCGATGAACGGCCGCCTGGGTACAGTGGGAGTGCTGTGTGTGGCCACCTGCCACCCGCAGCCACTGGACGACCTTGAAGTGCAATTCCTGCAGGCCATTGCCTCCTGGGTGGCCACCGCCATTGAAAACGTGCTGCTCAACGAACAGGGCAAACGCCTGGCCGTGCTGGAAGAGCGCGAGCGCATCGGCATGGACCTGCACGATGGCATTATCCAATCCATTTACGCGGTCGGTCTCACGCTGGAACACGCACGGCTATTGGTCAAAGAGAACCCCGCGCAATCCACCGGCCGCATCGAACAAGCCATCAAGGACCTCAACCACACCATTCGCGATATCCGCGCCTACATCCTGGACCTGCGCCCGCGCCAACTGAAAGGGGAAAACCTGATCCAGGGATTGCAGCGCCTTGTCACCGAATTCAAGGCAAACACGCTTATTGAGGTCAACCTTACGGGCGCCGAAGAAGAATTCAGAGACCTGCCGGATGTTCAATCGGTGGCGCTCTTCCATATTTGCCAGGAGGCTCTGGCCAATATTGCCAAGCATGCCAAAGCCCACCACGTGGATGTGGTGGTGTGGAAAACTTCAAATCGGGTCTTGTTGGAAGTAAAGGATGACGGGCACGGCTTTGAACTCGAGAAGATCAAAAAATCCATCGGCCACGGCCTCTCGAATATGGAAACGCGCGCTGCCAACGCCGGGGGCGAGCTGGATGTTACCACCGAGGTTGACCAGGGCACAAGCGTGCTTGCCTGGGTGCCCATCCCGGAAAGCGAAACGCCGGGCGAATGAACCCGCCGTGTTTGCATATCCCCGGTCTTTCAGATAAAATCGCCCTATGAGTTGGGATCTCATTGGCCACACCTGGGCAGAAAAAATCCTCCAGCAGCATCTAGCTACAGGAGAAGTACACCACGCCTACCTCTTTACCGGCGCTCCGGGGGTAGGCCGCCGCAGCCTGGCACTTGAATTCGCGCTGGCTTTGAATTGCGCCAACCCGCCTGCGCCGGGCATTGCCTGCGGGGTATGCAGTCTCTGTAAACACATTGCGCTTATGCAGCAGGCGGACCTTCATGTGCTGGCCCCGGAGGGTGAAAGCAGCATGATCAAGGTGGACCAGGTGCGCGACCTGCAGCGCAGCCTCATCCTCACGCCGTATGAAGCCCGCTACCGCATTGCACTGCTATTGAACTTTCAGCGCGCCAACGCCAGTGCGCAGAATGCGCTGCTCAAGACGCTGGAAGAGGCCCCGCGTAAGGTCATCCTGCTGCTCACTGCCAACTCCGCGGAAAGCCTGCTACCAACCATTGCCTCACGCTGCGAGATACTGCGCCTGCGCCCCAGCGCCGTTGACGCTCTGGCCGTAGCCCTTGCCGAACGGGAGCATCTCTCCGCCGAGAAAGCCGCCCTGTACGCCCACCTGGCCAACGGCCGTCCCGGTATCGCCTTACGACTCGCCAGAAACCCAAAAGTTGATGAAAACCGTGCGCGTTGGATTGATAATTTACAGGAAATCCTTGAAGCTTCTATCCCACAAAAAATAAAAACCTCCGAGGCAATGGCGCGGGAAAAGGCCAACGAACCGCTCGCAGACATTTTGCAAGTATGGGCCAGCTTTATGCGCGACGCTTTATTGATGCAGCAGGGAAAGCAAGATAGCGTGGTCAACACCGACCACTTTCAGGAACTGGATTTACTGGCGCAAACACTCAGCCGGGAGGAATTGCTGGCCAGTGTGGGGGAATTGGTAAAATGTCTGGAATTGTTGGAGATCAACGCGAATCCGCGCCTGATGTTGGATACTCTGTTCTTGCACCTGCCTGCCATTAACTAGGCTCTCGGCCTCAATTAATGGCCCGGCGCAGTTTCTTTTCCAAAGCCAAAAATCCTGCCGTATATTGCAAATCGTCACTGCGCGGCCGTTCAAGGCCCACCTGCTGGTCGAGCACAATGCTGCCGGGACGCGGGCTAAACACCACCACACGGTCGGAAAGCAACAAGGCCTCTGATATGGAATGAGTCACCATGATCACCGGGCGCGGACGCGCCTGCCACAGCCGCAAAAGCTCCCCTGCCATGCGCTCGCGCGTGAGTGCATCCAATGAGCCAAAAGGTTCATCCAAAAGCAATAAGTCCGGGTCAGAGATAAATGCCCGCGCCAGCGCCACGCGCTGCGCCATGCCACCGGAAAGTTCCGCCGGCCAGGACTGCTCAAATCCTTCCAACCCTGCCATTGCGATCAGTTCCCCTGCGCGGCGCTTGATCTTTTCGGCCGGCACACCTTCCAATTGCAGCGGCAGCGCAATGTTTTCATATACTGTGCGCCAGGGCATCAGGTTGGCCTGCTGAAACATCAGGCTAAGTTTTGGGTTGGGCTGATGGAACATGATCGTGCCGCTATCCGGCTGGAGCAGCCTGGCGATGAGGCGCAGCAGGCTGGTCTTGCCGCTCCCCGAAGGCCCCAGCACACACAGGAATTCCCTTTGCCCTAGACCAAAGTGAATATCGCGCAGCACCTCAAGCCGCCCATCAGCACTGGCAAAAGAGAGGTTCAGGTGATTTATTTCGAGAAATAATTCCGGCGGTTTCATTCTGGCAGATAATCGTTGGTGAACACAGCAGAAAGGTCAACTGCCGTGTTGAGCAGCCCCATCTTTAGCAGGGTGGTTTGCATGTTTTCCCATGCCTGCTGCTGCGAGAAGCCCAGGCGGTCAGCCCGCCAAAGCTCAATGGAGTTCAGCAGCACTTGTTTCTGTACCACCTGGTCTGCTGAGGCCAAATTGGGCACATACTTCAGGCAAATCTCATAAGCTTCGTCGGGGTGGTCAATAGTGTATTGAATGGACTGCAGGGTAGCGCGGGTCATGGCCTGCACCAGCTCCGGGTTGGACTGTAGGGTGGCCTCGTTGGTCACCAGGCCATTGCCGACCATTTGCAGCGCGTCGCTTACTTTTAATAGGTCAATGCTTTCTCCCATGCGTTCAAGCTGGGCAGGTTCATTGGCGGTGTACACCACCACCGCATCTTCGCGGTCTGCCAGCAGCACTTCCACCTGGTTGAAGCCGATAGAATCGAGGGTGACATCCTTCTCCGTCAGGCCGCCGGAATAGAGCAGCGCCATTGCTCCAATGTACGATGCACCGTACAGCCCAGGCAGGCCAATTTTCTTTCCTTTCAGATCAGCCACAGAATGAATCCCAGCTGAAGCCTTTGAAACGATTCCTACCGGATACTGCTGATACCAGGCCAGGGTATACACCAGGGGCAGCCCCTGCGCGCGGCCCAGTAACACCTGCTCCCCAGAGAGGATGGCAAATTGAAGATCGCCGTTTGCCAGTAATACAGCATTGTCATTTTCCATACTGTAATCAATGCTCACGTCAAGACCGGCATCGCGGTAAAACCCCTTTTCAATGCCCACATAAAGGGGCGCAAACTGCACATTGGGGATGTACCCTACCGGCAGGCTGACCTTGATGAGAGAGGCTACTGTTGGCGAAGCCGCTGCTGTTGGCGTATCCGAGGGAGAAGATGTGGGCGTTGGCGTGGGTGCTGCACCTGTGCTGCAGGCAGCCAGCGCAAGGGTCAAGAAAATTGCTGTCAAGAATTGTAGGTGTTTCATCTGTGATTCTCTCCCGTAACTTTGATCATTGCCGCTGTGCTTTCCAGCGGGTAGAGCGTTTTTCTGCCCACATTGCCAGCCCGTAAAGAACTACTGCCGTCAGGATCAGGGTAAAAACCGCCACAAACACCAACGCGGTATCATACTGGCCGCGCCCCACATTGATCAGGAAACCTAATCCGCGGTCCGAGCCGACGAATTCCCCTACCACCGCACCGATCACAGAAAGCGTTGCGCCAATGCGCAAACCGCCAAACAACACCGGCACCGCGGCCGGGATTTCCAGATAGCGCAATTTTTGCCATTGCGTTGCGCGCAGCGAACGCATCAGGTCGCGCAGGTTCTCGGGCACCGCGCGAAAGCCGATCATGGTATTCACCAGCACCGGGAAGAAAACCGTCAGCGAGCAGATCAACACTTTGGAAAACATGCCGGAGCCAAACCAGATCACCAGCAATGGAGCGATTGCCACCACCGGAACGGCCTGGCTGGCCACCAAGTACGGGGAAAGGATCTTCTCCATCACGTGGCTCTTGGCCAGCAGATAGCCCAGGCTCATGGCAACAACGCTGCCGATCAAAAGCCCCAGCAGCACTTCGTACAATGTTACGAGAAGATTGGAAAGCAGCGTTCCATCTCTGAGCGTCAGTAGAAACTTGTTCCACACCCCTGTCGGGGAAGGGACCAAAAAAGCCGGTACGTTTGTTGCCGCAACCAGCAAACCCCATAACGCCACTACCAGCACAATGGTAGCCAGAACCAGCCAGCCATTGTGCCGGGCAAGCCATTCCAACCAGCGCGAAGCTGGTTTCGCCTTATTCTGAAGTTCTCTGCTGTCGCGCAAAATAAAAAGCCTCGGAGCTTCCCGGGGCTGATAAACGCAATACGGCTATTGCGTTTTCTTCTTTTATCCGGACTGTACCGTCGACCCCGGAATTTCACCGGATCATGCGCTTGCGCGCTCGTGGGTTATCACCACCGATCGGGAATTGGAACCTGCGTTCCGCACCCTGCCCCGAAGAATAGTATTGAGATAGTGAAAGTATAGCCCTGCGGGTTGGCTCTGTCAAGCATCGCCGGTGTTCGCGCGGGGATCGCCCACAAGAGCAGCGCGCGTGTTCTCTTCAATGGCGATGACCACATTGATCAGTTCGCCCAGGGCAAACGTCAGTAGTCCCGCAACCACGCCAAAGAAAAGTAACGCAATCCCTGCAACTGTGCCAATGAGCAGATTGGCACCGGGGTAGGCGGATATGTAACCGAACTGCGTCAGCACATCCCCGGAGCCAGAAAGGATCAGCGGCATCAACACCAGCGAAACCACCCCGAAGGCCATTTCCAATCCGCCGGCGATTTTAAGCACCAGGCCGATCAGTTTCAGTCCGCGGTAACGCATATTTGTTTTTGCGATGGATTCCAACATATCCACAATTATAGCGGTTTAAATGTCAAATGCCCGAGTGAGGGGGGCACCCGGGCATTTGACGAGGGGTATTCTAGCACAACTGGCCCGAATTTTGCAAGGAAAAAGTTAGGATTTTTTATCGAGAAATGCTTGCATTTTTGTTAATCGCGCCTGCGCCGCGCCGTAAAGCCGCTTGTAAAAGGGGACGAGATAACTCTATAATAAGTTATTATTCCATTTCTCGAGTTTGTTTTTTTAATGCCAATGTAAATCTCGCCATCCGGGGATTTATACATTTATTTGAAGGAAGAAATGGGCGAACAGGTTGACAGGCATTTTCTAATCGATGAGGCCTTTTTAGGGTCGTGCAGCGACCCCTTGCTAATGGTAAACCAGCAGGGGAAAGTGCTGTACGCCAATGCCGCCTGTGAAACGCAATATCAAATCATTCAAGGGCAAAGCATCCTTTTTGACCTGGAAAACAAAGGGGTGCGGAAAGCCGAGCAAACCCTGGCGCAAGATACCCCCTTGCCGCCGTTGATCGCCTACACAAAGATCAGCGAAGCAACCTTCAATAAAGAAAGCTGCTTTAGCCTGATCCTGCAATCCGCCGCCCCACAAATGACAGCCGCTGCTTCTTTGGGCGAGACTTCCCCGGAGGACGACAACCAGGAAATACCCGGCGCTGTTTACCAGGCACTGGATGATGAACCAATGACCATCATCCAAATCACCGAAGGGATCACTACTATCCTGGGATATTCTCCCGAAGAGTTGCTGAACAATGGCAGCTTCCCTTTTGCCGAGATAGTGCATCCTGAAGACCTCGCTGCTGTGCGGCAAAGTCGCCAGCAAGCCATTGGATCAAACAACTCTTTTGACATCAGCTACCGCATCCGCCATCACAATGGCGAATATCAAACCTTCCGCGACCAGGGCAGGGTGGCCGGCACAGCAGCAGACGAAAAAACGTTATTTGAAGGTTGGCTACTGCCCATTCACGAACCGAGGAACATCGAAGAAGAATTGGACGAAAGCGAAACACGGCTGAAATTCTTTATCGACGCTTCGCCGGATGCGGTTATTTATGTAGACTCTGAGGGCGCGATCAAACTTGTCAACCCGCAGTTCAATCGCATGCTCGAGATCGAAGACAGCATGGATATCAACGGGGTCAATATCCTGCGTTTCATCGCCGCCGATGAAAATTCCGGCTCCGAACGCGAATTAACGCGAAAACTGATCGGCGGAAAATCTCACAAGGGTTATTATCACGCCAAGACCATGTCTGGCAAGGTGATCCCCATTGAGGTCAATATCCGTGCGCTCACTTCTTCGCAGGGAAAACGCACCGGTTATATCGGCGTGATCCGTGACATGAATGAATGGGAGCAGACCCTTCAATCGTTAAAAACCCGCGAGGCTCAGTATCGCGCCATCGTTGAAGACAACCCTGAGCTGATTGTGCGCTTTAACAAAGAGGGTATTGTCACTTTTGCCAACCAGTCTTACAGCAACTTCTGCGCCGCGGACGTGCCAGATTTGGTCGGCCACAAGTTGATCGAAACCGTCCCAGAACAGTTGAAGCCGGTGATCCAGATGATTCTGAATTATGTCAGCCCCAAAATGGAGCCGGCAACCAAAGAAGTGACCCACGAAGGCAGTAATCGCGAGATTCGTTGGTATCGCTGGAAGACGCGCGCCATCCTGGACGATAAAGGAGAGCTCATTGAATATCAATCCGTTGGCGAGGACATCACCAACGAGAAAAATTCCCGTCAGGCACATCAGCTATCGGAACAATTGGTGCGCGGTCTGCTTGAGTCGATCAAACTGATTGCCATCATGATGGACCCCTTTGGGCGGGTTACGTTTGTCAACAGCCACTTCCTCGAAGTCAGCGGCTGGTCCAGGCAGGAGGTGCTGGGGGAAAACTGGATCGAGAAATTCGTTCCCCCGGATGAGGGGTACCAACTTAAAAAAATCCTCTTCGACAGCATGGTCAACGGGAAAATTGCCCAGCGTAACGACAATGTAATTCTGACCCGCTCAGGAGAACGCCGTCTCATTTCCTGGCACAACACCTTGATCTTCAACGATCGCCACATCCCGCAAGGGATTGCCTCAATAGGCGAGGATATCACCGAAAAATTCTACGTAGAAAAAACCCAAGAAGTGGTGTACAAAATTGCCGAGTCCTCGCTGACCGCCGCAAGTTTGGATGACCTTTACGCTTCTTTGCATAAAGCCCTGATGGGGTTGATGCCCGCAGAGAACTTTTTTATCGCCCTGTACGATCCTCGGGCAGACATCCTCTCTTTCCCATACTACTTAGATCAATACGATAACTGCCCCGAACCGGGCAAGCCCGGACGCGGGCTAACGGAATTCGTTTTGCGCACAGGCAAGACCCTGTTGGCCAACCCCGAGGTATTTAATCTGCTGGTGGAAGAGAACGAAGTAGAGTCGGTTGGCACGCCCTGCGTAGATTGGTTGGGGGTGCCCCTGGTCATTGACAACGAAGTCATTGGAGTGATGGTAACCCAGAGTTACACCGAGGGAGTGCGTTTTAAGAAACGTGACGAACAAATGCTCACGTTTGTCTCCACCCAAGTGGCCATGGCCATTGAGCGTAAACGCGCCGAACAGGCGCTGCTCAGCAGCCAGCGCCGCAGTGAACTGCTGGTGGCAGCCTCTACCGACGGCATTTTCCTGGAGACCCTGGAGGGAAGAATCCTGGACGCCAATGAAGTGGCCTCCAGAATGTACGGTTACACCCACGAAGAACTGCTTAAGATGCGCGTGCAAGACCTGGTGGAACCGGACTTCCTGCAGGACAAGCCCGGCTACATCGACTGGCAGCTCACCAACGGGGATGTTGTCTCAGATATTCCCAACGTCCGCAAGGACGGCACGGCCTTCCCGGTTGAAGTGAGCACCCGCCTGGCCACCATTGACAACCAGACCTATGCGGTTGCCTATGTACGCGATATTGCAGAACGCAAAAAAGCAGAACGGGCAATCGTTGAAAGCGAAGAGAATTTCCGCACCCTCACACAAACCGCCGCCGCCGGCATTTTCATTCACATGCACGGCCCGTTCGTGTACATGAATCCCAAATGGGCGGATATTACCGGATACTCGGAAGAGGAATTACGTTCGATCACTTTTATGGCAATCATTGCCCCGGCTTCGCGCAGCCAGGTGGAAAAAGTTTTCCGGCGCCGCCAGCAAAATGACCGTTCCATCCTCAGGTATGAAACTGAGATCCTGACCAAAGGCGGGCAAACCAAGTGGGTGGACATCACCACCAGCGGGATCGTGTACCAGGGCAAAGACGCCATCATCGGCACCGCCATTGATATTACCGACCGCAAACAAAAAGAGCGCGAGTTGGAAATGGTTGCCAAGATCAGCGAGGCGCTGCGCGTGGCCATGACGCGTGACGAGATCCGCCCCTCCGTACTGCGCGAGATCATGAACTTCCTGGATATTGACGGCGCGCTTATCAGCACCATTGAACTGGGCCCGGAGACCGAGATACTCGATCGCGCCATGGGGTGCTTTGCCCCTGCCGATATGACGCGCCTGAAGGTCCATGAAGGGCTGACGGGTTACATTATTTCCAACGGCAAAGCGTATGTCAACAATCACGCTCCGCACGACCCTTACTTTACCTATCCGGAGTTGTTGACCAATCTCTCCTCCATTGCCGGCGTGCCGCTGATCACCAAGGGAGAAACCGTCGGCGCTTTACTGATCGGCTCAACGCACATCCTGACTGACAACGAACTGCGCTTGCTGAAAACGATCAGCGACATGACCGCCAGTGCCCTGCACCGCTCCGATCTCTACGAGCAAACCAGCGCGCAGGCACGCGAGTTAAAACTGGCCTACGATGCCACTTTGGAAGGTTGGGCGCATGCACTGGAGCTGCGCGACAAAGAAACCCAGGGCCACTCTCTGCGCATTGCCAACATGACACTTAAACTGGCGCTGCGCATGGGGTACAAGGAACAGGAACTTGAAAACCTGCGCAAGGGCGCCCTGCTGCATGATATTGGCAAGATGGGCGTTCCCGATACGGTTTTGCTGAAGCCCGGCAGCCTTACCGAGGAAGAGTGGAACCTGATGCGCATGCACCCGGAATATGCACGCCAAATGCTGATGGATCTGCCTTACTTCAAGGATGCCCTGGATATACCCTATTATCACCACGAGTGGTGGGATGGCTCCGGTTATCCCCGCGGACTCAAGGGAAAAGAAATTCCCCTGGCGGCACGCATCTTCGCCATTGTGGATGCCTGGGATGCGCTCATCAGCGACCGCCCCTACCGCAAAGCCTGGACGCGACGCGACGCCCTTTCGCACATTATCGACCAATCCGGCAACCACTTTGACCCGGACGTGGTAAATGCCTTTGTAAAGATGCTGCGCGAAGAGAAAATCTGATAAAAATAAAAACGCTCCAGAAACAAACCTGGAGCGTTCCACTGGTTAGCAATAAAAATCCCGTTTAGCTTTCCTCAATCATCACGGTGAGCAACTTTACGCCCGGATACTCCGGGGCAGCCGGGTTGCGTGCCGGGATGGAAAGCAGCACATCTAATCCCTTGACCACCTGGCCAAAAACTGAATGCCGGTTGTCCAGCCAGGGGGTAGCCACATGTGTGATAAAGAATTGCGAACCATTGGTGTTCGGCCCGGCGTTGGCCATAGAGAGCACGCCCGGCGCATTATGGCGCAGGCTGCTGTGGAATTCATCGTTGAACTTGTAGCCCGGGCCGCCCATGCCGGTGCCGGTCGGGTCGCCGCCCTGGGCCATAAAATCAGTGATCACGCGGTGAAAGATGGTGTCGTCATAAAAGCCTTCGCGCGCCAGGAAAACAAAGTTGTTGACCGTTTTGGGCACCTTGGCCGCATAGAGGGAACAGACAATGTCGCCTTTTTCGGTTTTGAAGGTGGCCGTGTAGTTCTTTTTGGAGTCAATCTGCATCTGGGGCGGGGTAGCCCACTGCTTGGGTTGTTTTGTCATCGCAATCCTTTCAGATACCGTTATCCGTTTATTTGCATTTGATTATAAGGCACTTTGCCTGCGGCGCAGTGAGGTGATTCCCCAGGTGATAGCAAACACCAGCGTACACGTGAGGACAATGGCCGCGCCCGAAGCAATGCTGAGGTAATACGAGAGGAACAACCCTATCACTCCGGAAGCGCAGGCGATCACGCTGGCGAGCAGCATCATCTTTGGCAGCCGGCTGGTCAAGAGAGAAGCAGTTGCCGCCGGCGTTACCAGCATGGCGACCATGAGTGCCACGCCAACCGTTTGCAGCGCCACCGCTACCGTAATGGCAATGAGGATGAGAAGCAGGGTGTTAACCGCCTGCACCGGCATACGCAGCGTGGTGGCAAGCACCGGGTCAAAAGACACGGTGAGGAATTCCTTGTAGAACGCCAGCACCACCAACAGGACCAACCCGGCAAAGGCGCCAATCGTCCACAGGCTGCCGCTGGTTACAGAAAGCACATCGCCAAAAAGAAAATGGCTGAGGTCAACGGCATAACTGCGCACGGTTGAGATGAGGGCAATCCCCAGGGCAAACATCCCGGCAAAAACGATGCCGATGGCCGTGTCCTCCTTGATCTTGGAGTTCTTGCTGATAAAGCTGATGCCCAGCGAGGAAACAATGGAAGTGCCCATAGCCCACCAGAAGAGCGCCTCGCGCGCTCCGCCGCTCACCAGATACCCCACGGCCAACCCGGGCAAAAGGGTATGCGCCAACGCATCGCCAAAAAAGGCCATGCCGCGCAAAACAATGTACGTGCCCACCACCGCACAAACAATGCCTACCAGGATCGAGGCAATCAGGCCGCGCTGCATGAAAGCATAAGAAAACGGTTGAACCAGAAAAGAAATGATGGCGTTCATCAGTCCTCCCCGCCGTGGCAGCAATTATCATCCATCGTCACCACGTTGCCATTCGCGTCGGTGATCTTGAGACGCCCGCCAAAGGCACGCAGCAGCTTGTCATCGGTGAGGGTTTCTGCCGCCGCGCCGAAGCCAATGATGTGATGGTTGAGGAGCAGAATGCGATCAAAGTAAGTGGCGGCCTGTTCCAGGTCGTGGGTGGCCACCATCACCGTCACCCCCTTCTGATGCAGGGTTTCCAGCAAGTGCAGCACCCCCTCCTGCGAAGGCAAATCCAGGCCTGAAAGCGGCTCGTCCATCAGGATCAGTTCGGCTTCCTGGGCAAGCGCGCGGGCAATAAACATGCGCTGCTGCTGCCCACCGGAAAGGCGCCCAATCTGGCGCGAAGCCAGCTCAGTTAACTCCACCGTTGCCAGGGCTTCCTTCACCGCCTGTTGATCCGTACGACCCGGCCAGCTAAAAGGTTTCATTTTGGCCGCACGCCCCATCATCACCACATCAGAAACGCTCACCGGAAAGCGCCAATCTACCTGCGAGCGCTGCGGGATATAGGCAATGCAAATGTGCTTGCGCGGGGTGTCGCCATAAATATTGACCTCTCCCTGATCAGGCGCAAGCACGCCCGCCACAATTTTGAAGAGCGTGCTTTTGCCGGCACCGTTTGGCCCCACTACCGCCACGCGTTCGCCGCGGTGAAGGTGGAAGGTGAGGTCATCCAGCACCCTTGCCGTTCCATACGCCAGGGAGACGTGGCGAATATCCAGAATAGGCTGGTCAGCCTGATGGTGCACATGCGGGTACATGCTTATTCCAGCCTTTCGGCAACTAAGTGTAAATCAGTGGTGTGTCCGATCAAATCCAACCGCCTTCCAATCTCTGGCATTATTCTTATTGAAAACGATTTTCATTATTGTATCATCGGCAAAGGTTTTCGAACAGAAGATCGTTCTGCAGTATTTGTATATACGGTTATCGCGAAGAAAATTGTGTTTTATCGTGGACTGGGGATACAGCTTCGTACGATGAAGATGTTGAACTTTCTTTACACCCATGATTACTCAAATTCAATCATAGTACCCGATGCAATTACTCCTATCCTATTCCCGGAAAATTCAGTGTAATCTAAATCCATCGCAACAATTGCATTTGCTCCTCTTTGAGCCGAAATATATTTAAGTTTCCGAATAGAGAGGTTCTTTGCCCTGCTAAGCTTTTTCTCAAACTCAGTACTGCGAGACCCTAAAAAATCCTGAATATCTGAAGAAAACTCGCTCCACATTCCTGTGCCGATAACAACTTCCGTGCTTTCGACACCAATATACTTTTTTATCCTATGGCCTTCAAGTGAATTGGTCGTCGTAACAACAACTTCATCTATTTTGACATTTGCACAATCAAAGCAGTATTCTTTGTTATCCAGCAAAACCGATTTAATACTGGTCTTTTCGCATTTACTACAGACGTGGGTTAACTTTGGCAACTCATGGTTACAGACAACGCATCGCGTTGAATCCTCGTAAACCTCTTCATGACAATACGGGCAAAGCCTCATATTCACCTCAACAGGTCACCACATCATAAATAAATTATACACTTCATGGCATGGTCAAGAGAAATCCCGCCGACGTTTGCCGGCGGGATTTCTCTTGAAAGGAGTTCTACTCGTGAATATTGATACTGCCACTGCCCTGGTCAAGAATCTTGATGTAGATCTTGGTGGTTGCCGTGCTGAACCCGGCGGTTTGCCAGACGCCCAGCGAATTGCCGGAGCCGGCGGCAGAGACCCTTTCCAGCCCGGAAGGAAGATGCAGGCTGCCAGAGCCTTCATCGAACACTTCCACCTGCAGCGCAGCATTGGTGGGCAGTGCTACGTTCACGGAACCGCTGCCGCTGCTCAGGCTAAAGGTAAAGGCAGCGCCCTCGGGAACCTTCACGCTCACCGAGCCTGAACCACTGTCCAGCGTCACCTGATACGGGGTTGCCACAGCCGGCAAAATGATATCTGAGGAGCCGGAGCCCATATCCGCCAACAGGGAAGAAAGTTGAACCTCACCCAGGTTCAAATCAAGGCTGCCCGAACCGCCGTCAACAACCACATCCATCGGCACTGTCTTTGCCAGTTGGACGTTCCATTTCGGGGTCTCACCGGTAAAGTTCCAGTTCAGCCAGGAATTAGGATCTGTGGTCTCTGAAAGACGCACAACTTTGGTACTCGAGCCGCTCACATTGAAATTGAAGATGGAGCGGTGGGTGATCACGGCATGCACCAGTTCATCGCCGCTATCCAGGGCATCCAGCGTGACCGGAGCAGAGGAAGCCTCAAGATAGACTTTGGCCGAACTGGCAGTGCCAATGGGGGCACTAAAAGTCTCGGTCTGCATCTGGGGCGCAGCCTGGATGCCCAGGTTGGGGCTCATCAACAAAAAGGCGATCACGCCCGCCACCGCCAGCAGCCCGATCAGCGTTCCCGCCCACGGGAAGCGCCGCCCCAGGATCATATCCATGCCCAGCACGATGAGCAAAACCGGCCAGAATTTGAGCACCTGCCCAATGCTGATGGCAGGCACGTAGCCCAAATTGATCAACAGCCAGATAAGCCCTACCCCCACCAGGATGATCGGCCAAAAGAAAGAATGCCTTCTGTGGTTTTCCATATATTCACCTCACTTCATGTATTGTTCAGTATACGCATTCCATGAAGATTGGTTGCACGGTGTCAGGCATCAGAAGCTGACAGGGAGACTTCAAAGCGGAAGCGGCAGTCTTCTTCAAACCACATGGGAAAATTGGTGCCCCACAGATTATTGAGCAGGCAAAAATGCATTCCTTTGGCAAGGTCCGGCTGCTGGTTGTTAAAGTCCAGCAGCGAGGGTGCCCCCGGCGCTACCAGCGCGGAATCCAATGGAGAAATGGTCAGTGCCTTCCCTGCCCGCAAAGCACGCACCCCCTGCCCCACAGCGTGCAGATGGCGGTTGCCGTTCTCCACCACACTCAACGGAGAGAGCCATTTACCCAGCTTGTGCAGCTGCCAGTCCAGCGTACCGCTCTGCGCGGGCATAAACCCCAGCCACAGCGCCTCCGGCATACGGCAGGGAACCTTGTGGAACCATTGCAAATCGATGCGCAGGCTAGTAGTGCTTTTTGCCAGCGCATATTCCAGCCAGGTATCGCGCGGGGCCCCGTAACGCTTGCAGGCTTCCTCTTCAAAGGTGAGGCGGAAGAGCAGCGAAGCGCCAGCAGCGCCAGAACGAGAATACACCTCCAGCACATGCGGCGTCCACAAGCGGCTGACCGGGTTGGCCTTTTCCAGCCCGGGTTTGCTGAAATCCTCCCGCGCCCAGCCGCTGCTCTGCATGGAGGGCAGGATGTACTGGCCTATGAAGCGGTCATAATCCGCCGCGGAAAAGGTCTGGTAAGCGTAAGTGCCCAGCCTGGCAGCCGGGCCGCTCCACTCCTGGCCGGTTGCCCGTTCAATCAAGGAGGTCACTTCAGCCGTTACAGGGTCAAAACGCACGCTAAGCCGGTCATTCTCAAGTATCAGATGCGAGAGATCCGCTCTGGTCCACGCCGAAAGCTCCGGCTGCAGCGGGCGGATGGCCTCCAGGCGCGCGCGGGCCTCAGCCCCCAGCGGCGAATCCTCAAGGGCATTCAGCGCATTGGTGATATAGGCGCGCTTTTCCACCCAGGAGGATTCGAATTTGCGGAAATTCGGTTTGCTGCGTGCAGCGCGGAAGCTTGCGGCCTCGTAAGCCTCGTGGTCATCCAGATGCGTTTTCTCATCCATGCCCCAGGTGTGTTCCGGCACCATCATCAGCCGGCGGTTGAAGTTGAAGAACTGCGTATCGGCATAACTTACCTTTTTCTCATGCAGCCAGCCCAGGCGCAGGCGCAGCAATTCGCGGTAGCGGCTCACCTTGATGGGATCACTGCCCACACCGTGAATCCACGTATCGCCAATCTCGGCATCCACCACCGGCAGCGTGGCACGCACGGTCTCCAGGCGCGCGGCAAAGGCATCCAGCGTGGAGGCAAACACCTGCGCGCCGGGGAACAAACTGCGTTTGTCGCGGTAGACTTCCAGCACCTCGCCCACGGATTGCGGGCCCATGTTGTCGCTGGTGTGGCCAAAAGCCAGGGCATCCTCCAGGCCGGGGATGTCAAAGGCACTGCCATAGCCGCTCTCATACATCACCATCAACTCGGCGCCGGAATCATCCAGCCAGCGGAAGAGCCGCGGAACGGCGGGCACAGTGGAGCCAGGGTTGACGCCGATATGTAGAAACTTAATGCCAGCCTGCACCATCAACGGCACGATCCCACGCGTGTGGCCGGGCACATCGGTAAGCTTGGCGGCAATCGTCTTGCGGCCAAAGCGTTCATCCAGGCGTTGAGACAGACTCAGGCCAAAGCGGAAAAGTTCAGCATCCTCCAGTTCGGTATGCGTGGTAAAAGGCAGGGCATGCCAGGCAATCTCGCCGCGCTGGATGGCGTCTTCCATCTCCCTGCGCGCCTTTGGCGAAGCCTGCTCCAGATATTCGTAGATCAGCCAGGAGCCGGTAGTCCACAGAAAGCGCTCCGGCCTGCCAGATTCGCGCATCTCGCGCGCTACGCGCAGCGATGCCGGGATATATTTCGTGAAATAATTATTGACCACCACCGAGGCGTAGTCGGTGAAGCCCACATCCAGGTGGGTCTTGAAGATAAGGTGAATGTTCCTGGGCATACTGGGATTAAGCCTCTTTCTTGCCGGTAATGATGCGCGGCAGGATCAGCACAGAGAGTAGGAATAACCCGCCATACAGCGCAAAAACCACCGGGTAGCCCAGGCCGCGCTGGATGCCATTGAAGTAGTCAGCCAGAGGGCCGCCAATGCTGGAACCTACAATGCCAGCCCCGGCTCCCGCCAGGTTGGAGATGCCCAGGTACCGCCCGGCATCTTTGGCAGGCGCCAGTTCGGTCCCCAGTGCCCAGTTGGTAGCCATAAAGGTGCCGGTACCCAGGCCCAAAAAGCTGCCTGCCACCAGTACCATGGGGATGTTGCGCGCAAAGATCAACACCACCGTGCCGATCACTGCCAGCACGCCGGCAATAACCAGCAGGCGCTTGCGCCCCATCTTATCAGAAAGGTAGCCGCCCAGTAGAGAAGTGATGAGCAGGAAAACAAAGATCACCGCTGTCACCTGGGTAGCCACTGTGGCCGGATTGGGGGCGTTCAGCACATCTTTGATAAAGTACACGGTAAAGTTGCGCACCGAGCCAATGGCCGCCAGAAACATCAAGCGCGTGACCACCCACCACACAAAAGGTTTTTGGGAGCGCGCCTCTTTGCCGATGCCCACCTGGGCGCCAAAATAGACGCCGATGACGATTGACCCGGCCATGCCCAGCAGGCCCACCAGCCCCACCACAATAATGCGTGTGGTAAGCGAGGTGGTAGCTTCTGGCAGCCAGCCGCTAACGGATTTGACCAGCCACAAAGCCAGTTGGGTAACCCCCACAAAGATAGCCGTGAGGAAGAACATGCGCAGGATAGGCCGGCCTTCCGGGCGCGGCGGTTTTTCGGTAAGCGGGGTTTCTTTGGTGAAGATCACCGTCACCAGCATAGTCACCAGATAAGTGGCCATAAGGATAAAGATCACCAGCCAGAATTTTTGCTTATCAATGAGCGGGCTGATAACCAGCACCACTGCCGAGGGAATCATTTCCATCAGGGATTTGACGCCGGAGGCACGCCCGCGTTGGTGCGCCGGCACCACATCCGGGATCAGGCCCTGCTGCCCCGCTTGGCTGATGTTAGACGAGAATTGCAGCACGATGATCCCCAGCAGCAGCACCGTCAGCGTGGCCGGGATGGAAATGGCAGATTGGAACGCCGCGTTGAGCGGCGACCCGCGGAAGAAAAGTGAAGACCCCACCACACCCAGAAAGACGATGTTCAGCAGCGCTCCCCAGAAGATGAAAGGGCGCCTGCGGCCAAATTTGGAGGCGCAGCGGTCACTCCACATGCCCATTACCGGCTGGATGAACATTGCCACCGCCAGGCCCGTCACATAGACCAGCGCCGTGTAGGTGTTCTTCATCTCCTCCGGCATGTACGCCAACACCAACATCGGCAGCAGTAACGGGCTGATCACACCTGAAGCCATGCTCAGCCCAAGCTGGTAACTATTGAGGGTCAAATAGTCGTACCACTTCTTTTCTGTTTGCATGGAGCACCTTCCTTTGAAAATTATTTCTAGAAAATATTATTGGGGCACGAAACTGCGTTGAGTCTGTATGGCTACATTGTATAATGAATTCCAATCGAAAGGAAAGATGTCCGGGATCATTCTTGCGCTCATTGCGGCTCTCTTCTGGGGCAGCGGGGATTTTAGCGGCGGCTATGCCACCCGCAAAGCCAGTCCATTCCAGGTGCTGGCGCTCTCGGCTATCGCCGGGGTAACGGTACTGGGCGTGGCAGCGCTCGTCAGCCGAGAATCGCTGCCCGTTCCAGGCAACATCCTGTGGTCGCTGTTGGCCGGCCTGTGCGGTGCCATTGGCATCACTTCGCTCTACACGGGCCTTTCGCGCGGCAACACTGCCGCAGTGGCGCCCATTTCCGCCGTGCTGGGCGCGGCCCTACCGGTGGGATTCACCCTGATCGTAACGGGCGCTCCGGCTGTCCTTCAAATGATAGGGTTTGCTGTCGCATTAGTGGGAATCTGGCTGGTATCCGCCGCCGCACCCACCACTGCCGGCAACAAAAAGGGGCTGGGACTGGCTTTTTTGGCGGGTGCCGGTTTTAGCGGATACTTCATCTTCATTGGGCAGGTAAAGGGCGGCGGTGTGTTTTTTCCACTGCTGGTTGCACGCACACTCATGCTGGTCGTCTCACTGGTGATGCTGAAGGGAAGGCGCCTGGCGTTTCCGCCCATGCGCCAGCATCCCATGGCGCTCGTGGCCGGCCTGCTGGATTCACTGGGGAATGTCTTTTTCCTGCTGTCCAAGAACCTCACCCGGCTCGATTTTGCCGTGATCATTTCCAGCCTCTACCCGGCCGTTACCGTGCTGCTGGCTGCCTTGCTGTTAAAAGAAAAAGTGGCGGGTTGGCAAAAGGCGGGCATTGTGCTGTGCCTGGCAGCGATCATTCTCGTCTCTGTATAAACTCTAATAAATTTCTTATCTTCCCCTCTTGATTTTTGTATAAATAAGAGTATTATTATCTTAATTATGATATTAATTCAAACGGAAGGGAATACCGATGAACACGCTATTTGAACTACCCGCACTCAAATTCGCATTCGATGCACTGGAACCCGCCATCGATGCTCGCACCATGGAAATCCATCACGACAAGCATCACGGCGCCTACGTCAACAATCTTAACAAAGCCCTGGAATCTGCCCCCGAGTATTTCGGGCAACCCATCGAAAAGATTTTGCGCGATATCAACAAAGTGCCCGAGGCCATTCGCACCGCCGTGCGCAACAATGGCGGCGGTCACGCCAACCACACGCTTTTCTGGGAGGTGCTCACCCCCGGCGGCAGTAAAGCTCCGGGCAGCGCACTCCTTTCCGAATTGGAAAAGGCTTTTGGCTCTTTAGATGCCTTCCAGGAAAAATTCACCGCCGCAGCCACCACGCGTTTTGGCTCCGGTTGGGCCTGGCTGGTGCTGGATGCCAGCAAAAAGTTGCAGGTGTACTCCACCGCCAATCAGGACAGCCCGTTCATGGATGGGCACACTCCCATCTTGGGATTAGATGTTTGGGAACACGCTTATTATCTCAATTATCAGAACCGCCGTCCGGATTACATCAAGGCATTCTGGTCAGTGGTCAACTGGAGTTTTGTGGATCAAGAATTCAGCAAACACAGGTAAGACGTTGAGTCTACCTCGCTGAGAGATCTGGCAGCGATCGCTCCCCTCCGGTACTGCCTTAGCACGGGGAAACCGGCAGACCAAAAGTAACAAAACCAGCGAAAACTCGAAGATCAAACCAGCAGGAAATCTCAATTTT
>CALCNO010000126.1 GCA_937897615.1 uncultured Anaerolineaceae bacterium
TTGGCGTACTTCACCAGGGTGGGCACGCAGCGCTGCGCCACTGCCTTCACCTCGGCGCCGATCTGGCGCACTTCCTCCAGGTCTGAAGACAGCATCTTGCTGATGGCATGTTCCAGCGCGCGCGCGTTGATCGTCATGCCCACGTTGGCCAGCGCGGCGGCCGGCAGCACAAAGCGGCAGGCATCCACCGCGGTGGATTGCACGCGGCGCTTCCAGGCGGGTTCGCTTTCCTCTTCGCGGCGCGGGCAGTCGG
Organism: uncultured Anaerolineaceae bacterium; assembly: GCA_937897615.1. Lineage (GTDB taxonomy): Bacteria > Chloroflexota > Anaerolineae > Anaerolineales > Anaerolineaceae > UBA6107. The sequence continues at coordinate 254 of CALCNO010000126.1, forward strand.
GAGCCAGCACGTTAAAGACGCGCGGGATCAGGCGCCCGTAAAACGCAAAGAGCCGGTCGCACAGGTCGGTATAGCGCGCCAGCAGCGGCGAGCGGTTCAGTTCCGGCGGGGTAAAAAAGGCGTCGCTTTGCCACGTCTGATAGCGCGTGGATTTTTCGGTGTAAGAGGCCAGGCGGTTGGATTCCAGCGTTTCCACGGCCAGCCGCGAGATGTTCTCCAGCGCAATGTGCAGCACGGCGTGTTCCGCCACCGAAGAATGCCCGTAGCCCACCACCCACTTTTCGTTGAACTCGGCGCTCTTCTGCGCGGTCAGTTCGTTGGCGATCTGGTCAAAGGGTTCCGGCGAGCGCGAGGTCTTGGCAAACGCCACGGCAATGGTCTCCGGCGCATAGGCCTGCGAATCCAGCAGGTAGATTCTGGCCTTAGTCTTCACGGAGAAACACCTTGCGCGTGTACTGGATGTCTTTTTTGATCTGCCGCGTCAACTGCGCGGCGTTGGCAAACTTCTTTTCCGGGCGGACGAAATCAATGAATTCCAGCGTCATCTCGCTGTCGTACAGGTCTTGCTCGGTATCCAGCAGGTGCGGCTCCACGCGTGGCTGCGGCAGGGGGTTCTCAAAGGTGGGGCGCACGCCGATGTTGGTGACGGCCATAGCGTCGCTTTCGTTCATCCAGGCGCGCGTCACGTACACGCCGTTGCCCGGCAGCAAACGCTCCGCGGCGATCTGCAGGTTGGCGGTGGGGAAGCCCAGCCGGCTGCCGCGGTTTTCGCCGTGCACCACTTTGCCCGGCAGCGTAAAGTGCCGTCCCAGCTTTTGATTCGCCTGGCGGATGCGCCCTTCGGCCAGGTCCTGGCGGATCTGGCTGGATGAGATGAGGTTCGGCCCGTCCAGTTTTGGCGCCACCACCTCAAGCTCAAAGCTCATCTGCGCGCCGAGCGCCTGCAGGGCATCAATGTTGCCCAGGCGGTCTTTGCCCAGGGCAAAGTTGCTGCCGGCGGCCAGCCACACAAAATGGGTGTGATCCTGCACTACCTGCAGAAATTCCGCTGCCGAAAGGCCGGCGAGGTGCTGGTTGAATTCCAATGTGATCACGCGATCCACGCCGCAGTTCTTGATCAGCTGGGCGCGCTCCTCCGGGAAGGTGAGGGCGTAGCGCCCGTCGGCGCGGCCAAAGTACACTGCCGGCAGCGGCCAAAAGGTGATCACCACTGCTTGCAGGCCGTGCTTGCGGGCATGCGCAACGAGGGTGGTAAAGAGGTGCTGGTGGCCCAGGTGGACGCCGTCGAAGGCGCCGATGGTGATGGCAGACTGCCGGGAGGGGGATGCGGGGGGAATTGGCATGGCTTTATTATATGAGATATTCTGCACTCAAATAGGGTATGATAGAGCAGAATCACGTGGAGGTACTATGAAAAGAAGTTGGATCGTTTTTGCAGCCGCATTGCTGCTGGCAATGCTCCTCTTGGCGGGGTGCTCAAACGGGGCTGCACCTGCCACCACCGCTCCTACTGCGGCGCCCGCTACCGCCGAGAATGCCACGCCGCCTGCCGGTGCAAGCGAGGCCGCGCCCGCAGCCAGCCCCACCGCCGCCGTGCTGGATGACGCGCAGATGCAGGCGTTGATCCTGGAAAAACTTCTGGGGCATCACTCCATTGATATTATCCTCAGCGCGCGCCACACCCGCGAAGAGTGGAACACCACGCTGGACCGCATGATTGCCCGCGGTGCGCCCATCTCCGATGCGGAAAAGCAGCTCATCATCGACTGGCTGCTTTCGCGCGGCAACTAACATTTGATTGGACAATCAAAAGAGCCTTGCACTGCAAGGCTCTTTGCGTTTGCATCTTGTGCCCTCAGGAGAAGAACACCTTTTTGGGCTGCCATTCCATCTTTTCGGTGTCCAGTTCCATCAGCGCCACCAGTTCGCCCTGCTCGCTGATGCCGCAGGCGCGCGGGCCGGCGCCCTCAGCCGCAGCGATGCGGTGCCCGTGGCGGATGGCGTCCATCTGCTCAAAGGTGAGGTTGATGGCGGGCCAGTCCGTCAGCGCCTCGGCGGCGGGGATGAGGTACTGGTACCACGAGCCGTCAATGAAGGCTTCGTTGAGTTTGCGCAGGGGGATGGCATCGCGCAGGGTAAAGCGCCCGTTCTTGGTGCGCCGCAGCCCGGTGAGGGTGGCGCCGCAGCCCAGCCGCTGCCCCAGGTCGTGCGCCAGAGAGCGCACATACGTGCCGGAAGAGCAGTTGACGTCGATGACCACTTCGGGGGGCGCCCATTCCAGCAATTCCAGGCTGTACACGTCAATGATGCGCGGCTCCAGTTCCACCTCTTCGCCGGCGCGCGCCATCTCGTAGGCTTTGCGCCCCTGCACCTTGATGGCCGAATAGGGCGGCGGCACCTGCTCGATGCGCCCCACGAACTTTTGCAGTTCGGTGTTGAATTGTTCCTCGGTCACGTCGATGGGACTTTGCGAGGTGGTTCTGCCGTCGCCATCGTAGGTGTCGGTGGTGGTGCCCAGTTGGATCACTGCCTGGTAGCGCTTGTCGGAGGCGGCCACGTACTCGCTCAGGCGCACCGCCGGCCCGATCAGCACCACCAGCACACCGGAGGCACGCGGGTCGAGCGTGCCGGTGTGCCCGGCGCGGCGGATGTTGGTACCGCGGCGAATGGCTTGCACCACATCGTGCGAGGTCATGCCAACGGGTTTGTCCACCACCAGCACGCCGGAGATCGCATTCTTAACATCATAACTGGTGTTCTGGTTATCGTTCATTCGCTGCTCCGTTCCTTGTTCCTTGGTCTCCCCTTTTGGCTTTTATCTCCAATGAATGCAGATAGGAAAGAGTTCGTTCCACAACGGTCTTCTCAATATCGCCCAGGCTGCCGTGCATTTCGGCGCCGGCTGCACCGGGGTGCCCGCCGCCATTGAATTCACTGGCGAGGACGCTTACATCCGCTCCAGGAACTGCGCGCCAGCTGATCTTGGTTTTTGTTGTACTTTGCTCAACGAATAGAACAGAAATACGGGCCTCTTCAATGGATGAAAGCACGTTCGTAAGATCGGCATCATCATCTAATTTATACCCCGAATTACGGCGGTCTTCAAGTGTCAAAGATGTCCAGACAACTCCATCCTTGCGCTGCATGCGTGCCAGGGCGTAGCCCCAGTATTTGGCAGCATTGTACGGCCGCGTGACCAGGGCCTTGTTGTAAAGCGCATACAGGTCGGCGCCGCTGCGCATCAACTCGGCTGAAATTTCCAGCGCACGGCGGTTGGTGTTGGAGGTGCGGAAACCGATGGAATCGCTGAGAATGCCGGAGAGCAGCGCGCTGGCCACTTGCTCATCAATTGCCAGCCCCAGTTGCGGCAGCAGATCGGCCAGGATGGCGCAGGTGGCCACCGCTTCTGGCTGGATGTAGTTGATGCGCCCAAAGCGCTCGTTGGTGATGTGATGGTCAATATTGATGTCCAGCGCGGCGCCTTCCGGCAGGCCGCGGCTGCGCTTGAGGTCGGCGCAATCCAGCGAGACGTACACAGCGCACGGGCTTTCAAAGCTCTTTTGCACCAGCTCTGACCCCGCCAGGTGGCGGAAGGTGCGCGACATGCCGGTGGGCAGTACCATTTGCACTGCCTTGCCTTTGGCGTGCAACGCCAGCCCCAGCCCCAGCAGCGAGCCGATGGCGTCGCCGTCCGGGCGTACGTGGGTGACAATGCCGATACTGCCAGCATGCTCCAGCACCTGTCGCATCTCTGCGATGAGAAGACTACTGCTTTTTTCGGCTTTCATCTTCTTGTTTGATCTGATGCAGCAGTTGTTCAATGCGGTCGGCTTTTTCAGGGGTGGGATCCCAGTGAAAGCGCAAGCGCGGGAAGGAACGCAGTTCAATGCGCTCCGCCAGCATCTTGCGCATGAAGCCGCTGGCGCTTTCCAGCCCCTGCAGGATTTCTTTTTCGCGGGCGCTGCCTTCCACCGCCGAAACGTAAATTTCTGCATAGGAAAGCTCGCGGTCTACCTTTACGCCTGTAACAGAAACGCCGGTGAGGCGGTAATCGCGGATTTCACCTTTGACGAGCATGGTGGACAGTTCCTGCCCGATGCGGTCCCCAATGCGTGAGAGTCTTAAGGGAGATGGCATGGCAATTCTTTCTGCCGGGGTTAGCCGGCTTTTTCCAGTACGTAGGCTTCCAGCAGGTCGCCCTCTTGCAGGTCGTTGAACCCCTTGAGCGAAACGCCGCATTCAAAGCCCTGGCGCACTTCCTTCACATCGTCTTTTTCGTGTTTCAGTGAAGAAACCTCGCCGTCAAAGACTTTGGTGCCGTTGCGCATCACGCGGATGCGCGTATTGCGGCGCAGCTCGCCCTGCAGCACGCGGCAGCCGGCGATGGTGCCCACCTTGTTGATCTTGAAGATGGCGCGCACCTGGGCCTGGCCCACGTTCACTTCTTTCACTTCCGGCTCCAGCATACCCTTGAGGGCTTTCTCAATGTCTTCCAGCATCCGGTAGATGATCTCGTACACGCGGATGGAGACGTTCTGCTGGTCGGCCAGGTTGTTGGCGGCGCTGTCGGCTTCCACATTGAAGCCCAGCACAATCGCCTTGCTGGCTGCGGCCAGCATGATGTCGCTTTCGCTGATGTTGCCGGTTTCGGCGTGGATGAGGTTGATCTTGATGTCGCCCTTGCTCAGCTCGTTGAGCGAGTTGGTGATGGGTTCCAGCGAGCCTTGCACATCCACCTTGAGGATGATGGGCAGTTCTTTCACCTCGCCGGCCTGCACCTTCTCAAACAACTGCTCCAGGGTGATCTTGGTGGCAGTGGATTGCTTCTGCGCTTTTTCATCCAAACGCTGCTGGATGATGGCGCGCGCTTCCTTCTCGCTGGCAACCACTTCGAATACATCGCCGGCAGGGGGAACTTCACTGAGGCCCAGCACCTGCACCGGAACCGAAGGCCCGGCTGTGCTGATCTTTTTGCCGCTAAAGCCGAACATGGCGCGGATCTTGCCGTAGGTGCTGCCCGCCAGGATGGTATCGCCATCCTTGAGTGTGCCGTTTTGCACCAGCAGGGTGGCCACCACCCCGCGCGATTTTTCGATCTGCGCTTCGATGACGGTGCCAAAGACCTTGCCGCCGGGGTTGGCCAGAATTTCCATACTGTCGCTGGTGAGCAAAATGGCTTCCAGCAGGTCTTCCAGGCCTTTCTTCTGCTTGGCTGAGACGGGGATCACCAGGGTGTTGCCGTCCCATTCATCCGGCACCAGGCCCAGTTCCGCCAGTTGGTGCTTGACGAAATCGGGGTTGGCGTCTGGGCGGTCGATCTTGTTGAGCGCCACGATGATGGGCACCCGCGCAGCTTTGGCGTGGGCAATGGCTTCTTTGGTTTGCGGCATCACGCCGTCTTCCGCTGCCACCACCAGAATGACAATATCGGCGCCGTGGGCACCGCGCGCGCGCATGGCCGTAAAAGCGGCATGGCCGGGGGTATCCAAAAAGGTGATCTGGCGGCCCTTCTGTTCCACCTGGTAGGCGCCGATGTGCTGGGTGATGCCGCCGGCCTCACCACTGGCAACGTTGGTGTGGCGGATGGCGTCCAGCAGGGTGGTCTTGCCGTGATCCACATGCCCCAGGATGGTGACCACCGCCGGGCGTTTGACCAGTTTCTTGGGGTCTTCGGCCATGATGATGCGGCGCCACAGGGGAACTTCACCTGCCTCTTCCACTTGGGTTTCTTCGGCGCTCTTCTCAGGGATGGCCTCAAAGCCCAGCTCGGCGGCCACAATGGCAGCCGTATCAAAGTCGATCATCTGATTGATGTTGGCCATCACACCATTGGCCATGAGGATTTTAATGACCTGAATGGGGCTGGCGTTCATCTTCTGCGCCAGATCCCGAACGGTGAGACTCACCGGAAATTCAATTGTCTTGCTTTGGTCCTCGCCCATAATGCACCTCCTAAAAATGTGCCCCCCGATGTTTCTTGCTTTGCTTTCCGATCAACCCGTCAAGCAAGAGCGGCCCCCGGTACTTCTGAGCAAGTGAGGTTCAGGTTAATGGATCATGTTGGTTTCCTGATCCTGAACGGTTTGCCCAGTTGCTTCAGCAGCCGGCAATGTTGCCATGAATTCTTTGAGCCTGGCGCGGTCTTCCGCGGTCAGTTCGATCCTCAGGGCAGCGTTGATCGGCCCTTTGATGGCTTGCTCCCAGCAGGAACGCATGGCATGCACATACGCGCCACGTCCGGCGGCCTTGCCGCTTGCATCCACCAGCACCCCCTGTTCGGTACGCACGATGCGGATGAGTTCCCTTTTGGAGAGAACTGTTCTGCATCCAATGCAGGTCCTTTGTGGAACGTGCTTGATCCGCTTGACTGTTTTTTTAGCCACCGGTCCTCTCGTTGATTATTCTTCCCATTCCCAGCTGCCATCACCGCGTTTGTGCTTCTTGGTGACGGTTGTGGCATCGCGGTCTTCATCGTAGGTGATGACCACGTGCTTGCTCTTCTTTTTCTTGCCCTTCTTCTTATCGCTTTCGTCGCCTTCTTCCTCTTCGGTTGCGATGGTGGTAGTATCCAGCACCTCCGGGCGCAGAGAGAAGATCTCTTCAAAGGAGACTTCCTCTTCTTCCGAGGTGGCGGGTTCGGCCACGGCAGCCTGGGGTTCTTTTTCGGCGACGGCCTCGGCAACCGCTTCTGCTGCGGCCGGGGCGCTTTCAACCGCTGCGGGTGCTTCAACCACGGCAACGGGGGCGGCTTCTGCCACTGCGGCCGGGGCTTCCTTCTCGGCTTGCAGTTTGGCATCCAGGGTGGCCATCATCTCTTCGATGCTGACCACGGCGCGCGCGCCGACGCCCTGCAGGCGCAGTACCTGGTCGGGGTCGAGCTTCATCTGCACGGCCAGGTCGCCCATTGAGAAGTAACCGGCTTCCTGCAGCAGGTAGGCCACGTGTTCTGGCAGACCGCTGTCCAGGATGTTGATGTTGAAGGCGGAAGTGGGAACCAGCTTCTTGAACTCTTCCAGCTGGGCTTCCTCAGCCTGTTTCTGTTCCTCGGTCTTGGCGGTGGCTTTGCGTTCGATGCGGTCCACGAACTTGGCCATCTGGTCGTATTCCTCGGGGTTGAGGGGCTTGCCATCGGCCTTGCGCGCCAGAAATTCCTCGATCTTTGCGGCATTCCCTTCTTCAGCGGAGAGCATGGCGGCAAAGGAGGGGTCGTTGCGCAGTTTGGCCAGCGATTCTGAGGCGGCTTCCGGCAGGCTCTTGATGTCGATGCGCCAGTTGGTGAGCTTGGCGGCCAGGCGGGCGTTCTGCCCATCGCGGCCAATGGCCAGGCTCAACTGGTCTTCCGGCACCACCACGCTGGCGGTCTTGCCGCCGCTGGTCTTCTGGTCGTTGAGGTACACGCCGCTGACGCGCGCCGGGCTGATGGCCTTGGCGATGAAAGCGGCGGGGTCTGAGTTCCATTCGATGACGTCGATCTTTTCATCGTGCAGTTCGCGCACAATGGCCTGGATGCGCACGCCGCGGATGCCCACACAGGCGCCCACGGGGTCAATGCCCTGCTGGGTCGCCGAGACGGCTACTTTGGCGCGCTGGCCGGGTTCACGGGCGATGGAGCGGATCTCCACGATGCCGTGGAAGATCTCTGGCACTTCGTTTTCCAGCAGGCGGCGCAAGAAGTTGCGGTGAGTGCGCGAGAGGATGATCTGCGGGCCTTTGGGGTTTTCTTTGGCCTCGGCCACCAGTGCACGCACACGGTCATGGATGTGAAAACGCTCGCCGGGGATCATTTCTTTGCGCGGCATGGCGGCTTCGGTCTTGAGCTCCAGCCCAATGGTGAGGCCGGTAGCGCCCACGGCTTGCACAACGCCGCTGACGATCTCGCCAAGCTGCTTTTCGTAGAAGTCCACCTGCGACTTGCGTTCGGCATCGCGGATGCGCTGCTGGATCACCTGGCGCGCGGTCTGGGCGGCCACACGGCCAAAATCGGCCGGGGTGGCTTCCACCAGCACCATGTTCCCCAGTTCAGCGGCGGGGTCCACCTTGAGGGCATTTTCCAGCGTGACCTCGGTGGGGTCGTTGTTGACCTCTTCCACCACTTCCTTTTCGGCGTAAATGGTAACGTCGCCGGTCTCCGAGTCTACCCGGGCTTCGATGTGCTGTTTGGTGGGCACAATCACGGAGCGGCGGTAGGCCGAAACCATGGCGCTCTCCAGCGCGGTGAGGATCACCTCTTTGGGCAGTCCTTTTTCTTCCAGGACTTCGTTGAATGCGAGCATAAATTCGTTCTTCATGTTACTTTTTCTCCACCTGTGTGAACTCTTGCGATGATTTCCTTGTATCTAATAAGAAAAGTGGGGGTTGCCCACTTCTCATTGAAGACCATAACGATGTTGCCGAACTGGGTAATATTACCACAATGTCAAGTTGAATTCAAGGGCGGGCGAAGGGCACGTGTTTTGAGGTTTGGCTTGACGCACTACGGTGGGCGTGGTATTATTTTAGTTCCGATGCGGGGTAGAGCAGTGGCAGCTCGTCGGGCTCATAACCCGGAGGTCAGTGGT
>CALCNO010000127.1 GCA_937897615.1 uncultured Anaerolineaceae bacterium
TCATGTTTCAATTCTCCTGACCGCAAATCACTCAGATCGAGTAAAGCGTTTGTGTACGCTCTATGAATTGACAGAACAGGATGCTCGAAAACTTATTAAGACAAATGACCAAGAGCGGGATGCTTACAATAAAAAATTTACGCAAAAAAACTGGGTCGATGCACGATATTACGATTTGTGTGTGAATACCTCATCAACCGGCTGGGATGGTGCCGTAGAAATCGCTGAAAAGTGCATTTTGGCGAAAATAAAAAAGTGAAATAACCGATTACCTGCCATCAAGTAGGCGCGCAATTTAATTGACTCAAGTTGCCGCTGCAGGGCAAATGGACTGTCATTCTGAACCACTGCGACTGCGGAGAAAGAATCCTCCAAAGAGGTACTTTTGCCGCCCAGGAACAAGATCATGCGCCGCTTCGCTTTTCCGGAGCACAAGGCAGCGCCCGGGGATAGATTAATCCGGCTTTCTATTCATTCGCAAGTTGCTTTTCCAACCATTTACGCACCGCCGCCAGAGATTCTGCGGTGATAGTGTGGCCCATGTGGAAGTTGTGATATTCCACATCCAGGCCATGATTCAACAGGTAATCACGGGACTGTTGCGACCAATCCAGCGGCATGCTCGCGTCCTCGAAACCGTGGGTCATCACAACCGGCTTACCTTTGATCCCCGCCAGGTTAATCGCTAGATTAGACTGCATGGGCACGTAACCAGACTGGGCAACGACGCCAGCTATTCGATCTGGACGGGTTAGCAAAAATGACATTGAAATCATGCTGCCCTGACTGAAGCCCATCAAAAAGACTTTCTTAGGGTCAATGGGGTAATTTTCTAAAAGTTCACCGATGAATTGATCTATTTTTCCCAACGCTTGCTCAAGCAAATTGGGGTCGGGGCGGCCGAACTGCGTGACGGGATACCAGTCGTAAGCACCGGGAGCAAAAACCACCGGTCCCCGCCCGCTGACCCATAGCAGGTTTTCAGGCAAATCAGGCGCCAGCCCAATCAGGTCGCGTTCGCTGCCGCCATGCCCATGCAGGGCCAGGATAGCGGGGTATCGGGTTAGCCCATTCCCGGGAAAGTAGGTCCTGGGAAACTGGATCAGATGGTAAATGGATAAGTTCATGCGGCTTTCTATATTGTTCATTCTAATTTACCTGTGATTAGCAATAGATGGATCGTAAATCTCCGCTCCTCGAAGATAACCGCATTCATAACAGGTTTCGAGGTTTGAATTTGTGGGATCAGATTTCTCTTTCTAAACCTTCCACAAACGCTAGCAATTCGCGACTCTCCCGCAGCCATTCCATTGGATTGGTGGCGCGTTTGATATAACGGATTCTGCCTTCTCGATCCACAATCACCGAGGCGGTGCGCTGGATGACGAAGGCTACCCGGTCCAGGTCATAGGCACGATAAACCGTGCGCTCGGGATCGGCCAGAACGGGGAAGGGTGCTTTGAGTTGCTCAGCATATTTGGCTGCACGCTCCAGGGAGTCTCCCAGGACAATGAGCACTTCAGCGCCTGCATTCCCGAATCCCTGCCGCATACGCCCCAACTGGGCGACATGTGTTCGGCATTGCATTCAATTAAACTCGCGGACGAAGAACAATACCACGCGCGATCGACCGCGGTAATCGGCGAGTTCGATTTCGCCGCCACCACTAGAGGTAAGCCTGAAATCAGGCGCTGGCGATCCAACCTTCAATTCACCGTTCGTCATGGGTCACTTATTCTCCTTCACCAGTTCGGCGGTTGTTAAGAGCAGAGAATTTTGGGAAGGGTCACGTAAGAATAAGCCGTCAGCAAGGTGCTCATATTCCACCCCCGCTTCCCGAAGCACCTCATCCACGCGGTTGAGCTCCTCAGCATCCGGCAGGTTGAAAGTGAAATATTTCAATCCCAAACCATCAGAGAGTGGCGCCGGAGCACCCTCCCCTTGCCACGTATTAAATCCAATGTGATGATGATACCCCCCGGCAGATACCATGCCCATCCGGAAGGTTCGCGCAATGCCCATATCGTCGAATCCGAGCAATTCATGATAGAAATGCCGGGTTGCATTCAGGTTTGCTACATAGAGGTGGAAATGTCCCATGCGTGTTTCTATCGGTACAGGCACATCCAGGGGATCATCTTTGTTAAGATTGGAGAACAACGCATCGAGATCAAGTGGCTCACGCCCATCACTGGGCGTGCCGTCTGAATGGCGGGCAATGAACTCGCCATTGACAACTTCAGAAATCCCATCCTCTGGCGACTCGCAATATAACTCGATGTTGTTCCCTTCCGGATCATCCAGGTAAGTGGTTTTGGTCATCACATGATCCGTTGGGTAATTGGGCCAGCGCAGGGTGAAAAGGCGGGCAACCACCCGGGCCAGTTCGCGGCGGTTGGGGAAAAGGATAGCGAAGTGGTAGATGCCGGTCACACCGCGATATCGCCTGCCGTTGGGGATCTCGGTCATCCGGACAATATCTTCGCCTTCCACACCCAACCCGGCGCTTTTTTGGTTCCGCCAGTTCAACCTCAAACCCAGCACATTTTGATAAAAAGCGAGCTGACGTTCGATATCGGCCACCTTGAGATGGACATAGCCAGGCCGGGTATTCGGGTGGATCCGCTGAGAAGCGATAGCAATCGGCTGAGGAACATTCATGGATTACTCCTTTGAACCTGTTGGAAAGCATTTTCCGGCTGAAAAGAATTACCGGTAACAAAGGTATATGATTCAACGATCAACTGAAAAACTACCTCCAGCTCTTCTTGATCTAATGGGGTATAAAGCATGACCATCCCATCGATGCCGATATAATTGGCGATCGGATGGGGTTCAGCCCAGCCTTTTTCTACAGCTTCACGAGCGCGTTCTGGTGGCAGCGAAAGATGCAGGCTGCCATCGGGATGGATGTGGGCAAACTCGCGCCCACGCGCGATAACTTCAGGGTGAGCCAGAGGTAAACCCTCATCCAACCATAACGCGCGCGCTCCCGGGACTGAGATGACCGTGGGACGGTTCTGAACCATAGGCAAAGAGAAAGACCGCCGAAACAGTTCATCGTTAATCGCCGCTATGGGTCGGATGCCAATTTGAGCGTGTGGCATACCCTGATTGGTTGCCGGCCTGGATCGTTTACGTTCGGG
>CALCNO010000128.1 GCA_937897615.1 uncultured Anaerolineaceae bacterium
GGCCATGCTGCCAAACATACGCCGCCTGAAGCGCACCTCGCTGAAGCCCGCGGCGCTGACCTTTTCTGCCAGTGCCTCAGCGCTGAGAAAATGCTCGGTGGTTTCCGGCAGGTAACGGTACGCGGCGCTGTCGCCGGTGATGAGCGTGCCCACTGCCGGGATCACCCGGCGCAGATAAAACTTCATAAATGGGTAAATGAGATTGCGGCGCGGCGGCGTGGTATCCAACGCTACAAAGCGCGCGCCGGGGGCGCTGACGCGCTCCTGCTCCGCCAGCGTCTGGGTAACATCCGGCACATTGCGCAGCAGGTAGCCGGAGACCACCCCGTTGAATGCCCGGGCGAGGAAGGGCAGGTGCTGGGCATCTGCCACCACCCAGTGCACCTGTGCGCCGCCGGGGCGGGTGCGCCCGATCTTGACCATCTCGATGGTGAGGTCAGCTGCGGTGACGCTTGTGCCGGGTTGGCGGCGCAGAATCTCCAGCGCCAGGTCGCCGGTGCCGCTGCCGGCATCCAGCACGCGCGTTCCGGCGCGGGGCAGCAGGCGCTGCACCACTTCGCGGCGCCAGGCGCGGTCGCGGCCAAAGGTCATCAGGCGGTTGAGCAGGTCGTAGCGCCCGGCGATGCGCGCAAACATGCCGCGCACCTGTTCCAGACGGTCACTATTCTCGCTGGGGATCATGCGGCCTCTTTCTCGCCCTGGAATTGCCACGGGCAGAGCCGGCGGTGCAGCCAGTCGGCGGCAAAGTAAAGCCCCAGCCCCAGCAGGCTCATGGCCAGCACGCCGGCATACATCCTGGGATAATCGTAGAGGGTGGTGCCGTAGAGGTAAATATAATAGCCCAGTCCCTTGGTGGTGGCGATGAGCTCCACAATGTAGAGCACCGCCACGGCTGTGCCAATGCTCTGGCGCACGGCCGTGAGGATGGCGGGCAGGCTGGCCGGCAGGTACACAAAACGGAATAAGCCGCGCCGTCCTGCGCCCAGGCTGCGCACCGAGTACACCAGTTCCGGGCGGATGGCCGCGGCCTGGTCGCGCACCAGCACCAGAATCTGGAAGAACAGGATGAGGAAGATCATCACGATCTTGGAAAGGTCATTGATGCCCAGAAAGAGCATCACAATGGGCACCAGCACCACTTTTGGGATGGGGAAGAGCAGGTAGATCAGCGGTGAAAAGAGGCGGTTGAGCCTTTTGGATTGCCCCAGCACCAGCCCGGCGGGCGCCGCCAGCGCAATGGAAAGCAGCAGCGAAGCCAGCACGCGCCACAGGGAAGCCAAAAAATGCGCGCCCAACTGGCCGCCGATGTCCTTGAAGAAGGCGATGAAAACCACGCCGGGGGCAGGCAAAATGTCTTTGTGCACCAGCATGGCCAGCACCTGCCAGGCCGCCAGCACGCCCAGAGTGGCCCACAGCACAGAGAAACGTTTCATGCGCTCTCCCTCAACGCTTCGCGGATGCGGGCAGTGAGCGCCTGGTAGGCAGGTTCGTTCTGGGATGCGCTTTGCCCGCTGAAGGGGTTTTCCAACACCAGCGGAGCGCGGTTGCCGCCGTTCTTGAGCACCAGGATCTTCTCGCCCAAAAAGAGTGCTTCGTCAATTGTGTGCGTTACCGAAACAGTGGTGAGCGGGCGTTCAGCGGCGAGGGTGTG
>CALCNO010000129.1 GCA_937897615.1 uncultured Anaerolineaceae bacterium
GTTCACATTCTGCCCGCCGGGGCCGGAAGAGGTAATGTAGCTAAAACTCAATTCTCGAAGCAAATTCTCACTGCTATGCATGTTTCTTTTTCCGCTGCAACTTGCTCATTTTCCCTTTTATAATACACTGTATAACAAGAAAATAAACCCGGAAACGAGGAACAATGAACGACCTTTACGCTGACGATTTTTCGCTCGACGAATTGCTGCAACTCAATGTACGCAAGATCACCCCGGAGAACATCAAAAAGTTCGAGGGCTACATGGCCGAAATCTTTACCGCCATGGGCATGGATATCGATACCCCCTCCACGCGCGACACGCCGCGGCGTTTCATCGAGGCCATGCTGGAATCCACCAGCGGCTATGACGGCGACCCCAAGCTGATCAAGGCCTTCCCCAAGGAATGCCGAGGCGAACCGGATTGCCGCCTGAGCCAGGTGATCGAAGGCCCAATCCACTTTCACTCCCTCTGCGAGCATCATGTCTTCCCGTTCTACGGTGAAGCCTACCTGGGCTACGTAGCCAATGAGAGCATCCTGGGCATTTCCAAGCTCACCCGGCTGGTGCGCATTTACGCCAAGCGTTTTGCCGTGCAGGAGCGCATCGGTTATCAGATCGCCGATACTTTGGAAGCGTTGATGAATCCGCACGGTGTGGCCGTCTTTTTGCGCGCCAAGCACATGTGCGTGGAAATGCGCGGCGTGCGCGAGACCTCTCCCGCCACACGCACCACCGTCTTCCGCGGTGTGTATGCCGATGACCCGGCGCTGCGCTCCGAATTCCTCAACGTATGCGGCATCATCAAATAACCTGAGATGGCAGCACCTCTGCACCTTACCCTGCTGCACACCAACGACCTGCATGGCCGGGTGCATCAGTTAAGCCGCATTGCCACGCTGGTGCGTCAGGCAAGGGAAGAAATTGCCCAACGCGGTGGCAGCTGCCTCTACCTGGATGCCGGCGATTCGGAAGACACCACGCTCATTGAAAGCGCCCTTTCGCGCGGCACCACCATGAATGTGCTCTTGCGCGCAGCCGGCTGTGAACAAGCCGCGGTGGGCAACGCGATTGCAGTACGCTATGGGCCGCAGGCCGTAGCCAGCCTGGCACAGGCCTATGGCAAACCTCTACTGTGCGCCAACCTTTTTACGCCAACCGGCGAGATTCTACCCGGCACAGTGCCCTACCGCATCCTTGAAATTGAGGGACACCTCATTGCCGTGATCGGCTTCACCGCTCCGATGGGTTTTTACACCAATTTCTTCAAGTACCCCGCCCGCGAACCCATTGATCTCATGCCCGGGCTGATTGAGCGGGTGCGCGCCGAGGGTGCCAAAACCATCATTGCGCTGACGCACATCGCCTCAGACCAGGATGTTAAGCTCGCCGAGGCAGTAGCAGGCATCGATGTCATCATCGGTGGGCACGACCACAAACGCATTTCTCCGCCGCTGGTGGTCAACAACACCCTCATTGTCCAATCCGGCCAGTACGGCGAAATGCTCGGCCGCCTCGATCTCATCATTGACCGTGCCGGCGGCAAAGTTATCCATCATTCGGGCACCTTGCTCCCCGTCACGGAAGAGATCGCCGAGGACAAAGCCGTTTTGCAGGCGATGAAGGAAGAGAACTCACGCATTGACGGCCTGATGAACAAGGTCATCGGTGAGACGCGCGTGCCGCTGGAAGCCTCCGAAGACAGCGAAAGTGCCGCGGGCAATCTGCAGGCTGATGCGGTTCTGGCGCACGTTAAAGGCGCGCAGGCAGCCCTGATGGTCAGCGGCCACTGGGTGAGCGGGTTGGAAGCCGGCAAGATTACGCAAAAACAGCTTTACACCGCCAACCGTTCAGCCGGGAACCCCGCCCTGGTAAAACTCAGCGGCGCCCAGATCCGCCAATGGCTGGTTGCCGCCCTTGACCCGCAAAACGTGGCACACAAGATTCACCCCCTGCGCGGCAGATGTGTGGGAATGCCGTGCCTTGCCAATATGCGCGTTGTGGCAGAACGCGCACGCCTGCCAGAGATGCAAGTGTTCATTGGAGATGCTCCAGTGCAAGACGAGCGGCAGTATTGGGTTGCCGTCACCGACCTGGAGATTTCGGATATTCTGGATTACCTGGTCGTTCCGGATGACCAGGCACAGTATGAAGTTCCCATCGTTCTGCCGGAGATCATTGAAGAGTACATTGCAGCCCATTCGCCAATCAAGTCGGTTCTCATGGGTAGGATCACCCTGACATAACCGCCGCGTTTCAACATCCTGTCACCGAGGAGAAAACATGAAAATTGGCATGATCGGTCTTGGAAAAATGGGCGCCAACATGGCGCAACGCCTGATCAGCAGCGGGCACCAGGTGGTGGGGTACTCGCGCATCGCCTCGGCAGTGCTGGAGGCGGCCAAGTTCGGCGTCGTCAGCGCCGGGTCGGTAGCAGAGATGATTGATCTGCTGCCATCACCAAAAGTGATCTGGATCATGGTTCCTTCCGGCAAATCTACCGACGAAGCAGTGGAAGAAGTGGCTCCGCGCCTGCAGGCCGGTGATATTCTCATTGATGGCGGAAATACCTATTACAAAGAAAGTGTGCAGCGGGCGGCAGAACTTTCGAAAAGAGGTGTCAAATTCATTGACGTGGGCACCAGTGGCGGTGTTTGGGGGCTTACGGATGGCTATAACCTGATGGTCGGTGGCGACAGGGATGCGGCGGATTTTCTGCGGCCAATATTCGAAAGCCTGGCGCCCTCGCCAACAGAGGGCTGGGGGTATGTGGGCAAATCCGGTGCGGGGCATTTTGCCAAGATGGTGCATAACGGCATCGAATACGGCATGCTGCAGGCCATCGGAGAAGGTTTTGAAGTGCTGGAATCCAAAAAAGAATTCGATTTTGATGTGCAACAGGTAGCACACCTGTGGCAGCACGGCAGTGTGATCCGCTCGTGGCTGCTGCAATTGACCGAAAAAGTGCTCAACGAGGAGCCAGCGCTGGAAGAAGTGGAAGCCTATGTACAGGATACCGGCGAAGGGCGCTGGATGGTGATGGAGGCGCTCAACCTGGATATTTCTACCCCGGTGATCACCGCCGCCATGCAGCGGCGCCTGCGCTCGCGCCAGGATGCACCATTTTCCGACAAGCTGGTGGCGTCGCTGCGCAACCAGTTCGGTGGACACGAATACAAGATCAAAAAATAACTACAGGATCATCAATACGCGCTTGTGCGAAGACAATTCGGCATACAGCGCATCTACCTGCTCGCGGCTTTGCGCGATAAAGTGAAACGCCACCGAGCGGTACTTGTCGCCATGGCTCAGGCGGCTGGTGATGTTTTCCTCCAATAAGTCCGGCACGTGGCGCCGGACAATCTCAATGGCAAATTCTTCAAAATCAGGTTCATCCAGCCCAATCACTTTGAGCGGGAAGGGAATGGGATATTTCAATCCAGGGAGCGGCGCATCGGTCATGGGTCACCTTGTGCAGCTTATTATACCCGTCAAAGCCGTTCACTTTCCTCGCCGTCCACCCAGGTAGCAATCCACCGGCGCACTGAGCGCGTCATCTCCGCTGAAAAATCTGAAACGAACTTGCGCAGGTACAATTTCTCGATGAAGGTTTTGGCGCCCTCCTCGGCAGAAAGATCGGGAAACTGGTGCGCAGTGGTGGCACGCAGCATCTGCGGGATCTCGCGTTCTTCCAAACGGCGGTAGCGATCCTGGAAGACAATGTACTGGCGATCATAGCGCCGTGTAAGGCGCACCTCCTCGCGGGCAGCCGCTGGCCGCCCAAAACACACCAGGCCTACCGGCAAGGTGTAACGCGGCAGTTGGAACATCGCGCGGTGAGTTTCGCAATTCTCCAAAATATCCCCAATGTAGCAGGAACCAATTCCCAGCGACTCGGCAGCAATAACGGCATTCTGCGCTGCGATGAGAGTATCGCAACAGGCCAGCAGCAGGTCACCCTCCTGGGGTAGGCGCGGCTTGAGACCGGCGGCTTTCGCCGCAGCCTCCGCTGCGCTGTATGCGAATAAATCCATCCAGCGCTGGTAATCTGCCACAAAGAGCAACACATAAGGCGCAGCAGCAATGAAGGGCTGATTGTCGCAGGAGACGGCTAGTTTATCCTTGAGGGCCTGATCCTCCACCTCGATAATGGAATAGAGCATCATATTGCCGGCAGTGGGAGCGCGCATGGCGGCTTGCAAAATGGCGTCCTTCTCCTCCTGCGCCAGAGAGGTGGGGTCATACTTGCGTACAGAGCGGCGGTTGTGGATCACTTCAAGCGTAGCATTCATCTTTCCTCCGGTTAATTCAGGTCGATTACAATTATAGCCATGCTATCCACATCAAACACGGAATTGAGCGAATTACTGGCCGCGGCATTGCAGCAACGCCAGCCAATGTTGGAGCAGGCGCACCAGCAGGCCTTGCGCCTTTTTAATGGCTACGCGGAAGGCGCGCCCGATCTGCTCGCGGAAGTGTATGCAACCACATTACTGCTTTCCGGCCGCCACTCCAGCATGGCCGAAGCCAGACTGCTCCTCAGTGCCGCGCGCGAGTTCTACCTGGCACAGCTGCCGTGGCTCACCTGTGTGGTGGAAAAGTATCGGTCTTCACAGGTTGAGCAGGAGCGCAAAGGGGTGATCAGCTTTGGCAGCCAACCAGCCACAGCCATCGCTGAAAACGGCATCCAATATGCCGTGGACTTGCAGCTTAATCAGGATAGCAGCTTTTATCTGGATACTCAAAATTTGCGCCAGTGGCTTGCCGCCCACGCTGCGGGCAAACGCGTGCTCAATACCTTTGCCTACACCGGCAGCCTGGGGATTGCCCCACTGGCCGGCGGCGCAGCGCACGTGCGCCAGGTGGACCTCAACCGCACCTTTCTGGGGTTGGCGCATCGCTCACGCGCGTTGAACAACCTGGACGCAGAAAAAATGAAGTTGATGCCGGTGGATTTCTTCATGGCCGTGGGCAGCCTCAAACGCGAACAAACACTGTTTGACCTGGTGATCCTTGACCCGCCGTTCTTCTCCAGCACCGAACGCGGCCGCGTGAACCTCAACGGCGAGACCACGCGCCTCATCAACAAAGTGCGCCCGCTCATCGCCGATGGCGGGCAACTGGTGGTGGTCAACAACGCCCTTTTTTACTCCGGGCAGGAGTTTATGCAAGAATTGGAACTTCTCTGCCAGGGCGGCTATCTGGCGCTTGAGGAAACCATCGCCGTGCCGCCGGATTGCACCGGGTTCAACGCAGACAGCGCCAGTCCCTACCCGGCAGACCCGGCGCCGTTCAATCACCCCACCAAAATTGCCGTACTCAACGTGCGGCGCAAAGCATAATCCGCCGCGGATATTTCACTCCTTCCACTCCGCCGGAATACCGCACAGCCGGCAGGATTCCTGCCAGGTGCGCTCGATCAGCCCGGCATTCCAGGCAGCACGGCTGGCTGGCTTGGGCCGGCAGTCGCGCCAGTAGGGATCTTTCAGACAGTCCAGACCCTGTGTCTGCACCAGGTGCAGAATCGTTTTGGATGGCGTAGACGGGGGATCGCCAAGTTTTTGCCGTCCGCGCCAGACCCTCTGCGCCAGCGGGCTGGGGTCTTTAAGCCCAATATCCGTGTTCACCAGTCCCGGGTCCACGGCAAACGCCGCAGGCGTCCCATTCATCATGCGGTTAAACCGCTGTGTAAAGAGCACGTTGCCCAGCTTGGATACCTTATATGCCCACAGGCCAAAATACAGCGGCGGGTTCGGCGCCAGTTTGGGGTTGAACCAGGTATTGTAGTGCGAGTTGGAACTAACGGTGAGTACGCGGCTATCCGTCGCCTTGCGCAGCGCCGGCAGCAGCAGATAGGTGAGCAGCAGCGGCGCCAGGTGATTGACCGCAAACGTGCGTTCGATACCATCCTCAGTGAGGGTGCGCTGCTGGCTGGAAAGCCCGGCATTATTCACCAGCACCTCCAACCTGCCTCCATTCTCCACATCTACCAGCGCCAGAATCTCTTGCGCCAGGCGGCGCACCTGTGCCTGCGAACCCAGCTCTGCTACCAGGAAGGAGATGCGTGCCTGTGGGCAAGCCTGTATGATCCGCTCCTGCGCGCTCTGGCAACGCTGCGGGCTGCGCCCCACGCCAATGACGCGCGCGCCTGCGCTGGCCAAATCCAGCGCCGTTTGCCGGCCAATGCCGGCGGTTGTACCCGTTACCACCACAAACTTTCCGTTTAGCATTGTTGTGTCTCCACAACTACATTTTACCCTCGCATCCGCAGAGGGCTTTGCGGGTTTCCTGTATAATGGTTTCATCCATCCCATGCCGCAAAGGAAACCGCCATGACCTCTCAGAACAAATTCCTGCGTTTCGCCATGTTCGCCCTGCTCTACTTTACCCAGGGTACCATTTTGGGATACTTCGCTTCGCTCAACGCGCTGTACATGCTGGACAGCGGCCTGGATATGGGCAAAGTGGGCATCTTCTCTTCCATCGCGCTCATCCCCTTTGTGATCAAGATTTTCTTTGGGATGCTCAGCGACAGGGTCAACCTGCTCAAACTGGGGCATCGCCGTCCGTACATCGTCATCGGCCTGCTGGTGCAGTTTGCCTGTCTGTTGCTGGTGGCCAATATCAACCCCGGCCAAAACTACTGGCTGTATGTGGCACTGGCCTTCCTGCTGCAGCTTGGCATGGCCTTTTACGACACCTGTACCGATGGCCTGGCATTGGACATCACCCCCGAACATGAACGCGGCGTACTGCAGGGGTTCATGGTGGGCGGGCGCTCCATCGGCGTGATCGCCGCGGCCTCCGCGGCCGGCTGGATTGCCCAGCACATGGGCTGGTCTTCCGTGTTCTATTTCCTCGCCATCCTCACCCTCATCCCCTTACCGTTCATCTTTTTCATTAAAGAGATGGTCCGCACTGCTGAGATGCGCTTCCAGTGGTCGGCGTTCAGCGCCTTTAAGAACCGCCAGGTGATCGCCGCAGCCGCGGTGGGGCTGATCGTTTTCCTCGTCATCGTGGGCGCCAACCAGGATATCAACCCACACTTCAGCGCGCGCTTTGGCATTGACCTTGCCACCGCCGGGCTGGTCACCACCGTGTGGGGCATTGGCTGTGTGGCGGGCGCCTTCCTCGGCGGCTTTGTAATGGATAAAACCGGCAACCGCAACGCCCTGCTGCTTTCGCTCATTCTGGTGGTGCCGGCACTGGTACTGCTGGCCTTCGTTCCTTCCATCCCGTTCATGTGGATCGCCGCGGTATTCTTCGGTATTGCCTACGGCCTGAGCCAGGCGGTTTACTTTGCCCTGGCGATGAAGTACACCCAGCCTGCCATTGCCGCCTCGATGTACTCCATCCTGATGGCGGTTACCAACGTGGGGCAGGGCATCGGCCTGGGAGTGGCCGGCGGGCTGGCCAAAAACGGCAACTTTACGCTGGTTTTCATCCTCTTTGCCGCGATCATGTTCCTGATCCTGCCCTTCTTCCCGATCCTCTTTAGCAAGAAGGCTGCTGCATAAACCATGCGCATCTATGTAACACATTGCTCCAAAGAAAAATCCCTGGCTGCCAAAACCAGCAGTGAACTGTTGCCGCCGGACGAGTTGTATACGGAACCCGGTATCCAAAAGTTTATGCGCGCTTGCAAAGAGCGTGGGGTAAGCTGGGCAATTCTTTCCGACAATTACGGCGTCTTCCTCCCTTCAGAACGCCGCGCGTATTACGAGAAGCCCCCGGCAACGGTGACGGCAGAAGAGGAAGCGGCCATCATAGTGCAGTTCGATGAATGCCTGGCGGCATACGCTGAAATCTGGTTTTATGTGCGCACAGAGACCTTTCATCCCTTCTACCAACGCGTGCTCAACAGCAGCGGTCTGGCAGCGCGTGTTCACCAGTTCCAGGATGTGGAAGAAATCCGTTAGAATCGCTGCGGTGAAATGTTTGGCAGCAAAAAGCGGCTCGAACTTTCGAGCCGCTTAACGTCTTGCAATTTTGTTTATCAAAAACTTTTCTTACAAACTTGGCGCGAACACCCCTGAGAAGATCAGCCACGCCAGGGTGGTTTTAGCGGCAAGGCTAAGGATAATGTAAACCCGTTCGCCGAAGAGATAATCCGCCCATTTGCCCACTTTTTTGTATTGAAGGAACATATTCAGCGCAAAGATGTTGAAGAAAGCAAACAGCGTTGGGATGATGGCGTAAACAAAGGCCGGTGGTTTGGCATCCCCAGAATTGACTGCGCCCAGGAAGTATAGAAAGATAACAATCCATGGCGCAATCCCGGCAATACAGCCAAAGATGAAAGATGTCCAATTGGTTTTCTTGGTGTATTGGTTGTGATACTCCATCATCAGGCCAAAGAGGTTCATACTGGCGTTGACCGTGAAGGCAAGGATGATAGCGCCAATATCATTGACGCCAACCAGCAATCCGATCAGGACGATCATGAGCGAGGAACTAAGCGCGTACTCGTAGAAGCGCACCGGGTTCATGCCCTGTTTGAGCATCTTCTCGTACCACTTGAAACCAAAAGTGGCCAGGCCAAAGTGCGCCACCGCAGACAGTAGCAGGAAAATGGCCACGCCTATCCCAAGCGGAATATCGAAAATCTTTTGCGGGTTCGCCACCAACCCGCCCAGCTCGCGGTTAAAGGTCAGGTAATTTGAATAGACCGGGTAGGTCTCTCCGGGCGTGTCGATGATGAAAGTGATGATGATCATAAAAGCTCCCTGCACAAAATGCAGAAATCCCATGATCAAGTTAAAACGTCTCAGTTTTTGATTTTTGTCTCAACTGATTGATCCAGCATCTTTTCGGTCGGCATAATATTCCTCCTCCTATATTATGAATATTGTAGAGGATTTTTGTCCGATTTTCAAGAGTCTACATCTGCGCACCTTCTATCACCGCGCAGAACAAACTTGCTTATGCCAGGCTAGCGGGAATACAGGTTGCTGAGTTGCGCCATTTCATCAGGCGAGAGTTCTAGCTCTGCCGCCAGCAGATTCTCTTTCTGGTGAGCCGGGTTGAAAGACATGGGGATCGAGATCACTCGCGGCTGTGCAATCAGCCAGGCCAGCGCGATTTGAAAAGTGCTGGCGCTATGGTCGTTGGCAATCTTTTTTAGAGCAGAGTTCACTTTAATGCTGCGGAATTTAACCGGCGAATACGCCGTGAGCAAAATATCATTTTGCTGGCAGTAAGCAAGAACGCCATTTTCTGCATACGTTCTATCCGGCAGGCGATAGGGAACCTGGTCGGTGAGGATTGGCGTTTCGCATAACTCCTGTGCGCGCCTGAGCAGCTTGAGGTTAAAATTGCTCACCCCAACATGCTTGACCTTGCCCGCGCGCACCAGTTGGTTGAGCGCAGCAAAGGTTTCCTCAAGGCGTATCAGAGGGTTGGGCCAATGGATCAGGTAAATATCCAGATACTCCATCTTAAGACGCTTGAGGCTTTGCGCACATGCCTTGAGCACTGCCTCGGGCCGCAAATGCCCCGGAGAGACTTTTGAGGTGATGAGCAGGTCTGCGCGATTTTTACCCGAGGCGCGTACAGCTTCGCCCAGCAATTCTTCCGCATGGCCGCTGGCATAAATCTCGGCAGTGTCAAAATGGCTGTAACCAAGCTCCAGCGCGGAGCGAAGCGCGGCCAGCGATTTTGAGTCGCCCGCAGGATCCGCGCCGGACTTGCCACCAATGGACCAGGTGCCAAATCCAATCTTTGGAACGCGTATCCCGGATACCTCTTCGTATTTCATATCGTCACCGCCTATTCTCGAACTCACACGATGCCATTGAATTCCCATGTTGGCCAGTTCACGGCGTAACTGCTCCACCGAACGGTAAAGGATCGTCCTGATCCCCAACTCCTCAGCGGCAAAGACATTCTCCTCGGAATCGTCAATGAAGATGCACTCGCCTGCCGGCCGCCCGATGCGCTTGAGCAGCATGCGGTAGATGCGTTCATCCGGCTTGGTGACCCCGGCATCGCCGGAGATGATGTACTCCTGCAACAGCGGCAGGAAGAGCAGCTCGTCTTTTACCGTGTCGAACTTCTCACGCGACCAGTTGCTCAGCCCGTAGAGCCGGTAACCCTGCTCTTTGAGCCGGCGCATCAAGTCAATCGCCTGCGTGTTCTGCGGCCCTCTGGCTTCGCCCCAGCGCGTGTTGAACCAACCCAGTTCGCGCGCATACTCCGGGTGGGCGGCGCTGAGTTCGGCAATGCCCTTTGCAAAGGGGTAGCCCGCATCCATGCGGCGGTTCATCTCGCGCAGGCCGGTTTTTTCGAGAAATAATTCGATCTCAGCATCATTGTTAAAAACCTTGCAATACAAATTCTGGAATTTCCATTCCACCAGCACGTCGCCAAAGTCAAAGATGATCACGGGTTTTTCGGGCATTGAGCTTTCCTGTCGTTCGGGTGTGGGGCGGTTACGTAAACCTGGCCCGCAGGGAATTCTATTATAAAAACCCAAATGGATGTTTAAAAATCTCTCTGCAGAAGAGCCATGATGAGACCGGGATTCCTGGACAGCGAAGCACTTACTCCTTGCGCCGAGTTTTCGCATCCCTTGACAAACGCAGGGCACCTCTATATAATGAGTGTGTAGTCAGTCATTATATTTGAAAGGAAGGCCGCATGGCGCGTGCCCTTAGCACAGAAAAAAGAGAGCGTTTTCTCACTGCCGCGCTCAAGCTGTTCGTTGCCAACGGCATTCAAAACACTTCCACTGCCGAAATCTCCCGCGAAGCCGGAACTGCTGCCGGTACGCTTTTCCTCTACTTTTCCACCAAACAAGACCTGATCGATGAACTGGTTTTGTGGATCGCCAAAAAGGAAGCCGCTGTGATCAACGGCCTGCTGACCCCGTCTCCCTCTGTTCGCGAGACCTTCTTCATCATTTGGGATGGCTCCATCCGCTGGCTGCTTGAGAATATGGACGCCTACCGTTACTCCCAGCAGGTGCGCGATTCCAGCCTGGTCACCCCTGAAGTGGCACAGGAATCCGGGAAGTATTTTGCTTTCTATTACGATGCCATCCAAAAGGGTCTTGAAGCCGGCCTCCTCAAGCCTTACCCGGCTGACCTGATCGGCGGTTTCCTTTATCAGGATATTGTTGCCACGATGGACCATCTCCGCGCGCAGGCAGATCCACAGAAGTTAGCTCAAACCATCCAGCAGGGGTTTGACCTCTTCTGGGATGGGATCAGTATCAGTAAATAACAACCAAGGAGTAAAAATGTTTTCACCTCAACTTAGAGTTATCATCAGCGGATTGTCGTTCCTCGTCATCTTTGCCATTGGTTTTGTGCTGCAGCACAGCGGGAAGCCCTACAACGTGGCCTTATTCACCCTGCACAAGCTGGTCAGCGTTGGCCTGGTGGTCTTTCTGGTAGTAGCTGTAATCAAGATTAATCAGGTGGCCCCGCTGAACACTGTGCAGGTCGTTGTGCTGGCGATCTCTGCCCTGTGTTTCATCGCCACCGTTGCGACAGGCGGGATGCTGAGCGTGGAAAAAACCTGGCCGCTCATTGTTGCCGTGCTGCACAAGGTACTACCCTTCGCGACCCTTGTGTCCACAGCCGTATCTCTGTACCTATTATCCTAGCAATCTTCTGGATGATCAAAATTACATGAGGGCGATGTATTTGTAAATCATGATGAAATGGCACAAAGCTGCCAGCGTGACAAACACATGCCACACTTCATGGAAGCCGAACACGCCCGGCACAAGGTCAAGTTTTTTGGTGATGTAGATGACCGCGCCAATGGTGTAGAGCAACCCGCCGGCCAGCATCCACAACAGGCCGCCAGTTGGGATCACCTCCAGCATTGGCTTGATCACCAGCAGCGCCATCCAGCCCATCACCAGATAGATACCGGCGGTTACCCAGCGCGGCGCCTTGATGACAAACAGCTTTACCACCACGCCTACCAGCGCAAATCCCCAGATCAGCGCCAGGAACCCCCAGCGCAGAAAACCGCTGAAATAGTTCAGGCAGATGGGGGTATAGGTACCAGCAATGAGCACGTAGATAGCAGAATGATCAAACTTGCGCAGCCGGGATGTGCTTGCATCCGGCATGCGCACCAGGTGGTAGACAGTGCTGGCCGTAAACAGGGTGATTAACGAAAGCCCATATACAACAAGTGAAAGTTCGCGCAGCGCATTTCCTCTGCCTGCAATCACCAGGAATACCAGGCCAATAAGCGCCAAGGCGGCCGAAACCAGATGGATCAACCCACTGACGGGATCGCGAAACCAACGCTTCAATGTGACTCCTCAAAAAGTTTTGCGTTAAATTTAACCGCAATCCCGGGAACACAAATATGCCTGAGGGCACAAATAGGGGCACATCACTCCACAAGCACGTCCCGGTTATTGGCTTTGATGACAGTTAATCATCAGTCACATATTTTTACTTTTAAAAGGCGAGACCTGCTGACCATTCCGGCTTTTTTGAGAGCATTAACCGAATATTGATTTGCGGAAAAGCAGCCGGCAATGGGCCTAATGGCTAAACTTTTACACTCTCTTATCAGGTTGTCGATCGTAAAAGCACCATACCCTTTTCCGCGCTCTTCTTTAAGCACAAACATGCCAATGCTCGCTAAATCATCAAATAGCCTGCTCTTCTCGATAATCCCGTATGAAACAACTTTCTTACCATCAACCCCAATGAAAAGCTCTTCATTTTCAATATTCTTTTCCAGGTTCTTAAAGAATCCCTCGTCGGTATTCTTAATCTGCGGAATATCCTTTTTTTCTGCTTTCCTTATGAAAAATCTCTCGCTGCGCTTAATCTCAATCCCTTCCTGGAATATCATGTCTTGAGCTATTGTCCCTTTTTGTTCATCCAGGGCCATTAATAATAGCAATTTATCCGATGTGGATAAATAAATCTCCTTCACCTGGCTTTTTGCAAGGATTTCACGAAATATCTCCTGGGCTTTAACCCAAAATTTCTCGTATAGCGAAAACTGCGTAAGCATTTCATTTTGAAAAATAGAGAAATAACCACACCTTTCGTTTTCCATCAGCATTATGTAGTGTCTGGAATCGATAATGTGGTCCTCGTAGTAGGAATCAATTGGTTCGGAATAGGAAGCAATATTTAAAAGGATGTCCTTTTTAATTTGCTCGTACGACTCTTCAACTATCTCAATAGTCATTCATGCGCCAATTTCAATCGAGGAAACAAGTTCCAAAGAAAATGTGTAACCGTAAGCACGCCTAAAATTCCGTCACGGTCTCAAGCGCCACCTCAGGATAGATCTGCTGCGGCACAGGCGGCATGGGGTTATAGGCGTACTCCAGCTGCACCACTCCGTACTTCATCCCCAGCAGGCGTTTGGCACCCTGGTAGGTTCCGCGCACCAACACATCCTCCATCGAAAGCGCCATGCCAAAGATGGCTACGGGGGTATAGGCCGGGATGCGCGCCAGTTCATCACCAAACGCACCAAAGGAGAAGAGCAGGTGTTCGGCGTCCAGGCTCTGTGCCTGGATGAGCGGGATGATCACCGGGTAGCCATCTGCGCCAACATAACCCAGGAACTTGAGGTTGTCGATCTTATCGTAGAAGGCTTTGCTCCAGCCATTGAGCACCTGTGCCTGTGCTTGCCTGGGCAAAAAAGCCTTCACCGCCATGGTCTTGATCGCTGCGGTGATGATCTTGCCCATTGGCAGGGGATACTTGCCTGTCTGCGCAACCAGGTCCATGTAATGCACAGTATGTACGCCAAAATAGGCGTTATAGCGAAAGAGCGGGGTGTTATTGTAAAAATCGTAATCTTTGCCGGATTTGGCTGCGTGGGTGTAATTGGCCTTGCCGCGCCAAAAATCTTTGGCCAGGCTCATGATCAAGAATCCCGTTTTGGGGTTGCGCTTCACGTTTTCCTTGCTCAGCCCCTCCATGAACTGCCCCCACACGACCGTCTTATCATCGGAGGCCATCATCGTGGTGATGAGGGTGAGATGCGGCAGCCCCTCCGACGTGACCGTGCCCATGATCCCCACCTTCATCGCCGGCAGCAGATCCTGCACGTCCTGTGGGCTGAATTTATCAAACGGCATCAACTGGTCTGTCATCTTCCCTCCGCTTAATTGTTTCTTGAATTAATTCACTCGCTCAGGTTCATATTTGGCCGCACCGGTAACGAACGTGCGTTCAGGCGCAAACCCGCCCGCGCGCGCCCACTCTCCGGCTTGCGCCAGTTCCGCCTGGGTCATCAGCGGTACATCGGCGAACTGCCATTCCATTCCCAGGCGTTCATATTTATCGCGGCACAAGTTGTTGAAAGCGCACATCTCCCAGCGCTCCACCGCATCCGGCAAATTCGCCCCCAGAAAAGCGCCAATACCTGAAAGGTTCTCACGCGTGGCAGTGGCCCCGGGGATGAGCGGCGTGCGAATCCACAGGCGCTTGCCGCTGTGTTTCACCAAAGTCCCCAAGCGCTTGAGGTTTTCCAGTATCTTTTCGTTGCGCACACCTGCCCAGCGTTCATGTTCCGTGGGGTCGATCAGCTTCACATCGTAGAGCACCACATCCGCTTCCGCAGCCAGCACCTCCAGCGTTTCCCATGAGCACAGGCCGCAGGTATCCAGCGCGGTGGCGATGCCGCGGCGCTTCAATTCGCGCAGCAATTCCAGTGTGAAGGCAGGCTGCAGGCTGGGCTCGCCACCGGAGAGGGTTACGCCCCCACCGGATTTTTCAAAATAAGCGCGGTCTTTCACCAGTTCGCTCACCAGGTCGGAAACGCTCCAGGCCGTGCCAAGTTTCTCCATCGCACCGGTGGGACAGGCCTCGGCACACTCGCCGCAGGCGGTACACAACGCCCGGTCGCGCTCGAGGCCCTCCTGCCCGCGCGAGAGACCGCCCTGCTCGCAAGCCTCAAAGCAGCTATCGCAGCCGATGCAGCGGTTCTTGTACCATTGCATCTCGGCACGCACGTTAATACTTTCCGGGTTATGGCACCAGGCGCAACGCAGCGGGCAGCCTTTATAGAATACCGTGGTTCGGATGCCCGGCCCATCCTCAGTGGAGAGGCGTTGTAAATGCAAAATGGTGCCGCTGATGCCTGCGCCCATGCTACATCTGGTGGCTTTCGCGCGCGATGATCTCGTCCTGCAATTCCTTGCCGATGGCGGTGAAATAGGCGTTGTAGCCAGTCACACGCACCAGCAGATGACGGTAATCCTCGGGGTGCTTCTGCGCGTCACGCAACAGATCAGCGTTGAGCATGTTCACCTGCAGAGCGCTGCCGCCGTTTTCGATGTAGCCGCGCAGGAACGCCTTGAACTTATCGCGGTGCTCCGGGTCACGCAGGATGGAAGGGTTGAAGGTGATGGTATGGCTGGCACCGTTGGGCAGCACATTGAAATACTCGCCCCAGTCACCCTTGCCGTCAGCCGCTTTACCGCCCAGCACCTCACCCACCGAGTTGACATTGGCAGTGGGGCCTTTGCTGTCGGCACCGTTGGACGGGCAAATGGCATTGGAAAGGAACTTGCCTTTGGCGCGCCCATCAGGGCTGGCTGCCAGAATATCGGAGTAAGCGATCCAGTAATTCCAGCTCAGCATCCCCGGGCGAAACTGGCGCCCTGTGGTGATGGTCTTATGGTTCCACGTCTCGTTGGTCCACAATTCCATCACCTGTTTAGCCAGTGCATCCGCCGCTTCATCGTTGCGCCCATATTTGGGAGCCTTGTTGAGCGCAATAGCCTGCAGCTTCTCGTGCCCTTTCCAGTTATCCCGCAATGCCTGCACCAATTCGTTCATCGTGCAGATCTTTTTGTCGTAGACCAGGTACTTGACCGCCAGCAGGCTGTCCACCGTGGTAGCGTAAGTGACGGCCTCGATGGTGACAAAGCCCAGCTCGGCGCCGCCCTCGTTGATGTCCCTGCCGCTTTCGGCGCAGCCCTTCACCAGACAGGAGAGGTAAGGCGTTTGAAAGAAACGCGCCCGCACCGATTCCGATTTTTCGTACAGGTCAACGCTCATCTTGATAATATGGCGCGTCTGTGCTGCATAGGCATTCCAGAATTGCTCCCAGGTGGCAAACGCCGCCGGGTCGCCGGTGGCAACGCCATCGAGCGTGCGCGGTGCCGCCTTGCCGGTGAGCGCATCCGCCACCGGATTCAGGTCGTAACCGCCAGCGAGCGTTAGCTCCACCGCCTTGAGCAGATTGAGATTGTCGTCCACCGTGCCGGAGCGGTCATTGCCCACCATGGTGTTTTCCAGGCAGCCCACCGGGGCGTACTCATGCACATTTCCAGCATGGATCAAGTGCTCCATCTTCGCCTTACGCGCCTCCAGCATCATCCCGGCCATGGAACGCTCATCAAAGTTGAGCAGGAAAGGTGCGCCCTGGCTGCTGGCAATCATCTCCACTACCTTGTCCAGGAATTTCTCCGGCGTGCCGCGGTGCAGGCGCACGTTGGGCTTGGGTTCCAAAATGGGGGTCATTTCATCAATGACTTCCATCATGGCATAGGTCAGGTCGTTGGTCATATCCATGCCGGAGGCGCCCACCCCCGAAAGGGTGATGAGCTGGCCGTAGCCGGCGGTGATGCCCTGATTGCCGCCTGTGTGGATCATGGCGTCGTAGGCGGTATTGCAGTGCACCCAAAAGCACTTGAGGATCTCTTTGCCGAACTCGCGATCCATGCCCTCTTTGAGCGAACGTTCCCACAGCGGGAAGAGGTACTGGTCGGCGCGTCCAAAGCTGACCCCCGGGCCGGGGTAATTCTCATCCGCCATTACCAGCATGTGGGTCAGCCACAGGCTTTGCACGGCTTCCCAAAAATTACGCGCCGGTTCCCAGGGCACGCGTGCCAGGTTCTCGGCCATCTGCATCAACTCGCCCTTGCGAGCGGCGTCGCTTTCCTCAGAGGCCAGCCTGCGCAGCACTTTGCGGTATTCTTCCGCCAGGTCGCGCGCCAACGTGGAAGCGGTGATCATAGCGCGCAA
>CALCNO010000130.1 GCA_937897615.1 uncultured Anaerolineaceae bacterium
GCGCTGCTGTAGGCGTTGATGAGCGCGCGGCTTTCGGCGCAATTGCACTGGTCATACACAACCAGGGGAATATTGCGGATGTCGTTGGTGGCGGCGTACCCCAGCAGAAAAAGCTGCATGATGGGAATGAAAAGAATGATCATCAGAGTGCGCCGGTCGCGGAAGATCTGGATGAATTCCTTGCGGATGATGGAGCCAAGTCTCGAATTCATGCGTTTATTCCTTTGGCGTGAGGATTCCGCGAAGGAAAATGTCAACAAAGTGGTCCAGGTGATCAGCGCCGATGAGCTTTACAGGGACATTTGCCAGGAGCATTTCTGTCATGTAGTAAGAGAAGAACATCCCCAGAAAAGCGCGGAAGAGAACAACCGGCGGGATACCGCGCACCTCACCGCGTATGTTTTGAAACCGCTCCACCATTGGCAGAATCTTCGGGTAGAAGGTGGTGAACATGCGCGGCAGGTTGCGCCCCTCGAACTCGACGATCTCGATAAAAAACAACTTGATGAAATCCGGCTTACGTCCCAGCTCGGCGATCATGATGTGCGCGCCGTTGCGCACAAACTCTTCAGCGCTGTCGCCGGGGGCGCTCATCAGCAGCGGAAAGACCGTGTGGAACGGGTGGTGCGACATGAGCACTTCCACAAAGATGGATTCCTTTGACGGGAAGTGGTTGTAGATGGCGCTGAGCGCCAGGCCGGCGCGCTCGGAGATCTGGCGCATGGAAGTGCCAGCATATCCCTGTTCAAGGAAAAGGGAGTGGGCGGCATCCAAAAGGTTCTGGCGGGTGCGTTCGCCCTTGGGGGTGAGGGGTGGGGTCAGGTCGCTCATAATAAAAACGAACGTTCGTTATTATTTTAGCAAATCTCTCAAAAAAGTCAATAGGTGGAACGAAAAGAGCATTGCCTTGTTGGTCTCCCTGTATAATTTCTCAAGCCTGGGATACTCTTTGTTGTTCTACACAGGAGAAAAATGGGAAAATTCCTTGAAGATGAAAAACGATCTCAAGAGCAGTTCAAGCGCAAATCACGTTTCTTTTCGGATGCAGCTCGTAGCGATGGAGTATACAGAGGGAAAGCACGTCCTTTCTGTGTCCCTTTGGCCTACGCAGAAGAGAATCTGATGCCAGAGATACGCGTGGCTGCTTTGCAACACTTTGCCGCTCACCAAATCAATTGGCATGATGGCAAGGAAGGAAAGCCGAGCAATCACTTGTGCGATTCCCAGGTCTGCTGCGTTAATTTCCTTTTCTTCTTTGCCGATAAACCAGGTCTGCTAAAAGAAGTCCTTTTACCAGTGTTTCCTGAGATTGACCAAATGTTGCCGGTGGAAGATGGGCTGTTTGTAAGTTTTGAGTGGATTGGCGAAAAGAATTACCTGGGAGAACGGGTGTCAAAAAACGAAGCAAGGACGCGTGGCGCAAATTCTACCAGTGCTGATGCAATTGCCATGTTTCGGCGCAAGGATGGAAATAGACAGATCGTTCTGATCGAATGGAAATATACAGAATCTTATAGTGGGTTTTTTTGTAAAATCTCTACAAGCGGCACGGACCGTTCGCAAATCTATCAACATCTTTTTGGGAAATCTGATTGCCCATTTGACACGGCGCCATTACCAAATTTCGACGCCCTATTTTACGAACCCTTTTATCAATTTATGCGTCAACAATTTTTGGCAAACGAAATGGAAAACGCTCGCGAAATGGGGGCAGATTTGGTTTCTGTGTTGCATATTTCCCCTGCACATAACCACGAATTTCTGCGGGTAACTTCACCGTACCTGACGAGTATTGGGTCATCAGCTACTTCAACATGGACGAAGCTAGTAAAGAGAAAGGGAAGCTTTACCAGCGTAAGTAGTGAGCGGTTGTTTGGCGGTCTTGGTGATGAGTTAAATGGGGAGTTGACCTCATGGCGAGACTACATCTACTCTCGTTATCCCTGGGTGATAACTGGCCTTTGATTTTTACGTTGCGGAAAATAAACAAGCAGGGAAGACTCGCGAGTCTTCCCTACTTTTATCTGGCGGGGAGGGAGGGATTCGAACCCTCGGTCGAGTTTAAAGCCCGACAATCACTTAGCAGGCGATCCCGTTCGTCCACTCCGGCACCTCCCCGGGTATGCGGTTGTTCCCCTTGGTCAGATCTGGCGGAAGGGGAGGGATTCGAACCCACGTTGACTTTCGCCAAACCTGTTTTCAAGACAGGCGCCTTAAACCACTCGGCCACCCTTCCATTTTCCCGCAGGGATTGTCATTTTATCATGGTTGACTTGATGGGTAAAGATTTTG
>CALCNO010000131.1 GCA_937897615.1 uncultured Anaerolineaceae bacterium
GGATATCTATGCGGTAGGTTCGGCGTTCTTTGATAATTACGAGGCTACCAAAATGGACTTTACAGCCGATGTGGTCAGAGTGAAGGTGGACGGCCAATGGCTGGATTTGGCCAAAACCGGCAGAAGAGCTTGCGACAACCCAAATTTATTGAGGATTAAGTGAGAATGGAAAACAAATTACTGCTAGAGGATGGTTATTTGAAGTCACTTGGGCTTTGGCTGGATGCGCGGCCGCTTTATTCCTGGCAGTTTGAGAAGATTCGTCCAGAAAATGCCGCCATTTTGGTGGTGGATATGACCAATGGTTTTTGCTGCGAGGGGGCGCTTGCCAGCCCGCGCGTCAAACGCCTTATTCCCCCGATTGTTGAGTTCCTCCAATCGGCCTGGGGCGCAGGTGTACGCCACATATTTTTGCTCAACGATGAACATGACGAAAACGCGGTGGAGTTCGGCGCATTTCCAGCACATTGCGTGGCCGGCACGCCGGAAGCCGAGCCTGTGGCGGAGATCAAAACATTGCCTTTTTTTGAGAAGTTGAAGACCATCCCCAAGAATTCGCTGGCTGCTGAAATTAACACCAGTTTTTTGAAGGATGTTTCAGCGCAGCAGGAAATCACCCACTTCTTCGTGGTTGGGAATTGCACCGACCTGTGCGTTTACCAGGCGGCGATGTTCTTGCGCCTGAGCGCCAATGCCTACCAGATGCAGGATCGCCATGTGATCGTGCCAGGAAATTGCGCGGACACGTATGATTTTCCCGTAAGCGCAGCGACTCAAGCCGGTGCTATTGCACACCCCGGAGATATGATCAACGCCATATTTTTGCAGCATATGGCGTTGAACGGTATTGAAGTGGTAAGGGAAGTGAAATTTTAGCCGGGTTACCCCGCAACAGACCTGACCTGGCGAATCACGAGTACGACTTTGCCCATGATGCGCAGGCTCTTGGGGTCATCCACGAAGATCGGTCCCATATTGGGGTTGGCCGGCTGCAAGCGGATGCGGTTGGCTTCTTTGTAGAAGTACTTGAGGGTGGTCTCATCTTTGTCATCCAGCCACACTGCCACCATTTCACCGTTGTTGGCGGTGACGGCTTTTTTCATCACCACAATATCCCCATCGTTGACCATGGCGTCGATCATTGAATCGCCGTCCACTTCCAGCGCAAACAATTCACTCACATCGCGGGTGGGCAGCAGGCTGCGGGCAATATCCACGCTGGTTTCGGGGTCGTAGTAGTCAAAGTCTGTAGTGGGCATGGGGATAGGTGCACTGGCGACGATGCGCCCTGCCACCGGGATGGTCACCATGCTGGCCAGCGAGTTGGCAGCGCTGCGCACATTTTCCACCACTTTATGGGAAAGGTCCCCCAAAGGCGAAACAGATTTGAGCACGCGGATGCTGCGCGAAATGCGTCCTTCGCGTTCGATATATCCCATTTCCTGCAACTGGTTAAGGTAATAGTCGATCAGGGAAGTGGATTTTACATCGATGCTGTCACCGATCTGGCGGATCGAAGGGGGATAACCGTTCTCATTCTGGAAAGTGCTCAGAAATTCCATAATTTTGCGGTGTCGTTCACTTAACCCCGGATGTCGCTTTGCCATACTACCTCCTTGACCGCAAGATTATCGGTCATTTGTACTATCATCATAACAGAACATTAGTTCTGTGTCAAGTGGCGCCTGTTGCTACTGAACACTTGGTAAAAAGAGCCGTTGGTGGTATGAATGGGGAAAGGTGAAAGGAGCAGGAATGAGAAAGACACCTTTTGTTGCTGTGATCGTGTTATTGTTTGTGAGTGTGGCTTGCAGCTTGACCGGTACCGGGCAGGCGACGCCCAAAGCAGCCAACCCCACCGAAGTGACTTTGCCGACAATTGCATCGGTGATTGAAACTGCGGCAGCCCTGCCAACAGCAGTGCCTCCCACCGCGACGGTTGCCCCTGTGCCTACTGCCGCTGGGGTATTGCTGGATTACACCAGTGCCGCCTATATGGATGACCGCAGTACTCCGGCTTCACTGGTGCTCTCTTATGCCAATGCGATTAACCGCCACGAGTACCTGCGTGCTTATGCTTACTGGTCAGACCCTGCCACGTATCTGGGAACTTTGGACAACTTCTCTACCCTGTTTGCCAGTGTCAACGGTGTGCAGGTGGTTTTTGGCCAGATCACTAGTGAAGGTGCGGCGGGCAGCCTTTACTTTACAGTGCCCACTGTGCTCAGCTATGTGAAGAGCGGCACCACAGACCGTTACGCTGCCTGTTTCCTGCTACGCCTGCCCCAGCCAGGGAACTACGGCGCTCCGCCCATCACGCCATTGCACATTGAGCGCGGGATCACTGAATTACTGCCTGCCGGCACCAGCGATGCTGATGGCCTAACCTCGGCTTGCAGCAGCCCGGACTACGCGGTGAGCGGCCTTCCCGGCAGTGCAGCGGCAGTTGAAACGCTGACTGATCTCAGCGCTGCCAATTATGTTGACAATCGCAGCGGCGCCGTAGAAGTAGTCAGCTCCCTGATCAATGCGATCAATCGCAAGGAATACGTGCGGGCCTATTCATACTGGGAAAACCCGGCAGTAACGCCGGGAGATTACAACTCTTACGCTGCCGGGTTTGCCGATACGCAGTCGATCACGGCAACCTTTGGGCAGGTTACCTCTGATGCCGGCGCAGGCCAATGGCATTATCTGGTGCCGGTAGCGGAGGTGGTGCAAACCACCAGCGCCACCGTGAAAACGTATGTGGGGTGCTATACCCTGCACCTTGCTAACCCCGGTATGCAGGCAACCCTTCCATTTGCACCGCTTGCCATCACCCAGGGGCACTTTAGCCTAGTGCCCAACGGCAGTGACCTGCCATCACTTTTAACCACAGCTTGTAATTAACAGGAGGCTTGATGACTCATCCATTGGTATCTCAATTATTCTTTACGCGCGCCGAGTGGCTGCGCGGCCTGAAGGGCCTAACTGAAGAGGAAGGCGCCCGTCACTTTGGGCAGATGAATTGCATCAGCTGGGATGTGGGACATCTGGCCTGGCATGAGCAGCGTTACTGGTTACAGCGCGCCCAGGGGATCGTCCTCTTCCCGCAGTTGGTGACGGATTTTGCTTTTGGTGCCCCCATGAGCACCCCCAGCCTTAAAGAGATGCTGTCCATGTGGAGGAAAGTGACGAAGCAGTCCCTTGTGGCGCTGGAAGCCTTGGATACCGAAAAGATGGCGCAGGATTTGTTGAACAAGGGCAAACCAGTTGGGCAATCGTACGGTTCGGCCATGCAGCGCTTGATCTACCATTACTGGTATCACATTGGTGAGATCCAGGCCATCCGTCAGATGCTGGGGCATCAAAAACTGCCCGTGTACGTGGGCAGCATCGAAAAACAAGCCCCCTATACGCCCGAATAGAGATTTATACGGGCAGGGATAACTGCCAGAAACCTACATCTAACCATTGACCAAACTTGTAGCCTGCTTCGTTGAAGTGGGCTACTTTTTTAAACCCCAACTTTTCATGAAGCCGCACGCTGGCAGGATTGGGCAGAGTGATCCCTCCCAGAACGATGTGGATGTCCAGCTTTCGGATTTCATCAAGCAAGGCTTGATAAAGAGTGCTGCCAAAACCCTTTCCGGTGAGGTTGCGCTCCAGATAGATACTGGTTTCCACGGTGTGGCGGTAGGCACTTCTGCTGCGCCACTGGCCGGCATAGGCGTAAGCGATCACCCGTTTCTCAAGTTCCATCACCAGATACGGGTAACCCAATGAAAGGATATTCTGGATGCGTTTTTCGATCTCACCGGCGCTTACAGCCTCTTCCTCAAACGTGATCACCGTTTCACGGATGTACGGATTGTAGATTGCCGCAATGGCGGGAGCATCCTTGAGAGAGACCGGACGGATCATGGGGGATACAGACATGTTTCAAGTATACCTGCGTTTAAAAACAGAGACTGGTCAGGCCAGCCTCTGTGATAGTTCTATATTGGGAGCGAACCTGCGGGAAAGGGCTTAACGCTTCATTACCAGAGCTACCCAGTCTCCGCTGTGGCGTTCCTCAATATATTGCAGGCCTTTGGCTTCCGCTGCTTCACGGACACTTTGCCCCTGCTCGGCCAGAATGCCTGCCAGGATGATAACGCCGCCGTCAGTAATTGTCTCTGCCATGCCGGCATCGAACAAACGGATAAGGATGGGGGCAAGAATATTCGCCAGCACCACCGGCGCCTGCCGGATGCTAAAGTCTCCGTGCAGAATTTCCGATACAGAACCGCGCCCGGCTTCGATGTTCTCTGCCACCTGGTTGTAAGCACTGGCTTCCAGCGTGGCGGTCACCGAATCGGCATCGATATCCACGGCCAGAGCATGGCGCGCGCCCAGTTTGAGCGCCGCAATGGAGAGAATGCCCGACCCGCAGCCGATGTCAATTACGTCCTGGCCTGCCTGCACATGATCTTCCAGTAACGCCAGGCACAACTGCGTAGAGGGGTGCGTGCCGGTGCCAAAGGCCATGCTGGGGTCGATCTTCACTGCCACCCGCGCCGGGTCTTTCTGCTCGATCCATGCCGGTAGAATGAGCAGGCGCTTGCCGATCTCAATGGGGCGGTAATGTTCCTTCCAGGCGCTCATCCAATTTTGATCGGCAATCTCGCGGTAGACGGGCTGCGGCAGTTCGCGGATGGTGTGCAAATGCCACAGGGCTTCTTCCAACTGGCGGCGTTTGCTTTCGAGCGTATCATCGGCATCCAGAAAGCCGTACACCTTCACCGGGCCTTCCGGTGTGCCTTCATCCTCAGCATTGCGGTATTTCACATTGCTCTCTACCACCACGCCGCCGGAGGCAAAGCGATCCAATACCTCGGCAACGGCTTCGGCCAACTCGCCGTCAACGGTGAGGGAAACTTCCAACCACTTCATCTCAGCCACCCAGCACCTCTTTCAGCAGATCCAAAAAGCTCTTTTCCTGAGGTTTGACTTCCGTGCCCAGCGTGGTGGCCAATTGTTCCATCAACTTGCGCTGATCGGCGGTTAACTTGGTAGGCACTTCCACGTTGACGATCACTTTTTGATCGCCGCGGCCGGCAGAACGCAGGAAAGGGGTACCTTTGCCGCGCAGGGTAAAGATCTTGCCCGGCTGTGTACCGGAGGGGATGCTCAGTTTGCTTGGGCCATCCACCGTGGGCACTTCGATCTCGGCGCCGAGCACTGCCTGGGCAATGTTGATGTTCAAATCCAACAGGATGTCGGTGCCTTTGCGGCGGAAGAATTGATGCTGCTTCACCTTAATGTCCACGTACAGGTTACCGGTGGGGCCGCCGTTGATGCCGGGCTGTCCTTCGCCGGCCAGGCGGATTTGCGTGCCGCTGTCTACGCCGCCGGGGATAGGCACAGTTTTCTTCACCGTTTTGCGCTCCAACCCGCGGCCTTTGCAGGTGTGGCATGGGGTGGTGACGATCTCACCGCGCCCGCCGCAGGTGGGGCAGGTGGTTACCTGAACCATGGAGCCCAGAAAGGTCTGGCGCACTTGGCGCACTTCGCCGCGCCCGCCGCAGGTGGTGCATTTGGCGGGATTGGAGCCGGGTTCAGCCCCCTTGCCGTGGCAAGTGCTGCACACTTCGTCGCGGGTGATTTCAATTTCCTTTTCCACGCCGAAGATAGCTTCTTCAAAAGTGAGCACAGAGGTGTAACTCAGGTCTGCGCCGCGGCGCGGAGCATTCTGGCGCTGGCGGCTGCTGCCGGTGGCGAAACCAAAGAGTTCGCCAAATATGTCGGAGAAGTCCATGCTGCCCCAATCCGGTACGCCCCCGCTGCCGTTAACGCCGGCATGCCCGAACTGGTCATAGGCGCGCCGCTTATCCGGGTCCGAGAGCACCGCGAAGGCCTCGTTAATCTCCTTGAACTTTTCTTCGGCGTCGGGTTCCTTGTTGACATCCGGGTGGTATTTGCGTGCCAGGGTGCGGAACGCTGACTTTAACTCCTCGTTGGAGGCATTGCGTGAAACACCCAGCACCTCGTAGTAATCTCTCTGGTTCATCCGGTTCTTCCTTGTATTTTTTAGCATACAGGGCGCTTTGGCCGGATTGACCAAAACGCCCTATTTTTTGCAAAGTTATCTTGCTTTAGATGTTTTTGAACTCACCGTCCACCACATCGCCCGGGTTTTCCCCGGTGGTTGGCCCGGAATTTCCATCAGTGCTGCCCGCGCTGCCACTGGGGGCTTCACCGCCGGCATTGGGTTGCTGGTACATGCTGGCGCCCACCTTTTGCAGCACCTGCTGCAATTCCTCGCTGGCCGACTTGATGGCTTCAGTGTTATCGCCTTTGAGTACTTCCTTGAGCCTGGCGGCGCTTTCTTCAACTTCCTTTTTGATGTCGGCGGGAATCTTATCGGCGAATTCGCGCAGCATTTTTTCTGCCGAATAGATGCCGCTGTCTGCGATGTTGCGTACCTCGATCAGGTCTTTGCGCTTTCTGTCCTCTTCCGCATGCGCTTCGGCTTCCTGCTTCATACGCTGGACTTCCGATTCGGAAAGGCCGCTGGAGGCAGTGATGGTGATGTGCTGGCTGCGGTTGGTGGCTTTATCCAGCGCGGTTACGTTGAGGATGCCGTTGGCGTCAATATCAAAAGTGACCTCGATCTGCGGAATTCCGCGCGGCGCGGAGGGAATGCCATCCAGGATAAACTTGCCCAGTGATTTGTTATCGGCTGCCATGGGGCGTTCCCCTTGCAGCACATGGATTTCTACCTGCGTCTGCATATCGGATGCGGTGGAGAAGATCTGGCTCTTACGCGTGGGCACGGTGGTATTGCGTTCGATGATCGGTGTGGAAACGCCGCCCATCGTCTCGACCGAAAGCGTCAGCGGGGTTACGTCCAGCAGCAGAATATCCTTGACATCGCCGCCCAGCACACCTGCCTGGATAGCCGCTCCAACAGCCACCACCTCATCGGGGTTGACGCCCTTGTGGGGTTCCTTGCCGAATTCCTTGCGCACAGCCTCCTGCACGGCCGGCATGCGGATCATGCCGCCCACCAGTACTACTTCATTGATCTCGCTGGCTTTCAGGTTGGCATCGGAGAGCGCGCGGCGGATGGGGTCAAGCGTTTTTTGGATCAGGTCACCGGTGAGTTGCTCAAGCTTGGCGCGTGTCAATGTGAGCACCAGGTGCTTGGGGCCGGTGGCATCTGCGGTGAGATAGGGCAGGTTGATCTCAGTTTGCTGCACGGTGGAGAGTTCGATCTTGGCCTTCTCGGAAGCTTCTTTGAGGCGCTGCAAAGCCTGGCGGTCGCCTTTGAGGTCAATACCGTTGGCCTTCTTGAATTCTTCGATCAAGTAATCCATCACGCGCTGGTCAAAGTCATCCCCGCCCAAAAAGGTATCACCGTTGGTGGAGCGCACCTGGAACACGCCATCTCCCACATCCAGTACGGAGATATCAAAAGTACCGCCGCCCAGGTCATACACGGCGATGATCTCGTTCTTTTTCTTGTCCAGCCCGTAGGCCAGTGAGGAGGCGGTGGGTTCGTTGATGATGCGCAGTACGTCCAACCCGGCAATCTTGCCGGCGTCTTTGGTGGCATTGCGCTGTGCGTCGTTGAAATAGGCCGGAACAGTGATGACTGCCTGGGTAACCTGTTCGCCCAGGAAAGCCTCGGCATCCGCCTTCAATTTACCCAGGATCATCGCGCTAACTTCCGGCGGGCTGTATTCCTTGCCGTCCAGGATCACACGCACGTCACCGTTGGCGGCGGCGGCTACTTTGTACGGCACACGGCTTACCGTGCGCTGCACTTCGGGGTCGTCGAATTTGCGGCCCATGAAGCGTTTGATCGAAAAGATCGTGTTTTCCGGGTTGACAATGGCCTGGTTGCGTGCAGTGCGCCCTACAATGCGCTCGTGGTTCTTGTTGACCGCCACTACCGAGGGCACCAGCCGTTCTCCTTCTGCGGAGGGGATGACCACGGGTTCGCCGCCGGTCATCACTGCTACCACGGAATTTGTCGTGCCGAGATCAATGCCAATGATTTTTGCCATAAGTTCCTCTCTCCTATCGGGCTACCCGTACCATCGCCGGGCGCAGTATGCGGTCACCAAGTTTATAGCCCTGCCGTACCACTTCAATTACATAACCGGATTCAAACGCCGGGTTTTCCTCGCTGGAAATGGCTTCGTGCAGGTTGGCGTCAAACG
Organism: uncultured Anaerolineaceae bacterium; assembly: GCA_937897615.1. Lineage (GTDB taxonomy): Bacteria > Chloroflexota > Anaerolineae > Anaerolineales > Anaerolineaceae > UBA6107. Next base: position 8,193 of record CALCNO010000131.1, read on the forward strand.
GCACGTTGTTCTCATTGATGCGTTCGATGCCTTCGGATTCGATCACTCCTTGCAGCTTGCGGGCGATCAGGCCGATACCGTCTGCCCAGGCTGCGCCCTCAGCGTCTTTGGGTTTGTTCTTCAAGGCCAGCTCGAGATCGTCCAGGATCACCAGGTATTTTTTGATCACCTCGCCGGTGAGGTATTGGCGCTGGTACATTTGCTCGCGCTCGATGCGGCGCTTGTAGTTGGCAAACTCCGCACGTTCGCGCTGCCAGCCTTCCAAATGTGCAGTGGACTGCGCGCTCACTTTTTCTAGTTCAGCCTTGGCTGCCTCTAGCTGCGCGGCATCCACTTTGGGCTTGCCACCTTCCTTGACCGGAATATGGGTCGCGTGGCCCTTTTCGCTTTTGGCTGAAGTGGCTTTGGCGGATTGAGGGGTTTCATTTGTTGTTTTTTCTTTTTCGTCCATAGCTTAACCTCGAGTTTTCAGTCTGTCATGGTTTCCGAGACCAGATTGCTCAACAGGCTGGATAAAAATCTAACAATAGAGATGGTTCGGCCATACGGCATGCGCATTGGGCCAAGCACACCCAGTGTGCCGGTGGCTACCCCGGGTTGGCCATAGCGCGCTACCACAAAGGAACATTGTGAGAGCGCATCATAGATGCCCTCGCCGCCGATGAGCACTTGCACACCGCCTGTTGAGGTGCGGCTTAGCACGGTGCGCGAGAGAATCTCATGCAGCAGGGGTTTCTCTTCCAACACGCGCAGGGCGTGGCGTGCTTCTTCGGAACCGGAGAATTCAGGTTCGGCCAGTACGTTGGTCAGGCCGTCCAGCACCATCTCGCCAGAGACCATAGAATCGGCCTGGCGCATTTCATCCAGCACGAAATTGAAGAGGTCAGACTCAAGGGGAGAGAGGCTATTTGAGTCAACGCGCATGGCCTCCACGGACTTCCCCATAAAAAGGGCTGTCAGCCGGGCCGCGCTTGCCGAAAGTTGCTCCTGGCTTACGGGTTCGGCCAGGGTGAAAAAGCGTTGCAAAATCTCACCGCCCATCAGCACCAGTACCATCAGCACTTGCCTGCCGCGCGAGGAGATCAGTTCCAGGTGTTTCAAGCGTGCCTGCTCCGGGTGTGGTGCGGTAACCAGCGAGGCCGCGCGTGATTGGTGTGCCAGAATGGAAGCTGCCAGTTTTGTCCATTGTTCGGTGTCCTGGCGCATCTGGTAGAACTGGTGGGTGATGGTGCGCTGCGTGGATTCTGGAATCTGCGATTCCTGCACGATATTGCCCACGAACATGCGGTAACCTTCTTCGGTGGGCACGCGGCCGGCAGAAAGATGCGGCTGGCGCAGATACCCCAATTCGGTCAGTTCTGCAAGCTCGTTGCGCACCGTTGCGCTCGACATCTCCAGGTTGTACTGCTCCACCATGTGCTTGGAGCCTACGGGAGTGGCCGAGCGGATATACTCGTGGATCACGAGTGAAAGTAACAGGCGTTGGCGTTCGGTTATTTCGCTCATATTTTTCTTTTAGCACTCGAAGCCTCCGAGTGCTAAATTGACGATAATAATCATACCATGCCTGAAAATGAAGGTCAAGAAACGGCAGGCGTGCTGGTGGATTTCATATAAAGAATTAATACTTCCACTTTCTCTGCTGCAGGAGCGGCTATAATCAGGAGAAAGGCTATTCATGCGGCGAATTTACTTGCGCGGCGATTCCATTCGGGTTTTTCTTGGGCTGCTTGGCACCGTGGCCTTGTTTTCAGCAGTTACGCTGATTCTCAAGCTGCTCCAGCCAGGTTTAGCCATCCAGTTAATCGCCCTGCTTTATCTATTGCCGGTATTGCTGGCAACGGTCTTGTGGGGGTTGTGGGCAGGATTGTTGGGGGGCTTCATCGCCTTCCTTTGTTTCAACTATTTCTTTATCCCGCCGTATTACACCCTGGTGGTGCATCAAAGCAAGGATTTAATCACCCTGATCGTTTTTCTCATTGTAGTGGTGGTGATGAGCCAACTGGTCGGCCAGGCCAAGAACGGCATCCGGCTGGCAAGGAAGCGTGAGTGGGAAGCCACAAAGATGTATGAACTCATCGCTGAATTGGCCGGCCTCACGCGCGAAGAAGAAATCATTGCCACCCTGACGCGCAAGATCAAAGATACCTTTGGCTTTTCCCAGGTGGATGTGCTCCTGGAAGGCGGCGAGGCCGTCCGGCCTGGCGCTGAGACAACTACACGGGATCTGGATTCCAGTCTGGTGATCCCCATGGAAACTGCATCGCGGGTTACCGGCGAGATTCTGGTCAGCCAACTGGAACAACCATTATCCTTTGAAGAGCATCGGCTGCTTGTGGCTTTTGGGTACCAGGGCGCCCTGGCAGTTGAGCGTGCCCACCTTTTTCGGCGGGAAAACGTCGCCCGGGTATTAGAGGAAAGCGATAAGGTAAAAACCGCCCTGCTGAACTCAATTTCTCACGAACTGCGTTCACCGTTGGCGGCAATCAAGGCTTCAGTTTCCAGCTTGCGCAGCGGAGCAATTGATTGGAATGACAACGCCCGCGCAGACTTGTTGATGACCGTAGAAGAGGAAACCGACCACTTGAACCTGCTGGTGGGAAACCTGCTGGATATGTCTCGTATTGAAGCTGGCGCATTGCTGCTCAAAAAACAATGGAATTCTCTCGCGGAGATCGTTTCCGGTGTGGTTCGGCACGCCAGTTCGCAAGCGCTTAAACACACCATCCAACTTGATCTTCCGCCAGACCTTCCTTTGCTGCCGACGGATTACGTGATGATGGAACAGGTCTTTAGCAACCTGATCAGCAACAGCCTCAAATATGCGCCTGAGAACTCCCCCATTTTCATTGGCGCTGCCAGAGAAAATGACCAACTTCATATTCGCGTGGTCAACCAGAGCCCATCTGTTCCCGAGGAGCATCTGGAGCATATCTTTGACAAATTCTTCCGTATCACCCAGGCGGATAAAGTACTCGGTACTGGCCTGGGCTTATCCATTTGCAAAGGGATCATTGAGGCGCATGGCGGGCGCATTTGGGCAGAGAACAGCAAAGAGGGTTTTTGTTTTCATATCACTTTACCATTGACGATGAATGGTGAATCGCCCAGAGTTCCGGAGGACCCCACAAATGAATAAGGATCCGTTGATTCTGGTCGTTGATGACGAACCGCAGATTCTGCGTGCGCTTAAAACCATCCTGGGAGCCAGCCATTTCCGCGTGGCTTCTGCCATTACCGGCGAAGAGGCGCTGGCGCGTGTTGCCGCAGAGGAACCGGATGTGGTCATTTTGGACCTGACCCTGCCGGATATGGACGGCATGGAAGTGTGCAAACAGATCCGCCAGTGGTCGCGTGTGCCGATCATTGTTCTTTCGGTGCGCGATAGCGAGCAGGACAAGGTGGGGGCGTTGGATAAAGGCGCGGATGACTACCTGACCAAGCCCTTTAATATCCAGGAGTTGCTTGCCCGCATCCGCGTGGCGCTGCGCCATTCTTCACAGTCGTTGGGCAACAAAGAAACGACGATCCAATCAGGTAGCCTGTGCGTTGACCTGGCCCGGCACGTTGCCACAGTTGGTGATGTTGAGCTGAAGCTCACTTCTACCGAGTTCAAACTGCTGGCTTATCTGGCTGCCAATGCCGACCGCGTGCTGACCCATCAGGCAATTCTCAGCCACGTATGGGGATTTGAAGAATCGGATCATCTTGAATACCTGCGCGTCTATATTGGGCAGTTACGCCGCAAGATCGAGACAGACCCAAATAACCCCAGGGTCCTTCTAACTGACCCCGGGGTAGGCTACCGTTTTAAAACCCTCGAGTAAACCTCTTTATTTTTTCTTTATATTTTCCTGTAATCTTTTGTTTTTCCTTAATCGAAAATCGCTAGACTTCCTTCAATTGAAAGAGGTCTAATGATTAACGAGAATTTAGCTGGAACGACTATTATTGATTTAAATTCAGACAACAAACCTAAGAAGAACTGGCGGCAGTGGCTGATTGGCAGGCCGCTGCAAACAGCCGATGCTCCCAAGCAGACCATTGGAAAGGCCATTGGCCTGGCTGTGTTTGCATCAGATGCCCTGTCCTCTACAGCCTATGCGACCCAGGAAATCATGATTATCATGGCGGTTGCGGCTTCAGCCGGGGGAATGAGCTATGTTTTCCCAATCTCAATTGCCATCGTGATCTTGATGGCTGTTGTCACGATTTCGTACCAACAGACCATCCATGCCTACCCGGGCGGCGGTGGTGCATACATTGTGGCCCGAGACAACCTGGGAGAATTGCCAGCGCAAACTGCCGGGGCAGCCCTCCTTACGGATTATGTGCTCACAGTTGCCGTGTCAATTTCCTCTGGTGTGGCACAAATCGTCTCTGCATTTCCTGTGCTGTATTCCTACCGGGTGATCCTCTCGGTGGCTCTTGTGCTTTTTATCATGATCATTAATCTGCGCGGCGTTAAGGAATCAGGCGTTCTCTTCGCAATCCCAACATACTTTTTCCTGGCCGGCATGTTTGTTACGGTGGGATATGGGATGTTTCGTTTCTTCTCTGGCACGCTGGGTACCGTGCCCAACCCGCCGACCCTTGATATCGGCAATACCGTTCTGGTGATCGCGCCGTTTTTGTTGCTGCATGCCTTCTCGAGCGGCACATCCGCCCTGACCGGCATTGAGGCAATTTCCAACGGGATTACGGCGTTTAAAGAACCGCGAAGCAAAAATGCCGGGATTACCTTGATCTGGATGTCTTCGATCCTGGCCGTGTTATTCCTGAGTATCTCATTTTTATCTGGAAAGATTGCCGCCGTGCCGTCTGAAATGGAAACGGTTATCTCGCAACTATCCCGGACTGTTTTTGGCGGCCAGGGGTTCATGTACTTGCTGATCATTGCCGGAACGGCAGTGATCCTCATTATGGCGGCCAATACAGCCTTTGCCGATTTTCCTCGTTTGAGCGCACTCCACGCTGGTGACGGCTTTCTGCCGAGGCAGCTCACCTTCCGCGGCAGCCGGCTGGTTTACTCCCGCGGGATTGTCACGCTTTCTCTTCTTGCCTCAGCCCTCATTGTTCTTTTCCAGGCAAACGTAACCCGCATGATCCCCCTTTATGCGATTGGCGTTTTCCTTTCGTTTACTCTGTCTCAAACTGGGATGGCGCGCCGGTGGTGGAAATCGGGGCATCTCAAAAAGGGCGAAGCTATCCAGGAGCCGGGGTCTACCATCACTTTTGACCGCCAATGGAAGGTCAAACTGGCTATCAACAGTTTTGGGGCCGTATGTACTTTTATTGTGATGATCGTTTTTGCAGTCACGAAGTTCATGGATGGCGCATGGGTGATCGTGGTGCTTGTGCCCTTGATGGTCACTGTGTTTTTTTCGATCCATCACCACTATAAAAGACTGGCGGCCAAGCTCTCTCTGGAGCAATATAGTGGCAGTATCCGCATTCAACGCCAGCGCATTCTTGTGCTTTTGGCTGGCGTGCATCGCGGATCGCTGGCTGCCCTGGCTTACGGGCGTTCTCTCGGCCCAGACGTGACTGCGGTGCACGTTTCTATGGACTCGGCTGAATCGGCACGGATTCGTGAAAAATGGGAAAAATATGGCGATGGGACGCGCCTGGTGATCCTGAACTCTCCGTACCGGTTATTGCTTGAACCAGTTTTGGAATATATTGAGTACCTTCTTTCCATTCGGGGACCCAACGAGGTTTTGACCGTGATCGTCCCTCAATTTGTCCCATCCCATTGGTGGGAAAACCTGCTGCACAACCAGACGGCGCTGCTGCTTCGTTTTTCCTTGATGTTTAAACCGGGTTTAGTGATTCTGGACGTTCCTTACCAGGTTTAGCATCCCCCCGCCGCAAAAGGCGGGGTTTTTGTGTGGTTGACCATCCCTTGATTAACCCTTAAAATCAGTGGCAGGAACTAACTTTATTCGGTACAAGGAGAAACCATGTCCCCGATTCCGTTCGAATCTAAGCGCGCCCCGGTCTTTGCCGACGTCCCCGATGAAAAGTGGAACGATTGGCGCTGGCAGATGTCCAACCGGCTTAACTCGGTGGAAGACTTTGAAAAGGTGCTTAAGCTGACCGATAGTGAGCGCGAGGCGCTCGGCACTCCCGGCCTCTTCCGCGTGGATGTGACGCCTTATTACGTCTCACGCATTAACCCTGACGACCCCGATGATCCCATCCGCAAGCAGATCATCCCCACCGCCGGGGAGATCAAAGTTTTTACCGGTATGATGGAGGACTCCCTGGCTGAAGACCGCCATTCGCCTGTTCCGGGCCTGGTGCACCGCTATCCTGACCGCGTGCTGATGCTGGTGACCACGCAGTGCGCTTCCTACTGCCGCTACTGCACCCGCTCGCGCATTGTCGGCGACCCCAACCAGACCTTTAGCCGCAGTGAGTTTGACGCTCAGATCGAGTATCTCAAGAAGACTCCGCAGGTGCGCGATGTGCTGCTTTCCGGCGGCGATCCGCTTACCCTGGCGCCCAAGATTTTGGAGGAGCTGCTGACACGCCTGCGCGAGATTCCGCACATCGAGATCATTCGCATTGGTTCGCGCGTGCCGGTATTCATGCCCATGCGCGTTACCAGCGAGCTTACCGATATGCTGCAAAAATTCCACCCTCTCTGGCTCAATATCCATGTCAACCATCCCAATGAAATTTCAAAGGAGTTGGAAGAAGCCACCGATAAGCTCACCCGCGCGGGTATCCCGCTGGGCAACCAGTCGGTGCTGCTTGCCGGAGTCAATGACTGTGTACACATCCAGCGCGACCTGGTGCAGAAGCTGGTGCGCATCCGTGTGCGCCCGTACTATCTCTATCAGTGCGACCTGGTGGAAGGGGCGGGGCACTTCCGCACGCCGGTTGCCAAAGGCATTGAGATCATCGAGGGCCTGCGCGGGCATACCTCAGGCTATGCGGTTCCCACCTACGTGGTGGACGCCCCCGGAGGAGGCGGCAAGATTCCGGTGATGCCCAATTATCACATCAGCTCCTCAGACCACAAGATCATTCTGCGTAATTACGAGGGCTATATTACTACCTACGAAGAACCGCAGGAGTACAAAGCTCACGACCCCAAGACTTGCAAGTTCTGCCAGAGCAAACGCGCCGAACCCGGCCAATCCGGCGTCAGTGGCCTGCTGGACGGCGAACAGATGTTCATCAAGCCGGAGAACTTTGACTTGCTGCACAACCGCGGCGGCGGGCAGCATCGCTTACGCGCCAATACCGATAAGTGGAAGCCGCTGGGCATTGGAGATGGGTTAAAAAAGGAGGAATGATGCATTATCGACGTCTCGGGCATTCCGGGCTAAAGATCAGTGAAATCTCTCTTGGTTCCTGGGTGACCTTTGGCAACCAGATTGACGAAAGCACTGCCATCAGTTTAATCAAGGAGGCCTTCAGCCAGGGGATCAACTTCTTCGATAACGCAGATATGTACGCCGGCGGCCGGGCGGAGGTTGTGATGGGCAAAGCCATTGCCGACATGCCGCGTGAGGAATTGGTTATCTCCAGCAAGGTGTTTTGGCCGACCATGAAGGGCCCCAACGGACGCGGCCTTTCGCGCAAGCACATCACCGAATCCATCCATGCCAGCCTCAAACGCCTGGGAACGGATTATGTTGACCTGTACTTTTGCCACCGCTATGACCCCGATACGCCTATGGAAGAAGTAGTGCGTGCCATGACCGACCTGGTGCATCAGGGCAAGGTGCTCTACTGGGGCACCTCTGAATGGGAGGCTTCGCAGGTGATGCAGGCTTATGGCACTGCCCGCGAGTACGGGCTGGTCCCGCCTAGCATGGATCAGCCGCAGTACAACCTGTTCCACCGCAAACGCGTGGAAGATTCCCTCATGCCGGTGGCGCGCGAATTGGGGCTGGGGCTGACCACCTTTAGCCCACTGTATTACGGGCTTCTCTCCGGCAAGTACAACGAGGGCATCCCGCAGGGGAGCCGTGCCTCGTTGGAAGACTTTGCCTGGATTCGTGAGCGCATCACCCCGCAGCGCATCGAGATTGTCAAACAGCTCACTGAGGTTGCCCGTGATATGGGCATCACCCCGGCGCAGCTGGCCATTGCCTGGATTCTGCGCCGCAAGGAAGTTTCCACTGTGATCACCGGCGCTTCCCGGTTGGAGCAACTGGATGAGAATCTGGCGGCTTCAGAGGCCTACGAAAAACTCACCGAGGTGGACATCGATCGCATCTTTGCCTGCCTGGGCAATTATCAGGAGCAATAGTTTATGACATCGAAGAAGGGCGCACGCATTAAGGTTATTTTGGGAGGCCCTTATTTGGTGGAAGGAGATGTGCCGCTGGTGCGCAAGACCCAGATCGTTTCCGAGTTTGGCGAACCCCTTAACTGGCGCAAGGATGCTGATCTCAAGGGCGGCGAGAGCTACGAATTATGCCGCTGTGGACATTCCAATGATAAACCTTATTGCGACGGTACCCATTGCGATTTCGACTTTGACGGCAGCGAAACTGCCCCAACCAACACCTTTGCCGAACGCGCGCGCGTGGATGAACGTGGGATGGGTATCGTGGTCAAAAGCGACCATGCGCTTTGCATGGACTCCGGCTTTTGCGGCAACCGCCTGACCAGCATCCGTAAGATGATCCCCGATACCGCTGAGCCGAAAATTCGCGCCGAGATCATGGCCATGATCGACCGCTGCCCCTCTGGCACCTTCACCTACGCGATGGACAAGGAAAGCCCGGATGTGGAAGCCGACCTGCCGCTGCAGATTGCGGATACCATTGAGATTACCCAGTACGGCCCCATCCAGGGGCCATTGTGGGTGACTGGCAATATCCTCATCGAACGCGCCGACGGCCAGCCATTTGAAACACGCAACCGCGTGACGCTGTGCAATTGCGGCCAATCCTGCAAGAAACCGCTCTGCGATGGCACACACCGTCACCAGCAGGAAGAAGCGCTGCGGCAGGCGCAACAGAATAACCCGCCTGAATAATAAAACTGGGAGGTTGAAGAACCTCCCAGTTTGTTGTTTACATACTTCTCAACTTTGCGTCTAATTCGTGCTCCAGCCGCTTGATGATCTTGTTGCGTGCGGTGGTCACTTCAACATCCGTCAGCGTGCGATCTGTGGCCTGGTAAGTGATCTGGTAAGCCAGGCTCTTTTTGCCAGCGCCCACCTGCTCACTGCGGAAGAGGTCGAACAGCTTGACCGTACTCACCAGTTTGCCGCCGGTCTGGCGGATGAGCGCTTCCACCTTCTCTGCCGGGATGGTTTCCTCCACGATGAAGGCTAGGTCTTCAATAACAGGTGGGAAGGTGGGTACATCGCTGGTCTGGTACAATGCCGGGATCAGTTTTGTCAGCAGCTCAAGATCAAAGTCGGCAGCCTGCACCGGCGCCTTAAAGTTGCTGGCCCAATCGTACTGTGCGCGCACTTTAGGGTGCAATTCGCCCAGCACGCCCAGTTTTTGCTCTCCGGCCATGATGCTGGCACATTTGCCCGGGTGGAAGCTGGGATGGTTGCCGGTCTCCAGGTGCACGTTGCCGATGCGCAGACCTTCCAGCAGCCCCATTACCACGCCCTTGAGGTCGTAAAAGTCCATATTGGCTGCATCTGATGCCTGCCAACCCGGCAGGGCACGCCTGCCAGCAAGTAACAGCGCCAGGCGTTTCTTTTCATCCGGCAGTCCTCCTTCCTCGGATTGGAGGAAGATTGGCCCAAGTTCAAAGAATGCCAGGTGTTCGCGCACGCGCGAATTGCGCTCGGCGGCATCCAGCACACTGGCCAGCACGCTGTGGCGCAAAAAGGCTTTTTCATAGGCCAGCGGGTTCTGCAATTTCACGTAGGGCAAATTATCCGCTTCTGAATCCGGGGAGAGCCGGCGGTTTTCACGCTCCGGCGTGCTCCAGCGGTAACTGATGACCTCCTGCAGCCCCAGCGCCACCAGAAGGTCACGGATGCGTTCTTCTGCCACCAGGTCGGGGTTGCCGCGCTGCGGCGGCAGCACATCTGCCAGGCGCTGTTCGGGGATATTGCCGTAGCCGTAGATGCGCGCCACTTCTTCGATGATGTCGGCCTTGCCGGCCACACCTTCGTTGATATCCATGCGGTGATCCGGCGAGGTGACGCTGATCTGCTCGCCTTCGATGCTCACCTGGAATTCCAATCGCCGCAGTAATGCGCCAATCTCTTCCGGCGCCAGTTGGATGCCAAGCAGGCGCTTCACGTCGGCGGGCGTCAGGCGTACCACGGCGGGCTTCGGCGGCAGGGGGTACTGGTCGGCAACTTCTGGTATTACGCTGCCGCCTGTCCAGTCTTGCATCAGGCCCAGCGCGTAGAACAGGCCGCGTTCTGCCATTGCCGGATGTACCCCGCGCGAATAACGATAAGAGGCCTCGGAGGGCAGGTTCTGGGCGCGTGCTGTGCGCCGGATGTTGATCATATTCCACGAGGCGCTTTCTAACAGGATGTTGCGCGTGGCGTCGGTCACCTCGGATTCGGCCCCGCCCATCACGCCGGCAATGGAGAGTGCCCCGGTGCTGTCGCATACCAGGGTGGTGGTGCTATCCATTTTTCGTTCCACGCCGTCGAGGGTGGTCAGCACTTCACCGGTTTTGGCGCTGCGGGTGAGGATTTTTACTTTTTTGCCGCCGGCGCGTTTTTGCAGCACGTCATAATCGAAAGCATGCAGCGGCTGGCCCAGCGCCAACATGGCGTAATTGGTGGCATCCACAATGTTGTTGATGGGGCGCATCCCTGCGGCCTTGAGGCGGCGCTGGATGAGCGCCGGGCTGGGGCCAATAGCCACGTTGCGGATCAGCCCGGCTGTAAAGCGCGGGTTAAGTTCAGGCCTGGTGATCTCGATCTCAGCAAATTCAGCAGCGGGTTTGGTTGCCAACGTGTGCCAGGACGGCATGTGGAAAGGTTTGTCGGTGATGGCAGCGATCTCGCGGGCCAGGCCGGCCATGCTGGCGCAGCGGGCAAAGCTGGGCAGCAGATTCACTTCCAGGATGGCGTCGCCGAACACATCCACCAGCGGCGTGCCCGGCTTGAGGCCTGCATCCAACAGCATGATGCCTTCGTGCTCCTCGGAGATGCCCAGTTCCTTCTCGGAACAAACCATCGAGTAGGAATCCACGCCGCGGATCTTGGCCGGCTTGAGCGTGGTGAGCACCAGTCCCTCGGCATGTCCGTCGTAAATTTGCGCGCCTTCCTTCGCATAGGCGACAATCAATGGCTGCGGCAACGGCCCTTTGCCCTTGAACTCAAAAATGTTCGGCGCGCCGGTGAGCACAATGTGTTCACGCTCGCCATCGAAGAGCTTGCACAGCGTCAGCCGGTCGGCGTTGGGGTGGGGCATTACCTCACTGATGGAGGCAACCACGATCTTCTCGCGATCCCACGGCAGCCCCGTCACTTTGCAATCCACCGTGCCTTTTTCCGGCAGGGGCAAGCCCATGATGCGGATTTCTTCAACTTCCATCCCGGCCATGGTGATCAGGTGCGCCAGTTCGCCAATGGGCAGGTCAATTTCGACAAAATCTTTCAACCAGGATAAAGGTGCCTTCATGTCTCTCTCCGTTTAGAACTGCTCGAGGAAGCGCAGGTCGTTTTCCCAAAAATAGCGGATATCGTTGATGCCGTAGCGCAGCATGGCGATGCGCTGCGGCCCCAGCCCAAAGGCGAAGCCGCTGTAACGCTCCGGGTCGTAGCCGCCGTTGCGCAGCACGTTGGGATGCACCATGCCGCAGCCGCCAATCTCCAGCCAGCCGCCGCCGCACACTGCACAGCCCTTGCCGCCGCACAAGAAGCATTCCACGTCAAATTCGGCGGAGGGTTCGGTAAAGGGGAAGAAGGAAGCGCGGAAGCGCGTGCGCACCTGCTGGCCAAAGAGCCGGCGCGCCAGGTCGGAGAGGGTGGCCTTGAGGTTGCTAAAGGTGATGCCAGGCCCCACTGCCAGGCCTTCGATCTGGTCGAACTGTGTTTCATGGCGCGCGTCCGTTTGCTCGTAGCGGTAGCACATGCCCGGCAGCACAATGCGCACAGCGGGCGGGTTCTGCGGGTTCAGCGTAGCATATTCGCGCATGGCATGGATCTGCCCCGGTGAGGTGTGCGTGCGCATCACGATGGGGTTGTTGCCACGCTCGCCGGCTTCCACAAAGTAGGTATCCTGCATATCGCGCGCGGGGTGGCCAATGGGGAAGTTGAGCAATTGGAAGTTGTACTCATCCGTCTCTACCTCGCGCGAGCGGTACACCTGAAAACCCATCTCACCGAAGACGCGGAAGAGTTCGCGCAGCATTTGCGTATCGGGGTGCAGCCGGCCCTGAACCAGCGCGCGCCCCGGCAGGGTGACATCCAAAGTCTCGCTGGCGATTGACGCAGCTAATTTAATCTGATTCTGTTCATTGACAAACGCAATTCGACTGTCATCTCGCATTTGTTTATTGCGATTGAATGCTTCGCCAAATTCACGTCTAAATTCTGGCGGCACATTTCTAATTTCTTTCTGTGCTAAATCAATTGGTGATCCGGCGCTTGTGTATTGTGCATCCCAGGTAGGTAAATCTGCTAAAGTCATTGTTCTTAGTTTTTGAATGGCCTGTTTTGTCGACTCGTTCAGTTTATCTATTTCTTTTCTATAATCTTTCATTTTTGCTCCGATACTTAAATAAGTAACCCGTCCTTGATGAGGGACGGGAGAGGCTTCCCGCGGTACCACCCGCATTGGCCAGAAACTGGCCCGCTTAGCCCGGCGGCAC
>CALCNO010000132.1 GCA_937897615.1 uncultured Anaerolineaceae bacterium
TTTATCGTGGAAGCCTTCACGCGCCCGCTCTACCGCGAGAGCGCGATCCAGCCGGATGGTTCTTACACCTTTTATCTCGCACGCAAAAAGTAAACGACGAGGTCTGCGATGGATGAACCCAGTGTTCTTGACCTGTTAAAGGAAAAACTCAGCTTTCGCCGGCTGTGGCAAAAGAGCGAATCCGCCGCGCCGCAGGGCGGCACCCCCGCCGGCGGAAAGCCCGCCGGAGCGGCGCTGATCGGCGGCCTGCCGTGGAAGTCTTTGCTGGCGGTGCTGCTGGCGATCATTGGCCAGACCACTCTTGACCCGGAAAACAACACCTTTTCTCTGGGGCTCGTCTTCTATCTGGCGGCGGCCTGCGTGCTGCTGCTTTCGATATTCCTGGGTGAGTGGAAACTGCTGGAGGTAAAGGAAGAAGCGCCTGCTCAGTTGATTCCCCAGGCCATCCGCCGCCTGCCATTCATCATTTTCCTGGCAACGCTGTTTTTGGCCTTCCTCGCCATGGGCGGCAACCGCTTTACATTTATCAATATCTTTCTCTGGGCGGCGGCGCTGGTATCCGGCCTGCTGGCTTTTTGGATCCCGGAAAGAGAATGGCACCTCAAGGATTTGTGGCCGCGCGTGGCAGAGTTCCTGCGCAAGCCGCATCTGACCATCCGCCTGAGCGCCTGGGATTTGCTGGTTGTGGCGGCGTTCCTTGTGGCGGCCTTTTTCCACCTTTACCACCTGGACCTTTTGCCCTACAACATGACCAGCGACCACACCGAGAAGCTGCTGGATATCAACCGCGTGCTTAATGGCGAAACCAGCATCTTCTTCGCCTCCAACGGCGGGCGCGAACCGATGCAGTTCTACCTGGCGGCTTTTCTCATCAAGTATTTTGGCGCAGGGATGAACTTCCTCACCCTCAAGCTGACGATGGCGCTGATGTTCCTGTGGTCGCTCATCTACGTGTACAAACTGGGCAAAGAGATCGGCAGCAAATGGACCGGCTTTTTCTTCCTGCTGCTCACCGGCTTTGCCGCCTGGCCCAACATCATTGCGCATGCGGGCATGCGTCTGGTGCTCACGCCGGTGTTTGCTGCGCCCACCCTGTTCTACTTTTTGCGCGGGCTGCGGCGTTCCAGCCGCAACGATTTCATCCTGTCCGGTATCTTCCTGGGGCTGGGGATGATGGGCTACACCGCCAGCCGCATTGTGCCGGCGGTGCTGGTGGCGGGCATGTTAATCTACATGATCTACCATCGCTTTGACAGGCCATCGCGCAGTGCCGGGGTGGCTTTTCTGTTGACGGCGCTCTTTGCTCTGGTGATCTTCATGCCGCTGATCCGCTACTCGCTGGAATCACCGCAGTATTTCCTTGAGCGCTCGCTTTCGCGCTTCACCTCCTCAGAGGTGCCCCTGCCTGATAATCTGGTGTTGGTCTTCCTCAGCAACACCTGGAAGGCGTTGATCATGCCCTTCTGGAAGAGCGGCACCGCCTGGGTGATCTCTGTGCCCGGTGCGCCGGCGCTGGATACCATTTCTGCGGCTTTCTACCTCTTTGGCGTGATCCTCACGCTGGTGCGCGCCTTCCGCTACCGCTCCTGGAAGGACACCTTCCTGCTCGTCTCCATTCCGGTGATGATGCTGCCCTCGATCCTGGCGCTGGCGTTTCCCATTGAGAATCCCTCGCAGAGCCGCGCGGGCGGGGCGGTCATCCCCATCTTTTTGCTCACCGCCGTTGCCCTCGAATCCTGGCTGCGCCTGTTGTGGCGGCGCGCCAAAAGCGTAGCCAATAAGGGACTGGTGGTGGCGCTGGCGCTGGTGCTGGTCATTGTATCGGCGCGCGGCAATTACCGCCTGGCCCTGCAGCGGTACCCCGAGGAGTATGCTGCTTCCTCCTGGAACACGCGCGAAATGGGCGTGGTGGTGCGCGATTTTGTGAATTCTTTTGGCAGTGTGGATAACGTGTGGGTGATCGCCAAGGCCTACTGGGTGGATACCCGCCTGGTGGCCATCAATGCCGGTTACGTGGAGCGCGATTTTCAACTCTGGCCGGATAATTTGGACGGCACCCTTGCCGATGAGGGAACCAAGCTGTTCCTCCTTAAGGCCGACGACGTGGATGCCATGACGCACCTGCGCACGCTCTACCCGCAGGGCTTTGCCACCTATCACACCAGCCGTTACCCCGGCCGCGATTTTATTGCCTATGTGGCGATTACGCCGGAGGCGGCGCCGTAAGTTTCCCCGGTTAGCGCGACAGGCGCACGTAATAACGATAGCGGTCGCCGCGGTAGAGGATCTTCACATACTCCACCGGCGTGCGGTTCTGTGAGAAGAGCACGCGTTCGTTCAGCAGCAGCGGCGAGCCGGGGGCAATCTCCAGCAGGGCGGCCTCTTCCGGCGTGGCCAGCGTGACCTCCAGCGTCTCGTCTGCCTCGGAGGGGATGATGCCAAACTTCTCCGCCAGAATGCGGTAAAGCGAACCGGCGGCTTCCATATCTTCCCGTGTGATCACCTGCTCTTTGCTCAGCGCCAGATAAGAGGTCTGTAGCCCGATGGGCGTTTGGTCGCCCAGGCGCACGCGCCGCACGCACAGCACCTCGCTGCCGGCGGGCAGCTCCAGCTTTTGCAGGATTTTGGCGGACGGCACCTGCCGGGCTAATTCGAGGATGACCTGCCCCGGCTGGATACCGCGTTTGAGCAGATCCTCCGAGAAACTGGTCAATTCCATCAGCCCTTTTTGCAGTTTTTGCGGCGAAACAAAAGTGCCGCGCCCGTGTTCGCGATATAAAAAACCCTGGCGGATGAGGTGGTCAATGGCCTCGCGGATGGTGGTGCGGCTGATGTTGTAAAGCTGCTCCAGCTGCCGCTCTGAGGGGATGGGGGAACGCGGCTCCCATTCACCGTCGTCGATCTTTTGGCGTAAAATGGAAGCAAGCTGGTAGTATTTGGGCAGAGCGTTGTACGGATCGATCGTTCTTGACATTTGATTTTAAAGTGGTATGATATTGATGTGACTGGTCATGTGGTCACTACCAGTTAGATTATCCAACTTTTTTAGCATTTCGTCAAGTAGGAAGCGCAATCCGCATGCAAACCCTTTCAGATGACGAACTCCACCAGATCATAAGCCGCACTGTGCAGCAGCTTTTGGGCAGCGCCAAACCGGCCCAGCCGCAAGCGGAGCAGCC
>CALCNO010000133.1 GCA_937897615.1 uncultured Anaerolineaceae bacterium
GAGCAATTTATCACGGGCGGCGCAGCCGTGCTCGGCATGCTCACCGGAAAAAAACGCAGCATCAACAGCACCATCTCAAAAGTGCGCATGGCCTCCGCGGCCAAGGACAGGGCCGAAACAGAGGAAGAGACCCTCAAGCAATACCAGGAACAACTGGCCGCCTTGCAGCAGCAACAGGAAAAAGCATTACAGGATGTGGATGCCAAGTGGGCAGGCGTGCTTTCACGGGTAAGCGAGGTGAGCATCAGCCCCACCAAGAGCGATATTTTCTCAGAAGCCTTTGGCGTTGCCTGGATCCCTTATTACCTGGTGGAAAATGCCGGGCAAAAACTGGAGATTCCCGCGTTTGAGAAATGAGAACATTCTGCACAAAAATGATAAAATGAGGGTGTAAAAGAGAAAGGCGAGGAAAAAATGTTTAGAAACTTTGGGCTTCCGGAAATCCTCCTCATCCTGATCCTGGTGGTACTGATCTTTGGCGTTGGCCGCATTAGCAAGGTGGCCAAGGAACTGGGGTCAAGCATCCGTTCCTTCCGTGAAGGATTAAAAGGCGAGGATGAAGAAAAAGATCAATCTGATAAAGATAAACCGCAGAATTGATCTCCTCACATTGTGCACACACCCCCATCCATCTGGATGGGGGTTCTTTTTTTACCCCCGGAATACACCTGACACATGTCCCTATTTTTTCAAGGTCATCCGCACCTGTGAAGATCGCTGCCGGCAGCGTACACTGGCAGCGTAAAAGAACGTTCCGGGATTACCGGACATATCAAACTTTAGAGGTGAGAATGAAAAACTTTTTGTTCGGCCCCCATAACCTGGAAGATGCCCCTGCCATTAAGGCCATCTTCAACAGCCCCAAGTTTGCCTGGCTGTGGTTGATCGTCCGCGTTTACGTGGGCTACAACTGGGTCAATGCCAGCCTGCACAAGCTCTCCAGCCCCGCCTGGATGCAGACCGGTGATGCCCTCAAAGGCTACTGGACTCACGCCGTTTCCGTCCCGGAAGCCCCCGCTTCGGCTCCCATTTACTACGCCTGGTACCGCAACTTCCTGCAGTCGCTGCTGGACAGCAATGCCTACGTCTGGTTTGCCAAGCTGATCGCCATCGGCGAACTCCTGGTGGGGATTGCCCTCATTGCCGGTATCTTTGTTGGGCTGGCCGCTTTCTTCAGCTTCCTGATGAACTTCAACTTCCTGCTGGCAGGCAGCCTTAGCTCCGGCCCGGTATTGTTGGTACTGGCCATGCTGCTGATGATCGCCTGGAAGATCGCCGGTTATTACGGCCTCAACCGCCTGTGGCTCAAGTACGTTGGCACCTTCTGGCAGCCCGGCATCTGGTTCAAAAAGAAGATCGTTACTTCCTAATTTCCCCAATTAGCGGTAGCAACAAACGAGGCTCTCCCTTTGGGAGAGCCTTTGTTTTATTCCATGTGGTCTTTCAGATGATGCACAAAGGCATACTTGGTCAATTCAATGCGGTTGCG
Organism: uncultured Anaerolineaceae bacterium; assembly: GCA_937897615.1. Classification (GTDB taxonomy): domain Bacteria; phylum Chloroflexota; class Anaerolineae; order Anaerolineales; family Anaerolineaceae; genus UBA6107. The sequence continues at coordinate 1,490 of CALCNO010000133.1, forward strand.
CAGTTGCAGCTTATTGAGGATATTGCTCACGTAATTGCGCACGGTAATCTCGGTGAGGTTCAGCCTGGCACCGATCTCCTTGTTGCTGTCGCCTTCGGCTACCAGCACCAGCACCTCTTTTTCGCGCTGGGTGAGTTCCTTGAAGGCCGACTGATCGGTGGTTTTGACCATTTCCAGAAAGCGTGAGACCACTGCCGAGGCAGTGCGGCTGTCCATGCCGATCTCGCCGCTGTGAGCAGCACGGATGGCGCGGATGAGTTCCTCATTGCCCACCTGCTTGAGCACATAGCCGGAAGCCCCGGCGCGCATGGCCTGCTCGAGAAAGTTCTCTGCCGAGTGCGAGGTGAGGATCACCACGCGGGTAGATGGAAAACTGGCGCGGATCTCGCGGCAAGCCTCAATGCCGCTCTTACCTGGCAGTTGGATATCCACAATGGCAACATCCGGGCGGCATTCCGCTACCCTGGAGAGGGCTTCTTCGGCTGTACCGGCTTCGGCAACCACTTCTAAATCAGGCTCATCGCCGAGCAAAGCGCGCAATCCCAGCCGCACAACGGCATGGTCATCAACGATCATTACGCGGATGGGCGTCATTCTTCATCTCCATTGGCAGGTCAAGGCGCACCAGTGTGCCCTTGCCGGCCACTGACTCGATCGAAAGTTTTGCTCCCAACAAACGCACCCGGTCGCGCATATTTTTCAGCCCATATCCCGGTTCGGCCTCATCCGCTATGCCAACCCCAAAATCCTCCACCTCAATCATCAGGTGGCTCTTTTTGCAATAGATGCGAATATCCGCAGTATCCGAGCGGGAATGGCGGATTACATTGGAAAGCGCCTCCGTCAGGAACGCCTTCACGTGGCTAGTCTGCTCGGCCGGCAGCGTCGGAATCTTGCGCGTATCCCAGTGTGTGTTGATCGTGATATTTCGCTGTGCTTCCTCGATCACCGGGGCAAGCGCGCCCGCCAGATCAAAGGAGGTTGGCACCGCGCCCGGCTGCGGCAGGAAGGCGCGCAGCTGTTCAACCGCCTGGTCAATGCTGGAAATCAATTGTGTGGTCTCGGCAGTTCCGGTGCCTTTTAGCTTTTTCTGCAGCGATTGCGCCAGCAAGCCAGCGGCATATACCTGCTGCAAGGCGCCATCGTGGATATCGCGGGCGATGCGTTCGCGCTCACTGGCGATCACCTGTTCCTGCTCCATCGCGCGGATCATCCGGTTCGTCTCGATGTTAAACACATTCAGCGCATGCAGGATTGCCCACAGCAGCAGTAAACCGATAAAAGAGCGAAATACCGGTGGCGGGGCAATGAAGGTAGCGGTGAACCAGTCGGCGTTGATTACCGAAGCCGGAAAAAAGTATGACTTTGGCGGAACCAGCCCAGCAAGCACAGCATAAGCAAACAGGGCAATCGCCGCCACCCTTAACTTCCGTTCAATTTTGGGCAATTTGAGCGGCCTGATCTGCAACTTTATCTGGCGGAGCAACCCGATACCCGCCAAAATGCTGCCCGGGAAACACAGCATGTAACGCGTCATGGCATAGGCAAAGCTGTGCCATTGGGCTAGATCGGAAGAGAACACATACCCCAGGATCATCGGCCCCAGCGCCCAGGCCACCAGAACCAGGCTGGGGATCAGGCGGATCCAACGCCAGGCTTTGCTGGCAGGGCGCATCAGCTCAATGCCGAACTGGAAAAGACACCAGAACGATCCCGCCAACAACAGGTGAGAAATGAGGTCAAACAGGCGAAAGTAATGCTCGCCCATATTGCCCAGCTGGATGGGGATAAAAATATCACCCCACTCATACAGGCCGTGAAGGATGCCAAACCATCCCAGCCAGGGTAAATTACGCGCCAGGCGCAGCCGCGAGTAACTGCGCGTTTGCAACAGCACCGTAACACCAAGGATAAAGAACACCAGCCCGTAAACAAAATAGACCAGGGTGTGGTTCTCAATGAACCAATCGTTTGCCATGCCCCAATGATACCTTATGCCATTGTTGCGGTGTAAAGGGGGAAAGCTAAGGATTGTAGGCCTTCTGGCGGCCCAGCCTGCGAAGACACCAAAGCACCAGCGCCACCAGCAACAAGCCAAAGGAGGCCAGCACAAAAAGCCACTTCAACGGGGTCAGCAGCGGCGCCAGCGCCTGTGCCAGACCTGCTTGCGCCGGAAAGCGCAGCATCACCGCAGAGGTGGCGGCATTCTCGCCCAGATCGAGAAGGAATGCCGCGAGGGGCAGCAGATTCCACAGGCGCGCCGGTGAAGCCGCAGGGATGCTCCCGCGCAGCAGCCAACTGCTGCCTGTGATGAGAAAGAAAGTATAGATGAACGGGAAGGCCAGGTCGATTGTCCAGTGGAGGTTCACAAAGTCGGCGCGGCCGGCTTCGCCATAAGCCTGCGCCATTGCGTACAGCTCTTTGCCGCTATAAGTGAACAGTAAATCCGGGACGCCCACCCCGGCAGCGAACTGGCCGGTGCGTGCGTTAAACTGCGGCAGGATGAATATGCCAAAGAGCACCAGCCCCAGCAACGCCGCCAGCACCAGCCAACCGCTTGAAAGCCGGTAAAAAAAGGCGCTCAG
>CALCNO010000134.1 GCA_937897615.1 uncultured Anaerolineaceae bacterium
GGGGCAGCCTTCACCTGGCGGCAAAGTGCCGCTACGCTGCTCACCTCCCGCCAGTCAATGCCGGTGCGGTGATTGCCCACGTCCACCTTGATCCACACGTCCACCGGAGCATCTTGCAGAGCAGCCAGGCTGGCAACCTCTTCGGCGTTTTCCACCAGCAGGCCAAGATGTATCTTTGTCGCCAGGGCACGGATGCGCTCCAGCTGGCGGATGTTGAGCGAAAAGGCAATGGTGATATCCTGCCAGCCGTGACCGGCAAAATACTCTGCCATTTCCACCGAGGAGGCGGTGATGCGCTCCACGCCATAAGCGCGGAACCATTCCCCCACTTCGGCCGATTGGTGCGTCTTAAAATGCGGGCGGAAAACCACGCCGTTGTGCTGCGCCCGCGCCGCCATGCGCGCAATGTTACGCCGCACAATTTGTTCATCCACAAGCAAAGTGGGCTGGTCAATACGTTCAAGCAAATTCATCTTCAACCTTTCCGGTCAGGGGAGCGGCGCGTAATACACCAGGTTGCCAAAAGCCATGTACACAATGCGCCCGGTAGAGATCGCCACCGCCGTGGGAGTCAGCTTGTCGATGTTCATGTCGTCTTTGAGCTGCGGGTAAAGGATCTTCTGCAGGTTGCGCTGCAAACTAAAGTGATAAATGGATTTTTCCTGCGCGTCCAGCAGGTACAGCGAGGAATCCGGTGCAGGGGTCAGGCGCATCTGCACAAATTTGGCATTGGAAAAAGTAACCGGCTGCGGCTCCTGAGCGGTGCGCATATCTCCAAAGGGTGCCGGGTCCAGGCATTCCGTTTCCTTGTAATCTTTGAGCGGGCTATAGGTACACTCGATCATCTGGCTGTTGCTCTTGAGGATGTACAGTTCAAAACCGTTCACCTCAATATCAAAGGCGTCCGCCAGGTTCGGCACGATCTTATCAAAGAAGAGGGTCGGCTTCTCTTCATACTGGATGCCATCACCAGCATAGCGGTAGACCGCATTGCCGCCTGAATCCAGGATGTACAGATAGCCCTGGTATACCGAAAAGGCCTTCAAAGACACCCAGCCGGCATCCGGGGGGATGAGCGAGCCGGTGATGCCGGTCTCATTGGGGATGCAGTATTCAAACACGCCGGCAGCGTCAATGCCCATGATGGTGGCTTCAAAGGAATTGCCCGGCGCCACCGGGATGATGTCCACCAGTTTGCCGATAGGGCTGAGCGGGTTGCGGGGGTTGTAACCGCAATCGAAAGTCGCATCCTGCAGATATTCGTCGCCGGAACGGTAGTAGCGCAGCACCGTACCGCCGGTCTCGTCCAGCAGGTACACCTCGGTATTGGTTGCCACCATCTGGGTGATGCGCGTATCGCTGGAAAGGGTCTTGGCAAAAAGCGGCGCCATCTCCAGGCGCTGCCCACCCTGCAATTGATCCAGCGCGCTCTGCACACTGGCCTTTAGCGCCACAAAGGTGTCAGAGGTGCCGTACTCCTGCGCGCGTTCGATCCAGTACATGGCCTGCTGCAGGCTGGCAAGGCGCGTGGGCGGGTCGTTCAGCAGGGTATCGGCCTGGGCGGCATACTGCTGTGCCTGCACCAGCGCCGCATCGAATTCGCGCCCCTTGCCCTTCTTGGAATACACACTGCCGGCAATGAGGGCAATCACCAGCGGTACGAGCACTGCAATCACAATCAGCGCCGATTTGTTCAGGCGGGATGGGCCTTCTGTAAGGCCGGGGATTATCCTGGACAAAATGCCGCCGGCTTTTTGCTTCAAGTTCTCCCATCCATCCACGGCAGCGCGCGTCTTTTTGCCAATAGCCACTTTGGTTTGCGGGCTGAGTATCTCAGGGTTGGCCGCGGCCCTGCCGGGTCGCTCCGAGCGGGCCGGAGCGGGGATATGTGTTCTGGCGTCCTCAACAGGCCGATCCAGCGGCTGCGGAGGGTCGATCAACGGGCGCGGAGTTTCTGCGGCAGATTGCGCCTGCGCATTTTCCGCGGACTGCGGGGAAGCAGCGGTGAAGTACGCTGAATCCGGGATGGCGGTGGTGGAGAATTCGCGCTTTAACGGCCGGGTGGAAAGCGCCCCCTTGCCTGGCAGGAACTTCATCACCACGGCACGCAGATCGGCGCCGGACTGGTTGAACAGCCGCCGCGAAAGTCCATCAATGGTGAGGGCATTGCCGCCGGCAAAGGCATCGCTGGTCCAAGTGGCGGGCGCCACCGGGGCAAAGAGCAGCAGGTCGTTCTCAACAATGGGCTTCTGCCCAAATTTTATCGTGGGGGCTTCATTGGTTCCCAGATCGCGCGGATGCTCATCATCGCGGTATTCGCTGCAATCGTCGGCGGCGATGTAAAAGGCGCGCGTGTTCCCCACCGAAGCCAGGTAAAGCTGGTCGCGTTTGACCACCGCCAGGTTCAAGAGCGCCGTCATCGGCGCACCATCCTTGGCGCGTTTGAGGTTGCGCTGCAGCAGGTCGTTATTAAACTTTTCCACCAGGGTGCGCATGGCCAGCGTAACCGTACCGGCAGTTTGGAAGTATTCCTCGCATTTCTTTTCCATCCAGGAGCGCAGGCTCTCCGGGCTGATGCTGGCCGGCCCCTTGAGGGTGATCAGCGCGATCAATAGATCATTTTCGCGTCCGCGCGCGGTGCGCCGGGGCGGCTGCATGGTCATAAAACCGGGCAGATGGTCTCGGTCAAGGTTCTCTGCGATGTGGATGGTATAGAAATTGATGTCTACCACTGTTTACCTCACAGGCGGGGATCATTTTCATTATACAACACAGGCCAGTTACCCCAAAAAATGGATACAAGAATAAGGCCAAAGTAAGTCTACCGTTATGGTCTATAATAAAGAAAATTTTTTAAGGCGGTGGAAAATGGCAAACTCTTCTTCCAGTTACTTTATCGGCCGTGAATACGACCCCAAGACCAAAACTGCAACCAGCGCACCGGTGCTGCTTGACCCAACCAACCTGACCACGCACGCTGTGGTCACCGGCATGACCGGCTCCGGCAAAACCGGCCTGTGCATCGGCCTCCTGGAAGAAGCCGCCCTGCACGGCACACCCGCCATCATTATTGACCCCAAGGGCGATATGACCAACCTGCTGCTGCACTTTCCCGGCCTGCTGCCGGATGATTTTGCCCCCTGGATCGACCCCGAAGCCGCCCGGCGCGAGGATAAATCCGTTGCCCAAATAGCAGAAGAGACCGCCGCCAAGTGGAAAAAGGGTCTGGCAGATTGGGGCCTTGGCCCAGAGCAGCTCAAGGCACTTGGCGATGCTGCCGATTTTGCCATTTACACCCCGGGTTCCTCCTCCGGTATCCCGGTGAACATCCTCTCGTCCTTCCAGGCACCAGACCTGGACTGGGAATCCAACGCCGAAGTGCTGCGCGAACGCATCTCCAGCACCGTTACCGCGCTGCTGGAACTCATCGGCTATGACAATATCGATCCGCTGCGCTCGCGTGAGCACATCCTGCTCTCCAACCTGCTGGAAACCGCCTGGATGAGCAAGCAATCGCTCAGCCTCACCGACCTGATCCTGCAGGTGCAAAACCCGCCAATGGAAAAGCTGGGGGCATTCCCCATCGAATCCTTCTTCCCGGAAAAGGATCGCTTTGGTATGGCGATGTTGTTAAACAATTTCCTTGCATCGCCTTCGTTCCAGGTGTGGCAGCAGGGACAAACGCTGGATATTGGCGCCCTCCTCAGCTCCAGCACCGGCAAAGCGCGCCACTCCATTTTCTACATTGCCCACCTGAGCGAGAAGGAACGCATGTTCTTTGTGACCCTGCTGTACGCCGCCGTAGAAACCTGGATGCGCGGCCAGCGCGGCACCGGCAGCCTGCGGGCGATTGTTTACTTCGATGAGATCATGGGCTACATGCCGCCGGTGGCCAACCCGGCCTCCAAGACAGTGATGCTGCGCATGCTCAAGCAGGCGCGCGCCTTTGGCGTGGGCATGGTGCTCACCACGCAGAACCCGGTGGATGTGGATTACAAGGCACTCTCCAACGCCGGCACCTGGATGATCGGCCGGCTGCAAACCGAGCAGGACAAGCAGCGCCTGCTGGATGGG
>CALCNO010000135.1 GCA_937897615.1 uncultured Anaerolineaceae bacterium
GGTAGCCCCAGCATCAAAAAGATCGGCGCAGGGGAATATGAATGCCAAAGCTGTAGCACAAAGGCAAAATTGTCAAACGACCAGACCTTTTTGGTATTTGCAAACGGGAACCCATGCCCGGAATGCGGTTTCTCAAACGACAGTGATGCAAAGTTTTGTGGAAAATGCGGCGCAAAGGTCACCAAGTTTTGTGCTTCCTGCGGAGCCGAAATTCAAGCTGGCATGAGCTTTTGCCCAAAGTGCGGCAACGACCAATTTGCCAGTGACAAGATGGTGTGCGTAATTCTTCGCCCTACGCCTCATTATGACAAGATCAATGCCATTAAGATGCTGCGTGATCTATCACCTACATCTCTGGGATTGGTGGAGGCCAAAACCCTGGTAGAAAAGGAATCTATCATTGCGGTAAACCTCCCTCAGGAAGAAGGCATGTTACTGAAAGGAATCTTTGAAGGTTGTGGAATGCAAGTGGAATTGAAAAGATCAGCGTTACTGCTTGATCCACTGCTGCGAGCCAATATAAGCTCGTCTAAACCCATAAAAACTAACAAAGGCGGGTGTCTCCCGGCAGCAACAGCTGCATTCCTGCTCATTGCCGCCATTGGGATTCTCGTATTTTAAATCTGCCATACCAGCAAAAACAGACCCTACAGGTCTGTTTTTTTGTATCACCCAACCGCAATAACTTCAACTACCCAATAGGGTCGGCGTGGGGTGGAAAATTCCCCTGATGAAGTCAGTGATAATCTGAATATGCTCTTTGGTGGTAATCACCCGCCATTTGAGAGGCACCTGCAATGGGATCGTTTCCAATGCCGATTTGATTTCTTTAGCCTCCGATTCGGTAAAGTCGCTGATCAGCGCAGAACCCCAAGGAATCGCCTCATCGATTGATAAGCAGGTAACAATTACCTTGTCCTTGACTATTGCCAGGTAGCTGCCTATATTCTCAGCGGTATACTCTGCAAAGATTGCGCCTCCTGCCTCTGTGAGGGAAAAGTCAATGTCATATTTATATTGCTCCTGCCGCGTCATATTGACCTCGATCACCTCCTCATTGGTAAAGAGCGTATGCCACACGCGCCCCGGAGCCCTGATAACGCCGGCATTGTTCGCATCTGTGGCGATCTTTGTGCCCGGAGGAAGATAAATATTGCCCAGATCAACAAATTCCACAACTCCCATCTCAAGGGTGTTATCAATGAAGTCGGCGCTGAACTTTTTGGGAATGCGTCCGATAATCTTATTGTCATACGCGGTGAAGCTCGTCCACGGGACCCCATAACCCAGGATATCCCAGCGCCTTTGCAGGGCTGCCGCCGTAGATATCAAGTTGGCATCAGAATAGCTGGCCGTCTTTGGCGTATCCGGCTCGAGTAAAATGGTGGATTTGGAAGAAAAAAGGAAACTTGCCAGGAAACCAATCAGTACACCCCAGGCAACAAAGAGGTAAACACCAATAATCACAAGTACTCTGATCAGTTTCTTGTTCTTTTTCTTTCCTGGCAATTGTGGTGGCAGGGCAGCAACAGTATTCAAGCGAACCTCCTCCCTAATATCGTTTGAAATTGAATACGGCTAACTAAGCATAAATGAAAAGTCCCTTTTCACTATTGTACGCCTTTTATAAAATGGATGAGTGAAACTTAAGCAGGGATGTACTCAGCAAGGTGTTTTTACGCCAGCGCCAGCCATTCGCGTGCTACCACACGGTAGGCAGGCGCGTACTGCCGCCTGAAAGCCTCCGAGTGATGCACCGCAGGAAAGCCTTTTTCCCTCATTGCTGCAACAAGCCCTTCCAATGCAACCGGATCAATCAGAATGTCTGCTGCCAACACCCGGGCCTGCGCCAGGTACTGCTGCAACACCTCCACAGAACCTTTGAACTCCGCTGCCGTCTGCACAAAGGCTTGCAGCAATGCCGTTGTGGAAAGACCGGCGTTCACATACGGCCACAGGTGCACGCGCACGATCCGCCCGTCTGCCGAGATCGGTTCCAACAGCGGCTCTCCGCCCCCTACTCCAAGCCCCACGATTTCTTGTTCCAAGCGCTGGCGTGCCTGCTCCACAGAGACGAGCGCATGTTCACTGCCCAGCGCAGCCTGGTGAGCCAGTTTGTACACATCCTGCGGCTGCCAGGCCGGGTAGCGCCGTGCATGTGCCAGCAGTATTTCCTGGAAAGGTGTAGTAGCCATCGCAAATTCCTTAGATTTTCCTTAACTCGCCCTTTTGGGCAGGTCGGCTATAATAAACGCGGTTCACAAAAGATACTCCACTCTGAAAGGGTACTCTATGTGCGGAATCTTCGGCATTGTCACTGAAAAAGATCAAACGCTTGGCCCAATTCTAATCGATGCGGCGCGCCGCCTCACCTACCGCGGGTACGATTCGGTGGGCGCAGCCACCATCAGCGGAGGCAGCATTGACCTGCGCAAGGATAAAGGCCGCGTGGATGAAGTGGCACAAAAATACAAACTGGCAGAAATGAGCGGCCAAAGAGGCATCACCCAGTTACGTTGGGCCACCTTTGGCGTGCCCTCCCAGGTGAACTCGCAGCCGCACCTCGATTCTGATGGCGACATTGTGGGAGCGCACAACGGCAACGTGGTCAACAACGTGGAATTGCGCGAGCAATTCATGGCCGAGGGCATGACCGTGCGTTCACAAAACGATGGCGAATCCTGTGTGCATGCGGTAGAACGTTACATCAACAAAGGCAAGGATTTCATCGAAGCCATCTGCCTGGCCTATAACGACCTGCTGGGCGATTACGCTTTTGTCATCGGGCGCATCAACGATGACAAACTGTATGCCATCAAAAAAGGTTCCGGGCTGGTGGTGGGCATCGGCGATGGGTTTACCTGTGTCTCCTCGGACCTGCCCTCCATTCTGCCGCTCACGCGCAAGGTGATCCGCCTCAACGATGGTGAGATCATCACGCTGTGGCACAACCGTGTGGAGCTGCACTCCGTCAAGGATGGCAGCCTGATCGAGCGCGAGCCTGAACTGGTGACCGAGGAAATGAGCGCGGTGCAAAAAGGCGGTTTTGCCCACTTTATGATCAAAGAGATAAACGAGCAGCCGCAGGTGGCCCGCGAGGTATTGCACCTGCTGAACGAGAGTTCAGATGTGGACAAACTGCTGGCCAAGATCAAAACTGCGCGCCAGGTGTACTTCATCGGCTGTGGCACCAGTTATCATGCCTGCCTGGCCGGTGCGGTGTACTTTGCCCAACTGGCACAGAAAGCCGTTATCCCGGTGCTGGCGCCGCAGTTCATCCCGCAGTATCTTCCGGCGGTGAACGGGGAGGACGTGGGCATTTTCGTCAGCCAGTCCGGCGAGACCAAAGATGTGCTCAATGCCCTGCAGACCGCCCAGCAAAAAGGCATGGCCTGCTTTGGCATGGCCAACGTGATCGGTTCCACCCTCACCCGCGCCACCGAGGCCTGGCTGCCGCTGGCCTGCGGTTATGAGATCAGCGTGCCGGCCACCAAGACCTTCACTAATCAGATCATCTCCTTCCTCTACCTGGCCACGCGGCTGGGAGGCGGCAGCACTGCCGCGCTGGATGCCCTGCCTGCGCTGATGGAAGAAACCATCAAAGTGTCCGCGCCGCAAATGGAGGCACTGGCAAAATCCATCAATGACCGCAACGACCTCTACTGCCTGGGGTACGGGGCCACCTATCCCATCGCCCTGGAAGGCGCGCTCAAGCTTAAAGAGATCACCTACGCGCACTGCGAAGGAATGCTCTCCACCGAGTTCAAGCACGGCCCGCTCTCTGCGGTGGACGAGGGCTTCCCCATCCTCTTCCTGGCCGGGCCGGAAGACATCCCCCTCATCGTCAGCGGCATCAACGAAGTCACCTGCCGCGGCGGCAGAGCCATTGCCATCGGTGCGGCAGACACGCGCCTGAACGCCAACGCCAGTGATGTGGTTACCATCCCGGCCGCATCGGCAGCGATCAACTCGCTGCTGGTGACCATCCCGGTACAATTGCTCTCGTACTACATGTCCACCGGCAGGGGCTACGATCCGGATTTCCCGCGCAATTTGAGCAAAACCCTCACCGTAGATTGACCTGCCATCCTTTCGTTCAATAAAACGACCTGCCGAAAAACCGTCAGGTCGTTTTTAACTCAGATGATTCATCACTCACGCCAGATAGTGCCAATCCTGGCAAATAACAAGCCTTTTTTATTTGCGTTTTTTGTGTATGATTAAGTATCTTTTTTAGACGGCGGGCATATGACGATTGAAACAGGGATCCTCCTTAAAAACCGTTACAAGATTTTGGAGCAACTGGGAACCGGGGGCATGGGCGAGGTCTACCTGGCTGAAGACCAGGCACTCGCCAACAAGGTGGCCGTAAAAGCCAACCATAACATGAACGCCAACTCGGCGGCCCAGTTCATCCGCGAAGCGCGGCTGCTGGCTTCACTGAAGCATCCCAACTTGCCGCGCGTGATCGATTACTTCACCGAAGACGATACACAGTACCTGGTGATGGATTACATCCCCGGCGAAGACTTGCGCACCCTGGTGGATAAGAAAACCAAATTCAGCACCGCGCAAATCCTCAAATGGGCCGAGCAGTTGGGGAACGCCGTTACCTACCTGCACACACAGAATCCCCCCATCTTCCACCGCGACATCAAGCCCACCAACATCAAACTCATGCCCAATGGCGAAGCAGTGCTGGTGGATTTTGGCATTGCCAAAGTGGGCGACCCCTCGCAGGAAACGCTCACCGGCGCGTGGGCCTTTACCCCCGGCTTTGCCCCGCCAGAGCAAGTGAGCGGCCTGCGCACCGGCCCGCAATCCGACCAGTTCAGCCTGGCCGCCACCCTTTACTATGTTTTTGCCGGCAAATCCCCGGCAGATTCTGCCCGCCGCATGATAGGCGAAGAAGAACTGGTTTCGCTTAAAACGCTTGTGCCGGGTATCCCGCAGCATATCGCCGATGCCATCGAAAAGGCACTTTCGATCAAACAGGATATGCGCTTTACCACCGTCGCCGATTTCGTTGAAGCCATCCGCACACCCTCGCCAATCCCTGATCCGGCTTCGGCGCAGAAAACTCAACTGGGCGCGCGCCCTCAGCCCCCCGCCACCCCGGTGAGCATCGCTCCCCCACCCGCCATTGCACCCCCTGTTGCTCCACAGGTTACCCCGCCGCAAAAGAAGAAAAGCGCCGGCCTGTGGCTGGCACTTGGCGGCGTGGCAATCATCGCGGTGGTGGCGGTTGTGCTCCTCTCCGCCAACAAACTCAAAGGGAATGGCAGCAGCACGGCCACGCTCCCCCCTGCGGCAACGGAGGTAGTTGTGGTTCCTGCCACCCAGGAACCCACCCAACAACCGCCAACCGAGCAGCCCACCAGCGCCCCCGCCACCGAAGCAGCCCCCACCGCCACCCTTGCGCCGGTGATCACTGCCATCGGGCACGGCGGAAAAGTGTTCTTCGTCAGCAACCGCGCTGCCGATGGCTACAATCAGATCTGGAGCATGGAGGTGGGCCAGGATCAAAATGGCAGCATCGTTACCTCCAACCTGCAGCAGGTCACCTTTAGCCCCGGTGATAAAAGCAAGCCTTCCTTCTCGCCAGACGGCAAGTTCCTGGTCTATTCCGGCCTCAACACCGGTTCTGCCGCCAACGGTACCCCCTTTGCCAACGACATCTGGACGCTCGACCTGGCCGACCCCAACGCGCAGCCAGTGGACATCAGCCTGCGTGCCGGCGATGACCTCTACCCCGCCTGGTCGCCGGACAACAAGTGGGTCGCCTTTACCAGCATGTACCGCGAAGACAAAATTCCCCAGTTGTTCATCATGAACCCGCAGGGATACGACCAGACGCGCCTCAGCCCGGGCATGGCCGAATCTTACGCCTCCTGGACGCCGGGCGCCGATTTCCTCGTTTACGTGCTCACCACCGGCGATCTGAACATTGTGCAGATGCGCGACCGCTACAGCGTTTACGTCAACTTCCAAAAGTTTGACCGCTCCTCAGATGAAGGCCGCCTCGGCGCGGTGATGGAACCCAACGTCAGCCTGGATGGGCAGATGATCGCCTACACACGCTTTGGCGATAATAACCGCAACATCTACACCGCGCTCTTTGTTGACCGCGGACGCACGGTAACCAAATTGACCGACTCCAACACGGATTCCGCGCCGTTCTGGTCGCCAGATGGGAAGTGGCTCCTCTTCACCTCAGAACGCGACGGCAACAAAGAGATTTACATCATGGATGCGCAGGGCGGCAGTGTGGCTAACCTCTCCAACCTGGGATCGAGCGACTTTGACCCGGCCTGGCAGCCGGTAGCCCTCCAGTAACAAAAAACTCCCGAGTGATCGGGAGTTTTTATTCGGGCAGGGTGGGCCTTTCGGATTTGGGCCGAATCTTGGCCTTTTTGGGCATAAAACGCGTCGGGGTGATGGTTTTGCCTGCGTTGGGGCTGAGCAGCAGGGTCAGCCGGGTGAGGGCATTCTCGTCATACTCGCAGCGCCCGCACAGGTCACAGGACCAGGCAGGAAAATCCGGCACCGAGATCAGTTCATCCCCCAACCAGGTGAAGTATGCCACATACGTGCGGTGCATGTGCCCCGCCTGGCATTCCGGACATGGAAATACAGGATCAGCGTAGTTCGTCTCTTCGCTCATTTTGGTTAACCATACCATATTTTTACAAAGATGGCATAAGGGAAATCTTAGTTCAAGCCTGGGTACACCGGCTGCTGAATGATCTTTACCGCGCGCAACGGCCAATATACCAGCAGTGCCTTGCCAACCAGATCGTCCACCGGCACAAACCCCCAGCTATGCGAGTCGGATGAACTGTTGCGGTTATCCCCCAACACAAACACCGAGTCGGCAGGCACCACCCATTCGCCCAGGTAGTACGGCGGCTGGGCAAGGTACGGTTCGTCAAGGGCAACGCCGTTCACATAGATCTTCCCGCCCTCGGCCTTCACTGTGTCGCCGGGCTTGCCAATGAGACGTTTGATGTAATCTTCTTCAAGAAAACTGGGGTTGTGAAAGATCACCACATCGCCGGTGTGCATCTTTCCCAGCTTGTAGGCCAGCTTGTTCACCAGCAAAACATCCCCCTCATAAAACGTGGGCTGCATACTGATGTTGATCACGCGCACCCTGGCAAAGACCGCATCAATGCCAAAGTAAAGGATCACCGCCAGCACAAGCGTTTGCAGAATTTCGATAATGGCGCCGCGTACAACGTTCTTTTTGGGGGATTGAGTCTGATCGTCCTCAGATACCAATGCGCGATCCACGGGATTTTCGGTCATGAAGAAATATCAGCTTTCTCAGTCAGCTCTGGGTTTGAGCACAATACGGATAGGCGTGCCCGTGAAAGGAAACTCGGCACGGATCTGATTCTCAAGAAAACGCATGTAACTAAAATGCGCCAGTTTGGGGTTGTTGCAATAGATCATAAAGGTCGGCGGATCAGTGCGCACCTGCGTGCCATAATAAAGTTTGATGGACGCCCCGGTACGTGAGGTGGGAGCGTGGGTGTCCTGCGCCTTTTGCAGAATACGGTTGAGTGCGCCGGTGTTGATGTGCGCCAGGCGCTCCTCCTGCACCTTGAGGGCAAGCGGCATCACCTGATCGACGCGCTGACCGTTCTTGGCGGAAATAAAAAGGATGGGCACGTAATCAACAAAATTAAGTTCACGGCGGATGCGGGTGGTAAATTCCTGCATGGTAAAGGTATCCTTTTCCACCGCGTCCCACTTATTCACCACAACCACACAACTCTTCCACTCATCCTTGACGTATCCGGCAATGTGAGCATCCTGGGCGGAGATTCCTTCCACCGCATCGATCATCAAAATGGCCACATCGCAGCGTTCGATGGCGCGCATGGAACGCACCACGCTGAACTTCTCCACCCCGGGGTCAACCTTGCCGCGCCGGCGGATGCCGGCTGTGTCGATCAGCGTGACGGGTACGCCCTCGTACTCGATCTTGGTATCAACGGCATCGCGGGTGGTGCCGGCAATGGGGCTCACAATGGCGCGCTCCTCGCCCGTCAGGCGGTTCAACAGGCTGGACTTGCCCACATTGGGCTTGCCCACAATGGCGATCTTGACGGAATCGTCGTCCTTTTCCTGTTCGCGTTGCGGAAAGGCCGCCACCAGTGCGTCCAGCAGGTCGCCGGTGCCGGTGCCGTGCACAGCGGAGATCGGGTAAGGGTCGCCCAGGCCAAGTTCGTAGAACTCGCCCACTGTATTGCGCTGTTTGGAGCTGTCTGCCTTGTTGACCACCAAAAAGATCGGTGGCCGCGCCACCCCATCCACAACTTTTTGCGACTGCCGCAGAATCTGCGCCACCTCAACATCGGCCGGGGTAACCCCGCTGATGGCATCTACCAGAAACAAGACAATATCCGCCTCGGCAATGGCAACCAGCGCCTGAGTTCGTATCTCGCTGATAAAATCGGCGGAACCCACAGAAAGCGGTGTTTTGCGGCTGTTGGCAGATGGGTCAATACCGCCCGTATCCACAACATCAAACACCACGCCAGTCCACTCCCCTTCACCGAACAAGCGGTCACGGGTGGTACCGGGTGTGTCATCGACAATGGCGGTCATTTCGCCGCAGAGGCGATTAAACAGGGTGCTTTTGCCCACATTGGGCCGCCCAACAAGGGCGATCACAGGTTTTGCCATGCAATTCTTCCAATCTGCCCAATTTTACCTTACATCGGGAGGATTGGGTTCTGCAAAAGAGTGCAAAACCTACTTGATCTCGATCACAAAAGTGGTAGGGGTATGGCTTGAAATCGTCAATCCGGGGATGTTAAGCGTCACCACCGGTTCCACGGTGTATTTTCCCACTTGCATGCCGGTGAGGTCCACCAGCACGCGCAGGTCAGAAGCCTTGAGCGCCTGCAGCACAATCAGCGGGCCGGTGATCACCACATTCACCTTCTCCGGCTGAATGATCGCGGTCCTGCCCGCTGCCAATCCAATGGGCTCCACCTGCACATCTTCCAGTGAAATACTGCTTTCCACCGGGGCAATGCCAACGCTCACGGTGATCTGATCGGCTTCAATCGCCTGAATCCGAAACGGCAGGTTCAGGGCAACGCGCTGTTCAAAATCGGAACTCTTGCCGGTGAGGTCAATGGGGACGGTTTCCACATATCCGGGCAGGGCATCCACCAGGGCTGTATCGCTGGAGAAAACCGTAATGGTCGGCGGAAAGACAGAGAGGCTGGTCAGTTTGTACCCCGCAGGGACAACTCCGGCGGTAACCACTTTGACCACCACATTGCGGTAGCCGCCGCGCTCCACCACCTGCTGGGTGTACTCCACTTTATCCGGGGTGATGCTCACGCCGCTGACCACCTGCCCGTTCGCATTGACGGCCACGAGAGAGAGGGTTTGATGAATACTGGTCTTTACGTCCGTGAGCTTGGCGACAGCACGAACTTCTGTGACACTCTTGACAAGGGACTCAGCGCCGCTGACCGTCACTGTGGTTGGGGTCAAAACCGGGTCTTCGGCCTGAAAACCGATCGGCAGGCTGCCCTGGTAGATCACGCGGATATCCATCTCTTTGGTAAGGAGCGATTCGATCTCCAGCGTTACGGAACGCGGGCTATAACTGATGATCTCCACTGGCTTGGTGCCGATCTGGATCTGCACCGGCACGGTATGCGGCCCCACCCCCAACCCGGCCAGGTCGACAAAGGCGCGCACCGGGGCCTTTTCCACGATCAGCATATTCCAGATCGAGGAGGGAGCCCGCAGCGTAAGCGAGACATTTTCCGAGAGGTCGGTGTCGATCACGGTATCAGAAGACTGGCCAATTACCTCAACCGGGATTGGATTCGGGTAAGCCTTTTCCACGGAAGGGTCAGAAGAATTGATCGCCATCACCCATACGGCCAGTGCCAGCACAAAAGCCATAAAAAGGCTGGGCAGTGTTTTTGTGAAGGAGCGCAGCCGTTGCATCATCTTGTCTCCTTCTCCTTGCGGCCACTCCCGGGGAACAGGCCCTTCAAGAAGCCGCGCTGTCCATCCCGCTCCGTTGGGCGGTAAAACGCCAGCAGAATGTTCTCCAGGCGTTCGCTGTCCAGGCGGCGGATCATGCGGCCATTGTGGGCAATCGAGATCGATCCGGTTTCCTCCGAGACCACCACGGTGATGGCGTCGGTGGCCTCGCTGGTGCCCAGGGCAGCGCGGTGGCGCAAGCCCATCTGGCGCTCAGGCGAGCGCGTGAGGATACCGCTGGCGGAAAGCGGCATCACACAGGCAGCAGCGGACACCTGATTATTGGCAATGATCACCGCACCATCGTGCAGCGGAGTGTTGGGGTAGAAGATTTGCAGCAACAATTCCGGGGTCACCGCCGCATTCAGGCGCACACCGGTGCGGATAAAATCCTCCAGGCTTTCGCTGCGCTGCAAGACGATCAGAGCGCCGTGTTCGCGCGCCGAAAGGCGTGCGCAGGCAGTAACGATGGCGTGGATCGTCTGCTCCAGCGACTGCATCTGGTTGCCGGATTTACGCACCAGGTGCTGGGTGGAACCGGCGCGCCCAAGTTTTTCCAGGCCGCGGCGGATCTCAGGCGCAAAGATGACCGGGATGGCAAAAAGCAGCGCCGGCACAATGGTCTTGAGCAGCCAGGAGAATGCCGGCAGGTCAATCAACGTAAAGAGAATCGCCAGCAGGACAATGATGATGATCACGCCGCGCAGCAACACCATCACCTGGGTGTCGCGCAGCAGAAGCAGCACCGCATATACCACCAGCGTCACCAGGAACAAGTCCAGAACGCTCGTCCAGGTGAGGCGTTGGAAAAGGTATACGATCTCGTTCAGGAGTTCAGTCAATTTATGCGCTGTCCTTTTTCCTGATACACTGGCAATCCATTTTAATCACGAACACCGGATCAAATTGGCCGCAGTACGCGGTCAAGCCGCAGTTGTTTGAATAACAACACCGTTGCAGCGTTTTGGAGTTCCTCGGCTGCGTCCTGCCAGGCACGCACCCCCAGTTGTGCGGGAGTGCGCCGCTCATACCCCAGTGACTTCCACAGCGCATCGTGCATGGCAAGCGTTTTGGGCGCAAAGATCAGTGAAACTTCGCATTGCAAGTTGCCGGCAGCCCGTTCCATCTCGCGGATCATGATCGGCAGGTATTGCGCCGGCGGCAAGGCCGGGTCCAGCAGGATATCAATGGTCCTGGAAACCAGGTTTTCTACCTGCCAGCCCAAAAGGCCCATAGCGGAATTTTCAACGCGCAACAGCATGAAGGCTTTTTCGCCAAACGCGGCCATGACCTCATCGCGGGTGATGTTTTTGCCGGCGCCGCCCAGGTTGTTGAATACATCCTTGATCTCGTCTGCCTGGCGCGGCGTGGCACGCACAACGTTGACCTCACCGAGTGACAGGCGCACCGGCTGCGATGCCGGCAGGCTGGTGCCCTCGCCAACAGGCACATGGCGCTGCCAGGCAGTGGTCACCTGGCGCCAGGTATCTTCAAACGTGGAAACATTCTTGATCACCACCGTGGCACGCGCCAGGCGGTTCTCCTGCGGTATCTGCGAAGCAATGCGCTGGCGGGCATCTTTCTCGTGCATGCCGCGCAGATTCGTCAGGCGGTGAAGCTGAATCTCCGGCGGGGAATACACCACCCAGATATTGTCGCAGTAATCAGCCAACTTGGATTCCAGCAATTTGATGGCTTCAATGACGATCACCTTTTGCGAAGAACGGCGAATGATCAGGTCTACCGCCTGTTCCACCAGCGGGTGAATGATCCGTTCCAGCTGCCCCAGGGCTTCGGCGTCCGTAAAAACAAGGCGGCCCAGTTTGCCCCGGTCGATCTCGCCATCCTTATCCAGAATATAACGCCCGAATGCTTCCAGGATCGGTTCGTAGGCCGGCGCATTTTTGGTCATGGCGCGGTGAGCCAGCGCATCCGCATCGATGCCGTATGCGCCAAGATGCTCGAGCATGCGCCGCACCACGCTTTTACCGGTGCCGATGTTGCCGGTCAACCCAATCACAAACTTATCTTGCCATTTTTTCAAATCGTGTCCCTCACGCACTTGATAATAACATTTTATTCAGCAAAAGTGCTCTTGTCAAACAAAACCCCACCGCGTACGCACATAAAACACGGGTATTCCATTTGCCGGTTGCAAGGTAAAATAGTGAGAAACTGATCGCTCAGGTGAAACTATGAAAAGGACAACCTTACTTTATCTCGTCTCTTTACTGATTGTGGTGGCAATGGTGTGGTTAACCGTAAGGCTTCTGCCAAAAGAAATTCAACAGAAACAAATCGCCGAGACCGTTTCGGTTTCAGATGCGGCTGAATACTTTTCCGCCGGCGCATTTTTGCTGGATGTGCGCGAACAATCCGAGTGGGAAGCCGGGCATATCGAAGGCGCGGTACTGATCCCGCTTGCGGAGCTTCCCAACCGCATGACTGAGGTGCCTAAGGATAAAATCGTGCTGGTCATCTGCCGCAGCGGCAACCGCAGCGCCCAGGCACGCGACCAGTTGCGCGCAGCCGGTTACACCCAGGTCACCAGCATTGACGGCGGCATGAACGCCTGGATACAGGCCGGGCTGCCGGTGGTTACCGGGCCATAAGCAAGCATCAAAGAGCGGTTCCTTGCGGAACTGCTCTTTTTTATTCCAATCCCGATTTCAACGCCTGAGCAATTTCTTCGGTGATGCCGGACACTTCCTGCAGCGCCTCAACAGAAGCCTGGCGGATGCCCTCAATATCGCCAAAGCGCTCCAAAAGCGCCCTGCGCCGTTTGGGGCCAATGCCGGGGATGGCATCCAGGCGCGAGGCCACCCCGATCTTGCCACGGGCTTTGCGGTGTGCCGTAATGGCAAAGCGGTGCGCTTCATCACGCACCCGTTGAATAAGGTACAGCCCCTGCGAGTGTTTGGGCAGGATGATGGACTCCTCGGTGTGGGGCCTGAAGATTTCCTCCTGCTGCTTGGCCAGACCCATCACCGGCACCAACTCCGTCAGGCTGAATTCTTCCAACACCTTCACCGCCCGCC
This sequence comes from uncultured Anaerolineaceae bacterium, assembly GCA_937897615.1. Taxonomy (GTDB): domain Bacteria; phylum Chloroflexota; class Anaerolineae; order Anaerolineales; family Anaerolineaceae; genus UBA6107. The sequence goes on from CALCNO010000135.1 coordinate 13,062, forward strand.
CCAACTGCCCCTTGCCACCATCCACGATCAGCAGATCCGGCAGCACCGAAAAAGAAGGGTCGGGCTTGGCGCCCACCTGCTGCGATTCCTGTGCGCTTTGCCAGCGCTTGAAGCGCCGCGTGAGCACTTCTTCCATGCTGGAAAAATCATCCGGGCCGCTGACTGTCTTGATATTGAAGTGACGGTACATGCCGCGGCTGGGCGTGCCCTGCTCGAATACCACCATGCTGCCCACCGAGGCATTCCCCTGGGTATTGGAAATGTCGTAGCACTCGATACGGTTAGGGGGTTCCGGCAGATGCAGGGCTTGCTGAATTTCCGTGAGGGCTTCGGTCTGCTTGTTCTTGTCAGCTTCCCATTGGGCTTTGAGCGCCTGCAGGGTTTCCACCGCGTTCTCGGCAGCCATCGCCACCAACTCGGAGTTCGTGCCGGATTTGGGCACCAGCAATTCCACCTTTTGCCCACCGCGGCGGCTGTTGAGCCACTGGTTGATGATCAGCGCCTCTTCGATCTCATTGGGCAGCAGCACCTTATCCGGGATGGCCGCGGCCTCGCTGTAAAATTGCTTAAGGAACTCGCCGATCACATCGGCATCCGGGATTTCCTCTGTACCTTCCAGCACAAAATACTCGCGCCCCATCAACTTGCCATTGCGGATAAAGAAGATCTGCACGCAGGCTTCGCCATCAGCGCGCGCCAGCGCCAGCACGTCGGAATCGCTCTGGTCATTGGAGATGACCTTCTGCTTTTCTACCACGCGCTCAATTGAGTTCAACTGGTCGCGGATCAACGCGGCTTTCTCAAAATTAAGCGCCTCCGCCGCGCTGGACATCTCGGTTTTCAGGCGGTTGACAATGGGGTCGGTATGCCCGTCCAAAAAGGAGCACAGGTCCTGGATCAACTGGCGATAACCGGCCTGGTCAATGGCGCCAATGCACGGCCCGGAACACAGTTTGATATCGTAGTACAGGCATGGGCGCGCATCCTTGCCGGTAATCTCGCGGTCACAGGTGAGGTACGGGAAAATGTGCCGCAGCAGGTCGAGCGTTTGATGCACCGCCCATACACTGGTGTAAGGCCCAAAATAACGTGCGCCGTCATTCACCATTTGGCGCGTGACCGTCACTTTGGGGAAAGGTTGCTGCAGATGTACCTTGATATAGGGGTAACGCTTATCGTCCTTGAGGCGCACGTTAAAGCGCGGGCGGTACTTTTTGATCAGGTTCATCTCAAGGATGAGCGCTTCCAGTTCAGAACCCACTACGATCCATTCCAGGTCCTGCACCTGCTCCACCAGCTTGAGTACCTTGCGCTCCTGGTCGGCGCGCTCCTGGAAATAAGAACGCACGCGGTTGCGCAGGTTGATGGCCTTGCCCACGTAAATGACATCACCTGCCTGGTTGCGCATGATGTAGCAGCCCGGCTTGGTGGGCAGCGTGGCCAAGATTCCCTGAATGTGCTCAGTTAACGGCATGGCTGTATTTTACAATGGGATTGAGAAAAGAGAGGATAACGGTTACGCCACAATGTGAATGCCCGCGCCGGCAATCACCCGCCCTACCTGCCAGCAAGATTGCCCCGCCTTCTGCATCTCATTTTCAAATAGCAGGGCGTTTTCAGGTGGCACCGCCAGCAGCAGCCCGCCGCTGGTCTGGGGGTCATAGAGCAGCATGCGCTGCGCTTCCGTGATGGCACAATCAATTGTCACCAGCGGCTCATAGTGATGGCGGTTATCATACGCCCCGCCGGGGAAGATCATTTGCCCGGCATAGGACAGTGCGTTTGCCAGCACAGGGATTCTTGAAAGTGAAAATTCAAAGCATGTGCTGCTGAGCGACGCCATTTCTGAAGAGTGGCCCATCAGCGAGTAGCCTGTCACGTCGGTGGCGCCGCGCACCCCCGCTTTATGCCCGGCCAGGCTGGCGTCGCGGTTGAGGGTGGTCATCCACCTGACGGCTTCGGCCAGGTCGGCTGCGGCCACCTTCTCCTGTTTCAAGGCAGTGGTAATGGTGCCGAACCCCAGCGGTTTGGTCATGTAAAGCAGGTCGCCCACGCGCCCTCCGCCTTTGGTGAACATCTCCTTGAGCGTCACCCAACCCACCACTACCAGGCCATATTTCGGCTCTTTATCCTGCACAGTATGCCCGCCGGCCACTACTGCGCCGGCCTTTTTGGCCATTTCGGCGCCGCCGCGCAGGATGTTGCTGCTAATTTCCACGTCAATCTGCGGCGGGAGCGCCGCAATATTGAGCGCCAGGAAGGGGGCTCCCCCCATGGCATAAATATCCGAAAGGGCGTTGGCCGCGGCAATGCGCCCGTAATCGTAGGCGTCGTCCACCACCGGCGTGAAGAAGTCTGTGGTCATCACCAGGCCGCGCTCTTCGTCAACGCGCCACACGGCAGCGTCATCAGGCGTGCCTAAGCCAACCAGCAAGTCAGGATACTCCTGCTGGTTGAAAATCTCACCAAGTGGACGCAGCACCTGCGTCAGCGTATCCGCGTTGAGCTTGGAAGCTCAACCCGCACAATTGGAGAGACTCGTCAGGCGGATCTCTTTGGCAGAAGGCTTTTTCGCCATTTCTTCCATACTGCAATTATACAAGACAAAAAAGCAGCGGAGGGATGCTCCGCTGCTCAATGAACCTGTTGCCGTTACTGGCCGGTGGTGTTCAAGCCAGGGATGGTAAACAGGAAGGGCGATTCGCTGGGCACCAGCATCACCTGCACATTGGGCGAGAGCTTGGTGATGTACTGGTAGGTGAGTATGTCGGGGTTTTCCCTGATCACGTCCGCGATCATCTGCAACGCCCGTGCTTCCGCCTCAGCCTGGATCAGGCGCGCATCTGCCTCACCCTGCGCTTTGGTCACGGCGGCATCGGCCAAACCCTTGGCTACTTCGCGGGCCTGCTCAGCCTCCTGCTTTTTCTGTTCCACCACAAACTTGGCCTGCTGTGCCTGCTGTTCGGCAATTTGTTTCTGTTCTACCGAAGCGGCATACTCCGTTGAAAAAGCAATGTTGCGCAGCACAAAGTCATCCAGAATCAAACCGTTATCTTCCACTTTGGTGCGCAGGTTCTCGGTAATCAACTGCACGAGTTCAAAGCGCTTGGTGCTGACCACTTCTTCCACCCGGTATTGCGAAACCGCATCGCGGATGATGCCGCGTGTTTGCGCCCGGATGAGTTCCACGTAGCGATCCTGCCATTGAATGTGCACCTGCACTACTTTGGTCGGGTCAATGGAATAGATCACCGAGGCGTCCACGTAGATTTCCTGGCCGTCCAGTGTTCTGGCAGCAATCGAGTCGTCGCCCTGAACAGAACCCTCCGATGGAGCAATGGACATCGTATAAGTTTCGCGTGAGATCGGATAAACCTTCACACTCTCGGCGAAGGGGATGATCCAGCGCAGGCCAGGCTGCAACGCCTCGGTGCGGTAGCCCAATGGCGCCACCGCCGAGATCACCACGCCGCGCTCCTCGGGGTTGATGAACACAAGCCCCGAGCTGATAGTGGTAATCACCACCGCAATGACCAGCACCGTGACGATCAGCGTTTTCCCTTTTTTCAATGGCGTCTTGCGCGCCGCCTGCACCACCGAAAGTACGATGATTCCCACCAGGCCCATCCACACAAAACCGGATACTGCTTTCAAAAGACTGGCAATATTCATTTTCTCCTCCTAAACCTCTCCGTAATAGTATACGGGGTTTTCCCCATTTCGTTTGATGCAGGAAGTTAACTTCGTGTTAACGTTTGCCTGCGCCGCTATAATTAACCCATGAAGACCTACCAGAGCGTGGTGCAGGGCGAAACGCTGAAGACGGATGGCCTGGTACACGTAGAGGCACAGCCGCTGCCGGCAATCCAGCCGGGGCAGTATTTCCGCACCTTTGCGCCGGCAAGCACACAGGTACTGCCGGTGGCGCTCTTTCCGTTTTCCCGCACCGCTGAGACTTTGACCCTCTGCGACACATTTTCTACCGCTGTGAAGCCGGGAGACTCTTTGCTCCTGCAGGGGCCCTGTGGCCGCGGCTTTGAGGAGGCACTCAAAGGGCGCCACCTGGTGCTGTTCGCAGCCGTTAGCGCGCTGGAAAACCATCTGCATTATTTGATGCAGGCTGCCCTGCAATCCGGCGCCGATGTCGCCTGGGTGTGCGAAACCCGCTCCCTGCCGCTGCCGCCGCAGGTGGAATTGCTCAAACCAGCCGAGCTTCACGACGCCATCGCCTGGGCGGATGCCTGCGCCACTGCGCTGCCCCTGCACGAAATTCCCACACTCTTCGCGGGCATGCGCCTCTCCTCCGCAGAAGCCAGCAAGTTTGAAGTGCTGATAGAAACACCGCTGGCCTGCGGCAATGCGCGCTGCGGCGTTTGTTCTGTACAGACAAAAAAGGGCTGGCAGTTGGCCTGCAAAGATGGGCCGGTCTTCCGCCTGGGGGAGTTGCAGTATGAGTGAAGCA
>CALCNO010000136.1 GCA_937897615.1 uncultured Anaerolineaceae bacterium
TTTATGTTCCGGCGTAGTGCGCGCAAAAATAGATGAGCGTTTCACAACTACCTTCAATTGATCATCAGACAATTGGTCCAATTCCGATCCAGTAACAACAGAATCATCACCATCGAGACCGACCTGCCTACCAATTGCTTTTGCAGTGAGCGGGTGATCACCGGTAATCATGATGACCCGTACGCCGGCAAGCTGGCAAGATGCAATGGCATCCCGAACTACCGGGCGAGGTGGATCTTGAAACCCGACAAGACCAGTAAAAGTTAGGTCAAGTTCAACTTTTTCCTGGCTCAAATCAGGTTGTGGCAAGTTGCGCTCCGCAAATGCAAGAACCCTCAGCCCATCTGCAGCCAATTCCGAAACGCGCTCCAGAATGGACTGACGTGCGGTATCGGTTAATAGGTCAACAGAATCACCATCCCTCACCAGAGTGCATTGCGACAGGACTGTCTCGGGGGAACCCTTCACTGCAACCCAGGGTTGGCCGTCTTTCAATCTGATGGTGGCCATGCGCTTTCGATTATTATCAAAAGTAAATTCATTGAAGATTGGACGCGCAATGCGTTCAGCGTTGACATCCAAGCCGGATTGGCACGCTGATCTTAGTAAGGCTATATCCACTGCGTCGCCGTTAAAATTATCGCCGTCCAGAACAGCATCATTATTAAAAAGACCTATTTCGAGCAATCGATTCTTTGCTTTCTCAGGTTCGTAACAGACGACCTCCATTCGGTTTTCGGTTAATGTTCCGGTTTTGTCAGTGGCTATGACTGTCACTGAACCCAGGGATTCAACGCCGTTCAACCGTTTGGCAACAGCCTTATTTTTCGATAAGCGGAATGCGCCTAGTGAAAGAACCATTGTAATAATGATGGGTAATTCTTCAGGGATGGTAGCGAATGCTAGGGAAAGGCCTGTAAGCAGCATTTGTCTAGGCGGTTGGTGTGCCAGGAAGATACCAATTAGTGGAACTACTAGGCTGAAACCAAGGGCAAACCAGATCAGGACTTTGCTTAATTCTTCCATCATGTTTTGCAGATGCGTGGGTGGTTCCTTGACCCGACGGGCCATTCCTGCGATGCGACCAATTTCCGTGCTCATGCCAGTTGAAACAACAATGGCCGTACCTTTTCCACGACTGACTAATGTCGAGGAATACACCATATTGTGTCTTTCGGCCAGTGGTGTGCTTGTATCTGATAGCGATTCGACCGTTTTTTCAACCGGCATGGATTCACCAGTTAAGGCTGATTCGTTCACGGAAAGCCCATAGGCTTCCACTAGCCGGGCATCTGCAGGAACGCGATGTCCATCCTGGAGCAGAATCAGGTCTCCAGGGACTATCTGATCCACAGGAATCTCTATATAGTGCCCACCTCGCAGTATGAAAGTGCTTGGTTCTGCCAGTTTTCGCAAACCAGCGATCGCTTTCTTGGAGCGATGCTCGTTTACCACTTCAACTGTATTTAAAGTCAGAATGATTACAAAGATGGTGATCGCGTCTGAGAGTTCACCCCATATGGCATACAGTACACCGGTGACCAGCAACATGAGGACCATTGGCTCACGCAATTCTTCAATAAATTCCTTCCAAAAAGGTTCTTTCTTTTCTTCAGTTAGGGAATTTTGACCTACCTGTTCGAGACGCGCTTCTGCCTCCTGGCTCGATAATCCAATTGCTAAATTCGTATCGAGTATGAAGGTGGTTTCGTCAATTGGCGTATTGTGCCAAGAGGTATTTTTTAATTTCGATAGATCAATCATTTATTCTCTACAATATCTGAATTATTAGTTGTTCCCCGCATCTGCATCCCTGACTTTTTCGTCAGATGTGGCGTTGTACACTGAAGATGAAAAATCCTCAAAAACGGTTCTGCATTGTTGGATGATCTCAGAAGCCTTTTGTGCTTTTTCCCCGCCAATAAAGTCGCGTTTTTGAATTTTCTCGAGCCAATTATTGAGTCGCTGTAAGTCTTGTTCGTTTTCCTCTAATTCAGCAAATGTAAATTTTTGTTTTTTAGTTTCTTTATCGATTTCAGCAAGGAACTCCCCACTACGTTCTATAAACTCGTCATATTCCTCACTTCTATCGGATTGAAATCGCCCCAAGATATCATCCTCAACTCTTTGATCTAAAGGGCTAACTGTGAAAATCTGGCAACTAGCCCCTTGATTTTGAATGATTTTTGACAAGTCTTGCAGGAATTGGATTTGCTCCGATGTGTTAGGAAGCATCCAGACGCCATTCTGTAATCCTAATGCGCCGTTTAACCGCATTTTGCGCCAGACTGTTACACGTAAACTTGACGGATTTGTCGGGAGTTGCGAAAGAAAAAGTATCCATTCCATTTTTTACCTCATTTGAAACGTTTGTTGCATTTACTATATCATAGTTAGTTTGGGAATGCAACGTTTGTTGCAATCACAGTCTTGGATATTACTTTTGGATGGTAGTCTGAAATATGACAATTACTCTTCGCTCTCCCTGAAATTGAAATCAATTAAATGGGAATTTTTGATAATGGTGTCCCCCTAGGATAAGCCCTTTTCGCTTGCTATACTCAATCTAATCTGACAACT
>CALCNO010000137.1 GCA_937897615.1 uncultured Anaerolineaceae bacterium
CCCACCAGGGTGATCTGCTGCGGGTTGCTGCCGTTGAGGTGGCGCCGCACGATGCTGCCCACCTTTTCCATCACCGGGCGCACCAGCGGGAAGAGCCGGCTCTGCTCGGCGGGGTCTTTCTTGAGCGCCTCGGCCTCCTCGAACGGGATGTCCAGCGCTCCGGCGATCACCAGCGAAAAGTGCGTGCCGCCGGTGGGTTCATCCGCCGTGTAAACGATCTTGCCGCCCTGCACCACGGCGATACCGGTGGTGCCGCCGCCCACATCCACGATCACGCCTTCCTGCAAACCAAGCACATTGTTGGCGGCGCTGGGTTCATCGATGAGCGTCTGGCAGCGCATGCCGGCGGCTTCCACCACGTTGGCGGTAGCGCGCACCTCGGCACGCGGCACACCCGGCGGGAAGGCACTGGCGGCGTGTTCGATGCGGCAGCCCAGGCGTTCTTCCACCCGCGCGCGCATGGCACGCAGCAGGTCCACCGCGCCGATGTAATCGACTACCAGCCCATCGCGTACCACCTGCGCGAACTGGTATTCCACGGTGAGGGGGCTGCCCGCGCCATCCAGCACGGACATCACGGTATACGCCGTGCCCAGGTCTACCCCCACGCGCACAGGCCCACTGTGGGCCGGCTGCATGGGGGCGCGGCCATTGCCGGGGTAAGGCTGCAACACCTCTCCGGCACGCGCCAGATAGACCTCCGGGGTTAGCCCCAGGTCAGCAACGCTGCGGTTCAACACGGCAGAGACTGGTTACTTTTTGGCTTCCGCGCCGCGCCCACCGATGCTTCCCTTGCTGTTCTGGGGAAGGATCATCTCAACATCCTGATGCGGGCGTGGAATGACATGCACGCTCACCAGTTCGCCAACGCGCTTGGCAGCCGCAGCGCCGGCATCGGTGGCGGCCTTGACGGCGCCAACGTCACCGCGCACCATCACGGTCACAAACCCGCCGCCCACGTACTCGGAGCCAATCAGCACCACGTTGGCAGCCTTCACCATTGCATCGGCGGCTTCCACGGCGCCTACCAGGCCCTTGGTCTCCACCATTCCCAGTGCGATCAAAGCAGTATCTAAAGCCATTTCTCAATTCCTTTCTTCTGATAAATTGACTATTTCAGATTCAAAATTTCATTGACAACACTGCGCACCACAGCCTCCACTTCCAGCGGGGAGACCGGTTTTTCAAGGCTCCCGGGCTGCAAGGCGGCCTGCGGCGGAGTGGACAACTCGTATGCAAGGCGTTTAACGTTGAACAGATGATAGGCGGTGATGTTATCGCCGGTGATGGAACCGCCCACCCCGCCCGCGCCCAGCGTCAGCGAGGGCATCACGCCGGTGGTGAGGCCAATGGCTCCCAGCGTGCCCATGGTGTTGACGGCAATGCGGAAGACGGGTTTTTCCAGCCCAAAGGCCATGATCACCTTTTGGTCGGTGGCGTGGATGATGAGGCTGTGGCCGCGCCCGCCGAACTGGATCAGCTCGATGCAGCGCTCGCAGCCGGCCTCCCAGCCTGCGGCCTCGTACCAGCCCAGCACGGTGGTCAGCTTCTCGCGCGAGAGCGGTTCATCGCGGCCCACCTTTTGCAGACGGCACACCAGCACGCGCGTGTCTTTGGGCACAGCAATGCCCGCCAGCGCCGCCAGGTAAACCGCCGGCTTGCCCACGGTGGCGGTATTCATCGCGCCATCCGCGTGGAAGAGCAGCGTGCGCAGGCGTTGAGTTTCCTCCGGCGTGGCAAAATAAGCGCCCTCCTGCTGCATCAACTGCATCAGGCGCGCCGCGATCGGGGCATCCGCCACCACGGCCTGCTCCGATGCGCAAATGGTGGAGCAATCAAAGGACTTGCTGGCCACGATGTAGCGCGCGGCCTTTTCCAGGTCGGCGGAGCGGTCCACGTAGACGGGCACATTGCCGGGGCCAACGCCATAAGCCGGTTTGCCGGTGGAATGCGCCGCGCGTACCATCGGCGTGCCGCCGGTGGCCAGGATGAGCGCAACGTACTTGTGGCTCATCAGCTCCTGCGAGCCGGCCAGCGAAATGTGGCGCATGCAGGAGACCAGCCCGCGCGGTGCGCCATTCTCTTCGGCAGCGCGCGCCATCAGTGCGGCAGCTTCATAACTGCATTTGGCCGCCGAGGGGTGCGGGGCAATGATGATAGCATCGCGCGCCTTGACGGCAATGAGGATCTTGTAAATGACGGTGGAGGTGGGGTTGGTGCTGGGCGTAAGCGCCGCGATCACTCCCATTGGCCAGGCAATATCAAAAATATGGCGCTTTTCATCGGCGCTGATCACACCCACGGTCTTCAGGTCGCGGATGCTCTCCCAGACGTTCTTTGCGGAAAACTCGTTCTTGAGCTTTTTGTGCTGCGGGAAGCCGTAGCCGGTCTCCTCATGCGCCATGCGCCCCAGGCGCTCGGCGGCGCCAAAGGCAGCCTCAGACATGGCCGCGCACACGCGGTCCACCTGCTCCTGGCTGGCTTTGGCCCATTCCTTCCAGGCGGCAAACGCCTCAGAGGCCAGCGTTCTGGCTTCCTGAATGGAAAGGAGGTCCTGGTCAAGTTCGCCCATCAGAATCCATTAACCTTTCCGAAAGACAACTTTGCCTTCCACTTCCAGCAAGTCGATCATCGCCATGATGACGGCGTCTACAGGAGTGTCTTTGGTGATGGTCGTCTGGCGCGCGCTGGAACCGCTGGCGGTGAGCACCAGGTCACCCACGCCGGCATCCACGGTATCGATGGCGACAAAGGGCTTGCCAAACGGCGCACCGGTCTCATCGGCCTGGCGCACAATCAGCAGTTTGCGCCCCACCAGTTTTTCATCCTTGATGGTTGAAACGGTTGTACCGACCACACGGGCGATAAGCATACTCAACTCCTCGTTCA
>CALCNO010000138.1 GCA_937897615.1 uncultured Anaerolineaceae bacterium
CCAACCGGCGGCAGGATCACCCGCACCGCCTGCGGCAAGATCACGTACCACATCGCCTGGAAGTAAGTCATCCCCAGGCTGCGGGCTGCTTCCATTTGGCCTTTTGAAATGCTCTGAATGCCGGCGCGGTACACCTCGCTCATGTACGCGGAATAGCCAAAGGTGAGACCCAGTACCGCCATCACCTGCGGGTCGGCGTTGTAGTAGGTGAACGAGGCAATCTTCCAGGATTCACCAATCTGTTGAATGAGAGAAGGCACCACAAAATACCAGATGAAGAGCTGCACCAGGATGGGGATGCCGCGCACGATCTCCACATAGACTGTGGAAATGCCTTTGATGATGGTGACCCTGGACAGGCGCGCCAGCGCAACCACCAGGCCAAACACCAGCACCAGCGCAAAGGAGATCAGAGTGATCTTGATGGTTGTCCACAGGCCATTTTTAATGAAGTTAATGATGGTGGCATACGGGTCTGGCTTAAAGAGCACCAGCGCCACTGTGAGGAGAACCACAACGATCACCAAAATCCACCACTTATCAAATGTGGAGGCAGTACCTTTCTTGTTTCCTCTGGAGAATAATTTACTGGATGAGGACATTGTTAATCCTTCGTCAGTGATAATTACACTACTGCGGGGGAAGCCCCCCGCAGTAATCGGTCTGTGAGAACTTATTTGAGGTAGGTGCTGGCCAATTCGGTCAGGTAACCCTCGGCGATCAATTCCTGGAGGGCTTTGTTGATCTTGGCCTGTAGGTCAGCATCGCTCTTGCAGATGGCGATGCCATAGGGGGTGCTGTCAAATACCTCACCAACCGCTTTCACTTTATCAGGATTGGCGGCAATGTAACCCATTGCCACCGGGTTATCGGCGATCACTGCATCAACACCCTTGTTGGTGAGCTCAAGGAATGCCAATTCGTAGGAGTCATAGGGTTTGTAGTTTACGCCCTCGATCTTCTGGGCTTCCACTTCACCGGTGGTGCCCAACTGGGCGGCCACGGTCTTGTTTTTCAGGTCGTCAAGACTTTTGATATCCGTGTTGGCGGCGTTGACCACCACGATCAAACCGGCATCCAGATAGGCATCCGAGAAGAGCATGGAAGCCTTGCGTTCATCGGTGATGCTGATGGCAGCGATGCCAGCATCGTACTGGCAGCTTGCCAACCCGGCCAGCACAGAATCAAAGGGGACATTTTCCCATTGAATGGTGATGCCAGCTTTTTCAGCGATCTTGTTCATCAGATCGATATCGAAACCGACGAGGTTTCCCTTGTCATCGGTGCTCTCAAAAGGTGCAAACGTTGCATCGGTGGCCACCTTCAGCGCTGCGGGCTTGGCACATCCGCTGAGCGCCAAGGCAACCACAAGAACCGCGATCAAAACAACAGATAAGCGTTTCACTTCTTTTCTCCTTTTTTGCTGTGTTTGAGTTCTCCAACCTAGATGGAGTGTTCAGGTTTTTCTATTATGGGGCGTTTTAAGTGAATTGTCAAACAGCAGTTTCACCTTACAACCATGTAATGAACCGCGAAGTAAAAGGATTGTATAATTCAGATGGTTATGACGATGCAAAACCAACGCGTCTCCCCGCTTAAGCCGATAGTGCCCAGCCTTGTCCTTGGGGCCATTGCCATCCTTGGCCTGCTGCTCATGGGCGGCATGGATAACGTGGGAAAGAACTTCGTTGATTATCGCTGGCAGTTCTTTGGGCTGGCGCTGGGGCTGGCGTTCTTTAGCAACACGGTGCGCTTTCTCAAACGCGCCATCACCCTGCGCGTGTCCGGCATCAAGGGGATCACATTCTTCGATTCCGTCAGGCTGTTCATGGCCAGCCTCCCGCTGGATGCGGCGCCCGCACGCGTGGGCGACTCTTACAACTCGCTGTGGCTTTTCCGTTTGGCCGGCCAGCCCGCTTACCGTTCCTCTTCCATCTACCTGCTAGAGCAGATCTCAGACAACCTGAGCATCTTTGTACTCACGGCTTTTGGGGTTATCGCCTACCCGGCATTTTGGCCGCTGTTTGTGCTGGTGCTGCTATTGTTCATCATCGCCACCATCTTCCTGCGCATCAAACACCGCGACACCGAAATGGCTACCATGACCGAGCGCCTGCCGGTGTACAAGCAGCTTTTCCGCGATTTGCACGCGTGCATTGACGCCCACCCGGCGCTCTTTTCCTCCTCGCACCTGGCGATCACCCTGCTGCTAGGGATCGTCTCGCGTGCTTCTGAGGGCGCGGTGCTCTTCTTCATTCTCAGCGGATTAGGCATGGCGCCCACGCTGCCGCTGGCAGCCGCATCCATCCTGGTGTATGCCTTCACCGCCAGCATTGCCACCGTCACCTCTATCCCCGGCGGCATGGGCGTGGTGGAAGCCTCCATGGCGCTCATCCTCACCGTCCTGTTTGATATTCACCCTGGCACGGCAGTAGCCGCAACCCTGCTCTTCCGCATCGCCACCTTCTGGATCAACCTGGGCGTGGGATTGCTCATCTGGTCCGTTTCCGGCAAAAAACTGGGGATGCTTGGCGGGGGTGGCAACGTTGTTAAAAGTTGATTTTCACTGCCACACTGTCTACTCACCCGATAGCCTGACATCTGTTGAACGCCTGATCGCCGCCGCACGCGCGCACGGGCTGGACCGCATTGTGGTCACCGACCACAACCGGCTTGCCGGTGCGTTGGAAGCCCAGGCCGCCGCACCCGAACTGGTGATCGCCGGTGAAGAGGTGCAAACCACGCAGGGTGAATTCCTGGCAGCGTTTGTGGCGCGCGAGGTACCCAAAGGGCTGGAACCGCTGGATGCGCTCAAACGCCTGCGCGACCAGGGAGCTTTCATCAGCGTCTCACACCCGTTTGACCCGCAGCGCTCCGGCTGGCCGCTGGAATCGCTGCGCATGCTGGCCCCGCTGGTAGATGCCATTGAAGTGTTCAATGCGCGCGTGCTCACCGCGCAGTGCAATGAGCAGGCACAGCAATTTGCGCGGGAATACCAATTGCCCGGTACCGCCGGCTCCGACGGCCACCACCCCTCCGAACTTGGGCGCGCCTATTCGCTGGTGTCGGAGTTCAGCAACGCCGAAGAATTGCGCCAGGCAATTCGCCAGGCCGGCGTGGGCGGCAGGCTCTCCTCACCGCTGGTGCATTTTTACTCCTCATGGGCACGTTTTGCCAAAGGCGGGCGGAAGTAAGCAGCGCTTATTTTCGATTCTTAGAAAATGCGATAGAATAGGTTCACCCCACGGGGCGATGGCGGAATCGGCAGACGCAACGGACTTAAAATCCGTCGATGGAGACATCGTGAGGGTTCGACCCCCTCTCGCCCCACAGAAAA
>CALCNO010000139.1 GCA_937897615.1 uncultured Anaerolineaceae bacterium
CCCCAGGCCGATGACGCACACCGATTCGCCAAGCTGTGGGGAAGCTAAACGGAAGCCCTGCAATGCAATGGCCCCCAATGTGGCAAAGGCAGCCGAATCGAAATCCACGTTATCCGGGAGATGCACCAGCAGGTTTTGCGGCACACTGCCGTATTCTGCATGAACGGCGAAACCACCGCCGGCACACGCCACCCGGTCACCCGGCTGGAAACCCACCAGGTCGCGCCCGGTCTCCTCGATGACGCCGGTTGAAGAGTAACCCAGCGGCATGGGTTGGTCCAGTTTGTTGAAGGCGGCCTCAATGGTGGGTAGCATGCCTTCACGCCTGGCTTTGGAGAGCACCTGCTTCACTAGGTCTGGGCGTGAAGTGGCTTTGGCCACCAGGTTTTTCTCGGCAAATTCAACCAGCATTCGCTCCGTGCCTGCCGATACCAGCGAGGTGTGGGTACGCACCAACGCACCGTTGCGCTTCACCGAGGGAACCGGAATTTCTGCTACCGTTGTCTTTCCATCGCGCATGTTTTGCAAAACTTGTTTCATGGGGTCACCTTTCTCACATTATATTCTACATCCTGCGAATTCCTTACTGGAAAAGGGACTTGTTTTTGCGTTGACCTGGCATAAAACCTGCACCTTTTTGGGTAGTATCTTTTGGAGGTTGGTATGTTGAAAAAACTCTTTTGGGCTTTGGTAATGGTCACAATTGCGGCGTGTGCAGTGGTGTTTGGGGATCTGTTTGAGATTCCCGGTATCACCCCCACTGCAACCCCAACCGCAATTCAAACAGAGATCCCATTCCCCATAGAAATTGTGACGGATCCAACGGCGACCGAGAGTGTCGTTCCAACCTCCGAGGTGACGGAAGTGACGCCAACGGCAACTGAAACTGTGGCTGAACCCACTGCCACTCCTGAAGTTACCCTGGAAGCCACGGCAACCCTTGCTTCTCCAACCGCCACACTGGTGACCCCAACGGCTACTTTCACTGCTACTGTTATTCCCGCAACGGCCACATTTACGCCAACAGCCAAACCGCCCACGCCGACCTTTACCGCAACCCCAATTGTCGAGAAGTTCACCATCCAGGCTGCCACACCTATCTTCATGGTCAACTTTGCCCACACCGCCGCCGGATGCAACTGGCAAGGGGTGGCCGGCCAGATATTTGATGCTTCTGGCAATCCGCTGCTGAACTACGTGGTCAAAGTGGCTGGCACCTACAATGGCGCGCCTTTCAGCCAGATCGGCGTCACCGGCATGGTTTCCGGCAATCCTTACGGGGTTGGCGGCTACGAGATCGTGCTGGGTTCCACGCCGGTAGCATCCGTGGATCTGCTGACCATTCAGATTTTTGATGCAAGCGGTACCCCTGTGACCAATCCGCTGCCTTTCAGCACTTCGGCCAATTGCTCTCAGAATCTGGTGCTGATCAACTTCAAGGCCAAGTAATTCTGTTTTTGATGAACAGGAGACCTGGGCACGCCCAGGTCTCTTTTATTGCATGTATAATGAATTCCAGTGAGGAAAAGCCAATGGAGAGCGATTTTGTACCATCTGCATTGATGGTTAAGGCAGCAAAAAAGTGGTGGGTGTTTGTGGCGCTGATGATTCTGGGTGGGCTTGCCGGGATGCTGGTAACACGGCTGCACAAACCTGTTTATCAATCGCAGGCGGTGCTTACCACCGCGGTGAATTACGCTTACTCCGGCCGCCTGGAAGATTACGAACTGGATCACATCATCCTGACAGTAGGCGATATTATTGAGTCCACTGCCGTTAGAGAGCAGACCCTTGAGCTTGCTCTGGCGGGGCTGCCCGGCATTACTGCCGCCGACCTGGAGAAAAACCTCACCGCAGTTCGCAAGGGCAACGATTGGATCCTCTCCAGCCGTGCCTCTGACCCGGCTGCGGCGCAATCACTGGCGAACTGGTGGGCCGATGCTGCCATGCTGGCCTTGCAGAAGATGAGCCAGAACGCGCTCACCGATTTTCACACCCAGGCGGCAATGCTCTCGGTAGAAAATTGCTTCAGCGAGTCCATCCTCGTCGAGACTGCCGTTTCCGGCTGCACGCCGGCAGACATCACCCAACTTAAGGCTTTCCTGTCCAGTGGCGATACTTCGGCAGCCGCGCTGCGCAACTCGATCCTGCTCTCCAACCTGAGTTTTGAAGTGACCACTCAACCGGAACTCCCTTCCGCTCCGGTGCTGTACCGCCAGAGTTTGAATGTGGCCGCGGGCGCACTGATCGGCCTGCTGATCGGTTTGGCCTGGTTCTTCCGGCAGGGTAATTGATGAAATCGCTGCTATCCCGGTTTTTACCGGCCTGGGAAAACCTGAGCGCATGGTTGTGGCTGGCGCTGGTGCTGGCTCTACCCATTTCAAGCTTTCCGATTTTTGCCCGGGTGCTGCACACCAGTTCGGTGGCGCCGGCTTCCGGTATCTTTTTGATCCTGCTGGTGATCGTCTGGCTTCCCGTTTACCTGCTGCGAAAGGGGCGGTTTCCCTTTCAGGTACTGCCGGTGTTTTTCTTTCTGTTGTTTTGCATCTTCACGCTTGCGCTGGCGTTTTTCAGGCAGGCGCCGTTCTACCCCGGCAGTTCCGTAATTTCCAACACTGTGGAAGCGCTGGCTACCCTGGGCATGGGGGTTCTGTTTTACCTCATCACCAGCG
>CALCNO010000140.1 GCA_937897615.1 uncultured Anaerolineaceae bacterium
GCAGGCACCGACTCCTCTTCACTTTTTTGCTGGAGAACATACGGCAGTTGCAGCACTTCGCTGATTTTTAGCAAAACCGGCAGCGGCACGGGTTTTTGGGCAGCCTCGAAGGCATACAAATCCGCTGCTGATACACCACAATGCTCTGAAAGCTCTTCCACTGTCAGGCCTTGCTGAACACGGTTCTTCTTGATTTGCACTGCAAGAATTCGATTGCGGATTTCACAGTATTTTCCAACTGCCGCGGGGTCTAGATTAGCCGGTACAGGGTCAAGTGCCTGTGTATTTACCAGCTCATCAATGGACATACTGGCAACGTCAGCAATAATCTGTAATTGGGGAAGCGAAGGACTTGCGCTTCCATTTTCAATGGATAGGAGTTCTTCCTGGCCGAAACCCGTTTTTTGCTCCAGGATTTGCGTGGAAAGGCCAGCTTTGCGGCAGGCCATGGTCATCATCAGTCCGATCTTTTTTGCCTGAATTTGATAGAGTTGGGAATCCATAATTGTTATCCTTACTCCAAGAATTCTGATGGAAAAATTATAGCATCAAATAGTTC
Source organism: uncultured Anaerolineaceae bacterium (assembly GCA_937897615.1). Classification (GTDB taxonomy): domain Bacteria; phylum Chloroflexota; class Anaerolineae; order Anaerolineales; family Anaerolineaceae; genus UBA6107. The sequence goes on from CALCNO010000140.1 coordinate 560, forward strand.
TTCACGGCTGCTCATCGAGAAGCGGCATCTGGTAGCCCAGCCCGGTGCGGGTGACGATGTGAATCGGGTTATGCGGGTCATCTTCCAGTTTCTGGCGTAACCTGGCAATGCTCACCCAAAGGATTTCTTTTTCTTCCTTATAGGAAGGTCCCCAGGTAGCAGAGAGCAAATCTTCAGCGGTGAGTACCTTTCCGAGTTGGTGGGCAAAATGGATCAGCAGTTTGTACTCGGTGGCAGAAAGATAGACCTGCCGGTCGTTTTTCCACACTTCCGCTTTGGCAATGTCGATCTTTAAGTTGCCGTGTGTGAAAAGCCGCGATTCGGAACTATTCTTTTGCCCCTGGGTTCTGCGCAGCACGGCGCGCACCCTCGCCACAAGTTCGGTGGCAGAGAAAGGTTTGACCACATAATCATCGGCGCCGATATTCAAGCCATTGACGCGATCTTGTTCGTCGCCGAGAGCAGTTAGCAGGATGATGGGCACATTTGAGAATTGCCGGATACGATTGCAGGCAGCGATGCCGTCCATTTTGGGCATCATCACATCCATGATGATCAAATTGGGGATTTCCTGCGAGACGAGTTCGAGGGCCTCTTCGCCATTTCTGGCCGAAATGATGTCATACCCTTCGGATTCGAGATTGACTTTGAGGAGCCGTAAGTACAAAGGTTCATCATCAACTAAAAGGATTTTTACCGTCATTTCTCTAACTCCCCAGTATTCAGTTTGCTTTCCACATTAAATGGCAGCATGATGGTAAATACCGTGCCCTTTGCGTCCGAATCAACCGAAATTGTGCCGTTGTGCAGCTCAATGATCTGTTTGCAGATCGACAGGCCAAGGCCTGACCCGTGTTCATGCAGTGAATTTTCCGGGACCCTGAAGAAGCGGGTGAACATCTTGGGCAAATACGCTTTGGGAATGCCCGGGCCGCTATCAGCAAAGGTGATGTGCAGGTAAGGGCCTTCGGGTTTGATGCTTATCCGTATTGGGGCGTTGGGGGCATATTTTCTGGAATTGGAAAGCAGGTTATCAAAAACTTGCGCCAGCCTGCGTGCATCGCCAATCAGGGGCGGGATTTTACTGTCACAGACTAATTCAATTGTTTGATTGGGGTTGGCCAGTAAAGACCTGTTAATCTCGTCTCTTACCAGGGAATCAATACGCATCACCTGGAAGTTGAATTTCATCAACCCGCTTTGCAGGCGCGAAGAATCCAACAGGTTATCGATCAATTCCGTCAGGTTATTTGCCTCGCGCTCGATGATTTGAAGGAAATCCATCTGAGTGGTTTGATCCCATTGTGCATCATCCCTGAGCAAAGTAGAGGCATATCCTTTGATAAAACCCAACGGGCTGCGCAGCTCATGGGATATCGTGTTGATGAAGTCAAACTGTAGTTTGGAGGTGTTCTTTTCATCCTCCAGCATTTCGGCGTATTCCGTAAGGTACTTTTGGCGCAATATCGCGGCCACAAGCCCGGCGAGGAAGATAGCGAATTCCTGATCCGCAGCGGTATATACCGGCCCGCCGAAGCGGATAAAGATAAGAGCTGCGGTGGTCTTTTCGGTGACACTGAGGGGTAGGCCCAGAATGTAGGGAAGTTGGAGACGGTCAGGTTTTGTCAGGTCTTGCGGACTTTCGATCAATATGTCTTTGGCTTTGAGTACACGGCTGACAATGGAATCTCCCCATGCCACATCTGCTTCTGCAGACTTTCCCCGGCCAATGGCACGGGCGTAGATCACGTCTATCGGATTTGCTTCGGAGCCTGCCCCATAAATGGCCAGGTTATCAAAAATGAGCGTTTTTCTGGCAAGTTTGAAAAGTTCGTCGAGTTTTACCTTCCACGGCCCACACTTGGCCGCGGTTTTGCTCAAGTCCATGATTGCAACTACATCCATTGTTCCCATCCCCTCAGCATTGGCAATGGTCTCCATGGATAGATTATACGCTATATGGTTAGGGCTGCAAAATAAAGCTGAAGGTACTCCCGTGGCCGACGGAGGAAGTGACGTTCAAGGAGGAACCCAATGATTCAACAATCTTTCTAGCCAGTGATAGCCCCAGTCCGGTGCCGCCGTGATGCCGGGTGCTTGATTCGTCAAGCTGGTGGAACGGCTCAAAAATTTCTTCCAGCTTTTCTGGTGGAATACCCATTCCCGTATCCTGCACCGAAACCAGAATGCCGGCCTCCTGTTCGCCGATGGTGAGTGTAACCTCGCCACCTGTCCCGGTGAATTTAATCGCGTTTTCCACCAGGTGATTGATCACCCATTGCACTTTTTTGGGATCTGAGTTTACAAGAACAATCTCTTTTTCGCTGCGCAATTGAAGGGAAATGCTTTTTCCCTGTGCGAGACTTGTTCGCTGTTCAATGACCCCACGGACAGTTTTTACAATATTGAAGAATTCGTTATTGACCTGGAGGGAGTTGGTTTCGGAAGTGGAAAAGAGAATGAGGTCTTCGATGAGACGGCTGAGTTTTTCTGAGGCTTTCTCGATTGTTTTAATCGCATATTGCTGATCAGGTGCGAAACCATCAAGGCCACCTGCCACCAGAAGACTGATGTACCCTTTGATGTGGGTGAGGGGGGTTCGCAGTTCGTGAGAGATGTTTGACACGAAATTTGCCTTCAAAGTGGTCAACTCACTCAGCTTTTGATAAGCGATTTCCAGTTCCCGGGTTCTATCCTTTACCCGTGCTTCCAACGTGGCGTTGGCCTGCTGGAGCGCGTTGTGCAGTTGAAAGATCTGCTGCGTAACCACATTGTTCAGGATTTCCTGCGAGATATAGCCGTGCTCCACAAGGATTTGGCCGATGAGCGCTGCGTTCCCCTTGGAGCGTTCTTGCTCCTGAATACTTAACGCTTCATTTAATTGTTCTTTTGTAAGCAATTTTTGCTCAAGTAAGGTGTCGCCTATCCTTGGAACAAGCACTTCTGGTGTCAGTGGCATATTCATCCCCCGCTTCTTGTTTTACGCAGCATAAACACACTGCCCGTCTATTACTACTGTTTCTGGTTTCAGGCAGCTAATCTCGGTATCATCGATCACCTCAGGGTCTTTTGCGAGGATGATGAAATCGGCCGCTTTGCCAATGCTTAATTCGCCAAAGTAATCGCCGAAACCGCTGACCTGAGCCGGATACTTACTGTAGGCCAGTTTGGCCTCTTCTACCCGGATTCTTTCGGCGGGGTACCAGCCGTTCTCGTCCGGGTCCTTCAGCCCGTTTCTCCTTGTCACTGCGGCGCTGATTCCCACAAACGGGTTGGGGGATTCCACCGGCGCATCTGAGCCAAAGATCAGCCGTGCTCCAGATTTTAGCAGCGACCCAAAGGCGTAGGCCAGGCGGGAGCGCTTTCCCCAATGTCTGTCTGCAGTGTGCATATCAGAGAGAATGTGAATTGGCTGCATTGAGGCGATGATTTCTGCTTCTTTTACCTTTTGCAGGTTGTCAGGGTGCAGCAACTGCAAATGCTCAATGCGGTGGCGTTTTTGTGTAAGTCCTTCCGCCAACTCAAACTGCCGTACCATTGCCAGGCCATTTAACACCTCGTTGGTGGCTTTATCGCCAATGGCGTGAATTGCCAGGCTCAGGCCGTTGCGGGTGGCTTTCATGCCGATCTCAAAGACATCGTCTGCGTAAAGCAGCAGCGTGCCGAACTGGTCTGTGGTGTTTTCGTAGGGCTTCAGCATGGCGGCGGTCTGTGGGCCGAGGGCGCCGTCTGCAAATAGTTTGACCGACCCTGTGTGCAAGTGAGCGTTGCCAAAACCTGTTTGCAGGCCCAACGCAATGGCATGATCCAGGTCTTCCACCGGGATACCCTTGGTGACCCTGAGAGTTAATTCATGGTTTTGCTGCAATTGCTGCAGGAGCGAAAAGCAAACCGACCTGTCAAAGTCGTGGATTCCTGTGAGGCCCAAACGGTGCAAAGATTTCTGGCCTTCACGCATAAGTTCAATGATCTGTGCCGGGTTAAGGGGTGGGATTTGCCTTTCCACCAGCGCGGTGGCATTTTCAAACAGAATACCGGTTGGATTTCCTTGTGTGTCTCGTTGAATGGTGCCCCCCTCGGGGTCCAGGGTACCTTTGTCGATATTACAAAGCGCCAGTGCTTTTGAGTTTACCCAGGCTGCATGTATTGATTTATCAGCCAGGAACACGGGGCGGCCACCGCTGACGGCGTCGAGTTGTGCTGCAGTCCCATATTTCCCCCAGGTGTTCTGGTTCCAACCCTGGCCAATGATCCATTCTCCGGGTGGGGTGTGCGCACATTTTTCTTCCACCAGTTTGAGGCACTCTTCCAGGGTGGGGGTTTCACACTTGACTTGTGCCAGACTCCTGGAATACATTTCAAAATGCAGGTGGGAGTCGATGAGGCCCGGCCAGATCGTTTTCCCTTGTAGGTTGATCTTTTTTGTGCGCGGGGTTTCCAGCGCCAGCACCTCAGCATCTGTGCCGATGGCTGCGATCCGGCCATCTGCTACGGCTATTGCTGTGGCGCCGGTTTTCCTTGAATCGATCACCCCGTTGCAGTAAATCTCCATCCTTATCCCTTTAGGATGATATTGGTGATGTGGGTAAGTTCCTCGTTTGAGTAGTAGTGGATCGTTAATGCCCCGCCATTCTCACCGTGTGTAAGCGTCACTTTGGTTCCCAGTTTGGCGCGCAACTGCTCTTCAAGTTCTTTGGTTACCGGGTCAACCTGTTTTTCGGGCTTTGCGGGCGGTTTGACCCCCGTCAGTTTGCGCACAAGTTCTTCGGTCTGCCGCACGTTCAGTTCATTGCTTACGACTGTTTGCAGAGCGGCATTTTGTGCCTGCTCGGTCGGAAGCCCAAGTAGCGCTCTGGCATGCCCCTCACTGATTTCTCCGGTAGACAGGGAAGTTTTTACTTTTTCCGGCAGCAGCAGCAGCCGCAGGGTATTGGTGATTGAAACCCGACTTTTGCCAACCCGGTTGGCGATGATCTCATGCGACAGATTGAATTCATTGGCTAATTTGTGGTATGCCGCGGCGGTCTCCAGGGGAGAAAGGTCAGCCCGTTGGACGTTCTCGATCAGCGCCAATTCGAGGCGTTCCTGGTCGCTGGCACTTCTAACGATGACGGGAACTTTTTCCAGCCCAATCAGTTGCGCGGCCCGCAAGCGCCTTTCTCCGGCAATGAGGGTATAGATGCCGGTATGGGATTCAAGCGTGACGATGAGCGGCTGGATGATTCCGTGCTCGCGGATGGAATTGGCCAGGTCTTCCAATTCCTCTTCGTTCATGGTCGCGCGCGGCTGGCGCGGATTGGGAACGATCATCGAGATGGGGACATACATTTCTGCCGGGGTGACTGGAACGCTGAAATCACTTCCCGGGATGAGTGCATCAAGACCTTTGCCTAAACCACCTTTTTTTGCCATTGTTAACCTGCCTGTAGTTGTGTTGGGTCAATCTTGACCCCGTCTTCTTGCAGCAATTCGCGCGCCAGCGCAGCGTAGGCTTTTGCGGCAAAGGCCTCAGGCGCATAATTGGAGATCGGCAGCCCGTAAGAGGGCGCCTCAGCAAGGCGGATGGATCGCGGAATGATTGCATTCATCACCTGGTTGGGGAAGAACTTGCGTACTTCATTGACAACATCGGTTGATAAATTGGTTCTGCTGTCAAACATGGTCAGGATGACGCCGCGGATGCGCATCTCCGGGTAAAGCGATGCACGGATCTTGTTCAGAGTTTGGGTGAGCTGCCCAATTCCTTCCAGAGCCAGGTACTCGCATTGAACCGGAATGAGAACACCGTCGCGGGCAGCAGTGAGGCCATTTACTGTTAAGAGACTCAATGAAGGCGGGCAGTCAATGAGGATGTAGTCAAAACGTTCAATAATAGGCTTGAGCGCCTGGCGCAGTTTAAACTCGCGCTCGGGCAAATCAATCAATTCGACTTCGGCTCCGGCCAGAGCGGGGGAAGAAGGCAGCAACGAAATTTTCAGTTTGGGATTATGCAGAATAGCGGGGTTGATGGGTTGCGCGCCGATCATTACCTCGTAGGTACCGTTTTTGACCGAGTACTTGTTGATCCCCAGTGAGGAGGTTGCATTGGCCTGCGGGTCCAGGTCAACCAGCAGCACGCGTTGGCCAAATTGGGCCAGATAGGCGCCCATGTTGATCGCGGTGGTGGTTTTTCCAACACCGCCTTTTTGATTCACCAGAGTATAAATACGGGTCATAGCACCTTCTGTGTAATGATCTCGGTCAGAAAATGCCGCACTTCTTCGGGTGTTGGCACCCCGGCAATGGTCTTGCGGGTGACAGAATTGGCAGCCACCAGCGTGGCAAAACGAGCAGATTCCCAGGGGTCTCTTGTTGATTTTAATCGGATAAAGAAAGATGTGGCAAAGACATCACCGGCGCCAACAGGGTCTAGTTCGTTCACTACAGGCGGCCTAAAGTTGCGCACGTCGCCATTCCAGTAAACCCGGCAGCCTCTGGCGCCTTCTGTTACCACCAGTATTGGCAGGATGGCGGCAAACTCGGCGACGACTTCTTCATCCCCACGGACATCCTCAATGGACATCACTGCGGCATTGGCATGTGCCAGCACACTTTCAGCGTCTGGCCAGTTGCAAAATGCCACGTTGCCTTCTTCATCCCACTCGCGCAGCCAACCCTGCGGGGTAACGCCGATCAGTGTATTCTCCGGGAAGGCGGAGGCAATTTCTGCGCCGATTTCCCGGGCGATTGGCCCCAAATGAACGATAGGGGTGTTTCTCCAAACCAGAGGAATATCTTCCAGTGTAATCTGATCAGCAACGTGATGCACATGCTGGATGCGTCCGTTGGGAGTATGAATGTTTTCAAAAGTCGAGGTAAACGGCGAATTCCGGCGAATGATCTCAATGCCATCCAGTAACCGCAGATCGAGGTCCTGGCGGCAAGCTGTGACAATACCCACTTTGATGCCAAAGGCCTTTGCGGTCAGGCTGGCGTAAGAGGCGGTGCCACCCAGAACTAGCCCCGCAGGGGTGATATCCTGCGTGATATGTCCAACGATTAAATAATCTACCGGTTCGATGGTCTTTAATGTGTTCATCCGTGAGAGATCCAGCTTGTTATTGGGATAAGAAGTCATCGTCCAGAGGGGGTTGTTGCTCTGCGCTGGTAGGGGTAATGTGTTCTTCTGGTACCCCCTCAACCGGTGTGGCACAGTAGGGGCACAGGTTCCATGGCAGGGCAATCACCTTGCCACAGTTTTTGCATTGCTTTTTGAGGAGCGTGTGACAATTTGGGCAGGCCAGCCAGGTGGCTTCGATGCGGCGATTGCATCCGGGGCAAATGGAGGCATCTTCGATTGTCTGCAACAGAGCTTCTTCTTCCAGTGATTGTTGGTATTCTTCTTCCAGAGTACGCGGCGGGCGCAGGATCAGGTAAATGAGTATGCCCGGGAGAAAAAGAACCGCGACCACCACCACTGCCAGAATCCGCATAAAGGGGTCTCGGGAGCGCTTGCGGATATCCCGAAAAGCCCAAAAGATCAGGCTCAGCCACAGCGCAGCAACGAAAGCCACCGCAAAACCGGTGGCGAACAGGGATAATTGCTTGAGAACGGTCGGATCCAGGTTCATAGTCTCACTCCCATGTTGGATTATAGCATGGAAGAAATTAAGATTTGAAAAAGAATCTGGAAGTATGCGATAATGAACCTCGTACCGGTGAGATACCCGTATGGCGGAGGATTATGGCAAAAGAAGTACGTGCGGCTTATCGGATCACAGACCTTATTGCAGATGAGCGCCCGCGCGAGCGCATGGAGAAAAAGGGCGCCGGTGCCCTTAGCACTGCTGAATTGCTGGCCATTCTGCTCAGGGTGGGGGTGGAGGGCGAGAACGCTGTGCAACTCGGGGCAAGACTTTTGGATCAGTTTGGTGGTCTATCGGGCTTGCAGCGCGCTGATTTTCAAGAAGTCTGTGCTGTACATGGCTTAGGCCCTGCCAAAGCCGCACAGATCAAGGCTGCAATTGAATTGGGTTACCGTTTGCTCAAAGAGAATCCGGGGCTAAAAGAGAGTATTTCTTCGCCGGCGGACGCGGCCGATCTGATCCGCTATCAGATGCAGGCTTTAGCGCAGGAAGAACTGTGGGTGATCCTGTTGGACACGCGCAACCGTATGATCCACATCGATGAACTTTATAAGGGTTCCCTCAACTCATCGCAGGTGCGTGTGGGGGAATTGTTCCGCGCGGCGCTCCAGCGCAACGCTGCCGCGATTATTTTGGCGCACAACCATCCCAGCGGCGACCCTGCCCCCAGCGCTGAGGATGTCACGCTCACCAGGGCTGCCGTGGCAGCTGGCAAGTTAATGGATGTTGAGGTGTTGGATCATCTGGTCATTGGCCGCGGAACGTATATCTCTATGAAAGAGCGCGGACTTGGTTTCGCGTAGCCATGTAACAAGCCAACTTTGTTGACAAAAGCGGATGGTTAAAGTATACTAGCGGGCGTTGGCGAGGTAGCTCAACGGTGGAGCAGTGGACTCATAAGCCATTGGATGTGGGTTCAAATCCCACCCTCGCCACTTTTTATTTTAATTGGCAATCAGGTAACTGCTTTC
>CALCNO010000141.1 GCA_937897615.1 uncultured Anaerolineaceae bacterium
CCCTGGGAATATGCCACTTACGGGCTGCTCAGCCTGGTGATCGTGATGTATGCCCTGCGCCCCAACCTCAAGCGCCTCAAAGAAGGCACCGAACGTGTGGTTGGGCTGCGTGCCTACCTGCAAAAGAAAAAAGCGGTAAACGAAAAATAAAACCGGAGCCTTGCTCCGGTTTCTTTTTACTCTGTCTGGGTTTCATCCTCAAGGTGGCGGTAAAGATAGGCCACATTGCGCTTGTGCAACTCCACCCCCAGCCCGGCCAGCGTCACGCGGCTTTTGCCGCAGGACTCGATATCAATTTCGGCCAGCGCTTCCATTGGATCACGCTTTTTGGCGGCAGTGCGCACAGCTTTACGCACCGCGGCAAGGTAAGCCAGGTTCTCGCGCGTAGCTTCTTCGATCTCACCGCGCAGAATAATGTCGCCGTGCCCCTGGATGATGTTCTCCAGTCCCATCTTGCCGATAGTTTTGATCGAAGCAGCCAGCGTATCCGGGTCGCCATCCACCACGTAAGGAATTGGCATAAAAGCATCGCCGGCAAAGAGAATCTTGTCTTCCTCCACCAGCACCGAAATACCGTCTTTAGAGTGGCCCGGCATGGGCATGAGGGTCAGCGTCTTTTTCCCTACGCGCATGGTCAACTGGCCTTCACTGAAAGTCATGTGCGGTTCCACCAGCTTGACCTGTTTGAAGAGCGGATTTTGTTTCTTCACCGTTTCCAGTGAAGCGGCGCCTTTTTCCAGCATGATCTCGCGGCTGAGCGCGTGAGAGATCACCGTAGCCCCGGGGAAGAAACAGTTGCCCCAGGAGTGGTCGGCGTGGTAGTGCGTGTTGATCACATAGCGCACCGGCACGCCCAGCGTTTCTTCCACATAAGAGCGAATCTCAACCGCCTCATCCGGCAGCGCGAGGGTATCAATCACCACGGCCCACTGCGGGCCGGTGATGGCCCCGGCTGTCACCTGGGCATAGACTTCACTCTGGAACCAGTAAACATTGTCTGAAACACGCTCTCGCTGCATCCGCTCATTTCCTCATAAATAAATTCTCTATCCAGGTACAGAGAATAACACTTTTGAGATGAAAAGTCAAAAAATTGCATATTTTCAGTAAAAACATCCCCCTTGCGGGGGATGTTTGTCATTAAAGCACCTTGCTAAGAAATGACTTTGTGCGCTCCTCGCGCGGATGGTCAAAGAGCACCTCCGGCGGTGCTTCTTCGATGATCAGCCCGCCGTCCATCAGAATGGCCCGGTCAGCGGCGGCTTTGGCAAAGCCAATCTCGTGAGAGACCACCACCATTGTCATGCCTTCCTTCGCCAGGCTCATCATCACGTCCAGCACTTCCTGGATCATTTCCGGGTCAAGCGCACTGGTAGGTTCATCAAACAGCATAATCTTGGGGTTCATGGCCAGCGCACGCGCAATGGCCACGCGCTGCTGCTGCCCGCCAGAAAGCTGCCCGGGGAAGAAATCGGCTTTCTCCGGGATGCCCACCTTGGTGAGCAATTGCCGGGCGATATTCTCGGCTTCTACCTGGCTGCGCTTGCGGATCACCATTTGCGCCAGGGTGATGTTCTTCAGCACCGTCAGGTGCGGGAAGAGGTTGAACTGCTGGAAGACCATGCCCACTTCGGTTCTGACGGCGTTGATGTTCTCTGCCGTATCCAGCGGGATGCTGTCCACCACGATCTTGCCGGCGTCGAATTCTTCCAGGCGATTGATGCAGCGCAGCAGGGTGGATTTGCCTGACCCTGACGGGCCGATGATGACCACCACTTCGCCTTTTTCAATATCGAGGCTGACCCCCTTGAGGGCATGCACCGTGCCGAAATG
>CALCNO010000142.1 GCA_937897615.1 uncultured Anaerolineaceae bacterium
GGCATTGCGCAAGTTTTACGGCCCGGATGGCAAGCACACCCCCGCCGCCGGCGTACCGCCGCAGCAGGAAAAGGCCGTGGATCAATGGCTGGAACGCCTGGGCATTGCCGCCATCGCCGAGAAGTTCCCCGGGCAGATCTCCGGCGGGCAGCGCCAACGCACCGCCATTGCGCGTACGCTGCTGCTGGAACCCGATCTGCTGCTGATGGACGAACCCTTTGCCTCGCTGGACACCCCCACGCGCGAGGATCTGCAGCAGCTGGTGCACACCCTCGCCGCTGAACGCCCGCTCACCACTGTTTCGGTGACGCACACAATTGATGAAGCGCTCTTTCTGGGCGAGAAGATCCTGGTGCTCAAGAACGGCGGCAACCGCGCCCCGCTGGTGCTGGAAAACCCCTTCAGCGGGCAGGGCACGCAGCAAAGCGAACCTGCCTACCAGGCGCTCACTGCCCGCATCCGCGAAGCGTTGAGGGAGAGCGCATGAAACGTTTCTCTGTGCTGTGGGCCACTCTGGGCGTGCTGGCGGCCTGGCAGGTGCTGGCCATGCTGGTGCACAAAGACATTTTGCCTGCCCCCGGCGTGGTTTTCATCGCCTTCTTCAAGGACATCGGCGGCCAGTTGGGCGCGCATTTTTTGGCTTCCCTGTGGCGCGTGCTGGCTTCGCTGCTGCTTTCCATTGCGCTGGCGGCGCCCGCCGGGCTGGTGCTGGGGCAATCCAAAAGGCTCAACCGCCTCTTTTCACCGCTGATCTACCTGCTCTTCCCCATCCCAAAAGTGGTGCTGGTGCCCATTGTGATGCTCTTTCTGGGCATCAATGACCTTTCCAAGATCGTGATGATCTTCCTCATCCTGTTCTTCCAGATTTTGGTGCTGGTGCGCGACCAGGCCGCGGCCATCCGCCCGGAACTGGTGTACTCAGTGCGCAGCCTGGGCGCCGGACGGCGCGGTTTGTTCCGTTTTGTGTACCTGCCGGCCAGCCTGCCCGCCATCCTCACCGCGGTGCGCCAGAGCATTGGCACGGCCGTGGCGGTGCTCTACATTGTGGAACTCATCGCCACCACCAAGGGGCTGGGCTATTACATTTACCTCTACGGCACCACCCTCTATGATTATCCGAGGATGTATGCCGGCGTGCTGGCCATGAGCCTGCTGGGGCTGGGGCTTTACTTTGCCGCCGACTGGCTGCACCGCCGGCTCTGCCCGTGGCAATTCCAGGGCGAGAAAGAGGCCGCATGATCCCCAGCGAGAATAGTGACCGTCTGGAACAGGTGCGCGGCATGTTTGCGCGCATCGCCGGGCGCTACGACCTGCTCAACCGCCTGATGACCTTTGGCCGCGACCGCGCCTGGCGCCGCGAAGTGGTGCAGCGTCTGCTGCCCCGCGCAGGAACGCGCGTGCTGGATGCCGGCAGCGGCACCGGCGACCTGGCGCTGGAGATCCTGCGCCGCCAACCCGGCACAAGCGTCACCGCAGCCGACCTCACCATCGAGATGGTGAAGATCGGGCGCACCCGCCCAGGCGGCACACAGGTGAACTGGGTGGTGGCAGATGCTGGGCATCTGCCCTTCCGCGCGCAGGCGTTTGCGGGGGTGGTCTCGGGCTACCTGCTGCGCAACGTGCCGGATGTTGCCCAAACATTGGCAGAGCAGGAGCGCGTCAGTGCCCCCGGTGCGCGCTTTGTGGCGTTGGATACCACGCCGCCGCGCCGCAATCTCATTTACCCGTTTATGAAGTTTTACCTGCGCCGCGTGATCCCGGCATTGGGCACGCTCATCACCGGCGACAGCGCCGCTTACCGTTACCTGCCGGAAACCACCGAGCATTTCCTCAGCGCTGAGGCACTGGCGGAAAAGATCAACGCCGCGGGCTTCAGCGAGGTGCGCTTCAGGCGGCGTATGTTTGGCAGCATGGCC
>CALCNO010000143.1 GCA_937897615.1 uncultured Anaerolineaceae bacterium
GTGGACCAGGGCAGCAGGCCGTAGTCCTGCAGGATCAGCCCGGTGCTGGGGCGCGGGGCGTTGAGCGCCTCGCCGTTGATGCGCAGAGTGCCCTGCTGCGGATGCTGCAAACCGGCCAGCAAGTACAGCAGGGTGGATTTGCCGCAGCCCGAAGGCCCGATGACTGCCCAACTCTGCCCGCGCGCCACCTGCCAGGAAAACTCCTCGAACAGCGGGAGGTGTTTTTCGTAATGGAAGGTGATGCGCTCAAGCTGGATCATGGTTCAGTTATTTTGGCAGGTAGCCGGAATCGATGTTGTCCTGGTACTGGAGCGCGCCCTGCACCAGTCCCTTGCCCTGTGCCCAGGCCAGCGCATCATCAAACTGCGCCTGGCTGGGGACGCTGGCGGTGGGGAAGTCCGGGATGGCGTAATGCCCCACGGCGGCTTCCGGCACCAGTTTTTGCTCCACCATCAAATTGGTGTAGGCATCCTTATTCTGATTGATCTCGGTGACGGCACGTTCCACCGCGCGCAAAAAGGCTTTGACCTCCTGCGGGTATTGCTTGAGCGTCTCCACACTGAAACTGTAGACGCTGTTGCTCACTTCCGGCAGGGTGGTGTCGTCGATCACCAGCGTGGCGCCCTTTTGCATCAGCAGCGAGGCCAGCGGATCGGGCATCACGGCGGCCTTGAGCTGGCCGGATTCCAACAGGGCGGTGCGGTCGGCGATCTTGGGGACGCCGATCTTGGCGATCTCGTCGGCGCTGAGGCCGGCGTTTTGCAGCACACGGTCGGCCATGTACTCGATCACCGTACCCTCAGAGACGCCGATCTCCACGCCCTTGAGGTCAGCCACGCTGGCAATGCCGCTGTCTTTGGCAGCCAGAATGCGGAAGACCGGATAATCGGCGGTGGCCACGCGCGCAAAGCGCACGATCTTGATCTTGGCGCCGTCGCGGTTGTAGGTCAGGGTGGTCACCACTTCGTTGAGCATACCGTCGATCTGCCCGGACTGCATCAACTGGTCGCGTTCAGGCGCGGAACCCACCGGAACCAGTTCCACCTTGATGCCTTCATCTTCAAAATAGCCATTGGCCTGTGCCACGTACAGCGGCAAGGAATCCAGCACCGGCAGCACGGCGATGCGCAGCGTTTTTTCACTGCTGGCAGCGCGGGTGCATCCCGCCAGCGCCAGAGAGAGTGCTATCAAAAGCAAAATCAGTCGTTTCGCCATTGTTATCTCCGTTTCTCGTTATTTGCTGATTATAACCAAAAGCGCCAGCAAAGAGCAGCGTGGCGCATTGGGCAGGCGTGTATAAGGTTCTTAGAACAGCGCCGAGGCCAGTTCGCGGCGGTAACTGCGCACGTCCTCAGACTCGGGGTCGAGCAATTCCAGCAGGCCCAGAAAGACCTGTTTGGCCTGGTCTTTGGCGTAATGTTTGTCCTGCCGCAGCACTTCCAGCAGCCCGTCCAGGCTGGCCAGCAGGTTGCCGCGCAGCGCCAGGCGGACGCAGTTGGAGTAGGCCATATCGAGGTCCGTGGCGGTGGGCAGCATCCGCGCTTCGAATTCCTGCATGGCTTTGATCACCGGCAGCAGCGCCTCAGCCTTTTCGTATTCCTTGCTGATGGGAAAGTCCTGAAAGATCAGGCGGGCGGTGTCGGAGTCGCCGCGGCGCAGGGCCAGGCGCATGGTGCCCAGAAGCGCCGGCGCGAAGCCGTTACGCATTTTGAGCGCATCCTGGTAGGCTGTTGCAGCGGCATCCAGGTCGTTCAATGCCAGCAGGCTGTCGCCTTTTTGCGCCAGCAGGTGTGCCGCGCTGGGCGGCAGAATGCGCGCAATGAACTCGCGGATGCGCCCCTCCGGCTGCAGGCCGGTGAGTTCGGCCACGCGCGCGCCCTGGCTAAAGGCCACCAGCGCCGGGATGGTGAACACGCCGTAACGCAGCGGCAGGTTGGGGAAGGCATCCACATCCACGCGCGCCAGCCGGAAGCTGCCCTCTTCATCGAGAGTGATCTTTTCCAGCAGCGGGGTAAGGCTGCGCGAAGGTTTTGACCAGCCCGCCCAGAACTCCACCATCACCGGCAGAGACTGCGAGTAAGCCAGCACCTCGTATTCAAAATCGCCTTCGGTCACCGATTTGATGAATTCAGACATGCTCATCAGCTCCGGTCAGTCTTCTCCGCCATCACCATCGTCTGCGGCTGCACTGGGCTGGATGAAGTTGACGATCTCGCCGTGAAGGTTGATCACAATGCGAAAGCCCATCATGCCCAGGTAGGCGCGCGTATCTTCCGGCAGGCCATGCTGCAGGATGAGGGAGAATTGCTTATCCATATTTTTGAGCGAGTTCTCGATCATGGCGTGTGAGAAAAGGTCGTCCTGGCCGGACATCTTGGCGGCCTGGTCGGCGATCATCTCTTCGTTGCCTTTGATCTGGTCGCCCATGCGGCGCAGAATCTCCAGGTCGATCTCTTCTGACGGGATGTGGCGTTTGAAGCCGGCATCATTGACGATGTAGCAGGGTTCCGTACCGATCCAGCCGGTTTCTACCGCCTGGTCGTTTTCATCTACAACAAGCCCCTTAAACAACGGTTCTCGTGGCATTTTGTCCTTTCAGGCCAATTATAAAGCAAAGGGGGTATTCGCTTACAGGGAAATGCGGATGTTGGTGCCGTTGCGGTGGTACACCGTCTGGTCGGTGAAAGGCACGCTGGGCATGGTCCAGCGGTAGACCCACTTGGCGCCGGCCGAGGGCAGGTTGATGCAGCCGTGGCTGCGCGGCCTGCCAAAATCGTTGTGCCAGTAAGTGCCGTGGAAAGAGACGCCGTTCTCGTCGATGAAGGACACCCAGGGCACACCGGGCAGGTCGTAGCTGTTGGCGCTGGCCTTGCTGCCGGCCACCATGTGCCGCGAGGGACGCTTGTAATCGGTGGTAAAAGCGCCGGTGGGGGTTAAAAAGTGATTGAAGTATTTCATCCCGCCGGAGCAGCGCAGCATCTGCACCTGGGTGTCGCCCTCGTAGGCAATCACCACCTGGTCGCGCAGCCACAC
>CALCNO010000144.1 GCA_937897615.1 uncultured Anaerolineaceae bacterium
CGGATGAGTTTGCGGATATCGATCAAAGAAGCATCAAAATCCCTAACGCGATCCATCAGGCGAATGCACAACACGCTCTCCGGAATATGCTTTTGCAGTTCTTCAATTTTGTTACGGTTCTCACTTGCCAGCCGCAACAGCAAGGAACGCAGTGCTTCAAGGTGGAATGAATCAATCCAACGACAAAAATCTGTAAACTTGTCATCAGTGGGATCACCGAAAAGTGCAAACAAACGGAGATAGAATTCGGCCTTGAGATAATCGATTTCAAATCCCTCTTTGTGGAAGAAATTCCGCGCTTGCTCAAAATTCTCCTGCACATTGCGAAGTTTTCCCTCTTGAAAGCCCAGAATCCCACTGGCCATCTGGCAAAGGGCTGTGTCATAAGAGGAACCACCCTCCTTTGCAAGCCTTTCTGCTTCCATAAGAAAATGGTGGGCATGGTTGTAATTTCCGTCGCAGCGTTCCAACGTTGCTTGCGAAAGATTCAGAGCAATCTGTAATGCCAGGTCATTTAACCCGGGAAGTTTTGCACGGGCAAGGTCGTAAACCTTACGCGCTTCATGGAATGCCTTGATCTCACGATACAGATCGCCCAGACTGGTCAGCGAATAGGATTCCAAACGCGGATTGACAGCAAGCCTGGCGTAACCAATAGCGCGTTCAAGGTTCTGCGCGGCCATTTCAAAATGCCCGCGTGTGTGCTGCAACACTCCCAGATTGTTCAGAACATTTGATTGCCACAGAGAATTCTGGGTCTTTTGCCAGTATTCCAGAGAACCCATGTAACAGGATTCCGTTTCGGTCAGGTTACCCATTGCCCGGTAAACAATGCCAAGATCCATTTGCACCTTGGCGGCATCCAGGCTCTCATGCATGGCACGATATAACGAAAATGATTCCTGCAAATTTTTGAGAGAGTTGCGCAACTCGCCAATGTGGTAAAGATTAACCCCTTTTACCCGCAGTGCCTCTGCGCGCAGCTTTTCCTCACGCGGATGAAGCGAACACAATTGTAATGCCTCATCAACATCTTCCATAGCACGGGGGTAATTGCCAAAATAGCGATTAACAGCACTGCGGCGAACTAACGCCGCGATCAGATCCTGATAAAATGAGCTCTTGCGCAACCCGGCGATCGCACGGTCAAGTAACTCCATGCTTTGCTGCGATGCACCTCTCATCATTGACACCGCCCCCATGATTGAAAGTATTTCAGGGCGCGAGTTTTTTTCCTTTTCTGGTAAAGAATCAATCCATTCAGTAAGAGTTGCCAACCGGCCCCCCAGAATTAATCCCGGAGAGG
>CALCNO010000145.1 GCA_937897615.1 uncultured Anaerolineaceae bacterium
CCTCTCCGGGATTAATTCTGGGGGGCCGGTTGGCAACTCTTACTGAATGGATTGACTCTTTACCAGAAAAAGAAAAAAACTCACGGCCTGAAATCCTTTCTATTCTTGGTACAGTCTCCATGATGCGGGGCGACACGCAGCAAAGCATGGAGTTACTGGATAAAGCCATTGCCGGACTGCGAAAAACGGATCTTTACCAGGACCTGACTGCTTCATTGGTGCGGCGCAGTATTGTCAACCGTTATTTCGGTAACTATGCCAGGGCGATGGAAGATATTGAGGAGGCCCTTCATCTGTGTTCTCTCCACCCACGCGAGGAAAAGCTGCGCGCAGAGGCGCTACGGGTAAAAGGGGTCAACCTTTTCCACATTGGGGAGTTGCGCAACTCTCTTAAAAATTTACAGGAATCATTTTCGCTATACCGCGCCATGCATGAGAACCTGGACGCCGCCAAGGTGCAAATGGATCTTGGCATTGTTTACCGGGCAATGGGCAACCTGACCGAAACGGAATCTTGTTATATGGGGTCTCTGGAATACTGGCAAAAGACCCAGAATTCTCTGTGGCAATCGAATGTTCTGAACAATCTGGGAGTGTTGCAGCACACACGCGGGCATTTTGAAATGGCCGCGCAGAACCTTGAACGCGCTATTGGTTACGCCAGGCTTGCTGTCAATCCGCGTTTGGAATCCTATTCGCTGACCAGTCTGGGCGATCTGTATCGTGAGATCAAGGCATTCCACGAAGCGCGTAAGGTTTACGACCTCGCATGGGCAAAGCTACCAGGGTTGAATGACCTTACCTTACAGATCGCGTTAAATCTCTCGCAGGCCACATTAGAGCGCTGCGAAGGAAATCACAACCATGCCCACCATTTTCTTATGGAGGCAGAAAGGCTTGCAAAGGAAGGCGAATCCTCTTACGATGCGGCCCTTTGCCAGATGACCAGCGGGATTCTGGGCTTTCAAGAGGGAAAACTTCGCAACGTGCAGGAGAATTTTGAGCAAGCGCGGAACTTCTTCCACAAAGAGGGGTTTGAAATCGACCAGCTCAAAGCCGAGTTTTATCTTCGCCTGATCGGACTTTTCAATGATTCCTCTAGCGAGGGGTTTACGGATTTTTGTCGTTGGATTGATTCTTTCCAGTCCGAGGCGTTGCGTTCTTTGCTGTTACGACAGGCAAGTGAGAATCGCAACAAGATTGATGAGTTGCAGAAGCGTATGCCGGATAACGTGTCATGCATCCGTTTGGTGGATCGCGTTAGGGATTTTGATGCTTCTTTGATCGATATCCGCAAACTCATCCG
>CALCNO010000146.1 GCA_937897615.1 uncultured Anaerolineaceae bacterium
TGCATGAGTGGTGCGATTACGAGTGGGCTTTGCAGTGGCTGCTGCAGCATCGCAAAACTACTTAGTCGTTTTCAAGGAGAAAACCACATGCTTCCGCGCCTCTCAGTGTCTATGACTGCTGCCCCGCTGCTGGAATTGCCGCAGGTGTTAAAGGTGCTCCAGAACGCCGGGGTAGAAATGCTCCATTTCGATATTGAGGACGGGGTTTTCGTGCCGGGCATCACGCTGGGGATGAAGATCATTGAGGAATTGCGCCTGTATTCACCGCTCAAGTTTGATGTTCATCTGATGGTGGCCAACCCTGAGGCGTACATCCCTGCGCTGGTTGGCATAGGGGTGGAGCGCATCTCGGTACACTGGGAAGCCTGCCGCTATCCGCTGCGTACCCTGGGCATGATCCGCGCTGGCGGAGCTTTGGCGGGACTGGCCTTCAACCCGGCAACGGCGCTGCCGCAGTTGGAATATTGCCTGCCCGTGCTGGATTTTGTGGATGTGCTTTCCACGGAACCAGCCTTGCAACAAAGCCGCTTCATTCCGCAGGCGCTGGAGAAGCTGGCGGCAGGCCGCCGGCGTTATGCCGGTACGCCTCTTGAGTGGGAAATGGACGGCGGCATTGAAGACGACAATTTCCGTTCAGCCCTGCAGGCCGGTGCCGATGTGCTGGTGATTGGCCGGGCAGTTTTTCGCGGCGGCACCCCTGAAGAGAATCTGAAACGCTTTTTGCAGCCAACCCCTTGACAGGGTTGCCAATCCCCGCTATACTACTCTCAATAGTTGAGCAACTATTCAACTATTGAGGAAATCATGGCAAATGACATACAAATACCCCTGGACGAACTGACCGCTGCCGGCATGGCGGCGCTCTTTGATTCGCTGCGCGATCCAACGCGCCTGCGCATTCTCTCCCTGCTGATGGCAGGGGAGACCAGCGTGGGCGATATTGTGCGCGAACTCGGCCTCAGTAAATCGGCTGTTTCGCACCAGTTGCGCGGCCTGCGTGACAAACGTGTGATCCGTGCCCGCAGGCAGGGGCGGCAGGTATTCATTTGCCTGGACGATGAGCACATCCGTGAGCTTTTCCAGATGGGCCTGGATCACGTCAGTCACGGGTAGAAGGCCGTTGGCTTTTTGCCCGCGTTTTACTTCTCAACGAGGACGGCATTGATTATGGAAAGAACAATTGAATTAGAGATCGCACAACTGCTCCCCGGCATTGAAAACGATCAGGATGGCTGCCTCAAGCGCCTGGAAAAATCCCTGCAGGAGCGCAAGGGGATCCTGCGCGCGCACATTGAGAGCGAGAAGATGCCGGCCGATCTGTGCCTGCATTACGACCCCGATCAGATCAGCCTGGCGGATGTCCAGCACATTGCCATCCAGTCCGGGGCGGCCATTGTCAACCGCTACCGCCACGAGTCCGTTGCGGTGGAAGGGATGGATTGCTCCGATTGCGTGGTGGTGCTGGAGCACAGCCTGGGCCGCCTGGACGGAGTTCTTTCCGCCAGGGTGAATTACGCCGCTGAAAAACTCTGGTTGGAATACGACAGCCAGAAGACCAGCCGCAGCGAGATCGAACGGCGCGTGCGCTTGCTGGGATACCAGATTCCGCTCAATGAAAAACAGGCACGCCTGCACGAAAACCGCGAGATTTTGTTCAGCCTGCTCGCCGGCCTGCTGGTATTGGCAGGCTGGCTTGGCGGCCTGGTGTTGGCCTTTCCACCGGCGTTGAGCACCGGTCTCTATCTGGCAGCGTACCTTTTTGGCGGCTGGGATGTGGCGCAGCATGCCTGGCATGCGCTGCGCGAAAAACATTTCGATACCGACCTGCTGATGGTGGTTGCCGCACTGGGTGCTGCCGTGCTGGTCCAGTTTGCCGAAGGCGCCCTGCTGCTCTTTTTGTTCAGCCTGGGGCACGCGCTTGAGGAGCGTGCGCTGGAACGCGCTCAAAACGCTGTGAAGGCGCTGGCCGACCTGGCGCCCAAGACCGCCCTGGTGCGGCGCGACGGCAGGGAAGAGGAAATCCCTGTGGAGATGCTGCAACTGGGCGAACTGGCCATTGTGCGCCCGGCGGTGAGGATTCCCGTGGATGGGATTGTGATTAAAGGCAGCTCCGGTGTTGACCAATCCCCCGTTACGGGCGAGTCGCTGCCGGTGGACAAGCACCCCGGCGACCAGGTGTTTGCCGGCACCATCAACGGCGAGGGCGCGTTGGAAGTGAAAGTAACGCGGCTGGCAAAAGATTCCACCCTTGCGCGCATTATGCAGATGGTGGAAGAGGCACAATCGCAAAAGTCCGTTACGCAGCAAACTGTAGAGAAGTTCGAGCGTATTTTTGTACCGGCGGTGTTGATCGCCACCGTAGTGGTCATTGCGGTTCCGCCGCTTTTTGGTTTCCCGTTCAAGGATAGCTTCCTGCGTGCCATGACCCTGCTGGTAGCAGCTTCACCGTGCGCGCTGGCTTTGGGCACGCCCTCGGCGATCCTCTCCGGGGTGGCGCAGGCTGCCCGGAACGGTGTGCTGGTAAAGGGCGGTGCCCATTTGGAGAACCTCGGCCAGCTCAAAGCGATCGCCTTCGATAAAACCGGCACGGTCACCATTGGGCGCCCGCAGGTGACCGACGTCCTTGCGCTTGGCATGGAGCAGCGCGAACTGCTGGGGCTGGCGGCGGGCGTTGAGTTGCGCTCGGCGCACCCGCTGGCAAAGGCTATCGTTCAAAAGGCACAGGCTGAGGGGGTATCGCCCGCCGCCGTGGAGAGCGTTGAAGCGCTCACCGGTCTGGGGCTGCAGGCTGCCGTCAGCGGCGGGGAACTGCTCATCGGCAACCAGAACCTGATGCACTCGCGGGGCATCCCTGTAACCCCGGAAATGGAAAAATCCGCCCGGGCATTCCAGGCAGAGGGCAAAACCACCATGTGGGTGGCACAGCAGGCACGCCTGATTGGCCTGATCGCCCTGGCCGATACCATCCGCCCGGAGGCTCCTGCCACCATGAAGCTGCTCAGCCGCATTGGCGTGGCGCAGACCATCATGCTCACCGGCGACAATGCCCATGCCGCCGCGGCCATCGC
>CALCNO010000147.1 GCA_937897615.1 uncultured Anaerolineaceae bacterium
CAGGCGTTCCGCTTTGCGCACCAGCCAGAATAGATAAGCGAAAACGATAAACTTCCAGTCGTTCCGCCATAGATCCCAATCGGCATCGGTAGCCTGGAATTCCTCAGAGCAACGCTCTTCAAACGCAGCCAGACCACGTTCTACGGAGCAGAGAATATCGTCTACCTCTGTTAAGGTCTTTGTATCATCGTCTGGTTGCTGGTTGAGGACGTCAAACTCCTCCCCTGGTGCTGGCGGAAAGAGCTGCCACATCAACGCCTCGGCTCTTCCAGGGCCGACCTCAGTGTACTCATACCAATACTCCATGCCCAGCAACGTTGAGCCAACAACATCCCCAATTTCGTCTAGCTCCCACTGGCCATCCCCCATATATCTTTCTGCAGTGAGCTTTTTATCATCAACGCGATACAGGATGTACACATCTTCCAACACATGTGTTTTTGTTTTGCGGTCAATCGTAACGTCTTCGTTCCTGAAATATCGATAGCTCATGCAATTAATCATATCAGCAGGCAAACAAAAAGGCCATTGCTGGCCTTTTGGGTTTTACTCCTCGCTGGCTTTTTCTTCTCGGGGCGCAAACTGGATACCGTGATCGCCGGGGTATGGCTTTCTGTGATTGTTCCGCGCGTGCCAAATATCGTCTGGAATGTACTCAAAAGCAGCGCATTGCCTGGCCACGTTTTGGGACAGGTGTGCACAGAAAATACATACCATACTCATCATTGGAGGATGGTCCTCGTGATCCCATAAAAAATTCATCGAGGGGTTGTTCGGGTCTTCATTCGATAGGCTTTTAAGGCCATCTGGCGTATCCATGCGATCAATCATATCAACAGGCAAACAAAAAGGCCATTGCTGGCCTTTTGCTGATTATCCCTTCATCCACTCGAAGTCCTGATCGATCAACTTGGGGTAGGCGTACTTGTGCTGAAGGATTTCCTCTTTGTGCCCCCGCGCGCGCAGGATCAGAGCGGATAGATGTTCCTTTTGCTCCGGGGTAAGTTGGTCTACTTGCCTCACCGTACTAGAAATGTATGAGGAGAAGAGAATTTGCCAATCGGTCCGCCAGCAATCCCAATCAGCCTGGGTAGCCTGGAATTCCTCTGAACAGCGTTCCTCAAAATCCTCCAGCTCGGTTTCGATGGCTTTTAGAGTTCTGTCATTTTCTTCAATTAAAACTGTATCCATTTTGTATCCTCATAATCAGCGAGTACTTCTTCAATTGTCTTATTTGTACCAAACCCAGTAACCCAGTGGTCATACCCCAAGCGATGAATGACCACTACACTTTGGTTTTCCTTGCGTAGATTTAGTTTGCCCCAAAAAATATACTGTTCCTCGCCCTGATACTTGCCCCAAAGAATACCACTGTTGGGGTCGTTGATGACCTTTTTGAGGTCGTCAATATATTGTTGGTAGCCGGTGCCTTCTGGCCAGTAAGTTTCCTTCAAAACATGTTTGGCATAATGAGTGTACCCATTATATGTTATCTCACCCTTCTCCAGAGTGTGCCCGTCTACAACGCAACCAGCATATTTTTCTTTAACTCTTACATTCTTTTCCGGGCTAAAATCGGCCTCAGCCACATGCTGAACGATCTGGTCCAGTTCATCTTTGCTAAGGGTTGTGTTGGGTTTGAGGGTTTTCTGCACCAACCGGTCAAATTCCGCTTTCGTTACCCCGGTGATGCTAATTCTGTCCAGCTCGGTCTCAGCCAAGAACTTATCCAGCCCGGTCTCCGCCAAGAACTTCTCCAGCTCCGCCTGGTACTGGCGCATCATGGCGCGCTCCGCCGAGTTATCCAGCCCGGCGGCCTGCAGGGCATTGGCCTGGCGCTGCCAGCTGCGCAGCTCGCGCTCCAGCCGGCGCTGCACCTGGGTGGCCTCGTACACGCTCATCTCCTCGGATGCGCAGATCACCGCCTTTGATGATTCCTGGCACTGGGGCCAGACCGCCGAGCGCACCTACCAGGAGCTGATCCAGAACGCGCCGATGAACGTGGCCACGCTGATGGACGCGCTGCGCCAGTTCATTGGCCGCAACCAGATGCTGGCCTACCTGGTGATGATGGCCGCGCGCCTGGTGGAGCTGCACCGTGTGCTCAAGCCCAGCGGCTCGCTCTACCTGCACTGCGACCCCACCGCCAGCCACTACCTCAAGATCCTGCTGGATATGGTGTTTGGGGCAGAGAATTTCAGGAATGATATTTCTTGGAAACGCTCAGATACACATAATGATGCGAAAAACCAATACTCAGCGATTTCAGATCAACTTCTTTTTTATACAAAGTCTAATAAATTCACATTTAATGTAATCAAAGTGCCCCATCATGAGTCCCATATAAAAAATTGGTTCACTTTTTTGGAGTTTGGTGATGGAGCAATCCGCAAGATGACAAAGAAGGAGATTGAGGAAAATATTGTCCCTGAAGGTGCTAGACGGTTTAGCATTTCAGATCTTTCAAGTCCAAATCCTCGTCCAAATCTTATGTATGAATACAAAGGATATCCATTTCCTTTAAAAGGTTGGAGGGTAAGCAAAGAGAAAATGGGCGAATTAGATCGAGAAGGAAGGCTGCTCTTCCCTACGAGCAAAGAGGGGCGGATAGTAAAGAAAAAGTATCTCGATGAACAGGATGGCATTGTTGTTGGTGATATTTGGTCCGATATTACGCAGCTAAGAGCAGCTGATGCCGAGCGTCTTGGCTACCCCACTCAGAAGCCCCTTGCCCTGCTGGAACGCATCATCAATGCTTCCTCCAACCCCGGCGACGTGGTGCTGGACCCCTTCTCCGGCTGCGGCACCTGCATCAGCGCCGCGCAAAAACTGGGCCGCCAGTGGATCGGCATCGACATCACCCACCTGGCCATCGCCATGCACAAATCGCGCCTCAAGAGCGCCTTTGGCCTGGAGCCCAAACGCGATTACCAGGTCATCGGCGAGCCTGAAGACCTGGCCGGCGCGCGCCAGTTGGCCGCCGAAGACCGCTACCAGTTCCAGTGGTGGGCGCTCTCGCTCATCGAAGCCCAGCCGGTTGGCGGCGATGGCTGGCGCAGCGGCAAAAAAGGCGCCGACCGCGGCATCGACGGCGTGATCAACTTCATTGATGACCACAAAGGCGGGCTGTACCGCGCCCTGGTGCAGGTCAAATCCGGCCATGTCAAATCCGGAGACATCCGCGACCTCATCGGCGCGCTGGAACCAGAGAAAGCGCAGATGGGCATCTTCATCACCCTGGAAGGCCCCAGCCGCGAGATGGACACCGCCGCCCTCAGCGCCGGCGTATACCGCTCGGAGCTGTGGCAGCGCGACTACCCACGCATCCAGATCCTCACCGTAGAAGAGCTGCTCTCCGGGGCAGCGGCCAAACTGCCGCCCGGCGGCACCGGCGCCTTCAAAAAGGCCGGCAAGATCGACCCCACCGGCCCCACCCAGGGCCAGTTGGATTTGTAAGGCTATGTATCTTCCGTAGGGGCGCGCCATCAACCGCCCCTGCGCTATAATTAAATATCACATACCAATAGGAGGGAAAATGACGAAAAAGCTGCTGGCACTGCTCGCACTGGCACTGCTGGCCGGGTGTGCTGTAGCGCAAACACCTGTCGCCACAACTGCTGGCGAAGCGGGCGCAACACCGGTGCCAACACCAGAACAGCCTGATAGCTATCAAAAAGCAAGTGTGATCACTTCACTGTTGGGTGCGGTTGATGTTTGGTGGGACCCGGACGGAAAGATCATTTGCCAGAGCTGTATTTTGCATGATGGAACCCGTGTCGCGTGGGGAAAAATCGATCCATTGACCGGGTATTTTGATGCGCTTTCGCCGGAGGACTTTCAAATTCCCAGCCAGATCAGCCAGAGCGCTATATTCAAAAACGACGATATCCTGTTGTATTCGCTTTCACCCTCAAAAGAAAAGATGATACTCTTTTTTGAGGGCAAACCCCAGCGGAAACTCTCATTGGCTGTTTACTCACTATCTGAGGGGAGTTTGAAGGACATCCCGCTTTCTCTGGATTTTTGTAGGCCGGAGGGCGTAGCCTCGTTTCAGAATTGGAGCAGCGATGGCAGATATGTGCTGGCATCCTGCTGGATGGTAAATACTGAAGAGACATTAACATGGTTTATTGTGGATACAGATGGCGGCGCAATATTCGATCTGCGTGAGGCAATTGGAACAAATGATGGTGTGACGGCAGCGATCTCTTCGGATGGAAAAAGAGTGGCGGTGGTGGATTATGGAAACTCCATCTACCTTCTCACATTGAAAGACCTTTTCCCGGTTGGGGAAGCAAAGAAAGAGGAGCCACAGCGGGTCCAAATCGACACGGTATGGGTGGGGCAGATGGCGTGGTCTAAAGATGACCAGTTTATTTACTTTGACAGCCATCGGATTGGCGAGATATTGCTGTGCCGGGTGAACGTATACACTGCAAATGTGGAAACGATCTTTGACCGTTCAAAAATCCAGACAGACGACAACCACATACTTCCAACTTTTCTTGGCAGCTGGCAGCTCTCGCCGGATAACAGATTCATTCTTTTGAACCACTACACCTTAGCGGGTGATAATACACTTTGGCTCTTTGATCTGGGAAGCGAGCGGTAGGGATTGGCTCAGCATCTTTTTTATTCACTGTAACCAAGGTAATGTATGGGAATAGAAGGCTCACTTTCCGGGTAAGATCATCTCGAGAGCTGTTACTGTTTGCCGTAGGACGGCAAAAAGAACAAAAAAGGCAGCACAGCGGGCTATAGCTGCGGTGCTTGGATGTAAGAGGAATACTTGCAGCCCGGATCATCCGCGGAAAAAATAGTGAAAAAAACTCCTGGGCAAGTTTTGATAAAAACACCCCTGCCATTTGGTGGGGGTGTTCTCTTTTTTAGAGGTGGGCTGGCGTGGCTGCCGAGGAAGATACATCGTTAGCACAAGACGCCCCGACCCCTCCTATCCCAATGCAACGTCGCCTTTAACGATAAGCTGGTCGCTTACCTCGCCGACATCTAGCCTTAGAGGGAGATACCCTATTTTTCAAAACACTCTGCTGCAGATGAGGTGAGATGAGGTAACACAGTTCATAATCGATACTGAAATAGACTGGGAGTGGAACGACAGTTTATATTGGAACCCTTGATGTCTGTCTTTATAGGACACCTTAGTGAAAATTGATAGACTTTGATGATTTAGGAGTACTGTAGACTGGTGCAAAGACTGGTTACTGTTCAGTTTTCTGTAAATTTCTTCTTACCTCTGCGTTATTGCTGAAGGAGATCAAACTCCTCTTTTAGTTTTTGCGATCTTAGAAAATATGAATTAAGTGTTTGAATGTATTCTTCAATTTCTTCACCACGTATGATTTCGCAGGCATTGAAAAGTTCAGGTTTTCGAACCAGTTGGTATTGGTCTTTACGGTTTCTTCTATTTTCTTGCTCATTTCGTTCCATTTTTTCACTTTCTATTTGCATTTTTAGAAATGCCTGAAAAAAGGGGGTCGCGAATGAATATTTTTTCGAATTTGTATCAAACCTTATCACTTCGCCTAATTCAGGTTTTTTCATCTCCTCAATGAGAATTAGCAGTTCCTCTTGATGAATGTTAATGATTTTTTTCGTCTCGGTAAGTATTTCGCCAATTGTCATTGTTTCGTTTTGGATATTTATCATTCCCTCAAGAATTGCAACGCATCGTGGATTTGACGCAATTCTATCAAATGGTTTTTTAATCGTATCAGAGTTCTTCTTTAGGTAAGATAAAACAGCACTATCAAAATTATCGTCATTTACATGCATTCTTTGTATTTGACTGTTTTCTATAGAGAGTGAATGGCAAATATCAAAGCATAGTTGGTGGCAAACCGCTGCTAAGTTATTTGAATAGTAAATAATTTTATCTTCTAGTAATTTGTCGTACACTAAATTCAATAGTTCAAAACCAGTTTCAATAACTTTAGATAATTCTATATCGAGCATGAGGGGAATAAATATCTCTGCAACTCTTGTGGCAAGATCATTATCTAATGCTACTAACTCATTCGCAGTAGTTACAGCTCCTAAGCAGATTATTTTTACATATGGGTAAGTACTTGCAGAATCCATGAATATTTTTACAACCTCTGCAAGCCTTTTCTTTTCTTTTTCAGCCACCTTGTGAAAATCTTCTATAACCCATACGCATTTCATCTCTCCTAAAAACTGCGCGAGTCTCTCTGGTGTTAGCTGCAATGGTAAAACTCTTACTTGTTTTTCAGATGCTCCTTCAATTGTGGTCTGCGACAACATTGAAGATAAAGCTGAGTTTTTTAGTTTCAATTCAGCGGCGTATGAATCACTTCTTGACGATGACATTTCGGTTTTATAAAATACATTCAATTTGTCAAATGCTTGATAAAGTAATTCGTCAAATGTCGTTGATGACGTGCAACTTGTGGAAATATAACCTCTTCTTCTTTTTTGAAGGATGTTATAGATCATTGTGGATTTTCCACAACCAGAGTGTCCGTATAAAACTATCTGCATTCCTGGAATTTTTAAAAACTTCTCGACATCGTCTTCGAGACTCGGCCTTGATACGTAAGTTAGTTTTGCATAAGAACTGGGTGTAAACACTTCTTCGAGCTTGTATTTTTTAAAAAGAAATTTTAATGAATTCATTCTCTCCCTCCCACTTACAAATTAGTATAACATTGGATCTTTCAAGCGCAACAATAATCCATTAGGAGAGATTGAGTAATGATGTGCCGCATCAAATATCAATTTGCAGAATGCGGGTTGGGGAGGAATTCGTATTGCCCCCCCTCTCTTCCCATCCCCTCTCCCATTACAGGCTATAATCATCTAAACCACAACCGCAAAGATTGGCGTTCCA
>CALCNO010000148.1 GCA_937897615.1 uncultured Anaerolineaceae bacterium
ATCACATGATCTGCATGGGCGATCACAAATCGCTGCTCGACGAGTTCTTTAAATAGCACGAACGATCAAAATGCAATTTTGATTTGATAGTGTTTTGAGCAGTGATTGCCAACAAGGCAACGCCTCGTTGCCCTGTTAATTTTTTTCTCGATGGTCGAATGAGTTACTCAGCTTTAGTTGTGATCGACACTTGATGTTTTATCAAGAGTCTGGCATTAACTAATAAGTAGTATTTTCATATAGTCAGGAGAGTGAGAAAGCCTCATCGGTGGGCTAATTCGATTCTACTTTTAGAAATATCGAAAATCCGTCCAGAGGGGCGGATTTTCTGTAAGAACCTCGAGTCTCTCTGGTGTGACTGAGATTAAGCCCCATGTAAATTCTTCCTAAAACCTTGATTTTTTCTTGACGTTTTGGCCACTTTTCTTGCCGCTTTCTTTACCGGGCGGGGAGTAAAGTAAGGGTGGATATTTTAAGGAGCGTTATGGCTGATCTGTTAATGGTCGTGATTGTGGTTGCTTTTTTCTTTTTGATGTGGGGATTCGTCTTTTTGTGCGATTTTTTGATGGAGAAGTGAAATGAACGGATTTGCGATCGTGGCAGGCATTGTAGCGTTGCTTTTGCTGGTTTACCTGTTTATTTCTTTGATCAAGCCGGAGTGGTTCGGATGAATAATATCGGTTGGCTTCAGTTTGCATTGTACATTTTGGTTCTTCTGGTGCTGGTAAAGCCTCTGGGGATTTACATGGCAAAGGTTTACCAGGGAGAACGCACCTTCCTTTCGTCGCTGATTGGCCCGGTTGAAAAGTTCGTTTTAAAGCTGGCCGGCGCGAAGCCCGAGGGCGAAATGACCTGGAAGGTTTATGCCCTGGCAGTGCTGGCATTTAATCTGGTCGGTTTCTTCTTCCTCTACCTGCTCCTGCGGGCACAGGGTATTTTGCCGCTCAATCCTCAGGCGTTTGGCAGCCTATCGCCTGCACTGGCGTTTAACACGGCGGTCAGTTTTGTGACCAACACCAACTGGCAGAGTTATGGTGGCGAAACGACCATGAGCAACCTGTCGCAAATGCTGGGTCTGGGGGTGCAGAATTTTCTTTCCGCGGCTACGGGAATGGCTGTCCTTGTTGCCCTGATACGCGGGATCTCCCGGCACACCACTCAAAAGCTCGGTAACTTCTGGGTAGACCTGACCCGTTCAGCATTGTACATCTTGCTGCCGTTGTCTCTGCTCCTGGCCTTGCTCCTCGTTTCACAGGGTGTTGTGCAGTCGTTTCAGGCCGCAGTACGGCCACTCCGTCCAATGGAGGCAACGGCCCCGCCAGAACCTGGGGCTCCCTGGCCAAAACGACCGGAGCAGTAGCCGGCGGTGCTCTGGGGCTGCTGGGCCTGTTCTTGCTGCTCTTCCTGCCGGCCATGAAGGTGATCGCAATCACCTACAAGAGTGACGGGAAAGCGGATCGAAGGACCTGCTGGCGCTGGCCGCGTTCCCGCGGAGAAAAACACCTGATGATCGCTGTGCCAAACGCGGACGAATATGAGGTGGAATTGAACCGGGTTCTAACCCGTTCTCTGCGGGGAGGAAAGCTGAGCGTAAAGCCAGCCTCACCCTCCAACCCGAACAGGATGGTGAACATCCCGGGGGACGCCAGAAACCGTTACACCGCGTTCTTCAAGTAAAAAAATCAGCAGGCTGGAACCCAGCCTGCTGATTTTATCTATTGGGAATAGCAAAGCTGCACGGGGTTAACCGGGCCGGGCGGGCTCCACCCGAAAGGCCCCCTCTAGTGCCGCGTTGCTATCAGCGCCGACCCATACTTTGAATTCGCCGGGCTCCAGCACCCATTTGCCGCCGCGGCCATAATACGAGAGTTCCTCGGCGCCGAGAAAAAATTCCACCCGGCGTTCCTCTCCGGGCTGCAGGCTCACGCGCCGGAAACCCTTTAGCTCGCGGACGGGCCGGGTGAGTTCGGCAACGCAATCCTGAATGTAGCATTGCACCACTTCATCGCCAGCGCACTGGCCGGTGTTCTTCACCATCGCCGAAACGCCGACTTCTCCACCGGTTTTTGGGGCCACTGCCAGATCGCTGTACTCAAAGGTGGTGTAGCTCAACCCAAAGCCGAACGGAAAGAGCGGCTCGGCGGGCAGGTCGCGGTATTTTCCTTCTCCTTTACCGGTGCTTTTGTGGTTGTAGTAAATGGGAACCTGCCCGGTGGCGCGTGGAAAGGTGATGGGCAGTTTGCCGCTGGGCGCCTGGGTGCCGCTGAGCAGATCGGAAACTGCTGCAGCCCCAAGGCTGCCGGGGTGCCAGGCATACAGCAAGGCGTTCGCCTCTGGCAGAAGGTGCGTGAGCACCAGCGGTCGCCCGGCAAAAACCACAACGACAAACGGCTTGCCCAGTGCGGCAACCGCGGCTGCCAGTTCTTCCTGCCCGGCGGGCAGGCGCAGCTCTGCCACGCTGTTAAACTCGCCGTTGCGCTGGTTAGATTCCCCCAGTGCCAGGATCACCACATCCGCTCTGGCGGCAGCCATCAGCATCTCATCGTACAGTCCGCTTGCAACCGAGAGGATCTCATCCTGCGGAAAAGCCAGGCGCATGGCCTCGGCGAGAGTGGCGGTTTCTTCCACCAGGCCGTCATTTACCCAGGAGCCAAGCAGGGCGCGGCGCTGATCCGCGTATGGGCCGATGACGGCAATTCTTTGCCCGCCGCGCTGAAGCGGCAGCAGCCCGTCATTCTTCAACAGTACCATGCTGCGCGCGGCCAGCCGCCGGGCAGCTAGTTCGTTCTGTGGGGTGAACTGTTCTTTGGTGAAGTTCTCTTTTTCTACATATGGGTGTTCGAACAGGCCAAGGCGGAGTTTAGCCGCCAGGACGCGGCGCACCGAAGCATCAATAAGTTCCTGCGGAACGATGAGTTGCTCTACCAGTTCGGCTAGGTGGTGCGGGTAACATTCGGAGACCATCTCCATATCCACCCCGGCAAAAAAGGCTTTTTCGGCAGCCTCGCGCTCATCACTGGCAACGCGGTGGGTCATCAGGTCTGCCACCGACCCCCAGTCGCTGACCACGAAACCCTCAAAGCCCAGTTCCCCGCGCAGGATTTCCGTCAGCAGGTAATGGCTGCCGGATGCCGATTCTCCGTTGAGGTCGTTAAACGCCGACATGACGCTGCCCACGCCTGCTGCCACAGCAGCCTTAAACGGTGGTAGGTAGGTGTTGCGCAGGGTGTTGTCGCTGATTTCGGCGGTATTGTAATCGCGCCCGCCCTCGGCGGCACCGTAGCCGATGTAATGTTTGGCACAGGCCAAAATGCCACCCCTGTCCTGAAAGCCACGCACAGCGGCAGCGGCCATCTGCGAAGCCAGATAGGGGTCCTCGCCGAAGCCTTCGATCACACGCCCCCAGCGTGGGTCGCGCGCAATATCCAGCATGGGCGCAAAAGACCAGTGCACGCCGGCGCTGGCCGATTCGTGACCGGCGATGGCAAAGGCCTCTTCCACAGCCTGCGGATCAAAACCGGCGGCCATTGCCAGTGGAATGGGGAAAGTGGTGCGGTGCCCGTGGATCACATCGCGGCCATGCAGTAGCGGGATGCCCAGACGGCTCTCCTCCACGGCCACACGCTGGAGCGCGTTCAGATCGTCCATCTCGGCAATGCGCTGGGGGATGTTGCCCGCCAGGTTGGATTCGGCCAGAATGCGTGATCCGATGCCGGTCTGGCGAATGCGCTCGATGACCTGTTGGCGCGTCTGCGGCGTTACAAACACCTGCGTCAACTGGGCAACCTTCTCCGCCAGCGTCATTTGCGCCAGCAAGTCCTCCACCCGCGCGGCAACAGGCAGTGCAGCATCCTTGTAACTCATTTCCACTCTCCGATGTACTCTTTGTTGGCAGCCAGGTATTCATCCACCAGCGGCCTGGCGCGTGAGTATGACAGCACCAGCGGATGTGCCATCAGGGCTTGAACCGCCAGCCTGCGCGATCTCTCGCGGATGGCCTGAACGGTCAGGCGTTCATAAAGTTTGATGGCTTGCATTAGCCCCAGCTGCGGGGCGGGTACTTCTCCGATTGGCAGCACATGAATGCCCTCGCGATCCACCCGGCAGCTTACCTCCACCACATCACTGTCCGCCATGCCGTAAATGGCGCCGCGGTTAGGTACATTGAGGGCGGTGTAGAGCGGCCCGCCGCTGGTGAGCGCTTCGATGATGGACAATGCCACCCCAGCATAGCCTTCACCGGCTTCGGGTGGGATATCGGCGTCAAAAACCTGTTCCTGGTCGGCTTCCTCGATGGACATGCCGTCGTAGGCGTAGTGCATGTAGGTGGCGCCGCGGCGTTTTTCGTAGCCAAAAAAGGTGCGCAGTGCCCGTTCCGGGTTGCGCTCCACTCCCACTTCTTCGAGCTGTTCCAAAAGGCGGCGGTTAAGCTCAACGATCTCTTCGCCGCGTGTTTTTGGTTCTGCCAGGATGGCGGCCACGGCCTTCTCCGCGTAGTGGTAGTAGTACAGGTATTCATTGAGGTGCATACCTGCTTGGCGGACGAGTTCCGGCTCAAAGGTGGCTTGCATCTCGCGCACAAAGCGATCATCGGCAATTGCCCTGGGCATCAGGTCTTCGCCATCCAACCAGGCACGCCGGCACCACGAGAGGTGATTGAGGCCAAAGACCTCGGCGCGGATGCGTGCGGCGGGCACGCCCGCCCAGGCAGCAATGCCGCCCTGGCCGCCGTTGGCGCCGTCGCAGATGCCCACAATGTGCTCGTAACCGGCATCGCGCCCGGCCTGTGTTACCAGCCCGGCCGGGTTGGTAAAGTTGAACATCCATGCGTGCGGGCTGAGTTCCTGTAGTATCTGCGCATAGCCAAGAATTGCCGGGATGCTGCGCAGCGCCATTGAAAACCCGCCTGGGCCGGTGGTTTCCTGACCCAGCACGCCGTGGCGGAGGGCAATACGCTCGTCGGTGGCGCGCCCCTGCTCAAAGCCGGGGCGGATGGTGGTGACCACGTGATCGGCGCCGCTGAGGGCAGCGCGGGCATCGAGCGTGGTGGATAGGCGGAAGGGATCGCCCGCACGGTGTACCAGTTCGCGGCACAGCGGACCCAGCAGGCGCAGTTTGCGCTCGTCCACATCCAGCAGGCACAGTTCATCTACGCCGATGCGCTTTTGCCAGCGCAGCAGGGTCATTACAAAAAGCGGTGAACGCACGCCACCGCCGCCAATGAGAGTGAGTTTCATATCGGCACAGGCTCCTTTGAGGATTACAAATAACTTTTGAGTTGCTCCAAGGTGGGGGCAGCGCTGGCCCCGCCGCGCCGGGTAACAGAAAGCCCGCCGCAGATGTTGCCGTAGCGCAGGCAGGTTTCCAAGGGTTCGCCGCGCAGCAGGGCGCTTAAAAATCCGGCATTAAAGCAATCGCCGGCGCCGGTGGTATCCACTGCCTCCGCCTGCAGGGCGGGTGAGCGCCATACCTGCGCGCCCGCACGCGCCAGCGCGCCATCGGCACCGCACTTGATGATCACCAGCGGGCAATAGCGTGCCAGTATCTCGGCGGCAGCCTCGGCATCGCCGGCACCGGTAAGCTGGCGGGCTTCGCTTAAATTGGGTGCAAATACATCAATGGTGGCAAGGGTGTCGGTTAGCCCCTCTTCTGCCAGGGTCTGCGTAGTGTACTGGCAGTCGGTATAGATGCGCCCGCCGTTCTGATGCACAAAATGGATGAATTCGCGCGTCTCCGGCGTTCCATCGAACGGACTGTTGACCACCCAGCGTGGGCGCAGTCTTGCGATCAGGTCGCGGATGGGTAGTTCTTGCGGGGTGGGGTCAATGTAACTGATAAAGCCACGGTCATGGGCAAACGAGAAGGAAACGCTCACGCTGCGGAAAGGCTGCTGGAGTAACTGGAAGAGCGAAGTGTCAATTCCCTCGCGCCGGGCTGCGCCCAGCACAAACTGGCTAAAAAGGTCGTTGCCCAAGCGGGCTGCCCAGCGGGCATTTACTCCCAACCGGTGCAGTGCCACAGTGAGGATGTAAGCTCCGCCGGGTGCAATCTCCATCGAATCGCCAAAGACATCTGCGCCGAGGCGCGGCACTTCGCTCAGGCCGGTTACGATCACGTCGCAAAAGTAATCGCCAAAGAGCAGCACATCACAGGAATTAGAAAGAGGATTGCTCATCGCACGGTGCGCATCAACCGGGCGCACAAAATGGTTTCCTTTCAGGTTATTGGCGTTGATACACGCGCACGTAATCCACCAGCATAGACTGGGGGAAGGTGGTGGTGGCATCCGGGTAACCGGGCCAGCCGCCACCCACGGCCACGTTGAGGATGATGAAGAAGGGGTGGTCGAACACCCAGCGATAGGTTTCCGGGAACTGGCTCTTCCTCACCGTGCCATACAGGCTGCCATCCACGTACCAGCGTATCTCAGCTTCTTCCCATTCTACCGCGTAGAGGTGAAAGTCATCGGCAAAGGCTGCACCGTCTGCCAGCGCGTAGGGGAAGGAAAGTCCATCAGCGCCGTAGAAACCGGGGCCGTGTACCGTGCCATGAACGAGCGCTGGCTCACGCCCGATGTTCTCCATGATGTCTACCTCGCCGCATTCCGGCCAGCCCGCGGCGGGGATGTCCGCGCCAAGCATCCAGAATGCTGGCCAGATGCCCTGCCCAAAGGGAATCTTCAGTCGTGCTTCTACCCGTCCATAGGTGAAGGTGAACATGTCCTGCGTGAGCAGGCGCGCCGAAGTGAATTTGCACGCCCCGTACCAGCACTCCAGGCCAGCCGGGTCTTCCACCGCCCGCGCAGTGATGGTCAGGTTGCCGGCGCCATCTAGCGCGGCGTTTTCCGGCCGGTCGCTGTAATACTCCCATTCTTGGTTGCCCCAGCCTTCGCCGCCGATATCGTAACCCCATTTTGCGGCATCCGGGGCGCTGCCGGCGGGGCCGTCAAACTCATCGTTCCACACCAGTGCCCAGCCGCCGGGCAAAGCCGGAGTCGGGGTGGCAGTAGGGGAAGGGGAGGGAGTGGCGGGCATGGCGCAGGAACTCATCAAAAATGCAATGCAGAAGAGAATTGGCAAAAGTCGTTTCATGCTTCACGCAAAATGGCATTGCCGCTTTCAGGATCAAAGAGGCATACCTGTTCACCGTCCAGACCGATGCGCATGTGCGTGCCCGGAAGGAAGCCCGCCTCATCCACGTTGACAAAGAGCGCACTGACGGCAATGTCTTCTGCCAGCTTGAAACCGACGATTACTTCGCTGACCAGCGGCTCAACAAAGTCCACAACGCCTTCGATGTGGTTGACCGGCCCGTGCGAGTCATCCACCGCAGCCGCGGGGGGCAGAAAAGCGGCAGGCGGGATGCCAAGCATCACCTGGCTGCCGGAATACTTCTGCAAGGCGGATTTCCACTCCGGTGCAAGATGCACAGAAACCCCCGGGCAGATCTCCACGCGGTAGCTGCCGCCATCAGCGGCCAGTATGCCGCGCTGCAGGTTCATTGCCGGTGTGCCGATGAACCCGGCCACAAAGACATTGGCCGGCCGCTGGATCAGGTCGTCGGCTGTGCCCACTTGCTGTAATTCGCCTTTAGCGATGATGGCGATGCGGTCGCTGATGGCCAGGGCTTCGGTCTGGTCGTGGGTAACGTAAAGCGAGGGCTTGTGTTTGGCGCGGTGCACCATAATAATATCGCGGCGCGCCTGAGCGCGCAGTTTTGGGTCCAGGTTGGAAAGAGGTTCGTCAAAAAGGTACAAGTCTGCGTCCTTTGCCAGAGCGCGCGCCAGTGCCACGCGCTGCTGCTCGCCGCCGGAAAGATCCACAATAATGCGCTCGATCATGGGTGTCAGCCCCAGTTTTTCGGCTGCTTCCTTAACGCGCCGAGAAACCTCGTCCCGGGGCATGCCGCGTGCTTCCAGCCCGTATGCAATATTCTCAAAGACGTTCATATGCGGGTAGAGGCCGTAATCCTGAAAGACCATGCCCAGATTGCGGTTGCGCGGCGGCAAGGCAGTGATGTCGCGCCCGTTGAGCAGGATGCGCCCGGCGTCAGGTATTTCGATGCCGCAGATTAACTTGAGGATGGTACTCTTGCCGCCGCCGGAAGGTCCCAGCAGCACAAAGAACTCGCCTTCTTCAACCGTGAGGTTGAGGTTATTGAGCACCACATTGCTGCCAAAGCGTTTGGTGAGACCCTGAATTTCCAACGATTTCATAGAAGTTCCTTTCAGACTATTTGCGGGGATGGCTCAGAGGCTGGCTGACCCCGGCAGGGCCTGGCTGCGGATGGCCGGACAGATAGAATTGTACCTGGAAGAGCGCAATGAGCACCGGCACGATCAACATCAGGCCGGCGATGGAGACGATCCCCAACGCCAGCGCCAACAGGCAAACCAATCCCAGTAGCAGGGTGCGCCCGGGGAATTTCAGCAGGCGTTGCACCGACCTGGAAAGGATGCCCCATGCCTGCAGTTGCGGTTCACAGACCAGCAGCGGCCCCCAGGAAAGCGACAAGACCAGCAGAAGCAGAAATACCAGTTGCGCCAGCACGTCTACGGCCAGCCAGCCGCGGCCGGAGGCGTAGCCTGCCAGCAGCGCCAGCCAGTAAAACAGGCTCAGCAGGGGCAGCAGCTTTAAAAAACCCGGCTTGATCTGTTCCTTGAAGTGCCCCCAGAGCATGGCTGCGTCCAGCGGCACGCCTTCGCTCAGGTCGGCGACCACGGCAAAAAGGGTGGCGGTGGCCGGCGCTAGCACAAGCGCGGAGTAAGCGCTCAGTGCTACACGCAGGGCAAAAGGAAGCTCAAAGACCAGTGCCACCAACAACGGAACAGCCTGCAGCGCCCACAGCAAATTGATTAGGATCAAACGTTCCAGTTGGTCCTTGATGAGGGCGAATGAGCGCCAGACGGCGCTGCGTTCCTGCTCCGGGCGTGCTCCGGAATCATCAAAAAAAGGCATGCTCAACCTGCCAGAATGGATTTCTCGGTTTCGGCATCAAAGAAGTGCGCCTTTTCCAGATGCACGGCCAGCGGCACTTCTTTGCCGATGTATTGCACCGGCATGCGCGTGCGGAAGGTTGCCACAAAATCCTGCGGCGCTTCTTCCAGCGTGCTCATGTACACCGAGCAGCCGGTTGAGGAAGGCTCGATGACGTTGACAACACCCTGCATCTGGTTATGTTCCGCCACCTGAAAAGGCGCCAGGCGCGGCACGTGCAGGTCTTCAGGGCGGACGCCCATTTTAACGCGCTTGCCGGTGTAACAGCCCAGCTTGCCGGCGATGGCGGGCGGCAGCAGCAGCGAAAAGGCTTTGTTCCTGGCCCACAACTCGCCGCTCTCTGCCACAATATCCACATCGAAGAGATTGATGCTGGGGGTGCCGATGAAGTAGGCCACAAACAGGTTGGTGGGGTGCTCATAGAGTTCCGCGCCCGTGCCAATCTGCTCGATACTGCCAGCGCGCATGACGGCAATGCGGTCGCCCATTGCCATGGCTTCAGACTGGTCGTGGGTCACGTACACACTTGGCTTTTGCTTCTCCTGGTGCAGCGCCATGATGTCCTCGCGCGCCTGGTGGCGCAGCTGGGCATCCAGGTTGGCCAGCGGCTCGTCGTAAAGGTAAAGGTCGGCGTCGCGCACCATTGCCCGCGAAAGGGCTACGCGTTGGCGTTCGCCGCCGCTCAACTGGCGCGGTTTGCGGTAGAGCAGGTGGTCAATGCGGAAGGAGGTGGCTGCTTTGACCACCCGTTCTTTGATCAATTTGGCGGGAGCATGGCGTGCGCGCAGGCCGTAGGCAATGTTCTCGTACACTGTCAGGTGCGGGAAGACCGCATAATCCTGGAAGACCATGGCCACATTGCGCAGTTTGGGGCGCACTTCATTCACGCGCTTGCCGCCAAAGAAAAGCTCGCCACTGCTGATGGTTTCCAGCCCGGCCAGCATGCGCAGGGTGGTGGTCTTGCCGCAGCCGGAAGGCCCAACCAACACGAGGAACTCCCGTTCGCCAAGATCAAAATTGATGTCGTTGACCGCCAGCTTTTCGGCGTATTGTTTGACCAGATGAGATACTGTGATGGATGCCATAATTGCTCCTCCGCTCACCGCCGGCACTGTGCACTGGCCGGGGCGAGGTTTGATCTAAAACAACATTGGAACACCCGGTGTATGCAAGGCCGTCTCAGAATCGGCTGCAAAAAAGTATGCCCGTTCCCAGTCCGGGGTGAGGAAGATTTGCCGGGTTTCCGGGAAATCCAACGGCACCAGGGCGTTCACCGCTGCGCTGGCTACTTCGCCGTGGGCAAAGGCAGCCCGTTCGGTAAAGAGGCGCTCAATGCGCGCCACCGACATTGCCAGCCCTTCACCCGTCTGCGCCTGAACAAGCCAACCCTCGGGCCTCACTCCAATACGGGATCGGCCCTGCGGGAGCACGCCTGCCAGCGCAGCAGGCACCGGCACGCTAAGCACGCCGGCAATTTTGAGTGTGTCTCCGGCCCGTTCTGCCGGCAGGAAACTGATGGGGGGTGTACCGATCAACGACGCTACAAACAGGTTAGCCGGGGAGTAGTACAGATCGTCAAAGGTGCCAAACTGTTCAAGGCGCCCCGCACGCATCACGGCAATGCGGTCGCCCATAAAGATGGCTTCCTGCTGGTCGTGAGTGACGTAAATGGTGGTAATGTGGAATTTTTTGAGCAGGCGCTTGATCTCGGTGCGTGTGCGCTCGCGCAGTTTGGCATCCAGGTTAGAGATGGGTTCGTCCATCAGGAAGACGTTGGGCTCGCGCACGATGCAGCGGGCAATGCCCACGCGCTGCTTCTCGCCGCCGGAGAGCGTATCCACCTGGCGGTCCATCAGCACTTCAAAGCCAATGCCCATCAATTCGGCAGTTTCCTTCAGGCGCTGCTGCTTTTCTTCTTCAGTGCGGTGATGCACCTCAAAGAAGTAGCTCATATTCTTCTGGCCTTCCTTGCTGGGGTAAAGGGCATAATCCTGAAAGACCATGCCCACGCCGCGATCCTGCGGCGTCACCTGGGTGACTTCTACATTGTTGTAGCGCACATGGCCTTCATCGGCAAACTCCAGGCCGGCAATTACCTTGAGTAGAGTACTCTTGCCGCAGCCGGATGGCCCCACAATGCTGATAGTCTCGCCGTCCTCGATCTTCATCGTGACGTGATCGAGGCCAAGCGTGGGTTTGGTCTCTGCTGCACCCACAGCCGGGTAGTAATACTTGACCACATTCTCAAGCAGTACACTGGTCATTTCAACCCCTGAATCTTGACACCCTTAAGCAGGTACTCGCGGGCGACGATGAAGAAAATGAATACCGGGATGGCCTGCAAGAGGCCCAGCACCATCAAGCCGTTCCACGAAAGACCCTGGTTGATGAGGTCTGCCATTTGCGATGAAGCGCCAAAGGCCGTCAGTGGGTTGGTGGTGCCGGCGGAACCAAAAGCGTCTGAAATGCGGCGGATCGCCAGCGTCAGCGGGGCAATTTTGCTATCCTGAATGACCACCAGCGGCCACAGGTAGCTATCCCAGCAGGCGCCGAACTGGAAGTACGATACCACCGCATATACCGGGATAGACATAGGCAGGATGATGCGGCGGAATATGTTCATCTCCGAGCCGCCATCCACGCGCGCAGCGTTGATGATCGAATCGGGGATGCCATCGAAGAAGCCCTTGAAGAGCAAAAAATTGGAGGCGCTAAACCCGGCCGGCAGGATCACTGCCCAGTAAGTGTTCCAGATGCGCAGGGTAGGGAAGGGAATGTCTGTACCGGGGATGTTGGGCGCCACCGGCAGCGGAAAAGGAAAATTGCGCGTGAGCAAAAAGGATGGAATCAGGCTGACGATCCCCGGCAGCATCAGCGTGCCGATGAAGAAAAGGAACAGGGATTTGGCAGACTTGCCTTTGATGAGTTTGCTGCACGCGTAAGCCGCCAGCGAGGTGACGGGGATGCTCAAGAGCATTGTGCCCAACGTCATCAGCGTGGAGTTGAGGAAGTAGCGGCTGAGCGGCTGTGCCAGCACCGATTTGGCGATATCGGTGATGTGCAGGATGAGTTTCCAGGCGGCTAGGGTGGGGTGTGCCGGCCATAGCGAGGGCGGTATAGACATGGCCTCGGCGGCTGGCTTTACCGATGTGCTGATCATGATGTAGAACGGCACCAGGTGCATGAATACACCAAACCACAAGAAGATGCCCAGCAGCAGCCACGAGAGCCGCATTTTGAACTGTTTTCGACCAACGGTTGGGAAAAGACTCATGGTGTCGCTCCTGTTAGACATCCAGGTCGGACTTAAAGAATAGGCGGTAAAGCAGAACGATGATCATAATGGCCGCAAAGAGCATGCATGCCAGTGCAGTGGCATCTCCGATGCGCCCATTGTTGAGTAAATTGAACATGTACATGACCACGGTACGGCTGGCGCCGTTGGGGCCGCCGCGCGTCATCAGATCCATCCAGGAGAATTCCTGCAGGCTGCCGATGATGGAGAAAAGCAGGGTCATGGAAATGATCGGGCGCAGGCGCGGCAGTGAGATCGTCCATATCTTGCGCCAGAACCCGGCGCCCTCCACCTCTGCGGCTTCGTAATAGGATTTGGGGATGCTCTGCAGGCCGGCCATGTAATACAGGCCCGGCCCGTACATCAAAATACCCGGAACAATGAGCCAGAAGAGTACCCAGCGCTCGCTGCTCAAAAAGGCTTGCTGCGGCAGCCCCAGCACCGCTGTGGCGATGTACTGGAAGATACCGAAATTTTCATTGTAGAGGTACTGCCAGAAGAGTGTGCTGGCAATGCCGCTCAGCGGCAGGTACCACAGGATCATCATAATGCGCATGGTGCGCGGAGGCATTTCCATCAGCAGAATGGCTACCAGCACGGGGATGAAGAAGGTCAGCAGGATTGACAGGCCGGCGTACAGCAGGGTCACGCGGAAGGCCATCGGCACCAGCGGATCCAATGCCAGGCGCGAATAGTTCTCGAACCAGCGGAAGGTGATCTGGCCGCGGATGGGGGCGTTGGTGAGGCTGAGGAAGATGGCCACCACCATTGGGTACCAGCCCCAGAAGAACTGGAATAGGATGGCAGGAATGACGAACAGCCAGTTTGTCCAGCGTTTGCGGGTTCGCCCGGCCTCGGTTGGCTGCACGGCAGGGGAAATGCTTTCTGCTTCTAAGGTCATCGTAAATGCCTCCTGCTCTTTTTGCGTTCTCTCCTCGATCCCGGGCCCCCTAGCCACCGGGATCGCACAGATAGGAGAAAGGATCATCCAAAGTTCGGTTTGATGCGTAGGTCGTAGAACGGCTTGAAGCGTTTTTCGTAGAATTGCGGGGCATTGGCCTGCAGGTAAGCGGTCACATCCGCATAGTAGCGGTTGATGCCCTCTGCAAAAGCGGTCTGGTCCACGCTGGAGGGGAAGGTCTTGGCCTGCTGATTGAGCACGCTTTCCAATTCGGCGGCATCCTTTTTCACGTCAAACGCGTCCTGAGAATAAGCCCAGCGCGTTAGCTTGTCGTACCAGGGGGTGTCGCCGGGGCCGCGGTTCACCTCAGCCGGGATATATTCGCCCACTTCGGGCAACTTGGGCTGGCTAAAGAGAGTGTTGATCTCGTCGGCATAGTGGCGGCCGGTGGCGTCATTGAGCGAGCCGGGAACGTCCGGCACGGTATCCGAATAGCGGTTAGCAAATGGCCAGCGGATGGAACGCACGATCTCGCTGGCGTCTTTGGTTTCGTTGTAGATTTCCTGGGCGGTGGCCACAAAACCCTCGCCGAGGAGCATGTAAGCAAAGAGGGAAACGGCCTTGTCCAGTTCCGCGGGGGTCAGGTCGGGGTTGAACGCCCACGCGCTGGGTGAGAAGGGCAATTGGTAAGTGTAGCCCAGCGGCCCGAGCGGCTGGCGGTTGAAACCCATGAAGGCATCGGCCTCCTGAATGGACTTGTTCATCTTGACCGCCATATCTGAGAAGAACAGGTGGATGCCGGGCGTCATTGAGGCTTTTTCAGCATAGAAGGCGGCAGCCAGTTGCCCGCCCTGCGAATAATCCCAGTAATTGGGGTCGGTGAAAACGGATTTGTCTTCTAGGTACATGCCGCGCCACAGGTCAACGCCTTCCACAAGATCGTCCATCCAGGTGGTAAAGTCCCAGCGCCAGTTAAAGCCGTTGCCGGGCACCGGGTAATGCGAGAGCAGGCCGTCGAAGTCAATGCCGTAGGTGGGCAGGATCCAATCCAGTGCGTAAGCGGCCATCGCCAGCCCCTTGCGGTCGCCTTTGGTCAATTTGGCGGCCAGTTCGCGCATATCTTGCCAGGACCAGGTGAGCGGGATATTATCCACACCGACCTCGGCCAGGTGCTCGCGGTTGTAGAAAAAGCCCTCACTGGAGACCACTTCGTAGGGGATGCCAAAGATGATGCCATCGTTGGTCTTCCAGCGTGAGGTGGCGGCTGCCACCTTGGGGTCAAGCAATTCGAGGACGTGATTGTTGTTGAAGGCGTTGGTGATATCCGCAAAAAGTCCTTCAGCATACGAGGCCTGAATACCCGGGACGTTCCAGTTGCCGAGCACACCGATGGGGTAGTGGAAAGGCGCTGTGCCGCCCGCTACCGCGGTACGCAGGCCATCTGCCCCCCAAACGTTGAACTCGATTTGCTCCAGGCTGACGCCGGGGTTCTGGTCGAGCCATGCCTGCAGTGCTTTGTTGTGGCCGTTCTGGAAGGGGGTCAGGGTATCGCCTTTAAAGAATACATCCAGCGGCCACCCGGCGGTTTTTAACGTCATGCTGCCTGCCGTGCTTGTGCCGGTTGGGCGCACACCGCACGAGCTGAGCGCTGCGGTGCCTGTGCCAATGGCCATCAGGCGCAGAAAATCTCGACGGCTAAGTCTTGCTACTTGATTGGGCATCATCCACCTCCTCGGATAGATCTGGTATTTCACGTGCAAAAACAGGTAAGGGTAAATCAGCGGCAAAAGGCCCTCATTCAGAAGGCGCTTTCAAAGGGTTGCGGCGGGGCTCACCAGTTTTGCTTTGGCAAGCCCCGGCCAGAAAATCAGTGTTTAG
This sequence comes from uncultured Anaerolineaceae bacterium, assembly GCA_937897615.1. GTDB lineage: Bacteria > Chloroflexota > Anaerolineae > Anaerolineales > Anaerolineaceae > UBA6107. The sequence continues at coordinate 15,071 of CALCNO010000148.1, forward strand.
GGTTCAAAAGTGATGTCGTCTACGTAGTAGGTGCCGGCCCAGTAAAGGGACAACTGCACCTTGTCGATCTTGCTCAGGTCAATGGTGGTGTAGGCAGCCAGGTTGATGCACAGCTGCGTCCAGTCGTTGGCGGCAGTCTTGGGGTTAGTGCCTCCCAGGGCATTGTCAGTCCACACTTCTTCACTGGCGCCGCTGGCATCAAAGAGCTTGACACCCACAGTGTTATCGGCGACCTTGCCCTCGTGTTCGGAGGTGTCGTAGATCCAGAAGCACACCTTGCTGTAGGGCAGCGCATCAAATGGGCGCGGTTCGGGGTAAGCGCCAAAGGCGTGCCACTCCCCGGTATCAAAGGTTTCTTTGAGGGAGGAAGCGCCGCCGTGGAAGATATCGGTTGCCAGGCTCAGGTTGGCCTGGTAATCGGCGTAGTAGGTGTCTTCCTTCTCAAAGTCCTGGACCACTGCAGCTTCGCTGGCAGCCTCAACGGTGCCAAAGGCCTGAATATCATCCACGTAGTAGGTGCCGGCCCAGTAAACAGAGAATTGCACCTTGGTGATCTTGCTCAGGTCAACGGTGGTGAAAGCGGCCAGGTTGATGCACATCTGCGTCCAGGTGCTGGGGGCAGTCTTGGGGTTGGTGCCGGCCAGGGTATTGTCGGTCCATACTTCCTCATTGGCGGTTTCGTCAAAGAGTTTAACGCCCACTGTGTTATCGGCAACCTTGCCCTCGTGCTCCGAGGTGTCGTAGATCCAGAAGCACAGTTTGTTGAACTTGGAGAGATCAATGGGATTGGGGTTGGGGTAAGCGCCAAAGGCGTGCCATTCACCGGTATCAAAGGTTTCCATCAATGAAGAGGCGCCGCCGTGGAAGATTTCGGTGGACAGGCTCAGGTTGGCCTGATAGTCGGAGTAGTAACTATCTTCCGCTTCAAACCCCTGCACATTGACGGCGTACATCTTGTCGCCGGCGCCGGCAGTGGGGGCGGGGGCTTCGGCATCAGCAGGCAGCAGGGTGATATCGTCGAAGGAGTAGACACCAGCCCAGTACATGGTGAACTCTATCTTTTCGACTTTTGTCTGGTCAATGCCGGTGAACGAGATCAGGTTCATGCACATCGGCACCCAGGAATTGAGGCGCGTCTTGGGGTTGGCGCCCACACCTTCATTATCGCTGTAGCGCTGCACCTTGGCACCGCTTGCATCGATGAGGGTGACGCCAACAGTGTTGGCCGCCATGCCGTTGTTGAAGGCGGTGGTGTCGTAGACCCAGAAGCACACCCGGTTGTAGGGGGTCAGATCCACTGGGGCAGTGCTCAGGTTGACGCCCACGGTATGCCACTCACCGGCCGAGCTTTCGCTCTTCAGAGATTTGGTGCCGGTGTAGGCCATATCGCCCAGGCTGGCGGTAGTGCTATCGCCATCGGTATAGGGCGTAGCGCTGGTCTCAAAGTCCTGAATGACCGTAGCGATGGCAGCCATGGTTGGCTCTTCGGTGGGGGCGGTGGTCGGAACCTCGGTGGCAACTGTGGTGGGGGTTGCGCCGCCGCAGGCAGAGAGCGCCAGCGCCATGATCACCACCAGCGCGATGAGCTGCCAGTACACGTGTGTGTTGCTTAACTTTTTCATCTTGCTTCTCCTTTCAGGCAAATAGGTTTACAAAAATCATCACTGCGGCGCGCTGGGATCACTGCCGCAGAAAACGACCAATTATGGAGCGCGGCCTGCTACGCTCACATCATCAAAGTATGCTGTCCCGGCCCAGTAGGTTTCGAACTCGATGCTGGCAATGCTAGTAAGATCCACCTGGCTGTACACCGAAAGGTCCAGGCACATTTGCACCCATTGATTGCGCACGGTGTGCGGGTTATCTCCGGCGCCGGGGTTGTCCGTCCAGATCTCTTCGTCGCGCCCGCCGCTGTCAATAAGGTTGACGCCGATGGTGTTACTGGCGCTGCCATCATCACCGCTGGTGGTGTCGTTGACCCAGAAGCACAACTTTTCAAAACCTGCCAGGTTGAGCGGCTGGGCAAAATCGGCCCCCACGATGTGCCACTCACCGGAGGGACTCTGGCTTTTCAGCGCGGCCTGGCCGCTGTGAGCAATATTCGCCAGGCTGGCCTGTGCGTTCTGGGAATCGAAGATGTTGGGATTGTCCTCAAAATCCAGCAGGGTGCCTTCTGCCGGTATGCTGCCGGCATTGAGGGTTGGGCGCGGTGTGGGCAGCACCGCAGCCGCCGGGGTGACCGTGGCAGCCGCCTGAACGCCGGCGCTCCATTTGAAAGTAACTATGCCACCTGCCGGCAGGTGGTAGGGGAAGAACTTGCCATTCCACGCCACATTGAAATCAACCGCCGAATCTGACTGGACGATCAGCACCAGGCTGCCATCCGGGTTAAGGAAGGCCACATTTTGCGGTACGCCCGACCCGCCGGTGGAGAAGACTCGGTAAGCACCGGGGTCCACAAACTTGGTCAGGTGGCCGAGCGCGTAATATTCTTCGTTGTAAGTGATCTTGCCGCTGCGGGTATCAATGGTGACGACCCCGCGGCAGTCGCCGCAGCCACCGTTTTGTGGGCCGGCTTCCTGATCCAGTGCTAAATTCCACAGCAGCACAGATTTGCCCCAGTTGCGGAAGTTGCCGATCACCAGGTTCTTCATGTTCCAGTTGAGGTTGTCGCCAAAATTCGGCGCCCAGTCTCCGCCGGAGCACTCCGTGAACCAGATGCCCTTTTGCGGATAGGCGTCATGAACCTTGGACTGAGCAGAGACATCACCACCGTAGCAGTGAAATGCTACGCCGTCCACGTAGTTGGCGGCAGCCGCGTCGGCCAGTACCGCCAGCGGATAATCGGCCAGGTCCCAGTTGTGGTCAAAGATGATGATCTTGGTATCCAGGCCGGCGGCTTTGAACGCCGGGCCGAGGTAATCCCGCACGAAGGCTTGCTGGTCTTTGGCAGACATGTACATGGTGGGGTAGCCCTCGGTGGCGTAGAGCGGTTCGTTTTGCGGGGTAATGGCGTCGATCTTCAGGCCTTCGGTTGCGTATGCCTGCACAAATTTGACATGATATTGGGCAAAGTCAGCAAAGAATTCCGGCAGCAGGGAAGAGCCGTGGAACTGGCTGTTCTTTTTCATCCATGCCGGCGGACTCCAGGGGGAACCCATCAGGCCGAGCTGCGGATTGAGATGTGCGGCAAGTTTGAGGGCCGGGATGATGTATTCCTTGTCGTAGGCAATGCTAAAATCTTCCAGGCCAGGGTCGGTCTGGCCAGAGACCAGGTCATCGTAGGAGTAATCCTTGAGGGCAAAATCTGAGGCACCCATCGGCAGGCGCAGATAGCTAATGCCGATGCCGCTGCCCTCGCGGGTAAAGAGGTTGCGCATCAGGCTCTGGCGCGCGGCCTCATCGAGGCTCTTCATGATGAGCCAGGCGGAGGAATCCGTCATGGCGGCACCGGCGCCGGCAAACTGCTGGTAAAGGGTTGTGGCATCCACGGTGATGGTGGCGCCGGAAACCGGCCGCCCTGGCGTAAAACCCAGGACCGGCTCGTCGCTGAGCAGTTTACTCTTGTCACCCAGGGTGAGCCACGCCTGGATGTAATTGTCGGAGGGAGTCAAATTGGTTTGAATAGATGTAGGTGTCATGGCAGGTAGGGGGGTACAGGCAACGAACAGGGCCGCCAGCATGGCGGTGCAAAGGATTCGAAAAGCCACAGTCGGGTGCGGATTCATTTGGTGGCCTTTCTGGCACGTTTTTCGGGCAGCAGGCTGCCCACCCAGGTGCCTATCTGGGCAAAATCGCCGGGGGTATCCAACCCCACTGCTTGCCCATCCAGGCTGCACTGAGGCGAAACTGCGTGCCCCAGGTAGGCATTGCAGCCCTTGATGATGGCTGCGCTGATCTTGCCGTCCTCAATGCGCAGCAGCGCGCCGCCCGAAGGCGCAGCAGAAACCACAATGCGTTGCATACGCGCGCCAATGGGCAGGGTCACATCCATATGCGGGCGCCCGTGCGCCGGGATGAGTAAAGTGACAAAATGCACATCGTGCCGGGGGTGAGAACGCACCCAGACATCCGCCTGGCTGCCTGCCAGGCGCGGACGGGGTTCCGCCGCCAGCAGGGTTGCATAGCCCCCCTCCGGCATGGCCGCTAATTTGGCTCGCTGCTGCCACAGGATTTCACAGGGGGCACCGGTTTCATCAAGCTGCGGTACACGTTCCAAAAAGACAAGCCTGCCGCTGTTCTGCACATAATCAACCAGTTTCTGCTGTGTACTGGCTTCCATCCGCTCGCCGCCTGCCAAAATGAGGAAGTGGTAAGCGTGCAGCTCTGCTGCGCTGGCCGTTTGCAGGTTGGCGATGCCGTAATCCAGGTGCAGCGCACGCATCTGTTTTTGAAATTCTTTCAGGTAGTTGCCGTGGCGCGGGGCATGGCGGTCATGTTCCGGCGACCAGACGGCCACACGCGCGTGCGGCAGGTACAGGCCCCATGCTACGGGCTGCACCGGCCGGCAATCCAGGAACTCTACGCCGTATTCGCTAAAGAATTTTGCCATCCAGCGCACGATCTCGGCTTTGGGGGTCAATGCGCCTTCGGCGCTGATGGGGGCGGCATCGGGGTAGGGCACCTTTTTGAGGACCTCAATGTTGGCGTCGGCATGGGCCGTACCCACCCCGGTGTAAATGTTGAAGCCGGTGGCACCGCTGTTGAGCACGGAAAGTGTCTGATAGAAACTGGTGGAGGCATCCACATAAGCCGGGTCGTAGAGTTCGGCAAAACCCCAGTTCTCTTCCATATTGGGGCCGGCGTAGCGTTTTGCCGTCAACTGGTAGCGGTCAAAGGCGGAAGGGCTGGCTGAAACATCCCCCACCCAGTTGGTAAAGCCGTAATGCACACCCTGCCAGCGCTCCGGTTCCACGCGGGTGAGCCAGGCATCCAGCCCAAAGTGGGTTTCCAGCGGTGGATTCTGGTTGATGATGACGGGCAGGGTGGTACCAAGGGGGGTGAACCACTCCCGGAAGATTTCAGCCATGTAAGCTGCTTCAAAATCGCCCCAGTCTTCGAGCTGGCGTGTTTGCTGCGGCGGCAGCGGAAAAGAAACATCTCGCGGCGGGATGGCCTGATCCCAGCTTTTGATCTGCGTGCCGTGCAAGCAGTTATAGGAATCAATGGAGCCGTAGGCGCTGTGCAAAAAGTCGTAATAACGAGAGAGTGCCGACGGGCTGTAATCGTATTCCCAGGGGGCGTGCTGCCCGTTAGAGTAGATGCCCTCGTTGCCCACCTGGATAGCCACAATTGGCCCGCCGGGCGCCTGGTAAGGGCGGATCACAGCCTCGCCAACGCTGTGCAGCCATGCGCGGCACAGGCGCAAAAACTCCGGCGCAAAAGGTGCCGGCAGCGGCCAGGCCTGCACGGATTTGCCATCCGGCGCCAGGCGGGCGCCGGCCCAGTTCACTGCTTCATTGTCTGCGTTGAGTAGAGGCTCGATGAGCGGGTTGTGGAGCGGGCACACCCAATCTGGCATACCGCCGTAATTGAGTTCGGCATGGATGAACGGCCCTGGCTTGGCCACCACCAGCAGTTCCAGTTCGGCGCAGAGAGCAAAAAAACCAAGCACATTGCGGTTGGTGGCAGTGACCCCATTAAAATCCGGGGCCGTGTCTTGCTGCGGCTGGTGATGCCGCCAGGGAATGTAGGCGGTGATCACTTCTATGCCCAGAGCTTTCAGGCTGGCGAGGCGATCCTTCCAGTTGGCGGGATCGTCGCGGTAATAGGGGTAGTCCGCGCTGACGAGCAAACGCGGCTGCCCATCAATGTGGACGATGCCGTTGCGAAGCGAGAGAAGGGGGAAAGACTTTTTCACAGAGGTTGGCTATCGGTTGAATTTCTCATTGAGAGTGAGGAATTCCTCCAGCACAAGGCAGGCTGCGCCGGTACAGATGGCATCCTGGCCGAACTGGCACAGGCCAATTTGCAGCCGCTCGGAGGAAGAGGGGAGTGCGTATTCCTTGATGAACTGGATGATGTCTTCCAAAATGGCCTCGCCCACCAGCATTCCCACCCAGCCGCCGATGACGATCTTTTCAGGATTGAAGAGATTGACGAGGTTAGCAATGCCTGCCCCCAGCGCCTGTGAGGTGCTTTCAAATACCTGGCAGGCCAGCGGGTCTTTCTGGCGGTAGGCCTGCAGCAGCTGGTTCATAGAGGCGATCTCGTCGCCGGCGGGCAGGGGATGCTGCGGCGCGAGTTCATTATAGGTGGCGATGATGCCCGGCGCACCCGCGTAGCTCTCCAGACAGCCGTTGCTGCCGCAGCGGCAGGCACGGCCATTCAATTCGATCTTGGTGTGTCCCCATTCGCCGGCCGAGTTGGTGGCGCCGCGGTAGAGCGCACCTTTGGTGATGATGCCCGCACCGATGCCGGTACCCAGCAGGATCACGGCCAGTTCCTGCACGCCGCGCCCGGCGCCAAAGCGGGACTCTGCCAGCGCCATTGCCTTTGCGCCGTTGTCAATGTACACGGGCAGCCCCAGGCGTTCTTCCAGCATCTTGAGCAGGCCGATAGACTTCCAGGCCCAGATAGGCGCGGCCACGTTCACCTGCCCGTCATGCTCTACCACCCCGGGTACGCCAATGCCCACGCCGATGATGCTCTCGCGGCGGATGCCGCTGCTGGCAACCAGTTTCTCCAGGTTGGCGGCAATGATCTCTACGTATTTTTTTGGTTTATCGGCGGTATCGCCATTGAACAGGATGGGTTCGCGGGAGGTGCCGAGTTTGTTGAGGGTGAGGTCAAAAAGCTCAAGCTGCACGTGCGTCTCGCCCAGATCAATGCCCACCAGATACCCGTATTCCGGGTTGATGGTGAGGATGGTACGCGGGCGCCCGCCCAGCGATTCTTCTACTCCTTTTTCGATGAGCACGCCATCCTTGATCATCTCGCTGGTCATGTTGGTGACGGTGCTGGGGCTCAGGTCGGCGCGGCTGCTAAGGTCCAGGCGGCTCATGGAGCCGTTCAGGTAAATGGTGCGCAGAATGACCTGATAGTTCAGCCTGCGCAGATCAACTGTACGTCGGGGAGTGAGCATGTCTTTGCCTTTGGGCTTACCGAGGAATGAAGACCCTGCAATGTACCTACTTATTTTATAACTTAAATTAAGTCTTGTCAATATTGATACTTGCGTCTTTCGGAAACTGAATATGCACCTGAAAACGCAACAACCCTGTGAACTGCCTCACAGGGTTGTATTCATGCCAAAACTTCCGGCCTTATTGCAGGCTCTCAGCTATCTCCAGCATATCCCCCATCGTCAGTGAGCTGAAAGGCCCCATGTACAACA
>CALCNO010000149.1 GCA_937897615.1 uncultured Anaerolineaceae bacterium
GCGCCGGCACGTATGTCAAAGCGGGTGACCGCATTGGGCATGCCTCCTGTGAGGGGGGCGTCTCCAATGGCACACACGTGCACATAGCGCGCCGTTACAACGGCGAGTGGATCCCGGCGTATGGTTCACTGCCCTTCGTGCTGAGCGGCTGGCAGGCAGCCCTCACCGGCAGCGAATATGAAGGTACGCTCACCTCCAGTTATGACACCGTTTACTCGTGGGATGGAAGGACCGATGACAACCAGATCGCGCGCTAGGAAACTGCAACTGGTGGCCGCGCTGGTGATGCTGTTGAGTGCATCACTGGCGTGCTCGCAGAGCTATGTGAGCCCGGCAGAATTGACGGCTACCGCGCAGTGGTTCACCGCCACCAGTACGGCCGGCACGCCCTCGCCTACCGCAGCCCCCCCTACACCCACTGAGACTACCGGCCCCACGTCGCTGCCCACCTTTACCGATGTGCCCGAGGAGACTGCCACCCCGCGCCCGACCGTTACTGTTGACCCGCGCGCAACTCCAAAACCGCCCATCCTCTATTACACTCAGGCCGGTGACACGCTGGCCTCCATTACCGGGCGTTTTGGCGTCACTGCCAGCCAGATCTCTTACAGCGTCAGCGTACCGCAGACCGGCCTTATCAGCCCCAATATCCTGCTGGTGATCCCGGACGTGCTCAGTGACGTATTCACTTCCGAATCCTTTATGCCGGACAGTGAAGTGGTCTATTCCCCTTCTGCGGCAGATTTCGATTACGAAAAATACATCATGGATGCAGGCGGTTACCTGAGCACTTATGTGGAAAAGATGAACACCGGCAATTACACCGGCGTGCAGATCATCCGCCGCGTGGCGCTGGAAAACTCCATCAACCCCTACCTGCTGCTGGCGCTGCTGGAATACAAAAGCCACTGGGTGCTGGGCCAGCCCACCAACCTGGCTGAAAAGGAATACCCCATGGGCATGGTGCGCCTGGAAGAGCGTTACCTCTACCACCAACTCTCGTGGGCAGTGCAGCAATTGAACATCGGCTATTACGGCTGGCGCGCCGGCACGCTCTACGAACTGAAATTCAAGGACGGCTCGATCAAGCGCATTGACCCGGAATTGAATGCCGGCAGCGCGGCCATCCAGTACCTGTTTGCCCAGTGGTACGACCCACTGGAATGGGCCGGCGCCCTGGACGTGCACAGCGAGTCCAGCTTCCCCAGCAAGATGGCCGGCATGTTCGGTGACTTCCTCATCCGCGCACAAACGGTAGAGCCTCTTTACCCGGCCGACCTGACCCAACCCACACTGGAATTGCCTTTCCAACGCGGCAAAGCCTGGGGTTTCACTGGCGGGCCGCACTCTGCCTGGGGCCCGGATGGCGCCCTGGCTGCTCTGGATTTTGCCCCTCCCTCCGAGGAGCCCGGCTGCGTGCAATCTGACGAGTGGGTAACTGCAATGGCTCCTGGCGTAATCGTGCGCTCCGAAGACGGGTTGGTGATGGAAGACCTGGATGGCGACGGCATTGAGCAGACCGGCTGGAATATCATGTACTTCCATATTGAAACGCGCGGGCGGATTGCTGTTGGCACCCGCGTGGAGACTGGTGATAAAATTGGTCATCCCTCCTGTGAAGGCGGCGTTGCCACCGGAACCCATACGCACGTGGTACGAAAATTCAATGGCGAATGGATCCTCGCCGGCGGGCCGCTGCCCTTTACCATGAGCGGCTACGTGGCCGAGGCAGGAGATGAAGCCTATCGAGGTTATTTAGTAAAAGGCAGCGAGATCATCAGCTCCAACGGTATTGGCTCTTATGATAGTCAGATCATGCGGCAGTAAAATGAGGCAATTCAAGGGGAAAGCCTCTTCGCGTCTCTATCAGCTAAAACTCGTAACCGCATTCTTTATCCTGGCCAGCCTGCTCACTGCCTGCACCTCTCCGCAGGCTACGCAAACGGTGATTGAAAACACCCCGGAAACCATTGCCACGGAGGAGCCTGTGGCTACGCGCACACCGATCCCCACCCGCCCGGTGTACGCTCCGGCCACACTGGTGGATTACACCGTGCAAGCCGGCGATTCCGTCGCCGTGCTGGCGGCGCATTTTAACACCACCACTGCCGAAATCTACGAAGCCAACCCACTCATCGACCCCAAGGCCAGCACCCTCTCCCCCGGGCTGGAGATCAAGGTTCCCATTTACTACAAAGCCCTGTGGGGCAGCCAGTTCCAGATCATCCCGGATAGTTTGTTCGTCAATGGCCCCGCCCAGATCGGTTTCGACACCTCCGATTTTGTTGATGCGCAACCCGGATGGTTGAAGAGCTACTCGGCGCTGGCCGGTGGTGAAACCCGCCGCGGCGGCGACCTGATCGATTACGTAGCGCAAAACGCCTCCATCAGCCCACGCGTGCTGCTGGCGCTGGTGGAATACCAGGCCGGCGCCCTCAGCCAGCCCACCCTCGACGAGGACAAAGCAGCCTACCCGCTGGGTTACCGGGATCAATTTCATCAAGGACTTTACCTTCAGCTTGTGTGGGCTGCCAATACACTCAACAACGGCTATTACGGCT
>CALCNO010000150.1 GCA_937897615.1 uncultured Anaerolineaceae bacterium
CCATTACCATTGGCGAGGTCAAACGCCTGATCAACCTGTGGCTGTCCGAACACGGTGCGGAGAACCCGGAGGGCACCATCTTTGCCATTGGCCATGATGCCGGTGTGCCGCACTCCACCGGCACTGCCAGCGACGCACTGCGCCTGGGCCAGACCATCGTTTACGATATCTTCCCCTGCGAGGCGGGCGGCGGCTATTTTTACGACTTCACGCGCACATGGTGTTTGGGTTATGCCCCGGACCCCGTGCAGAAGTTATACGATGATGTGAAAAAGGTCTATGATACCGTCTATGGAGAGTTGAAGCTTAATGCCCCGTTTGCTGATTATCAGAAGCGCACCTGCGAACTTTTTGAAGCGCAGGGGCATCCCACCATCATGGGCACGCCGGGGATTGAGAAAGGCTATTGCCATAGCCTGGGGCATGGCATTGGCCTGCAAGTGCATGAAAAACCCTGGTGCACCATGATCAATCCATCCCCCTCGGATATTCTGGCGCCGAACTCGGTGTTTACGCTGGAGCCCGGCCTGTATTACCCGGATGACGGCATGGGCGTGCGCATTGAGGATTCTCTGGTTGCCAAAGCCGATGGCACTTTTGAGATTCTGGCAGACTTCCCCAAGGACCTGGTGCTGCCGGTCAAATAGGCGGTAGTTTCTGGTATCATCGGCTTGAAAACGGAGAGCGTGTGAGCAAAACGGTACGAATCCTCGGAATCGAATCTTCCTGTGACGAAACTGCCGCAGCAGTGGTGGAAAACGGGCGCGCACTGCTTTCGGGGGTGGTGGCCACCCAGATCGAGCTGCACAAAAAATACGGCGGGGTCTTCCCGGAAGTGGCATCGCGCCAGCATATTCGTACCATCTATGCCGTGGTGGATGAGGCTCTCAAGGAGTCGCACCTTTCTTTTGGGGATATTGACGCGGTGGCCGTAACGCGCGGGCCTGGCCTGGCCGGCTCGCTGGTGGTGGGCATGAATGCCGCCAAAGGCATTGCACTGGGGCGCAGCCTGCCGCTGGTGGGTATCAACCATCTGGAAGGCCACATCTATTCTTCTTGGATTTATCCCCAGGGTACCGAACACCCGCCGTTGGAGCCGCAATTCCCGTTGATCGTGCTGCTGGTTTCCGGCGGGCACACCGAGATCAACCTGGTGACGGATCATCTTCAGTATCGCCGCCTGGGGGCCACGCTGGATGATGCCGCAGGTGAAGCTTTCGACAAGGTGGCACGCTTGATCGGCTTACCCTATCCCGGCGGGCCTTCAATTCAGAAAGCCTCTTTGCTCGGCAATGCGCATGCCTTCAAATTCCCGCAGGCGCGTTTGGACGGGCCGTGGGATTTCTCCTTCAGTGGGGTAAAGACGGCGGTGCTGCGCGTGGTGCGCGGGCTGGAAGCCGAAAACCATCCCCTGCCGGTGAACGACCTGGCGGCCAGTTTTCAGGCCTCGGTGGTGGATACACTGTTTTCGAAAACGGTTAAGGCGGCGCGGGAATTCGGCGTCAAAGAAATTGTGGTGGCGGGCGGCGTATCTGCCAACAAGGCGTTGCGCGAAGCCTTCCTGGGACAGGAGGAATTCAAGGTGCACATTCCCCCGCTTTCTTTGTGCACCGATAATGCAGCGATGATCGCTGCCGCAGGATATTACCGCTATATCAATGGCCGCACGGATGGGTTTGAACTGGACGTACTGCCTACCTGGCCGTTAAGCTAACCGATTATCAATTTGGAGGAATGATGGAAGGGAAGGTTATCTGGAAGTCTGGGTTTGCTTTTGATGCAGTTACCAATTCTGGTTTCAAGCTGGCATTGGACACTTCAGTGGATCATGGCGGTACGAACACAGGCCCGGTGCCGATGGAATTGGTGTTGGTGGGGCTGGGTGGTTGCACGGGGATGGATGTGATCTCTATTTTGCAGAAGAAACGCCAGGACGTGACCGGTTTTGAAGTATTGCTGCATGCAGAGCGTTCGCCTGAACATCCCAAAGTGTTTACCGAAGTGGTCATTGAATATGTGGTCACCGGTCACAACATTGACCCGGAAGCAGCTAAGCGCGCCGTGGAGTTGAGCGAGACCAAATACTGCTCGGTGAATGGCATGGTGAGCAAGACCGCCAGAGTCACCACCAAAGTGACGATAAAAGAAGCCTGAAATCAAAGCGGAGCCGCGATCGGCTCCGTTTTTTTGTGAGGATTATTGGCCGTTCAGGCCGCGGTAGACCGCATCAATGGCCTGCAGGGCAGTCAGGTTACGTTGTGTCCAGCCGAATTTGAGGTTAGCGGGATTATCAAAGTGCG
>CALCNO010000151.1 GCA_937897615.1 uncultured Anaerolineaceae bacterium
AATACCGCCTTGTGGCGGACACGGTTTTGCCCTCTGTGGACGCGCGCATTAACCTTCCGCGCACTAAAGCGCAGCAGTGGAAATTTGAATTCAAGCCCGGCAAGAGTGGTTACGTGGTAGTGCGCGGGTTGCAGTTCTTCAACGGCACTACGGAGTTATACAAAGCGGAGTAAAGCGCGGGATTGGGCTGGCTCCGGGTTAAAAAGGTGAGACGCCCGACAGGTGACGAGTAGTCGGGCGTCTCCATTGACAGGCCGGCGGGGTACCGGAAACCCCTGTCGTCCGGATGGCGTTCAAGTCGGGGAGATCACTTGCGCGCTTCTTTGCATTTCACGTACATCTGGCACACGCCGGTTCTGCCCAGGTTCCAGCAGCCGGTGAGTTCTGCTTCAAAGTTGCCGTTGTAGCCTTCGATCATGCCCTTATCCACCTGGTCAAAGAGCAGGCAGTATTCCACGATCTTGGAGAGGGGAAAGCCCATCTCGCGCCATTTTTTGGGATGCGGGCAGTAATCCTCGGTCACGACCATTCTGTCGTCCTGCACTTCCACTTTGTTGCCCAGGTACAGCTTTGCGGTGGTATGCGAGATCAGTTTGGAAAGGCTCTCCAGGTCGTTCTCCTGCTGTTTTTCCTTAACCATTTTGGCGCGCATGGCGCCCTTTTCGTAGCCGATGTTGTAAATGGCTTTGCTGGCAATCTCCATCACCTCATCGCCGAAACGCGCACGCAGGGCTTCCAAAATGCGGGCGATGTACTCGGAACGGCGCGTGGTTTCTTTATCCAGAAAGCCGCGCACCTCTTCCCAGGTGAACATCTGATCGGTGGTGCTGGCACTGCGCGCCGGAAATTCCATTTCTTCACGTATTGGTTTATCCATGATGTGAGGCTCCTTTCTGTCCCCATCTTCAACTCTTGCGGAATTTGATTTCGCCGTGTTTCAACGCTTCCAAAAGCTCCACCAGTGCATCGATTTTGACCTTGAGCAGGTCTTTGCCGCGTTCGGCGCTGCCAAACTTGGGGTCGCCATGATGCCCGTCCTTGACCATCTCGCTCATCATTGCCGGCAAGACCGCCGGCCCCTTGGAGTACATTCCGGAAGGGCTGGGGAAGATCGAACCAAATTTCGTCAGTTCCATCTCCGGCTTGGAATCGTGGAATTTGCTCACGTCTACGTCCTCCGGGCAAAGATGCAGCATCGCCGAGGTTTCCGAGGAGCCGCCGTGGCCGTCGTAGGCGGGCGTGCCCGCCGGTTTGGGCAGGGTGGCCAGTTCCCAGCAGCGCACGTGCAATGCGCGGATGTGCTGCTCCAGCATCAGGTCTTCCACCAGGATATCCAGCACGCCGTAATTGCCGCCGTGCCCGTCCAGAATGATGGGGTGGTTAAAGCCGTGTTTGACCAGGCTCAAAACCACGTCGCGCACGTACAATTTCAAGGTGTCAGGGTTAACGGTAATGGTTCCCGGAAAATCCATAAACGAGCGCGAATTGCCGAACCACACCGGCGGGGTAATGACCACGCCGGCTTTCCTGGCGGCCTGCAAGCCGATCTCGTAGGTTTCGATGGAATCTGTGCCGGTGGGCATGTGGGGGCCGTGTTCTTCCACTGCGCCAACGGGGACAATGGCAATCCCTGCGGATTCCTTAATGGCCTCTTTTACTTCCGGCCAGGTCATGCGTTCGATCTGTACTTTCTTTTCTAATACCATGCTTCCTCCATGCGTTGATGATCTCATTCACTTTTACTGATACAGCGCCAGCAGATGCTCGCGAGCTTCGCCATACTGGCGGATGATCTCTTGATAACGTTGGTACGCCTGCTCGTTGGGGGTGATGGTTGTGGGCGCGGGGAGCATCTTCGCAGCGGCTGCGGCAACACTGCCATAGGCGCCAACACCCACTGCTGCCAGCAGCGCCGCCCCCAGCGTGGCCTTGCTGGAACTCCAGGACAGGGGCACGCCTAGCACATCCGCCACCATCTGGCGTACGAATTGATTTTTTGTCCCTCCGCCGGTGATGAAAACGTTTTTCATCGGAAAGCCATCCTGCCGCAGTGCATCCGCCACTTCGCGCAGCGAAAAGGCCACGCCTTCGATGACCGAGCGGTACAGGTCTTCTTTGGTGGTGTTGATCTGCAGCCCGGAGAACATGGCGCGCGCGTTGGGCTGGTCTGAGGGGGTGCCGCGCCCGCGCAGGTAGGGGAAGAACCACGTGCCATTTGCGCCGATGGGGCTTCGCTGCGCGATGGCGATATAGTCTTCGATGGCGGCATCTTGCGCCTGCCCGCGAAACATCTCATTGGCCCAGGCAAAGGCCGAAGCACCGCATTTGGTTTGCCCGCCGATGATCCAGCGGCCTTCCAGGTATTCCCAGCAGAAGAAGGCGTGCTGCAGGCGTGTCTTTGCCGGCATGGGTTTTTCTGAAACCAGGTAGATCACGCCGTTTGTCGCCAGTTCCACCGAGGCATCCTGGCTGCGATAGACCCCTGCCGACAACGTGGCGCAGGCGCCGTCATTGAGGCCCGTTACCACCGGGAAGGATTCCGCCAGGCCAGCCTGCTTGCAGAGCTCATCGCGGAGCAAGCCCACCACCTGCGTTGCCTCAAGCACAGGCGGCAGTTTCTTGGCCGTCCAGCCGCAGGCAGCCATGAGGGGTTCCCAGCGCGGCAGGTTGCCGGGCTCGCTGGAAGGGTCTGTAGCCAGTTGGCCGGTGAGCCATTTGAGCAGGTAGCCCTTAACGCCAGTGGCGCAGGAGGCTTTTTGCGCCAATTCCGGCTGTTCTTCGTTGTACCAAAGCAGTTTAGCCGGGAAGGATGCCAGCGGCAGGCCGAGGCCCACAAAATCCGCGCCCACGCGGTTGGCCAGTGTTTGCGCCTGCTCTGCCGAGCGCTCGTCGCACCAGATGGGCACGTACTCGTGCAGGCTTTCGCCGTTCTTGTCCAAAAGAACTAAAGACGGGGCATGTACCGAAAGCCCCATACCGGCAACGCAGTATTGCGGCAAATTGTCCCAGCGCGCCAGCTGGCGCAGCAGTGCAAGGATCGCCTGCTGCCAATCCCGGGGTGATTGCTCAGCCCAGCCGGGCCGCCGGTAGTGGGTGGGGTATTCCTGGCATTCTTCAAAAATAGTTTCTCCCTGCAAGTTGTAGAGAGAAAGCTTGATGCTGGTGGTGCCAACATCCATTCCTGCCAGTACGTGTTCTTTTTTCACCGGTTCGTCCCCTGTTCCAGATTCAGAATAAAAAGGTTTCAAGCATCGTAGTCTTCAAGCCCGGCAGGGTTGAAGTGCGCTGCGTTTTTTTCAAATGTCCTTTGAGTACCAGCGATCAGGCTGGTGACCTCATCCACGGTGGTGTCGCGGGTGTAGGCAACACCCGCGCATTTCCCTCTGCGTAAGACCATCACGCGGTCACAGGTGGAAAAGACATCCTGGATGCGGTGGGTGATGAAGACCATGGAAAGGCCGCGGTCTCTCAGTTGAACCATCAGGTCCAGCAGCGGCGGGATCGTTTTTACAGACAGGCTGGCGGTGGGTTCGTCCATGATGATGATTTTGGCGTCAAACGCCGTAGCCCGGGCAATGGCCACCGCCTGCCTTTGCCCGCCTGAAAGGTCGGTGACGATGGTTTTGACCGAATCGAGGCGGATGTTGGTGACAGACATAGCCTCTTTGGCTTTTTCTTCCATCCGCTTGCGGTCAATGAAGTGCATGCCAAGAAAAGTCTTCGAGAGTTCTCTTCCAAGGAAAATGTTATCTGCAATTGAGAGATTGGGCGCCAGAGAAAAATCCTGGTAGATCATTTCGATGCCCAAGCGGCGCGCATCGCCGGGGGTGGCAATATGAACTTCTTGCCCATCCATGTAGATCTTGCCGCGGTCCGGTGTATGGAAGGCGGTCAAAATCTTCATCAGGGTGGACTTTCCGGCGGCGTTATCGCCGAGAAGCCCCAGTATCTCTCCCCGCTGCAGTACCAGGTCAACGTATTGCACTGCCCTGACCGCGCCAAAGCTTTTGTGGATGTCTCTCATCTCAAGCAGATAATTGCCGCTTTGCATTCTTGTTTTCTCCGAGAATTGAAAGTTCCAGTGATCCAGATCCGATCCGTTTCTGATGGGGTGGGGTTAGCACCCCATCAGAGTGTAGAGGCGATGTGCCTAATTGCTGGGGAAAGGCGACCAATCCGGAGCGGGGCAGTCCAACGGCACTTTGGTGCCATCGGCCAGGTTGATGTAAACCACCCACGGGTTCCACTTGGGCGGAACGGTGCCGTCTTTGAGGTAATCATAGGCGGATTTCAAGGTCTTGCGGCCACCTTCGTAGGAATCCCACTGGATGGCGCCCTGGATTTCGCCGTTCTTCAGCCATTCCTGGCTGCCGGTATCGAAACCACCGGAGACGATCTTCACCTTGCCGATGAGGTCGCGGGCTTTGAGGGCCTGGATCACACCGGGGGTCATCACTTCGGAGTGGATGTAGATGCCGGCCAGGTCGGGGTTGGCGGTCAGCACATCTTCGGTTTTGGCCTGGGCCTGTTGTGCATCCCAGTTGGCAAAGGCCTGCTCCACCAGGGTGACGTTGGGGTGCAGCGAAACCATTGACTTGACGGCGTCGGCATTCCAGTTGACGATCATGGTGCCGGGAACGCCGGTAATGTGCATCACTTTGCCGCTGTCGCCGATCATGTTGATGACATATTCCATGCCGCGGTAGCCCATGCAATAGTTGTCGTTACCATTGTGAGAGATGAACTCTCCACCGTTGGTGCCCTGGTCCACCGTCATCACGGGGATGCCCATGGCATTGGCTTTTTCAATGGACGGAATGATGGCATCGGCGCTGGCAGCCGTTACCAGCAGCAGGTCGATGTTCTGAGCCAGCAGGTCTTCGATATCGGAGGCCTGTTTGACCGGGTCATTGTCGTTCTCGATGTGGATCAGTTTAATCCCCAATTCCGCTGCCTCGTCCTTGATACCGTTGGCAAGGGAAATCTGAAATTCATCGAGGAGGGCCGCGCCGGAGAAGCCGATGACGAATTGCTCTTCTGTGGCAACGGGTTCTGCCGTGGGTTGTTCCTCAGTTGCCGGAGCGGCGGTAGGAGCCGCGGTGGGCGCTTTGGGCGCGCAGGCAAAAAGCACCAGCGTCAGGCTTAAGAAAACTGCTACGAGCACGTACTTTTTCACGAGTTCCTCCTAGTCGTTATTAAAATGGATTCCGAACTGCGCATACGCGATAACACACACATTGTCTTCCCTTACACCTCCTTTGAGGATGCTTCATTTTCGATTCTTTAGCAGGTCGACCATTACCGCAACGAGAATGATGCAGCCCTTGAAAACATATTGCCAGTAACCGGATATACCCAGTAGATTGAGACCATTATTAATGAAGCCAAGCATAAAGACGCCGATGAGCGTGCTGATGACCCCGCCGCGCCCGCCGGACATTGAGGCTCCGCCGATGAGCACGGTGGCCATGCTGTCCATTTCCATGCCGGTGCCAGCGGTAGGCTGGGCCGAGGCCACACGCCCCAGCAGGATGACCGAACCGAGTGCGGCGAGCATGGAGCTGGTGATGAAGATGCCGATGGTGACCTTGTTGGTGTTGATGCCGCAGACCTTGGCGGCCTGTTTATTGCCGCCCACCGCATACAGATGCCGTCCAAGCGGGGTGTAACGCAGGATGATGAGCACCGCAACCAGCACAATGGCAAAGGCGATCAGGTTGTAGGGGATTGGCCCCAGGTTGCCGGAGCCGAGAAACTCAAACGGCATGGGGAAGTTGACGATGGGATGCCCGGAGGTGAAGATGAGGGTGATGCCGCGTGCCACATACATGGTGCTGAGGGTAACGATCACCGAGATGCCTTCACCCCGCGTAACCAGAAAGCCGTTGGTGAACCCCCAGGCGATGGCGATCACCAGGCAGATGAGAAATGCCATGGGGAAGCCCATAGAGATGGAGAGACCCGCCAGAAGCGCGCCAAACAGCCCGAGGAAAGCGCCGATGCTCAGGTCAATGTTGCCGGTGAGGATGCACAAGAGTTGTGCCACCGAAAGGATGCCGATGACGGCAATCTGGCGGGTAACGTTAAAGAGATTCCCCCATGTTAAGAACACGGGGGAAGCAAAAGAGAGAAAAACGATCCACAGGATGAAGATGACCGGCAGCATCCAGCGCGAGAGCACGCGGATGAACTTCTTCCCATCCTGCTGTGTCTCGGTTTCGCGCGTGATGCCTGCGATCCGCATTATTTTCTGAATAAGCGAGGATAACAATCCACTCAGACTCATTTGCGTTCTTCTCCTTTGAAATCACAATGCAACGACATCAAATGGTTACCTCAGCGGTGCCGGTCAGCCGATGCCCAATTGCTCTTCCTGGGTTCTGCGATCCATGTAGATGCGCACCGCGGCGATCTTTCCGTCCTTGAGTTCAAAGAACACGCCCTCCGGCTGCTGGAAGTGCCGGCCGGTTGGCTTTTTCCCCAGGAATTCTCCGTTGAAGGTGCCGCTGACGATGTTCTCCACGATCACGGTATCGCCGCACACGTACATTTGCTGCGGGTCTACCCTGGCGTCCGGGAAGGCGCGCCAGTAATTGGGGACAAATTCAGTGGAGGCCTGAATGCTGAGAGGCTTTTCAAAGTAAACCTCCCAGGAGGTTGCATCCGGAGTGTGGTAAGAAAGATACAGGGCAAGGTCGCGCCGGTTAAAGGCTTCAATGGCCTTTCTGACGACCTCTTTCTTTTGCTCATCATTCAAATGAGGCATGGGCTTTTCCTTATCTGCCCGCCGGAACAGCGGCGCGTTCTGTCTTTCTGAACTCTTTTACCCTGTCCATCAGGTCTTTCACGCGCGCCTGGTCTACCTCGTTCCAGATGCTGCCTTCCTGTTTGAAGTAGGTTCCGATGATGGCGCCGTCGCCAATGCTCAACTGCTGGATCACATTGGCCAGGCGCACCCCGGTATTGGCAAACACCGGCGTCTCCGCAACGACCTCCTTCACCTTGCTGAGCACCTGGCTGGAAGTTTCGGCGCCGGCGGTGAGGCCGGAAACGCATAACGCATCCGGGCGGGTGTTGAAGACGGTGGAGCGGGCGATGTCGGTGATCTCGCGCGCAGAGAGGTACTGCGAGGCCTCCGGCAGGATGTTGAAGATCAGGCGGATGTGCCCGGCGTGCACCTCGTGCTGGTGGCGCACCACCTTGCCGCAATTGGTGTCCCACAGGCCGAAATCGGAGGCATATACACCGGTAAAGATCTCGCGCACAAATGCCGCGCCCGTGGCCATGGCCACGTCAATGGAAGCCATGGGATCCCAGAGCACATTGATGCCAAAGGGGATCTGGAGCAGGGGTTTCAGCTCCGAAACAACGGCAGCCATGCAGGCCGTGGTGATGGGTTCCACCTTGGTCAGGTAGGGCAGGCTGCGCTCGTTTGAGAACATCACCCCGTCTACACCGCCGTTCTGCAAAGAGAGCAGGTCCCGTTTTGCCTGAGCGATGACCCATTCCATCCCTTTGCCAGGGTTGTAGCCGGGATCGCCCGGCAGGGCCTCCAGGTGGCACATTCCAATAACAGGTTTTTTCACACAGAATACATCTTCAATCCACTGCATTGGTGAGCTCCTAAAAGAATTAAGTTTTAAATATGAGTGAAACACTCATCACAAGGGCGAAGGGACAGCGAGGGCGTAACGGCTTAAAAGATCTGAACGTCTTCGTTTTTACCCACAACATTGATGACCACGCCGGCGCGTTTGAGGCTGGAGAACAACGGCTCTGGCGGTACCTGGTCGGTGATCAGCTGGCGCGCAATGGTCAGCGGGCCGACTAGCGAGAAGGCGGTCGTTTGGAACTTGGAAGAGTCGGCGACCACGATGACCTCTTTGGCATTCTTGATCATTGCCTGTTTGATCAGCGTGTCATCAACGTTGTATTCGGTAAAGCCAGCCTGGGCATCAATGGCGCCCACGGCCAGGAAGAGACGGTCAACAAAGATGCGTTCGATCATCTGGCGGGCAAACTCGCCGATCAGCGAGCCTTCGGTGTGGCGCAGGATGCCGCCGGTGAGGATAACGCGGATGTTGGGTTGCTGCATCAGCAATGCCCCAATGTGCAGGCTGGGGGTGAGCACGGTGAGGTTCTGCCGCCTGGCGAGGTTGGTAGCGATCTCGTACATGGTAGAACCCACGTCCAACGAGAGGCTGTCGCCTTCGGCGACCATGTCTGCGGCGTATTTGCCCAGGAGCTGCTTGACCTCAATGTTGGTGCTGCTGCGCAGGTACAGGGGCGGCTCATAGTTTCTACCGCGTGCGCTCACCGCTCCGCCGTGAATTCTGCGGATGAGGCCTTCTTTTTCGAGGGCCACCAGGTCGCGGCGGATGGTCATTTCAGAGACGTTGAGGGCTTTGGCCAGGTCAACTACATTGACCGAGCCGTTCGATTCGATCTCATCCAGAATTACGTTAGGGCGGGAACCTTGTATGTTCATTTGTGTTATAATAATACAAGATTAATGTTCGAATGTCAAGAATCAATCATCAGTTTTCGAGGTTTAATCTTGCGAAAGAGAGGGACAATGGAGCCGCTCAATTACTCCGCCATTCCGCAGGTATCTCCCGATGAATCCGCGCACACCACAATCCGCTTTACCTCGGCGGCAGATGGCAGCATCCAGACGGTGGAGGTATATTCCCCGCCCGGCAAGAGCGCGCATCCGCTGCCGCTGGTGATCGCGCCGCATCCCATCACCTGGACTGCCGGGGAGGATTATCACGGTGGCCCGGCCGGGCTGAGCCGCGGATACCACCGCGGCTACCGCCACCTGGCTGCCCGCTACAATCTGCTGATTGCCATGCCGCACGGGCATCAGCGCGCGGTGGAAAACGCATCACTGGCTTACCCGCCGCAAATTGCAGATTTGGCCAGCCTGGCAGAGGTGTTGGAGGGGCAGGTTTTTTTGGTGGACCGCACGCGCATCTATGCCTGCGGCCTCAGCATGGGCGGCCTGGAAGCGCTGGTGCTGGCAGGCCGGTATCCGGAGTTGCTGGCGGCGCTGGTGGCTTTTAACCCCATTGTGGATCTGGTGGCCTGGCAGGAGGACATGGAAAACTCGCCACTGCCTGAGATCAAGGAATTCAGGACAGCCGAGAACATTGCGCGCGAGGTGGGGGGAAAACCGGCGCAGGTTCCTCACCTGTACCGGGAGCGCAGTGTGTTCCCGTATCTGGCGGGTATCGTGCAGGTACCGGTTTTGATCTTCTGGTCAGGCCTCGATATCATTGTGCCGCGCCAGCGGGAACGCCACAGTTACGCGCTGTATATGCAAGCCAGGGCGCTGGCACCGGATTGCCCGCTGGCAGAGGTCGACCACACTCACCTCCACGGCAGCATTGACCCCACCGAAAAGAACCGCTGGCGTTTGCATGAGTGGTGCGATTACGAGTGGGCTTTGCAGTGGCTGCTGCAGCATCGCAA
>CALCNO010000152.1 GCA_937897615.1 uncultured Anaerolineaceae bacterium
GTGATGAGCACCAGCAGCACCGCCCACGCCCGGCCGGAGAGCCTTTCGCGCTGAGCGCGCTGCTTTTGCTCCTCGGCGGCCTGCTGCTCGTGCACCATCTCGATGCACTTGACGCGCTCCACCAGCCCCGGCTTGCCGTTGCCCATCACCGCCTTGTCCAGGCGCATCACGGTGTCTTTGATCACCGCCACGCTGGTGGCGATCTCGTGGATCATTTCGCTGTTGGTGGGCATGCGCTCTCCTGTGCCGGGTGAAGTTGGGGGTGCGCTGCCCTCAAAGAGAAAATCGTTGTCTTGCCTGATCTTTTGCAGCTGCTCTGCCAGGCCGGGCACGCCGTCCTCAGAGAGCGCCAGGTTGCCGGCATCGATGGCCGCCAGCACGTCTTCGGCAGTGCTGAGGGTGGCTGCGCTGGCGTAGTTGCCGGCGCCGCTGGCATACTTGGCAAAGCGGTAGGCATCCAGCTCAGGGGCCACATTGGTGCGCATCCACTCGGCGATGAGCGCGCCCACCAGTTGGCCCAGGGTCTCTTCGTCGTCCATGCGGTCAACGGTGAAGGCCCGGCCGCGCTCGGCGGCCAGCTGCAGCGTCTCCCAGGTGGCGGTGATGTCGCCGGCGGGGTAGCCCTCGGTGCGGCTGTAATTGCCCAGGCCCACGGTGGAGAGCTTCATCACCTTCACCTCGTTGGCGGCCAAAAAGTCTGGCGCCTGGGTCACGGGGTCCAGGAGGGCGGTTTTGCTCTCGGCGCGGTACACCTGGTCGATAAATGCAACGAACTTGCTTGCAAGAGAAATGCTGTTAGACATGTAAGGTTACTCCTTTGATTTGGTTTCCAGCCGTGCGCCCTTGAGAAGCCCCGCCTCAAAGGCATCCAGGCCGGAGGTGCCTGCTCTGGCACTGGCAACGATGGCCGGGCGCGCTGCGGGTGCGCTGCCCTCAAAGAGAAAATCGTTGTCTTGCCTGATCTTTTGCAGCTGCTCTGCCAGGCCGGGCAGGCTGCCGTCTTCTGCCAGCGTGAGCGCCTGCGTATCCAGCAGCGCCCGCACCGACTTGTGATTGCGTGCCCCGGCGCCTGCCAGGGCATTCTCCAGCGCGTGGTCGAACCTGAGCTGCGTGCTCTCTGCCTGGGCCTGCTCGAACTTTTGCTGCCACTGGGCGGCGCTCTGGCGCGCGCCTTCGGCATCCTGCCCTTGCAGGGTTTCGATCTGGCGGGCGGCCTGGCTTAGCTGTTCCTTTAGCCCGGCCAGTTCCCCCTCGGCGGCGGTGGTTTTGGCCTTGTGCGCCTCCACATCCTTGCCGTTCTCGGCCATGATGTAGTCCACCTGGGCCTTGCTGAGGCCGCGTTTTTCAAGTTCTTCACGTTTCATGGTTGCTCCCTGTACGCCCTAGCCGTTTCACCGAGACCGGTGCACTGAGATGTGTAGGTGGTTGGCCTCACCCGGGCGCCCGCGCTTTTACGTTTGCGGTCAACGAGGTGGCGCCGGGGCTGCCCCCAGCGCGTGTGTTGATACGCCCAAAGGGTAATGCGCCGGGCGCCCTAAAACAATGATGAACTTTTGCGGGG
>CALCNO010000153.1 GCA_937897615.1 uncultured Anaerolineaceae bacterium
GGTCGTGGGGGATGGCCCCGACCGGGCACGGTTGGAGGCGCTGGCTTCACAGATCTATCCGCAGGCACAGTTTGCCGGCGCCCGGCATGGCGCGGAACTGGAGCCTTATTTTGCTGCTGCTGATCTCTTTGTTCTCCCGGGAACGGGTGGGCTGGCAGTGCAGCAGGCTATGGCTCACGGCCTGCCGGTGCTGGTTGGCGAAGCGGATGGCACGCAATCTGAACTGGTGCGCCCGGAAAACGGCTGGCTGCTCAGCGCGCCAACTGTGGATTCGCTGGCAGAAAACCTGTCGGACGCACTGGCAGACCCCTTACGCCTGCGCCGCATGGGCGAGGCCTCTTTCCGCATTGTTGATAAACAAGTTAATCTTGAAGCAATGGTGCAGGCATTTTTAGCGGCCATCGCTGCGGTCTCCCAAAGGTAATTTATGGTAGAAAAAACTCCTCTGCGCCTGCTGATCATTGCCGATGGCCGCAGCCCCATCACGCGGCGCTGGATGGCCATGCTCAAACCGCTTGGCTACCACCTTTGCCTTGTGTCGTCGTACCCCTGTGAAGCACCGCCTGAGGTTGACAGTTTCTTTATCCTGCCACTGGCTTTTTCGCAGTTGGGCGGCAGCCAGGCCGGTGGGGGCACCGGAAGAGGCAGGCGCAGCCTGGTTAAGTATTTGCGCCCCCTGGCACAAAAAGCGCGCCACTGGCTGGGGCCCTGGACGATTGCGTACAAGCAGGAAGCGCTGCGCAACATTATTGCCGCTGAAAAACCTGATATTCTGCACGCCATGCGCATCCCGTACGAAGGGATGCTGGCCGGGTTTTCCGCCCCTGCTATTCCACTGGTGATTTCCACCTGGGGTAATGACTTGACCCTGCATGCTCCAGCTACTCCGCGCATGCGTGTGCTGACGCGCCGGGCCTTGTCGCATGCGGATGCGCTCATCTCTGACACGCATATTGACGTGGCACGCGCCGCCAATTGGGGATTTGATTCACAGAAACCCTCCCTGGTGGTTCCCGGCAACGGGGGAATTGATGTAGCCGAAGTGCAACAAGCCTGCCAGGGCGTAGTAAAGGGGCGGCCTTTCCGTGTTCTCAACCCGCGCGGGTTGCGCTCATACGTGCATACCGATACCTTTTTCAAGGCCATTCCCCTGGTGCTAAAAGAGTTGCCGGAAGTGCAATTTACCTGCACCTCCATGTGGAGGCAGCCGGAAGCTGAAAAATGGGTCAGTGTCCTGGGGATCGAAAAGAACGTAACCCTGCTGCCGCTGCTTTCGCAACAGCAAGTGTGGCAGGAATTTGCCAGGTCGCAGGTGTCCGTTTCCGTGAGCAGCCATGATGGTACCCCCAACACCCTGCTGGAGGCGATGGCGCTGGGGAGCTTTCCCATTTGCGGAGACCTGCCTTCCATACGCGAGTGGATTACAGACGGCCGTAACGGCTTGCTGGTAGACCCCAAAGACCCTCAGGCATTGGCAGATGCGCTTCTGCGCGCACTCACGGACGGGGCCCTGCGTGAGAAAGCTACGAAGCGCAATTCGGAAATCATCCGCGCGCAGGCGGACCTCGAAAGCACCCGGCAAAAGGTCGCGCACTTCTTTGCGCAGTTAAAAGATCAAAAGCCACGCAGCCGTTGAACCGGCTGCAACACAACTTTTCAAAGGCAGGCACAGGTAGAGCATGATAGACCTACAGGATCGTTTACGCGGGATTGCGGTTGGCGCCGCCGTGGGAGATGCGCTGGGGATGCCGTTGGAATTTCTGCCTGCCCGCCCTCTTGACGATCTGCAGACAGAAATGGCCAAAGGCGCGCTGTCGGCTGGCAGCTTTACCGACGACACTGAAATGGCGCTGGCGTTGTCTGAGAGTTTGCTCATCAGCCAGCCGCTGGATCCGCAAGACTTGGTCGGGCGCTTTGTTGGCTGGTATCACAACAACCCTCCGGATATTGGCATTCATACCCGGCATGTGCTGGGGATGATCGCCCGCGGTATGCCGTGGCGCAAGGCCGCTGCCGATGCACAGCAGGCCAACCCACATTCGGCAAGCAACGGTTCTCTGATGCGCTGCTGGCCGGTGGCCATTGCTGGCTGGAACAACTCTGCCGCGCTGGTGGCGGAATCGCGCCTGCAATCGGAAGTCACCCATCCGCACAAGGATTGCATTGATGCCTGTGTGTTTACCAATATGCTCATTGCCAGCATCGTCAACGGCAAAGGTAACCTTACCCCCGGCGGCTTGCTGCGCGAGGGCATTGCTTATGCCATCGAGAAGGTGAACTTTGATCCGGAGTTCCGCACCGCTCTGGATCTGGCACCGGTGCGCTTGCGCAAGGACCTGCCCAACACTGGTTGGGTGCGCCACACCCTGGAAAGTGCCCTGTGGGCAACGCTGACCACGCAGTCCTTTGAAGAGGCGCTGGTGCAGGCGGTCAATTTGGGAAACGATGCCGATACCACCGGCACGGTGGCCGGGGCAATTGCCGGGGCCATGTACGGACTTTCTGCCATTCCGGCGCGCTGGAAAGACGTGCTGCACGGCGAATACCCCCTGCGTTCCGGGCACATCTGGCTTTGCGCGGACTTCATCAAACTGGCCAACGATCTGGTTGCGATTTCAAACCGGTAAATTTTTCTTTGTAAATCTCCTGTGCCGCGGGTCCGGGCAGCAGTCCTGCTTGCCCTGCTTTGACGCGCCCCCAGGGATGCGCTATACTTAATCCGAATAAATTCTCCCGGAGGTTTTCTCAATGGCTTCAGAATCCAGTTTCAAACTTACGTACGCCACTATGCACAACCCGCCCGAAGAATTACATCAACATTTCGACGAAGCTCTGGCCAAGATCAGGGCGCATCTGGGCCAGGAATATGCCATGATCATTGATGGCAAAGACGTGTTCGCCAGTGAAAAGATCGAGGATAGAAACCCTGCCAACACCGATGAAGTGCTGGGCGTTTTCCAAAAAGGTACCGTTGCCGACGCCAATGCCGCCATTGCAGCAGCGCGCAAGGCTTTCAAAGGTTGGAGCCACACTCCCTGGCAGGAGCGCGTGCGCCTGATCCGTAAAGCTGCCGAGATCATGGACAAACGCATCTACGAGATGGGTGCGGTTGTTTCACTGGAAGTCGGCAAGAACCGTATGGAAGGCCTGGGCGACGTTGCCGAAACTGCCGACCTCTTCCGCTATGCTTGCAGCCGCATGGAAGCCAATGACGGATTTGTGGCGGAGATGGGGCGCGATCCCCTCGAGGGGTACATCAGCACCAACGTTTCTGTTCTGCGCCCGTATGGCGTGTGGTTGGTGATCAGCCCCTTCAACTTCCCGGCTGCCCTCACCGGCGGTCCCACCGGGTCTGCGCTGGTCTCTGGCAATACCGTGGTAATGAAACCTGCCTCCGACACCCCGTGGACCACCCGCATGATCTGCGAATGCTTGCGCGATGCCGGCGTGCCTGCCGGCGTTTTCAATTTTGTCACCGGCCCCGGTTCCACCGTCGGGCAGGCGCTCATTGATAACCCCGACGTGGATGGCATCACCTTCACAGGCTCCTTTGACGTGGGGATGAAAATCTTCCGCGACTTTGGCAATCGCAATTATGTTCGCCCCACGATTTTGGAGTTGGGCGGCAAGAACCCCACCATTGTCACCAAGAATGCCGATTTGGATACTGCCTGCCTTGGCTTGATCCGCTCTGCCTTTGGCCTGCAGGGACAGAAATGCTCTGCCGGTTCCCGCATCTATATTGAAGCCCCGGTTTATGATGCCCTGGTGAAAAAGTTGGTGGATGCCACCAATAAGTATGTGGTGGGCAACCCCACTGACCGCAACGTGAATATGGGGCCGGTAGTGAACAAGGGTTCCTACGCTGATTTCAAGGGCTTCTGCGAAGAGTTGCACGATGCCGGCACCATCCTCACCGGCGGCAAAGTCCTCACCGAAGGCCAATATGCCAAGGGTTACTTCTGTGCCCCCACGCTGGCCGAGTTGCCGTATTCTCACCGGCTGTGGAAGCACGAGATGTTTGTGCCCATCACTACTATCGGTAAGTTCACCGATCTCAATGAAGCCATGCGCATGGCCAATGATGTCAATTACGGCCTTACGGCGGGCTTCTATGGCAGCCAGGATGAAGCTGAGTGGTTCTTTGAGAACATTGAGGCTGGCGTTACTTATGCCAACCGACCACAGGGCGCCACGACGGGTGCCTGGCCGGGCTTCCAGCCCTTTGGCGGATGGAAGGGTTCTGGCTCAAGCGGCAAGAATGCCGGTGGCCTGCACTACTTACAGTTGTACATGCACGAACAGATTCACACCAAGGTGCAGAAGAAGTAACTTAATAAACGGAAGAGCCCATGACAAAACTTTGTTCTCTCAAGGATGCCATCGCCAGGTATGTGCACGATGGAGATACGGTTTACTGTGCCGGTTTCACCCACATGATCCCATTTGCCGCCGGGCATGAGATCATCCGCCAGGGGCGGAAAAACCTTACCCTGGCGCGCGCGACACCTGATCTGATCTATGACCAGATGGTGGCCGCCGGGTGCGCCAAAAAACTGATCTTCTCCTACATCGGCAATCCGGGTGTGGGCTCTCTCCGTATCGTACGCAATGAACTGGAGGCTGGCCGGCTGGAGTGGGAGGAGTACTCCCACTTCGGCATGATCTCGCGCCTGCAAGCCGGCGCGGCTGGCCTTCCATTCATGCCCATGAACCAGACGGCGGCCACTGATCTTGAGCGGAGCAATCCCAGCATCCGCCGTGTTACCGATCCGTACACTGGCCGTGAGGTGATCGCGGTGCCGCCTCTCATCCCAGATGTGGGGATCATCCATGTGCAGCGCGCCGACAAGAACGGCAATGCGCACATCTGGGGCATCGTGGGCGAGCAAAAGGAAGTTGCTTTTGCCTCGAAGAATGTCATCATTACTACGGAAGAGATCGTTGATGAAGATGTGATCCGCTCCGATCCCAACCGCACCCTCATCCCGGAGATGATCGTCAAAGCGGTGTGCCATGTGCCGCATTGCGCCCACCCTTCTTATACCCAGGGGTACTATGACCGTGATAACGTGTTCTATCTCAACTGGGATAAGATCAGCGAGGACCCGGAGACGGTCAAACAATGGCTGGAGGAGTGGGTGTACGGGGTGAAGGATTGTGAGGAGTACTGGGCCAAGCTGGGCGAGGAGACCCACCGGCGCCTGCAGGTGAA
>CALCNO010000154.1 GCA_937897615.1 uncultured Anaerolineaceae bacterium
GTGTGCATTAAAATAGTAATGTCATATCCTCCTCATAAGGAGAACTATCTATGCTTGTCCCCTACATTCCCCTGTTCGTCTTGCTCGTCATTTCGCTGGTAGTGGCCGGGATTGTGCTCATCTTTGGGCGCTTCTTTGGCCCGCGCCATCCCAACGCCAAAAAGAGTCAGCCATACGAATCCGGCATGATTCCGTACGGCCCGGGCACACGCGAAATGTCTGTTAAGTATTATCTGGTGGCAGTTCTCTTTATCCTCTTCGATGTTGAGGTGATCTTCTTTCTACCCTGGGCGGTTGCCTTCAAACAGATGGGGCTTTTCACCCTGGTAGAGATGTTCATCTTCATCGCCATCTTACTGGTAGGCTTCGTTTATATCTGGAAGAAGGGAGCTTTGGAATGGGAATAGATCAAAAAACTGGTGAAATGGGTGTGGTCACCACCACACTTGAAAAAATGGTCAACTGGTCACGCACCAACTCGATGTGGCCGATGCTTTTTGGCTTGGCCTGTTGTGCAATTGAGATGATGGGCGCGCAGACCGCCACTTACGATATGAGCCGCTTTGGCATGGAATTGATGCGCGCCAGCCCGCGCCAGGCCGACCTGATGATCGTGGCAGGGCGCGTCTCGCAAAAAATGGCCCCGGTGCTGCGCAACCTGTATGACCTGATGCCGGAACCCAAATGGGTGATCGCCCTGGGCGATTGCGCTGCCTGCGGCGGCGTCTTCAACAACTACGCCATCCTCCAGGGGGTGGATGAAGTGGTGCCGGTGGACGTTTACATCTCCGGCTGCCCGCCGCGCCCCGAGGGCTTGCTCAACGGCGTGGTAATGCTGCATAAAAAAGTCTCCGGCGAAAAGTTCGCCAAGTGGAAATAAGAGGCGCCCATGAACGAACAATTCACGCCTGCTGTTACTGCCCTGCAAAACCAGTTCAAAGCGCAAGTCTCCGAGTTCCGCGGCGAGGTGACGCTGACCTTCACGCCGGATCAGATCGTGCCGGCAGCACAGGTGCTGCGCGACCAGTTCGGCTTTGACATTCTCTCGGCCGAAACCGCGGTGGATTACTACCCCCAGACCAACCCGCGCTTTCATGTGGTGTACATCTTTTACTCCACCGCCACGCACCTTTACATTAACTTCCGCGCTGGCCTGCCGGCCGAAAACCCCACCATCCCCACGCTGGAAACAGTGTACCGCAATGCCAACTGGCGCGAGCGCGAGATCTACGACCTGATGGGCATTCGCTTTGAGGGGCACTCCGACCTGCGCCGTATTTTGATGCCGCCCAACTGGGAGGGCCACCCCCTGCGCAAAGATTATCCGTTGGGCTACGAAGAGGTACAGTACACCTTCAACTTTGAAGACATCGACCTGCGCAAACCGAAGGGAGCCCGCCAGCCATGAGAGAGATCCAGGAATTCACCCTCGATGACCTGCGTCACCTGATCAGCCCGCGCGCCCTCACCGGCGAGACGATGCTGCTCAACATGGGCCCGCAACACCCCAGCACCCACGGCGTGCTGCGCCTCATCGTTGAACTGGACGGCGAAACCGTTGTCAATGTGATCCCCGATATCGGTTTTCTGCACACCGGCATTGAAAAGAACATGGAGGCCAAGACCTACCAAAAAGCCGAGGTGATGACCGACCGCATTGACTACATGTACTCTATGGGAAACAACCTGGTGTACTGCCTGGCAGTGGAAAAACTGACGGAACTCAAGCCGCCCCCACGGGCAGACGCCATCCGCGTGATCCTGGCAGAGCTTTCACGCCTGCAATCTCACATGCTGTGGATCGGCACTTCCGCCCTCGACCTGGGCGCCATTTCCCTCTTCTGGTATTCCATGCGCGAACGCGAGCAGATCCTGGATATTTTTGAACTCGTCTCCGGCCAGCGCATGATGACCACCTACATCCGCCCCGGTGGCCTGTGGCGCGATGTTCCCGCCGAGTTTGAAAGCGCCCTGCGCGCTCTGCTCAAGATCATGCCCAAGAGCATTGACGAGTACGAGTCCATGCTCACCAAAAACGAAATCTTCCTTGACCGCACCAAGGGTGTTGGCGTCATTGATACCAAGACCTGCCTGGAATGGGGTCTCACCGGCCCCACCCTGCGCGGCAGTGGCATGGCGCATGACTACCGCAAGAGCAACCCCTACTGCGGCTTTGAACAATACGACTTTGACATCCCCACCCAGTCCAGCGGCGACATCTATGGCCGCTATCTGGTGCGCGTGGAAGAGATGCGCCAATCGGTGCGCATCATTGAGCAGGCACTCAACAAGCTGCCCTACGGCCCGGTACGCGACAACAACCACAAGTACGTTCCCCCACCGCGCTCCGAGATCGGCGTGAGCATGGAAGCGCTCATTCATCACTTCAAACTCTGGACCGAGGGCTTTACTCCGCCGGTTGGCTCCGTTTACACTGCGGTAGAATCGCCGCGCGGCGAAATGGGCGTCTTCCTGGAATCTGATGGCGGGCCCAAACCTTTCCGCGTTCACTATCGCACACCTTCCTTTGCGCTGCTGCAAGCCCTGCCGGTGATGTCCAAAGGCCGTTTCATCGCCGACCTGGTGGGGATCATTGGAAGTATCGATATCGTCCTGGGAGATACCGACCGATGAGCCTATTGAAGAAATATCCAAACGAGATCGAGCATATTCTGGCCAAATACCCGCCGGAACAAAAGCAATCTGCGGTGATGCCCCTGCTGCATCTGGCGCAACGTGAGGCCGGGTTTGTTTCCCGCTCTGCCATTGAGGAAGTTGCCGGCATTACCGGGCTTTCTACCACCGAAGTGGCCTCCGTGATCGGTTTTTACACCCTGTATCACGATGCCCCCGGCGCCAAGATCCGCATCCAGGTATGCACCGACGTGGCCTGCGACCTGCGCGGCGCCAAGGAGTACCTGCAGGCAGTGTGCCAGTCGCTGGGGATCAAACCCGGCGAATCCACCGCGGACGGCCTTGTAGAAATCGAGGAAGTAAAATGCCTGGCCGCCTGCGATCGTGCCCCCATGTTCCAATCGCAAATTGGAGATGAACTGGAGTACCACGAAAACCAAACTCCCGAAAAAACCCTGGACTGGATCAAAGCCATGAGCGCCAGCCTTTCCAGAAGCACAGCCGGAGGCAGCCATGAGTGAGCATATCCTGCTGCGCCACCGCGACATCCCCGGGATCAACCAGCTCAAGACCTACCAGGCCAACGGTGGCTTTGAAACCTGGAAGAAAGTGGTCAGCAAGCTCAAACCAGACGATGTATTGAATGAGGTAAAGACCTCCGGGCTGCGTGGCCGCGGCGGTGCGGGCTTCCCCACCGGCGTCAAATGGTCGTTCTTGCCCAAAAACATCTGGCCGCACTACGTGGTCTGCAACGCTGACGAATCCGAGCCGGGTACCTTTAAAGACCGTGAACTGCTGGAGCTGAATCCGTACCAGTTCCTGGAAGGTGTGATGCTCGCATCTTACGCCGTTGAAGCCCACGACGCCTATATCTATTTCCGCGGTGAGTTTGCGCAAATCGAGCGCAAGATTGACGAGCGCATTGAAGAGTTGACCACCAAAAGACTGTTGGGCGACAATTTGTTCGGCACCTCCTACAGCCTGCGCATCCATACCCACCTGGGCGCCGGCGCTTACATCTGCGGCGAAGAGACTGCCCTCCTTGAATCCATTGAAGGACGCATGGGCCAGCCGCGCCTGCGCCCGCCCTTCCCGGCGGTGGCAGGGCTGTTTGGCAAACCTACGGTGATCAACAACGTCGAGACCCTGGCCAACCTGCCCTTCATCATGGAAAAGGGCGCTGCTGAATTCCGCAAACACGGCACCGAAAAAAGCCCCGGAGTCAAAATCTTTTCTCTATCCGGGCGCGTGAAAAACCCCGGCAATTATGAACTCCCGCTGGGTACCACCTTCCGGGAACTGATCTTCACACACGGCGGCGGCATCATCAACGACGCCAAAATCAAAGCCATCATGCCTGCCGGAGCCTCTTCCACGCTCATCCCCGCTACCGAAGCGATGCTCGACCTGCCGATGGAATACGAGTCCACCAGTGCCATTGGCGCACCGCTGGGTTCCGCTTCGGTGATCGTAGTCGATGAGACCATCAGCATCAGCCGCCTGGTGGATGATACGGTGCACTTCTTCAAGCACGAGTCCTGCGGCAAATGCACCCCCTGCCGTGAAGGCACCTACTGGATGAGCCAGATCACCAGCCGCATCGAGGCCGGCAAGGCCAGCAAAGAGGACATTGACCTGCTGCAGGCGGTAGCCAGCCAGATGCAGAACAAGTGCTTCTGCGCCCTGGGAGAGTTCTCCATCATGGGCGTACTTTCCGGCATCAAACATTTCCGAGCTGATTTCGAAGCTCGCCTGGAGAAATGACGGGATGGAAAAACGAATCACTCTCAAAATAGACGGGCGGCAGGTGTGCGTTCCTGAAGGAACGCTGATAGTGGATGCCGCCAAGCAAGCCGGTATCGTCATCCCGGTCTTTTGCCATCACCCCAAACTGGAACCGGTGGGAATGTGCCGCATGTGCCTGGTGGATATTGGCCGCCCGCAGGTTGACCGTGCCACCGGCACCCCCGTGCTCAACGAAGACGGCACTCCCAAGATCGCCTTTGGCCCCAAGCTGGAAACCGCCTGCACCACGCCGGTCTCAGAGGGCATGGTGGTGTGGGGTGCCACCGAAAAGGTGATAGCGGCGCGCAAGGATGTGATCGAGTTCCTGCTCACCTCGCACCCGCTGGACTGCCCGGTGTGCGACAAGGGAGGCGAATGCCCGCTGCAAAACCAGACGATGGTCTTCGGCGCCTCCAACAGCCGCTTCTTTTTGAACGAAAAAAGCCACAATGAAAAGCACTTCCCGCTGGGAGAGTTGATCTACCTGGACCGCGAGCGCTGCATCCAGTGTGCACGCTGCGTGCGCTTCCAGGAACAACTGGCGGATGATCCCGTGATCGGTTTTTACAACCGCGGGCGCAATCTGGAGATCAACACCCTCTCCGAACCCGGCTTTGATTCCATCTTCTCCGGCAACACCACCGATATCTGCCCCGTGGGCGCCCTTACCACCAGCGACTTTCACTTTGGCGCGCGCCCGTGGGAGTTGACGCACAAGCCCTCCGTGTGCTCGCAATGCCCGGTGGGCTGTAATCTCACCTACGATGTGCGCCGCGAGGCAAAAAGCAACGGACGCACCGTGATTAAACGGGTGATGCCGCGGCAGAACGAGGAAGTCAACGAAATCTGGCTGTGCGACAAGGGGCGCTTCACCTACACTTACGCCGAAGCGGCGGAACGCCTGCACCAGCCATTACTGCGAAAAGATGGTGAGCTTGTTCCCGTTAACTGGGAAGAAGCCCTGAGCGCCGCTGCGGAAAAGATCAAAGCCGCCGGCAGCAACCTGGTCACCCTGGCCTCCGGCCGCCTGAGCAACGAGGATCTGTTTGCAGCCAAAACGCTGGCTCAGGCCACTGGCAGCAAAATTGTCCATTACAGCAGCATGGGCGGCGGCCAGTGGGTTACCCGCGTCGGACTCAGCGATGCGTCCAACCTGGCCGACCTTAAAAAGGGTTCCGTGATCCTGGTCATCGGCAGCGACCTGCACGAAGAAGGGCCACTGTGGTGGCTGCGCGTCAAAGAAGCTGCCCGGCGTGGGGCTGCACTGGTGGTAGCCAATGCCCGCGAAACCCGCTTGGATAAATTCGCCACCGTACAACAGCGTTATGCCTACGGCGAAGAAGTGGACACTGTTCATACATTGTTCACGGAAGATAAAGAAACCTCGGCATTGTTCGCCGGCGCCGAGAATCTGGTGATCTTCTACGGCAGCGACGGCATGGGGTTGGAGCAAACCTCCGCCCTGGCAGAAGCCTGCGCCGCGCAACTGGCCAAGAGCAACCACATTGGCCGCGCCAACAATGGCCTCATCCCGGTATGGCAGCATGCCAACGATCAGGGTGCCGCAGAACTGGGCATCCTCCCCGACCCCGGCCTGGTGAACACCCTCAACAGCGCCCTCGGGTTGTACATCATCGGTGCTGACCCCGCCGGGGACGACCCACAACTGAAAGATGCCATGCAGCGCGCCGGTTTTGTCATCGTGCAGGAGCTTTTCCTGACCGAAAGCGCCAAACTGGCAGACGTGGTATTCCCCGCCCAGGCGTCTGTGGAACGCTCCGGCACTTATGTCTCCGCGGAACGCCGCGCCCAGGCATTTGGCGCCGCCGTCCCGGCTCTTGAGGGCACGCGCGCCGATTGCGCCATCCTGGCCGAACTGCTGAAACAGCTGGGCCAAACCGCTTTACCCACATCCGAACAGGAACTCTTCGCTATGGCCTACCCGGGCATGAAGTTTGCCAGCCTGCGCCAAACGCACGAACAAATGCCTGCAGTTGGCGGCAAAGATGCTTACTATGGCGGCACCGGCCACCAGAATACCTTTGGCCTGGGAGCACACCTGCCGCTTGCCAGCGGCAAAGAGGTTCCCGCACACGCTGCCGCGGCACCAAAGCCAAAGCATAAGAACGGCGAACTGCTGTCGGCACCGGTGGCCCGCCTGTACGATAACGGCCAACTGATGGCCAAAACTCCGCTGCTGCAAAAACGCATCCCGGCGGCCGCAATTTCCATTCACCCGGTAAATGCAAAAAAGTTTGACATAGCCGATGGGCAGATGCTGAAGGTTCGGCTGCACGGCGCTGAATTCACCGCCGAGGTGAAAGTGGCTGCCGAGCAACCCGAAGGCGTGCTGCTGCTCACCCGCAGCATGGGCCTGCCCACCAGCAGCTTATCCACGGTTGAGATCGTGGTTCCTGACTCCAAAAAAGAGCGAGGTGCCCAATGACCCTGGGACTTGTCATCGAATGGGTTGTCAAATCCGTCATCATCATTCTGGGGCTAACGCTCGGGTTTGCCTACGTGACGCTCTTCGAACGCAGAGTGCTGGCGCGCATGCAGATACGCATTGGCCCCAACCGCGCCGGCCCCAACGGCCTGCTGCAGCCAATTGCCGATGCGCTGAAATTGATCGTGAAAGAGGAGGTCACCCCGGCCAACGCCGATAAGCTCCTCTACACCCTGGCGCCCGTCATCACCGTGCTGCCGGCCCTGATCATCACGGGCGTTGTTCCCTGGGGGCCACCCATCACACTCTTTGGCAAGGAATTCTTCCTAGGCCTGACGGACATCAACGTGGGCGTGCTCTATATTCTCACCGTCACGTCCATTTCTGTGTACGGCATCACGCTGGCGGGCTGGTCTTCCAACAACAAGTACGCCACCCTGGGCGGCCTGCGCGCCACAGCCCAGATGATCAGCTATGAACTTGCATTGGGATTGTCTTTCATCGGCCCCATCATGCTGGCCGGTTCGATGAGCATGCTGGACATCGTCAATGCGCAAAAGAATATGTGGTTCATTGTGCTGCAACCGGTGGGGGCGGCGATCTACTTTATCTCGGTAATTGCCGAGATCAACCGCGCGCCCTTTGACATGCCGGAAGCCGAGCAGGAACTGACCGCCGGATACCATACCGAATACTCCAGCATGAAGTTTGCGTTGTTCTTTATGGCCGAGTACATCAAAATGATCGCCATCAGTATGATCGGCGCCACCCTTTACCTGGGCGGATTCCAGGGGCCGTTTGTGAGCCAGTACCCCTGGCTTGGGCCGCTGTATCTGATCATCAAGGTGGTCATTTTGCTCTACGTCATCGTGTGGATTCGCGCTACACTGCCGCGTATCCGCTACGACCGCCTGATGGCATTCGGCTGGAAGATCCTGTTCCCCCTCGCGCTGCTGAACGTAATGGTCACTGCAGTGGTGATGAAGCTGGTTGGAGGTTAATATGCTGCGCGGATTTTTCACCACGGTAAAATCTTTCTTTTCAAAACCGATCACGATCCAGTACCCGGAACAAAAACGCCCTGTGCGCGAACGCTACCGCGGCCGCCACGAATTGAAGCGCTACGACAACGGCCTGGAAAAATGCATCGGCTGTGCCCTGTGCGCCGCCGCCTGCCCCTCAGACGCCATCTTTGTGGAAGCCTCTGAAAACACCGACGAGGAACGCTATTCTCCCGGCGAGCGTTACGCCAGCACTTACGAGATCAACATGCTGCGCTGCATCTTCTGCGGGTTCTGCGAAGATGCCTGCCCCAC
>CALCNO010000155.1 GCA_937897615.1 uncultured Anaerolineaceae bacterium
GAGACTGTCAAAACAGAACCAAAGGTTGTTTTGAGACTCTCAGATTTAACCAAGGATTGTTCTGAGACTCTCAAGGGTATCCTCAATGATTGTTTTGCGACGCTCGACCCGGAAGCCAAGGGTTGTTTTGAGACCCTTTTAAAGATTCTCAAAAGCTTTAAAGATTCCCCAAAAGAAAAAGATACCTCCTCTACCCAAGATACATCGATTTTGCTGAACGATCCAACCAGTCAATCGGTGGCAGTAGTGACTGATTCGAGTGGAAATTGGTCATTGGAAAAATTGTTGGCGCGCGCAGACAAGAAAAATCGGCAGGTTTTCCTCGATCAAGAAAAGAATGCTTTACCTTTTGTGTCCTGGATCATTCATGGCGCTTCCCAACCCAACATCCAGAATCCGTACAGCCTGGCCATCGCCAAGCTAAAAGAGAACCCCAGAATCGGAGCCGGCGGAGCGAGTGAACGCCTGGCAGCATTACAGCCGCGAAATCTTGCCCGCCTGATTGAGCAGTCGTTCACCTTTTATTCCCCAACCGACCAAAATTGGCGACGGCTTTTTGCAGAGGTGAAAAGGGATCGTATCCGGCTTTTAGCAGATGCGCTGGGATTGGTTC
This sequence comes from uncultured Anaerolineaceae bacterium, assembly GCA_937897615.1. Lineage (GTDB taxonomy): Bacteria > Chloroflexota > Anaerolineae > Anaerolineales > Anaerolineaceae > UBA6107. Next base: position 614 of record CALCNO010000155.1, read on the forward strand.
TGGATATCGAGGAGGAAACAGGCTGGATGAGTAATTAAGCCAGACGCACTTTGTGGACTACCGAATTCAAACAAACATTCATAAAAAGGAGACAACAAATTATGGCGCAAGGAAATCTTACGTGGCAACGTGGCGACATCACCGGGGATATCTATTTTGATTATCTGCGTCCCCAGAATCAGGACCCTATCCCTTATGTTCGCCTGTACCTGATGATCGACGGCAGCCCGGAATCAAAACCGGTGAAGGGATTAAGAGTGCTGGTTTATGGCACCCTGGCTGAATTGGTGTACGGACATGTCCAGAAAGGCAGCCGGATCGGTGTTGAAGGGCATATTCAACTACGCTACCGGCCAAACACGACGACTCCTGTTTTTGAAGTCGTTGCCGAACGAGTTGAATTTATCCGCAATATTGATTATGAACGCGGAAAACAAGTGATCGCAGATTTAAAACAGCGTGGAAAACGAAATTCCGTAACCGATCTGGAAATCATCACACAGATCCTTGAAGTTGGAGAATTAGGTCATGACAGTGAATAATCCTACTGAACCGGAAATCCAGATCTCTGAAGAAAAACTACAAAAGCTTGGTTGGATACTATTCGGTCTTGCGGTGTTCTTTACGATTATTGGTGCGTTCGTCTCCCCATTGGATGACCAGGGGAAACCGGTACTTCTCTTGCCGGAGGTCAAAGCAGTGGAAGATTACAGAAAGGCAGCACAATCATGGATATCTGAGTTGAACACTTTGGATGGCGAGATCGCTTACATTATTGCTGCTGACCAACAAGGTGATCTCTTTTCACAGTCCAGATCCGCCCAACAGACTCTCCAGCACGCTGTTGAACTCGCTCAACAGGTTGATCGGACCCGAGTACCCCCAATTGGCATGGGGATGCATGAGCAAATGCTCTCGACAACGCTGAGTTATCTTGAAGCTGCTCGCAGCGCTTTACAGTGGGTCAGCGCGCCAGAGCAAGAAAATCAGGACCAGGCTATCCAATTACTTGAAGATGCTCGGCAGATGAAATCGGAATTGGAGAAAAACAAGTGGTTGATCTCACGTTAGAAGAATTCCAACGCAATCAGTCTACTCGAATCTCCAGAGAAATCATCGGGCAAAGCGAGGAGCACGAGCAAAAAATGCAAGCCAATGCTCAGAAATTATGGGAAAATGCCCACAAACATCTTGTCGCACTTTTGAGGTTTCTGGATCAGGATTACGATGAATCCTGCGAAAAAGCGACCCGACC
>CALCNO010000156.1 GCA_937897615.1 uncultured Anaerolineaceae bacterium
TGGTTGGCATTTGACCGCTCCAACTGGCTTTTTGCCGTGGTGTGGTACACGCTGCTGATGCTGAGTAACTGGCTGATCGGGGTGATCCCCCTCTACCTGCGCCGCCCGGCAGCCGTGGCAATGGTGGTGGTCGTTGTGTTGCTTAATGCCTATTTCATCTCTCCCATAACTGGCTTCGAATGGCTGGCGCCGCTGCTGTTCATCAAAATCATCCTCGGCCATGCTGTCAGGGAAGAACCCTACCGCCCGATATAAAGGGAACCCTTCAATATCATTAATCGTCTTATTCGTACTACGCGTACAGGAGTTTTTTCAATGAAACGCTTATTGACCGCATTTATCGTTTTGCTTACACTGACCGCCTGCAGCCGCCCCACCCCGGCGCCGCTGCCCACCCCCACCGCTACATTTGAGCCGCTCATCCTGCTACCCACCCACGCGCCCACGGAGCCGCTGCCGACCCCCACCGCCTCAAAAATTGAAAGCACTCCCACGCAGGCAGTCTACACCCCCATCGAAGCGGATGTGATCTATGACAACTATCTCCTGCGCAGCGGCCCCGGACGTATGTTCGAGGTAGTGCGCATGTACGACACCGGCGCCAAAGTTACCCTGCTGGCGCGTGAACCCGGCAACAACTGGGTACTTGTGCAAACAGAGGATAATTACTCCGGCTGGATGAACGTGGTTGGCTTGAACCTCATTGGTGATGTGACCCCATTGCCGATCATCAAAGTGACCAATGCCCAGGTACTCCACGGGCATGTCTGGGCGCTCAGCAAGGCTCCGGCCAACAATGTGGGCGTGAGCATCACCCGCGTTTACAACCCCAGCCCGGAGTATGAAGATGTCTCCACCACCAATTCCGCTGGCGAATGGTACCTGTATTTGCCGACCAACCTAGAAGGTGACTGGGTTGTGGGCGTCAACTCCTACGGATGCAATAGCTCCGTGGTTGATAACCCCACTTCCTGCGCTCTCATCGGCATGTTCCCCGGCGCACAGGCCATCACCCTGCCCCAAAAGGCAGATGTCAACATCGAATTTGCCTTCCAAGCCCAATGAGCCATTCAGACGCTGAACTCCTTGCCATTTACGACCGTGAAGTGCGCCAGGAGTGCCAGTGGACACGTATGCGCCGTGAGGAAGTGCCCGGCATTGTGCGCCACGTACTCACCGGAACAGGCCACGGCGGCGGATACGTTAGCTGGTCCGATCTGAACTCAACAAACGCAGACGAGCAAATTGCCGCGCAGGTTGAGTATTTCCGCATTCTCAACTCGGAATTTGAGTGGAAGTATTACACCCACGACCAGCCCGCCGACTTGCCCCAGCGTTTGCTGGCACACGGGTTTACCAGCGAAGATGAAGCCGAGGCCATCATGGTGGCAGAAATCGAGTCGCTGCCCGCTTTCTTCTGGGACATGGACGTGTCGCATGTGCAGCGCATCACCACCGCCGCAGGCGTGGACGCCATTGTGCAGATGGAATCGGAGGTGTGGGGGCGTGAGACCAGCGGCTTCAGCGGAGGGATGAAATACGACCTGGAGCATCATCCTGACCGCTTGAGCGTCTTTGCGGTCTGGGAGGAAGGCCGCGTGGTCAGCGCCGCCTGGACGCATTACCTCATCCCCACTTCGTTTGCTTCCTTTTGGGGTGGATCAACGCTGAAAGAATACCGCAAGCGCGGCTTTTACACCGCGCTTCTAGCCGTGCGCGCCCGCGAGGCCCGCGAACGCGGCTTTCGCCATTTTACTGTAGACGCCAGCCCCAACAGCCGCCCTATCCTAGAAAAATACGGCTTCCGCTGCGTCACCATGTCCACTCCCTATGAGTGGAAACCAGCTTAGTGCTTGAAGGCTTTGTTTTTGACGCTTAGGATCACAGCAAAGAGGATATACATTAGCAGATTGGCTCCTACCCAGAAGAACCGCAGATAGAACGCGCGCATCAGGCCGGGATAGAGAAGTGCTGGCAGCACAAACCAGTATTGCGACAGGAAGAACAAAACTCCCCAGATGTAAAAGCCAATTTGCGCTACTTTGTGGCGCAGCAGCAGTCCGATGGCCAGATAAATGGTCACCAGGATGTTGAGGATATTGAACCCAAGCGAGGTGATAATCTGCTCATGGCGAAAGTGGATCCCTCTCACCGCGGCCCAGATCAGAAACCCGGCGCTGAAAAGCGTGGTTACCAGGCAGTAGACCGCCGCAAGGGCTACCCCCAATGGCAGCTTATTGCTGCTGGCGGATGGCATCACCGCCGGTGCAAATGGCGGCGGTACGGGGGGAACGGTTTGCACCTGAGCAGTACCGCATTTAGGGCAGATTACAGCATCTTCTGAGATTTGCGAACCGCAGCGAAAACAGAACTTCATGTGTTGGCTCCTGTGAAAATGTGATGTGGGTTTAACTATAGCAAAGCCCGGCTTTCTGCGCAAATCAGGCACAGCACACGTTTGAGAAGCAAAGAAGCGCGGGGTTCGGCCTCAACTTCCAATGCGGCGATAGTTGTACAATAATCCCATGAACAACCAACGCCTCGATTCCATCGACGCTTTCCGCGGGCTGGCGATCCTGCTGATGGTAATTGCCAACTTCATCGCCGGGGTAGTATGGATCCCGGCCTGGCTCAAACATGCCCCGGATGTAGGCTTTACCATCATTGACCTGGTGGCTCCCATGTTCATTTTCGCCATCGGCCTCACTTACAGTGCCTCGGTGCAGCACCGCTTGCAGCGCGATGGCGCCTGGCACATGACCCAACACTTCGTCATCCGCTATGCTGCCATCCTGGGCATTGGCGCGCTTTTTGGCGCCGGCGAGGTGCTGTTACAAGTGGATAGCCAAAGCATTAACTGGGGAGTGCTGCAGGCCATCGGCGTGGCTGGCCTGGTCACGCTGATCTTCATCCGCCTGCCGGCCTGGGCGCGTGCGATCATCGGGCTAGTGCTGCTGGCGGGTTACCAGTACCTGCTCGACCACTTCTGGCTAAAGACGGTGCTGGCTTCGCCTCATGGCGGCCTGTATGGTGCCATCTCCTGGGCAGCCATGCTGCTCCTGGCCAGCGTCTTTGGCGACCTTTTTCGTGCCGGGCGGCGCTGGCACTGGAAGCTGGCGCTTGCCGCTGTGGTTACGCTCGGTGTGGCACTGCTGCTCACCCTGTGGCTGCCGGTGAGCAAAAACCGCGTCTCAGCGCCTTATGTGCTGCTCAGCCTGGGCCTCAGCGGCTTGATCTTCTGGGGCTTTCACATGATGGATAACTTTTTGCGCTGGCGCATGCCGCTGCTGGTGATGTGGGGGCGCAACCCCTTACTGCTGTATGTGCTGCATCTACTCCTGCTAGGGTTCGTAGCCTTGCCCGATATCTCTGTCTGGTACCGCCAGGCGCCACCGTGGCTTGTGGCCATGCAGGGGATAGTGCTGCTGGGAGCACTCACCGCTGTGGCCTGGGTGCTGGAGAAACAAAAACGATACGTCTCATTTTGAGGGAGGCAATCATGGCAAAGAACCTGCTCATCCTGGAAAGCAGCCCGCGCAAAAAGGGCAACAGCACTGTGCTGGCCGAAAAAGCAGCCCAGGCTGCCCGGCAAGCCGGCGCCGAGGTAAGCGTGTTTCACCTGCAGGGAATGAAGATTGCCCCCTGCAACGCCTGCGATGGCTGCAAACGCAAAAAGGTCTTTTGCACCACCCAGGACGATATGCAGCAGATCTACCCGGTGCTGGAAAAAACGGACGCGCTCCTGCTGGCAAGCCCTGTTTACTGGTTCACTTACACTGCACAGTTAAAAGCCTGCATTGACCGCTGGTACGGGTTGTGGAACAACCGGCCGTATTTCCTGCGCGGCAAACCGGTGGGGATCAT
>CALCNO010000157.1 GCA_937897615.1 uncultured Anaerolineaceae bacterium
TTGTCGCTGAATGTTGCCTGCAGATCCTGCAGGGAGTCGCGTGACTCGTTGGTACTATCAAAAAAGGTAGGTAATATTCCCAGCAATCCACCTTGCCAATTCTTTTTGTCCCTCAAGGTTTGGATGGTCGTGACTGTCTTTGCTAACGAATCCAGCGATGCGAATTCTGTTGCAGTAGGAACAATTACCAGGTCAGCCGCCCAGATTGCACGCTCCTGTAAGCCCCCCACAGATGGGGATGTATCGAAAATGATGTAGTCAAACCGGTCTTTAGTGAATGTTTTCAATAGCCCTTTTATGTAGGAGATCGGTTGATCCTGGACACCCAACATCATTTGCGCAGCGGAGGTCATTGAGTTGCCTGGAATCAACTGTAAGAAATCACGGCCTGTATCACGGACCCATTGGCGAATAAATGTTATTTCACTGGGAGAGCCTGGTTGGGTTGTCAGAAAATAATACGTTCCCATTTGGCTATCCATACCCAACTTGGTTGCGCATTGTCCTTGTGGGTCAAGGTCAATCAACAACACTTGCTTATTATTCAGCGTGAGAGCATGTGCCAGATTTACAGCGGTGGTTGTCTTTCCTACCCCACCTTTCTGGTTCGAGATGGTGATGATTTTTGTGGCCATTTGATTTCTCCTTAATCGATAAATTGCAACTGCGTTCGGCCCTCATGACCATGAACAGAAATGACATCTTCGAGAGTCTGATAAACTCCCATGGCATAAGGTTCCCTGAGCCAGTGAATGACTGCCAAGCCACTGCTAAATACAGTTCCTTCTGCTACCTCACCAGTCCCTGAAACTCCGGTGAGATCCTCCACTCGAATTAACACAAATCTACGCATCTGACGGTTTGATGAAATAGGTTTTTGTTTTCGAGCCATGCCTTCACCTTTCGTTTGGGTTTTGCAGTTTGTTCGCCGGCTCCGGTTACGGATTCTTGGCTTCTTCTGAATCACTTTGGAATTTGTCAGATCCAACAACAAGCCATCTTTATAAGTAAGGCGGCATCCTGTGGTGATGTGTTCAAATACGATTCCTTCCGGCCAGGTTGATTTCTCGTCCCGGTTGAGGCGGATATCGATCATTCGAAATAATCTCCCAAAGAACATTCCTGGATCATCATCTACCCTGGTTGGATCCATAATGACTTTCCACACGTAACCTCGAAGTTCAACGGGGTTCTTTCTATCTTGAGTAATATAAAAATCTAAGTCTTTATCTGGCATCTTGATTGGCTCTCCGAACCTAATAAAATAAGCCGGCAAACAGGTGCGCAAATAGATTGGCAGGGGAAAAGGATTAGCCCTGACCTTATGCAGGCTTAATGAAATTGTGGAACACCCATGACTGAGAAATCAAAAATTAATAGAACTAAGGCATTTTT
>CALCNO010000158.1 GCA_937897615.1 uncultured Anaerolineaceae bacterium
GAGGAAATACAGGGAAACAACGCCCTGTTAATCCCCATCAGCCATATTGACGAATTTGAAGGTTTTTTGGTGGAGTGTAGAAAGCCGATCAATGGGGATCAAGGGATTCCCGAAGAGGGCGTGCTGATCTCCCTCAGTAATCCCTATAACAAACCCTCCCTTGCCCAGACGATTTCGGAAGTTCAGACAAATGAATCAAATCCGTACAGTTTGTTGCAGCCGGGCGAGGTTTATTACAACAAGAAATACGATGTCCGCGTCATTAATCTATCAAACCCGGGCGATTCAACCTGCACCGTAAAGGCACAGCGGGCAATTGCGGCCACTACTGATGTATACATCACGCAAGGGGCAGTTACACAGGGAGACCCGTACGACAAGTATAAATCGCCGGATATTTGGAACGACAACCAACTGAATGGCGGTTACAACTATCCGGGGTATGAGACGATCACCCTCGTAGACACAGAGAATCACGGAGAAATTGGCCAACCGTCTGGGTATGGAGACCCGATTCTGATTTGGGAAACCGGGGAAAGCGAGTTTTCAAATTACTTTAATTTTCTGGTCCACAATGGAGGTACTTCGGTAGCCAAAGACGTGAAGGTCAATGTGTACATGCGGCAGCCGTTAAGCGCTACGATTCAACCGGATAGCTGCGCCACCTCAACCAGCAACATCCCCGTTTTGGCAATCCCCAAGCTCATCGGGAGCGTGGTCATCCCGTCGCTTGAGCCGGGCCACACTTACCACGATTCGGTACCGGTTCACATGCTATCCGATGCCCCCCTTGAAATTGAGGTGGAGATTGAGCCCGTCGATGGAGAAGTTGATATCCAAAACAATATTGCCTACGAGACCTACTGGAACTTCTATGGAGAAGGGATCAGCCTTAGCGATGCGCTTAATGTTGGCCTTTCCAGCAGCTGCTTACATGCCGTGCCGTTCCAGGCGATGGAAATCCCCGACGCAGACGGCTCCAGGTGCAAAAACTGGCAGTTGACGATTGAACCGTCAAGCGGCTTTATGCTGCCCGGTGAAACGGTAAATTTCAACATCTCTGGAAAAGCCAATGCTGGTGTTGCGGCGGGAGAAACCTGTGATTCCCAATTCGGCGTATTTATGCCATTAACGGATGTGTATACTCCCGTGGAATCTTTTGGTTTTGAGGGCCGGCAGGTTGACAGTTCTCTATTAAGCTGCGCTACGCCTGAAGGCTCCACCGCGCTGGGAACAGCCGTTGGCGTGACCGGAGAACTGACACCTGGCAAGGCGGATACGATCTCCCTGGTCTACACCGACCCAACCGGGAAACCCGAATTAAAGAACCTGGTGACCGCCGCCAGCGGGCAATACAGCGATCAATACTTGCCCTCCCTGACCGGTACATGGCATGTGCAGGCCTTTTGGGTCGGCGATGACAAACACGCCCCAACGCAATCGTCGGTTTGCCCGTTTGTGGTGGAAGAGGTCATCGTGCGGGAGCCGCCCATGTTCAGACCGCGTCAAGCTGTCCAGTGCCGCCGCGGGCCATCCTCCCTGTGGGACTCGCTTGGGTTTACCCAGGCTGGTGTTGCTTATGCAGTGAAGGGCACCAACCCAGAAAACACCTGGGTGAATATCCAATATACCAACGCCCTCCGCTGCTGGGTAAAGGCTGATACCGGGGAGGCCAGCGGCGATCTGTCTGGTGTGCCGGTGCTGGTGGTGCAAACCATTACCCCAACCCTGGTGCCCACCATTACTCCTACGCCGGTTCCCCAGGTCAATTGCGGGGCTTACACTTCGGCAGATCAATGTAACATGGTCTCTGCTTGTTATTGGGAGGACGCCTCCCCAACACATCCTACGGCTGAGTGTAAACCCAGGTGATCCTTTTCGTCGAAAACAAAAAGTCAGCGACTCAAAATCCGGGATTCCCTAATCGGAACTCCGGATTTTTATTCCTCCCTTGACGGCTCTATTAATAATGATAAAATCATTTCGATATATAACGAAATGATATGAGGAACATACACATGGAACCCCAAGAGAATACTCCCGAACTGCTGGATTTCTTCCGCGCGCTGGCGGATGAAAAACGCCTCAAGATCGTTGGCTTCCTGGCGCAAAGCCCCTCCTCTGTCACCGAGCTGGCGCAGAAGCTGGGATTGAGCATTTCCACCACTTCCAACCACCTCTCCATGCTGGCCTACAGCGGGCTGGTGAAGGCTGAGCCGGAGGGGCACTACTTTATCTACTCGCTGCAAACCGAGACGCTCAAGAACATGGCGCGCCACCTGCTGCAGGAAGAGAACCTGCCGCGCCTTTCCGAGGGGCAAAGCGAGGACGCCTACGAGCGCAAGGTGCTCAACACCTTTCTGGACCGTGAGGGGCGCATCAAGGCTTTCCCGGCGCAGGAAAAGAAGTTCCAGGTGCTTTTGCGCCACGTGCTCCAGTCCTTTGAACCCGGACGCAGGTACAGCGAAAAAGAGGTCAACGAGATCATGGCGCGCTTCAACGACGACACCGCTTCGCTGCGCCGCGGCATGATCGAATACAGGTACATGGCGCGCGAGGGCGGCGGCGGGGCTTACTGGCGGGTTGATGAAAAAGCCTCCTGAGGAGAAAATATGGACGCAATGAATAAATCTTCCCTGCTGGTAATCCACCACTACAACGAATACGCCAACAGGCTGGTGCTGGAGACTGCCGCCGGGCTGGATGAAAAAGCCTTTACCACACCTTCTAGCCCAAGCCACGGCACCGTGCAGGGGCTGCTCACCCACATGCTCACCACCGAGTTCTTCTTCCTGGCACGCTGCGAGGGCAAGCCCATCCTGCCCAGGGCGCGGGGGGCAACGCTCACGCTTGAGGAGTTGCGCATCACTTTTGAGCAAGTGGCAGAAGAACGCCGCAAATACCTGGAGTGGGCCAGCGAGGAGTTGCTGGCTCAGGAGATTGCCGTTCCCATTGGCGGCAAAGAGATCCGTTTGGCGCGCTGGCAATTTCTGCTGCAATCGCTGCTGCACAGCACGCACCACCGCGGAGAACTCTCCATTGTGATGACGGCGCTGGGGTGTCCGCTGCCCACCCTCGATCCCATTCTCCAATTCGTGAGCGAATCCGGCCAGGAGTGGCCGGGATAACCAGCGTTTTAAGCAATTCACAACCAGATCACCACCCCTGCAAAGCCCGGGCGGGCAAATTATGGTATAGTTTAATTTCGATATTCACTCAAGCGGAGAGCCTATGTACTTTGCGATCGAAGGCGTCATCGGTGTGGGCAAGACCACTCTTGCGCGGCTGCTGCAGCCCAATTTCAAGGCAGAACTGGTGCTGGAGGTCTTTGAGGAAAACCCGTTCTTGAGCAGCTTCTACGCCGACCGTGCCCGTTACGCATTCCAGACGCAGATCTTCTTCTTGCTCAGCCGTTACCATCAACAGCGCCGCAACATCACCGACCGCCTCGCCCAGGTGGATTCCATCATCAGCGATTACACCTTTGAAAAGGACGCCCTCTTTGCCCGCATCAACCTGCAGGGGGATGAGTTGGAGATGTATTACAACGTGCAGGAGGCCCTGGCCGAAAAGGTGACCCCGCCCAACCTGGTGGTGTACCTGCGCGCCAGCACCGATACCCTGATGCGCCGCATCGCCCAGCGCGACCGCCCCTACGAGCGCGCGATGGAACGCAGCTACATTGACATGCTCAATACCGCCTACGATGAGTTCTACCTCGGCTCCTCCCATTCCTCGCAGGTGTTGATCATCGACACGAACGATCTCGACTTTGTCAACCGCCCGGAAGACCTGGCGTTGATCGAACAGCGCATCCGCATTTCTCTGCTGGGCGCGCCCTTCCAACCTGAACTGCCCATCGAATAAGGCTCCCTGCCCATGCGTGTCACCCGCGATATCCTCCTGAACCTGGCGCGCGAAAACGCCGCCAAAATGGCCGCTAAAGACCGCGGCATTGCCTGCTTGTTTATCACGGGTTCGCTGCTGGAAAAAGACCCCTTTCTGGGCGGGGTGACCGACATTGACCTGTTCTGCATCCACGACCGCCCCGTCACAACCGCACGCGAGATCGTCCGCATCAATGCCGATGTGCATCTGGATTTGGCGCACTACGAGCAGGAAGACTTTGCCCCGGCGCGCAAGCTGCGCAGCGACCCGTGGCTGGGGGGAACCCTGATGCGCGGTCCACTGCTACTTCACGACCCCTCGCACTGGTTCGATTTCATCCGCTCTACCGCCACCGCCCAGTTCAACCACCCAGAGAATGTTGCCGCCCGCGTGCGTGCCTTTCTTGCGCCGGCGCGCCAGACCTGGCAGGCGCTGACGGACGAAGCCATCCCGCAGGGAATCAAGCGCAGCCAGGCGCTACTGGA
>CALCNO010000159.1 GCA_937897615.1 uncultured Anaerolineaceae bacterium
GGCACCCACATGGATGGCGAAAAGCACTTCTACCCCAACGGCCGCACCATCGGCCAGGTTCCCCTCAAAGACTGGGTAGGCCCCGGCGTCATCGCCGATATCTCCAAGATCGTCAGCGATTCCAGTGTGTACACCCCGCAGATGATCATGGATCAGGTGGAAGTACGCGAAGGCGACATCCTCATCATCAAGACCGGCTGGAACAAGTTTGGCTGGAACAGCAAGGACTCCGATGAGTTCCGCTACATGGTCAAGCACCCGGGTCCCTCACCCGATTTCTCCGCCTGGGCCACCAAGATGAAGATCAAGTGGATCGGCGTGGATGCCGTCTCGGCAGATCACCCGATGAACACCATCATGCGCATCTGGCACCCCAAGACCTTTGCAGAAGCCAATGCCAAGCTCATCAAGGACTTTGGCAAGGATTGGGACCAGCTCTATCCGCTCAAGGAGTTCTACCAGGACATGCACCTCAATCTCTTCCCGCATCACATCCTGCATGCTGAAAACCTGGCAGGCGACCTGGCTACCGCCAAGAGCGGCCGCTACTACATTGGCTGCTACCTGCAGAAGGTAATGGAAGCAGAATCCATGTGGGGCCGCTTCGTGGCCTTCAAAGAGTAAAAGTTAACCACAGACCTTCAGGAGAGTGCTCCTTTCCTGAAGGTCTGTACATTAAAAGAATTTGCAATTATCCGGTAAAATACTACTCTATTCCGGTTTTCGTTAACCTCATCTTGCAAGGAGGCAAAAAGAACATGAAGCCAGTTAAGTTTGACTATTATGCTCCTACCAGTGTCCCACAGGCGCTGGATACGCTGGCAGAACTTGGCTATGACGGCAAAGTCATCGCAGGCGGGCAAAGCCTGATCGCTGCGATGAACTTCCGCATGGCCCGGCCGGCAGCCCTGGTTGACCTCAACGGCGTCAGCGAGCTTTCCTACATCAAGCCGGCTGCCGATGGCGGCCTGGCCATTGGCACCATGACGCGCGTGAATACCGTAGAGTACAGCCCCGAAGTTACCAAAAAATTTCCCCTGCTGCCAGAGGTGGCCAAGTTCATTGCCCACCCGGCCATCCGCCGCCGCGGCACCTTTGGCGGCGCCATTGCCCACGCCGACCCGGCCGGGCAGCTTCCCAGCATTGCCATGGTGATGAACGCCAACGTGCTCATCCGCGGCAAAGATTCAGAACGCTGGGTCTCCGCCCCGGACCTCATCATTGGGCCGTTCATGACCGTGATCGAACCAACCGAAATGCTGGCAGAAGTGGTTTTGCCGGCCAACCCGCCGCACACCGGCAGCAACTACATGCAGGTCTCCCGCCAGAACGGCGGCTATGCCCAGGCGGCAGTCGCCAGCATTGTCACTATGGACGGAGACAAAGTGAAGAACGTGCGCATGGTGCTGATGGGTGTGGGCGAAATGCCCATCCTTTCGCAGAAAGCCGGCGAAATGCTCATCGGCCAAAAGCCCACCGAGGAAACCCTCAAGGCGCTTGCCGATGCCTGCGCTACCACCGAGATCGACCCGGCCACTGACCTTCATGCCACGGCAGATTACCGCCGCACCCTCATCCGCGCGCTGGTTGTGCGCTCGCTGGCACAATCCATTACCCGCGCCCAAAAAGGAGGATAACATGACAAAGCTATTTCCTGTCTCCGTAAAAGTGAACGGCCAGGTCTACGAGCGCGAAGTGGAAGCCCGCATGCTCCTGAGCGACTTCCTGCGCCACGAACTCGGTCTGATGGGCACCCACGTGGGCTGCGAACACGGCATCTGCGGCGCCTGCACCATCCTCTTTGATGGCGAAGCCGTGCGCTCCTGCCTGATGTTTGCGGTTCAGGCCAGCGGCCACGAGATCCGCACGGTAGAATCGCTTGGCACGCCCGAAAAGCTGCATCCCCTGCAGCAGGCCTTCACCGAGAAACACGCGCTGCAGTGCGGTTTCTGCACCCCGGGTTTCCTGATGACCCTCGTCCCATTCCTCGAACAGAACCCCCATCCCACCGAGGAAGAAGCCCGCGAGGCCATTGACGGCAATATCTGCCGCTGCACCGGTTATGAGAAGATCGTCGAAGCTGTGGTACTTGCAGCCGAGAAGATGTCTCAGGGCAAATGAAGCGAGGTGAATTGTGACTGGTAAATATTTTGGTCAACCCATCAAACGTCTCGAAGACAAGTATCTGCTCACCGGCAATGCCAAATTCATTGATGACATTGAGATCCCCGGCATGCTGCACGCAGCCTTTTTGCGCAGCGATTTTGCCCATGCGCGCATTAAATCCATCGATGTGAGCGCCGCCCGCCAGCACCCCGGCGTGGTGGCCGTGTACACCGCCGAAGACTTTGGCGATTACTGGAAGATCGGCCCGCTACAGGTGCCGCCGCCGTTCGCCATCAAAGACGCCAAGTTCAACGCACGCCCGCTGCCGCCCATCGCCAAGGGCAAGATCCGCTTCTCCGGCGAGCCGCTGGCAGTGGTCATCGCCGAATCGCGCTACGTGGCCGAAGACGCCCTGGAAGACATTGTGGTGGATGTGGAAATGCTGCCAGCCGTGTGCGATCTTGAAAAGGCCTGGGAAGACGCCTCCGTGCTGGTGCACGAAGACCTGCCCTCCAACATGGCCGCGCACGTCAAGCAGGAAGCCGGAAATTACGAAGAAGCCAAAAAGAAAGCCGATGTGGTGATCGCCAAGCGCATGAAGATCGAGCACGTGGCGGCCGCCGCAATGGAAAACCGCGGCTTTGTGGTCAACTGGGACGAACGCAACCAGGAACTGACCGTGTGGGCCACCACACAATCTCCCCTCACCATCCGCGGCAGCATGGCGCGCGGCCTGGGGCTGGCAGAAAGCCAGGTGCACGTCATCACCCCGTACATCGGCGGCGGCTTTGGCCCCAAAGTGATGAGTTCGCAGGCAGATGATGTACTGCTGCCGTGGATCTCAAAACAGCTCAAGCGCCCGATCAAATGGATGGAAGACCGCCGTGAGAACTTCCTGGCCACCACCTCAGAACGTGACCAGGTGCATCACTGCGAGATCGCCCTCAAAAAGGACGGCACCATCCTGGGTTTCAAGGATGTCTTTTATCACAACACCGGCGCATACGACCCCTACGGCATGACCGTGCCGCTGAACACACAGACGCACACCGTCAGCAATTACCGTGTGCCCAACTTCTACACCGAAATCCGCATGGTCTTTACCAACCAGATGGTGGTCACCCCCGTACGCGGCGCTGGCCGCTCTGAGGGCGTGCAAGCCATGGAACGCATGATGGACTTTGCCGCACGCAAGCTGGGCATGGACCCCGCCGATATCCGCATCAAGAACCTGCTCAAACCCGAAGAATTCCCCCTCAAGACCGGCATTTTGGGCCAGGACTTTGTGGAAGGCGTGCTGGACAGCGGCAACTACCTGGATAACTTCGAAATGGCCCTCAAGATGGTGGACTACGAGAAGTTCCGCAAGGAAATTCAGCCCAAAGCCCGCAAAGAAGGCAAACGCCTGGGCATCGGCGTGGTGGCCTTCACCGAAGGCACCGCGGTAGGCCCCTACGAAGGCTGCCGCATCACCGTCAGCACCAACGGCAAGGTCACCATGGCCACCGGCTACAGCTCGCAGGGGCAAGGCCACTTTACCGTCTTTGCCCAGATCATTGCCGATGCACTGAATGTCAATGTAGAAGATGTCAAGGTCATCACCGGCGATACCGGCCACTTCGCCTGGGGCGCGGGCACGTTTGCCAGCCGCGGCGCCACCCTGGTGGGCACCGCCACCTACCTGGCAGCGCAAAAAGTGCGCGCCAAGATCTTTGCCACCGCCAGCAAGGTGCTGGGTGTGCCGGAAGACCAGGTGGATCTGTGCGTGGGCAGCGTGTGCGTCAAAGGCCAGCCGGAGAAAACCATCTCGCTGGGTGAACTAGCCGCCCGTGCCAACCCCATGCGCGGCGTGGTGGAACCCGGCGTGGAACCCGGCCTGGAAGCCACCGCCTACTACGGCCCCCCGCACGGCGCCACCGGCTCCGGCGCTTGCGCCGTGATCCTCAGCGTGGACCCCGAAACCTACAAGCCCAAGATCGAGCGCTTCATCCTGGTGCACGACTGCGGCGCGGTGATCAACCCGCTGCTGCTCGAGGGCCAGCTTCACGGCGGCGTCTCGATGGGCATTGGCAACGCCTTCTACGAAAAACTGGCCTACGACGAGAACGGCCAGTTGATGACCGCCTCCTTTATGGATTATTTGATGCCACAGGCGACCGACATGCCCGCCAAGATCGAAATGGGGCACAACCACTACAAAAGCCCGTTGAACCCGCTGGGGATCAAGGGCGTTGGCGAAGCCGGCGCACTGCCGCCCGGCCCCGCTTTTGCCCAGGCATTGGAAGATGCCTTTAGCGAATACCCGGTGGAGATCCTGGAATCCAACCTGAACCCCAGTTTGGTCTACGAGTACGTGAAAAAGGCAAAAAACGCAGGGTAACCCAGGCGCAACTTTGCAAAACGCAGCCTGTTAATAAAAGGAGAAGAAAACAATGATCATTGAAGGAGAGTACACGTTCAAAGGTCCGCGAGAAGCAGTGTATGAGATGTTCAATGACCCCAACGCACTGGCAACTGCCGTGCCCGGCATGCAGAAGCTGGTGAAGATCGATGAGGAACATTACGAAGGGGCCATTCACCTGCGCATTGGGCCGATCTCGGCACAGTTTGCAGGCGTTCTCTCGGTAACCGACGCCATCCCCCCGGAAAGCTGCACGCTCAACGTTGAAGGCAAAGGCGCAGCCGGCTTTGCAAAGGGCACAGGTAAAGTTCATTTCACAGATCTCGGCGACAACACCACATTGTTGCACTACTCTGGAGACGTCAACATCGGCGGGACTCTCGCCAGCGTTGGACAGCGTATGATCGATAGCGTGGCGAAGTCAATGATTAAATCTGGTCTTGATAAACTACAAAAAACTTTGGAGGAAAGATGTCAACAGAAGTAGAGAAAAAAGAAGCAGAAACCAAACCCAAGGGTAAGGGGTTATTACAAGTAGCAGAGTTTCGCATGCTGCTGTATGTGATTCCGGTAGCGCTGATCCTTTTGGTCATCTCGCTGCTGCTGAAATCAAATTAAGTTGTGTAAATGCTGGGGAGCGCCCTGCTCCCCAGCGTCCATCTTGACAAATGATGTATCATATTAACATATCAAGTTGGGAATTTACAAGGAGGAGGTGTTTATCGAGAGAGAGAAAGCGCATTTCGAGTGAGGATATTTAAACCTCATAAGCAATTGTCAAGAATTAGCACCAAAGTAAGAATAAGTACATCGTTGTAGACAAAAACATACACACAAGGAAAGAAGGAAAAAACCTATGGCAACTACTGCAAAAGTGGTTGGTTATCTTCCACAAGATCGACCGCCATTCGGCAAGATGCTTTTGCTCGGTTTTCAGCACGTGCTGACCATGTTCCCCGCTACAGTCTTGTGCGCTCTGCTTATGCACTTTGATGTGTCAACCGTTCTGACAATCACCGGCCTCGGCACCATTGTCGCTTTGATCGGTTCGAAACTCTCGATCAACACCTACATCCCCCTGTACTACGGCTCCAGCTTCAGCTACATCGCCGCAGTCTCCTCGATCATCCTCTCCATTGAGCCTGATCTGGCCAACAGCTTCGGTGCCCCTGCCCAGAGCTCAACCATTTCCGTGGTTGTCGCTGGCTTCATCTGCACCGGCCTCATCAACATCATCGTTGGCCTCATCATCCGCGCCACCGGCGGCAAGCAAGGCTTGGACAAAGTCCTGCCTCCAGAAGTCACCGGCCCAGTCGCGATGATCATTGGTATCGGCCTGGCCTACACTGCTTTGACCATGGCCTCCGGTACCTGCTGCGGTGTCGATCCTGCTGCTACCCCGCAGTTGACCCTCACCTGGTGGCTCGCCGCCATCATCACCTTCCTTGCAGCCGTGATCTTCTCGGTCTATCTGCAGGGCAAGGGCTTCATCGGCATGCTGCCGATCCTGCTGGCGATGATCCTCGGCTACGTTGTTGCAATCCCCTTGGGCCTGGTTGATTTCTCCCAGATCATGGCCGTGGGTTGGTTCAACGTCCCCACCATCAGCTTCCCCGTCTTCAACCATCCTCTGACCGTCTCCGTACTCGTTGGCGTTGGTGTTATGGCCATTGCGACCATTCCGGAATCCACCGCCCACCTGTATCAGATCAGCCTGTATGTGGATCACCTGGCTGACGAAATGGGCCGCGAGAAACCGAATCTGGCCCGCTTCATTGGCTTGAACCTCATGCTCGATGGTTTGGATGACCTCATCAATGGTCTGTTCGGCTCCACCGCCGGCACCAACTATGGTGAGAACAACTCCCTCATGGTTATCACCCGCAACTACTCCGGCCCGGCCCTGATCACTGCTGGCGCAATCGCCATCATCCTGGGCTTCATCGGACCGCTGCGCCAGATCATCTACAGCATCCCCACTGCCGTCACCGGCGGCCTGGCGATCTACCTGTATGGTGTCATTGGCGTTCAAGGTATTGCGTTGATGATGGCTGAGAAAGTTGACCTGTACGATCCCGGTAAACTTGCCATCACCGCCCTCATCCTCGTTGTGGGTATCGGCGGTAACATTGGCTACGGCGGCAATCTGCCTGTGCCTCTGCTCAAGAGTGTCTTCCCCCTGGGCTGGCCCGCGATCGCAACCGCAGCTGTCCTCGGTATCCTGGTGAACCTGATCTTTGTCTTCATCAAACCGCCAAAGGTCCGCTCATCCGACGTGCTTCAATAATCTTTTGTTGAAGCGCTGGTTATCGTAGGTCAACGCTCCCCGGCGGGTTCTCCAATGGGGAGCGTTTTTCTTCAGGTATAATTTAGCAAAGGATTCTGCTTACAGTGATCTTCCTCACAGGTGCCGGTGGAAAAACAGGGCGCGCCATCCTGGGCGCCTTGCACAGGCAGGGGCAAACTGCCAGAGTGCTCGTCCACTCCCAAGATGCGGCCAATGCGGTGCGCGCCATTGGGGAGTTTGAGGTTGTCTTTGGCGACCTGCGCGATCCCGCCGCCTTTGAACCCGGGTTGGCCGGGGTAGATACCCTCTATTACATCTGCCCCAACGTGGCCCCCGATGAAGTGGAGATCGGCAAAGCACTGCTCGGCCTTGCCCGGCGCGGGCAGTTCAAACGCTTTGTGTACCACTCCGTGCTGCACCCGCAGATTGAAGACATGCCGCACCACTGGCAAAAGATGC
>CALCNO010000160.1 GCA_937897615.1 uncultured Anaerolineaceae bacterium
ATTGTGGAACACCCATGACTGAGAAATCAAAAATTAATAGAACTAAGGCATTTTTTAAAAATCCCAAATTTCATTGGATAATGAGAGGATAACCGGATAATTTATTTCAAACAACCTATTAAAATCGTTAGGGTGACTATCGAATTTAATAGCAGAATTGGCATATGGAGACTCAAAAATAGAAATGTTTAACAGGATATTCTAATAAAAACAGGCGATAAGCAATTGAACTCCAGGTGTCAGTTTGTTAGGATTTTTGTACTCAATTTGTTATTATTAACATGCAAGAAATTTTTATGACTTGAGAATTGATTTACCAAAAAAAGATAAAGCTTTTTCTGGCATATTTATCTATTGAATTTGTAATAGCGAATTACTACAATTTCAATCTGCGAAAGACTGAAGGATAAAAATGGAAATAAACAAATTATCATCATGGTTATTGAGTTCTTCTCCATATACGGAATACAATACACGCCTTGAATTGCTTAACCAGTCTCCAGATGATTCAAATGTACTTGCGGCACGCCGTAAGATGATCGCACACCCTCAAATTCAGACTCTACTAAATGAGGTGGTACATTGGCCGGGCAATATCCTGAAAAACCATAAAGATGCCAGCCATTGTCTGCACAAATTGGTCTTTCTGGCTGATATAGGCTTGCGCTTAGGAGACCCTGAGATCGGTTTTATTGTGGAAAGAATTCTGAGCCATCAATCACAAGAAGGGCAATTTCAGGTATTGGTGAATATCAATCCTACTTATGGGGGGACGGGTGAGGATCAATGGTCATGGATGATATGCGATGCCCCGCTTGTGCTTTACACTCTATTAAAATTTGGCATGAGTTGCGATGATGAACGAATTCGTAATGCCAAAGATTATCTATTGAGTTTGGTCCGGGAGAATGGCTGGCCGTGCTCAGTGGCCCCGGATTTGGGAAATTTTAGGGGTCCAGGTCGTAAAGCGGACCCCTGCCCCTTAGCCACGTTGGAAATGTTGAAGGTTTTGGCTTTGGTCCCGAATGTTGAGCCAAACATTGTCCGAACAGGCATTGATATGATTTTAGGAATGTGGGAGAAGAGAAGGGAACAAAAACATTACCTTTTTGCGATGGGAACGGATTTTAAGAAACTCAAGGCTCCCTTAATTTGGTTCGATATTTTACACACCTTAGATGTACTAACTCAGTTTCCTTGTGCGGTAGCAGACCCTCGCTTACAAGAAATGCTAGTTATTGTAAGCAAAAAATCAGATACATATGGTCAATTTACGTCCGAATCAGTTTGGACCCCCTGGAAAGAATGGGATTTTGGTCAAAAGAAATTGCCATCACCGTGGTTGACTTTCTTGGCGCTACGAGTAATGAGACGAGCGAATTATTCACAGAATTAATGTGTTAAGTATCTTCAATATAATAAATCAACAACTGAGTGGATATACAATTTTTCCAACAAGAGTCCCTACTATAACAATTGCTAAGTGTTAAAACGGGGAGAGGGGTTGGCGATTCGTTATTCTATAATTTCATTAGCCCTGGGGCGAGGAATTTGTACTCGTGATTGTAAGATTTCTGGCTTTGCCATTTTATGCGAATACTATTTATGCATTAATACTGAGGAAGCCTCCAGCTAGATTTACCAACCGTCTCGGACAGATATTGGCAAATTCCAATTCATGGTAAATTTCCATATCATGCTTATCCTTGATGGGATTTAAGCTCTTCCTCATTTTGCAGCAAATTTGCATTGACTAATGGAAGGATCAGTTCCATGAATGTAGATAGCGGCATTCTTTCCTTTGCGTGATTCCAGTATTGCGCGAGTCCATAGATCGACCAACTCGCAGCTGTTGCTGCGATCTCAGCAGGAATATTTGATTCGGTTTGATTAAGCCAGGCCATGAACAGATCTTTTATTTGTTCCTTTACCTGAGCTTCCATAAGCGGTTCAAACTGACCACGCGGCGATTTACATTGACCGCTTGCTTCACGAATGAATTCGCATACCACCTGAATTAAGGCGCGCAAATTGTCTTCGCTATAGTGGCAGGCATTCAGTGTGCGTTTTTCGATTTCCGCCCTGAATTCCTGGCGGATTTTGAATTCGAAAAGGGCGTATTTATCTGGAAAATGAGCATAAAACGTGGCCCGATTAATTCCAGCTCGTTCGGTAATATCCTGGACTGAAATGGATTGGAAATCCTTTTCATGAAGAAGATCCGAGAAAGCACCTTCCAAAAGTAGTCGAGTGCGTTTGATTC
>CALCNO010000161.1 GCA_937897615.1 uncultured Anaerolineaceae bacterium
TTATCGCCAAAGTAGATACGATTCGTCATTCAGATTAACGCCGGGTTGTGCGCAATTGCTGCACGATGAGCGCGATTGCCAGAATGATCATGCCCACCGCCACCACCAGTTCAAACAGCATCTCGAACGATCCCTGCGGGAACTGGTAACCCGCCAATGTGCCATTCAAATGCGCAAATGACAGCATCGGCGGCAGCGCCTCCAGGCAAATACTACCCAGCCATACCAACCCCACCGCAATGGCCAGAATGCTCACCAGCAGGCGCAGCGGATTTTTCTCTCGCTGGATCTGTTTTTTGTTCTCGCGCAAGGTGCGCTCCAAAAGATACTGGGCTTCCAGCCAGGTGCATTTGGTGCGATAGCACACATCGCGGATAATGTCATCGTGGCTGCGGGAGCTTAGCAAGTCCTTAATGATGTATTCGGTTTCCTGTTTCTCAATCAGAGGGTCCATAGGCCTGTCCCATTGTGGATTCCGTCATTGCTGCTGGGGTACATGATGAATTGGCTTCGTGCAACGCTGGTACTACTATTTTAGTAGAAATCTCTTTATTCACCAATGATTTTAACCAGCACACGCTTTTCGCGCCCGCCATCGAACTCGCCGTAGAAGATCTGCTCCCACGGGCCAAAATCCAGGCGCCCACCGGTGACTGCCACTACCACCTCGCGCCCCATCACCTGGCGCTTCATGTGGGCATCGGCATTATCTTCACCGGTACGGTTATGCCAGTAAGCAGACACAGGTTCGTGCGGGACCAGCTTCTCAAGCCAGGTTTCATAATCATGATGCAAGCCGCTCTCATCGTCATTGATAAAGACGCTGGCAGTGATGTGCATGGCATTTACCAGTGCCAACCCCTCCTGGATACCGGATTCATTGATGCTCTGCTGCACCTGCCCGGTGATGTTTACATAGCCACGCCGTGCCGGCACCAGCATCCACAACTCTTTGCGATAACTCTTCATCCACTCCTCCGTTCTTATACGGCTTTGCCATTAATCGAAACAGAGTCCCCGCTTCGGAGACTCTGTTTGCTGTTTACGTCCCGATTAAGGCGTTGGGTTTTCCCAGAAACGCATCTGGTCAAATTTGACAGTGTAATCGTCCGAGGTGCGGCTGAGCACGAAGGCGCCAAAGAAGCCGGCGGGATAAGAAGAATCCAGTCCTTCGCCGATCTTTTCGCCATTCATATACAGGGTCATTTTGTTATCCACCACCATTACCCCCAGCCGATTGCTCTGGTTAGCGCCGGAGTGAATGGCAGAGCTTTGCTTCCAGTTGACAAGGATACTGGCCTGCCCGTTGGGGGCTACCTTGCCATCCCACTTCCACAAGCGGAAGTAGCCATCGCAAGTGACCTCATACAAATAGCCCTGCTCAGGCTCCTTGAACACCGGCACGCGGAAGATGATGCCGTAAGAATCTTTGCCCGTACAAGAGCCGGAGTTCGCTGTGAGTTCAATATAGGTGTTGGTTTGCTGGCTCACCAGCGGTAAGCGCCAGCCTGCCAGGTTGGTGAGGCCGGTCATCTTCATATAGCCGCCATCAAAAGCCACGCTAAGGAAACTATCGGAGCCAGTGGGCCAGGACCAGTGGTCGGCCTGGTCAAAGGGGTCGGTGCCGCTGGGAGAACCCAGGCGAGCTGCCGGATCGTTCTGATTGGCAGTGGCGGTTGCCGTTGCCGTGGGGGTAGCGGTTGGCTGTTCGGGGGTGCTGGTCGTTTCCACCACCGGCTCAAGGGTGGCAGTAGCGGTTACTTCAAGCGTGGGGGCTTCACTGATCACCACCACGGGGGTTTCGGTGGTAGGCACAGCGGCGGGGGTTTCACTTTCTACCACCGAGGGCAGCCCCTGCGGGGTGGGCACTGCGGCAGTAGAGGTGGGCGGGAAGAACTCTTCCACGGTTGGCGTGGTCATAGTTGATAATAGTTCAGCCACGCGCGTTGCCATCTCGGCATCAGACAGGTTTTGGTCTGAGCTGCCTGTGCGCAACAGCCCGCAGCCTGAAAGAAGCAGGCTCGCCAGCAGGAATATCACAAAAATCTTTCTCATCTTACTTCTCCAATCACCGGGCGCATCAGGCTTTGTAACCAATCTTGCGCAGGAAGCCCTTGCGCCAGGCCACATCGCTCTCGGTCTCAAACCCCTTGGGCTTCTCGCCATCGATCACGCCCAAAATACCACGGCCGCTGCCGTTATCAGCCAGCACCACTTCCACCGGGTTGGCGGTGGCACAAAAAATGTCGCAGACTTCGGGCACGGCTTTGAGAGCGTTCAATACATTGAGGGGAAAGTACCCCTCGGCCAAAAAGATAATGAAGGAGTGCCCGGCGCCGATCTTCATGGCGTTCTGGCGTGCCAGTTCCAGCATCGCCTCATCGGTACCGCTGGAGCGCACCAGGCACAGGGTCGAAGCCTCGCAAAAAGCCACGCCAAACTTAATACCCGGCACACTATTCACCAGCGCCTCGTGGATATCCTCCACAGTCTTGATGAAATGCGCCTGCCCCAGGATGAAATTAACCTCTGCGGGTTTTTCGATGTGTACACCCTCAATTTGCATGACGGCTCCCTTCTGTGACTCTTTCATTTTATACGCAGCATGGCGGGTTTGCAACACCCGCAGCTACCAAGAGGTTTATTGCAAGGACTATGCCAGTTGCCCTGCAAGGGAGAAAGTCCATTCTAAGGTACAATAGGAAGGATTTAGAAAGGATGCCCCATTGTTCGAGATCACCTTCCTCGGTACCTCTGCCTCAGCCCCGTCTCCAAAACGCAACCTGCCCTCTTACCTGGTTCAGCATGATGAACACCGTTTTTTGGTCGACTGCGGCGAGGGCACCCAGCGCCAGATTCTGCAATCTGGCATTGGGTTCAAGCGCCTCAACCGCATCCTCATCACGCATGGGCATCTGGATCACATCCTGGGGCTTGCGGGGCTGCTTTCCACCTTTATGCGCTGGGAAAGTATTGAAAGCCTGGAAATCTACGGCGGAAGCAGCACGTTAGAGCGGGTACACGATCTGCTCTATGGCGTGGTACTGCGCGGGCAAAAAGCCCCCATGCCCATTGCGCTGATCCCGGTCAAGAAGGGTCTGATCATTGACGAAAAAGACTTCACCGTGAGCACCTTTCCCGTTCTGCATCGCGGCTCAGATTCCTACGGCTATCTTTTTGAGGAAAAATCCCGCCAGCCATTCCTGGCTGAAAAAGCGGATGCACTGGGTATTCCCTTTGGCCCGGTTCGCGGGCAGCTGGTAAAAGACGAAAGCGTTAAGCTTGAAGATGGGCGTGTGATCACCCCCGAAATGGTGATGGGCGATCTCCGGCCTGGTGTGCGCCTGGCGGCACTGGGCGATGTAGGTGAGACTTCCGGCCTGGTAGAGTTGCTGCAAGGCGTGGACGGGCTGGTTGTGGAATCCACCTATCTGGAGGAAGAAGCTGATATGGCCAAACAGTACGGCCATCTCACCGCTCGCATGGCCGCCGAGTTTGCCCGCCAGGTGAACGCGCGTTCCCTTTTCCTCACCCATCTGAGCCGGCGTTACCGCGACAAAGATGTGCTCAATGAAGCACAGGCGGTCTTCCCAGACGCCAAAGTGGCCAGGGATTTTGACACCTTTACCGTCAAACGCGATTGACCAATTTCTCCAGAATTTCCAACAAAAGTCTCTTTTTGTCAGACTGGGTGTTGACATTGGAATTTAAATTCCGTATAATAAGGATGTTCTTGGGAGCGCTCCCATAAAGCGCAAATAAACTTGACTTCCGTTACGGAGAACCGGCTTGGCAGAACTCACCCTTGAAAGCCTGGCAAAGCTGATCGGAGTATCACGTTCCACGATCTCCCGTGTTATCAATGGTTCACCAAACGTTAGCCCCGAAGTACGCGCTAAAGTCCTCAAAGCCATACAAACCACCGGTTATCAGCCCAACCCCGCAGCCCGCTCCCTGGCGTCGCAACGCTCATGGATGATCGGGCTGCTTTTACCCCGCAGCGTCAGTTCCTTCTTTACAGACCCCTTCTTCCCTCAACTCACCCAGGGTATCGCCTTTAGCTGCAATTCCAACAACCTCACCCTGTCGCTGTTTCTGGTTGGCAACAAAGAGGATGAGGAAAAGATCTACCCGCGCATTTCAAGGCGTGGATTACTGGATGGCCTGCTTGTTCAGGCCGGGCAGCCGGAAGACAAGTTGATCGATCATTTGCTGCACTCGAACCTGCCAGCCGTACTGATCGGGCGCCCTTTTGAGCCTTCAGGCGTCAATTACATCGATGTTGATAACATTTCCGCAGCCGAAAAGGCTATTTATCACCTCATCCGCCTTGGATACAAGCGCATTGCCACCATTACCGGCAGCCAGGGAAGCGCAGTGACCAACGACCGCCTGGAAGGGTACCGCAAAGCGTTGAGGAACAGCCAAATTCCGGTTGATGAGTCCCTGATTGCCGTTGGAGATTTTACCGAGGCAAGCGGCTACATCGCCATGAAGAATCTGTTGGCTCACAAACCGCAAGCCGTTTTTGCCAGTTCAGACATCATGGCAGCCGGCGCCATCCGGGCCGCCTACGAGGCCGGCCTGAAGGTTCCCGACGATCTTGCCGTCATCGGCTTCGATGACATCCCGGTAACCACCCTATCCAACATCCAACTTACCACCGTCCGCCAGCCCATTCAGCAACTGGGAACCAAGGCTGTTGAGCTGTTGATCAACATCATTGAAAATGGCAGCAAACCAGCACGCCACGTCATTCTGGATACCGAGCTGATCATCCGGGACTCATGTGGTGCAAAAAGATCCGAGAGCGAGTAATTTTTTTACTACTGAGTGGGAGCGCTCTCATATTATTCCGACTAAAAGGAGGTGAAGAAACATCTAACAAATTGCAGTACCCTGTTACCAGGTAAATCTTTTTTTCAATCAAAAGGAGAAAGGAAGAAATGAAACGAATTACCATGCTTTTGACAGTTGTCGTGATCGCGGCCATGCTGCTTGCTGCATGCGCCAAACCGACTGAAGCTCCAGTTGCCACCGAAGCACCCGCAACTGAGGCACCCGTCGCCACCGAGGCTCCAACCGAAGCATCTCCCGTCGAGATCACTTTGTGGATCATGCCCAATGGCGCTGATCCCCAGGGCGCAATCGATGCCGAACTGGCTGAGTTCATGGCAGCCAACCCC
This sequence comes from uncultured Anaerolineaceae bacterium, assembly GCA_937897615.1. GTDB lineage: Bacteria > Chloroflexota > Anaerolineae > Anaerolineales > Anaerolineaceae > UBA6107. The sequence continues at coordinate 5,187 of CALCNO010000161.1, forward strand.
AACATCAAAGTCTTAACCGAAGTGGTTGGCTGGGGCGATGCCTACACCCGCATCCAGACTGCAGTTCAGGGCGGTGAAGGCCCCTGCGTGACTCAGCTCGGTACCACCTGGGTTCCCACCTTCGGAACTATGGGCGGAATGGTCCAGTTCTCTGCCGATCAGGTAACTGAACTCGGCGGCGAAGCAGCCTTTGTTCCCGCCTCCTGGGCAACCGCAGTTGTAGAAGGCTCCGTGGACGCTATCCCCTGGTTCGCTGATGTGCGCGCCATTGCCTACCGCGCCGACGTGCTCGAGAAAATCGGTGTGACCGCTGAAGACGCTTTCAAGGATGTTGCATCCTTCGAAGCCACACTGGAGAAAGTTAAGGAAGCCAAGCTCACCAACGCCGCTGGCGTCGAGATTGCTCCTTTCATCAACACCGGCCGCAACGACTGGAACGTCTGGCAAAATGCCTCCATGTGGATGTGGAACTACGGTGGCGATATCCTCACCGCTGACGGCACCAAAGCTGCCTTCAACTCCGATGCTGCCGTTGCGGGCGTAGTGGAATACTACGGCCTGTATGGCAAGGGTCTCACCTCTGCCGATACCCTGGAACTGAACTCCTCCTCCACCGATGGCCGTTTCGGCACCGAAGCCGCCGCATTCGCCTACATGACCGGCCCGTGGATCATCAGCAATGCCCGCAACCAGGCTGTTTCCGGTTGGCCCGATGAATCCGCCAAGAACCTGGCCTTTGCACCCATTCCCGCCGGCCCTGGTGGACAGTTCACCTTCGTGGGTGGCTCCAACCTGGGTGTCATGAACACCTGCAAGTACCCCGAAGCCGCCTTCGCTCTGGTGAAATTCCTCACCAGCAAGGAATCTCAGATCCGCTATGCAAATGCCATCGGCATGCTGCCCGCTACCGTTGAAGCCCAGAACGATCCCATCTTCACTGCTGATCCTCTGTTCAAGGTCTTCATTGCGGCTGCCCAGCAAGGCAAATCCGCTCCCGCGATCCCGGCCTGGGGTCAGGTTGAGAACACCATCAACCCCGCCTTCCAGGCACTGTGGGAAACCGTAGCTGCCAATGGTGTTGGCACCCCCATCACCACCGAACAGGTCAAGCAGACTCTCGACGAAGCTGCGGCTACCGTCGATGCTCTCCTGGCAAAGTAACTGTACAATAACAAAAGAGGCGGGGGGTAAAACCCCCGCCTCAAAAAACGCACCAAGGAGTGATGAACATGGCCACATCCGTCAGAAGAATTCAAAACCCATTTGGGAGAAAGCTTAAGCATTATCGAATCGCTTATGCATTCATCACCCCGGCGGTGTTGTTCATGATGCTGGTGCACATCATTCCCACCGTGCAAGCCATCTACATGTCATTTTTGGACCTTAACACCCGAACGCTGCTGCAATATCTGAAAGCCCCCTGGATAGGGTTGGATCATTATCGCAGCATCATTGTTGGCCTAACCACCGGAACCGGCGATTCTCTGATCAAGGGGCTGGGGCAGGCGCTGAGCAACTCCCTGTGGTTTACCATCTTCGTACAGGGAGGTACGCTTCTCGTCAGCCTGGTGCTGGCCCTGTTGCTAAATCGCAATTTTAAAGGGCGTGGTACAGCCCGCACGCTTGTTCTTTTACCGTGGGTGGTTCCCACCTACGCCGTTGGCATTATTTTTCAATTCATCTGGCTTCAGCAAGGCGGCCTGGCCAACCGCATGCTTGTCGATTGGTTCCACATCGTCGAAAAGCCCATCAGCTGGTTGATTGGCCCAAATTCCCGCGCCGCGCTGATCGTCCCGGCAATCTGGAACGGATTGCCATTCCAGACGATCATGCTGCTTTCCGCGCTGCAAATCGTTCCTCTTGACCTTTACGAGGCTGCGTCCATCGACGGCGCCAATGCCTGGCAAAAATTCCGCTACATCACGCTCAATTTTCTCAAGCCGGTGATTTTTACCACCACCATGTTCGGCGTGATCTTCAATTTCTTCGGCTTTGGGCCATACAACATCGCCGTTTCGTTGTTCTCCAGCGATAACCTGGGCAAGTACAACAATTTGCTCACCATCGCCATTGTGCGCCAAACCTTTAATAACCAGCTATTTGGTTACGGAGCTGCCGCCTCCGTGCTGGTAATGCTGGCTGCCCTCGTCTTTGTGGGCATCTGGTATGCCCTCTTCCGCAAGGCTCTGATCTCAGAATAAGGCAGGAAAACGATGGAAACCACAGCGAAAAAACGTCTTCCGAGCAAGCGACAGTTACGCATCAAATTTACCAGTGGCATGCTCACCACGCTTACCTGGGTGTTGATCGCCATCATCATGATTCCCATTGTTTTCATGATCCTCACCTCATTCCGGCCGCGCACCGACATCATCAATTCGCATGCTCCTCTGATCCCGGAAGTATGGCACTGGGAAAATTACACGAACATGTGGAAAACCTTTAAATTCGGCCCCCTGTTCCTGAACAGCATGGTCGTGGTAGGGCTAACCACCTTGTTCGCCACACTCATTGCCGCAATGGCAGGTTACGCCCTGGCCAGGTTCCGCTTCCCCGGCGCCGACACCTACAGTCTGGTCGTCAGCGGTACCCAACTCATCCCAGGCACGCTGTTCTTTATTCCACTCTATTTAACCTTCTTGTGGATCAAAACCCATCTGGGCATTCCACTGGTAGGCAACAACCTGGGAGCCATCATCCTTTACATTGGCTTTTACACGCCTATTTCCATTTGGATCCTGCGCGGTTTCTTTGCCTCGATCCCCGTTGATCTGGAAGAACAGGCGATGGTGGACGGCACAAACCGCTTTGGTGCATTCTTTAAGATTTCGCTGCCGTTGGCCATGCCCGGCATTGTTTCCACGGCGATCTACATTTTTATGACGGCCTGGAATGAATTGTTCTTTGGCTATACTCTGGGCGTCAAGACTGTGCCGGTGGGCATCCGTGCTTTCATCCAGGGCGCAGCCGGAACTCAATTACGCTACGATTACATGGCCGCGGCCTCCGTGGTCATCACCATCCCGATCACGATTCTTTTCTTCGCACTGCAAAAACAATTCATCAGCGGGCTAACCCAGGGAGCTGTGAAATCCTGATGAAGTCTTCTTGCTCTCCGCTTCGCAGTCTCCCAATGGCTGCATCATTGGGGCTTGTGGCTTTGCTATCCGCTTGCATCCCTCAGGCAGTCCCTGCACAACCTACAGCGTCGGTTGTTGCAGCTGCCACCGCAACGGTGCTGCCCAGCGCTACCCCAAAACCCACGGCATTGCCAACGTTCACTCCCGGTCCAACCAGTGAACCCGGGGTTCTGGTGGTGGATGCCGCGCAGCTTCTGGGAGATGTGAATCCACTGGTGTACGGCTCCAACGCAGGCCCGTGGCAAACCATTACCAAAGCCGATAAAACCTTGATTCAGGAAGCCGGATTTACTATCTTGCGCTTTCCCGGCGGCAATTATGTTGACGAGAACGCTCCATCCTTTTCTGCCCTGGATGAGTTCATTGCCATGTGCCGTGAGGTGGGTGCCGAACCAATGGTAGAGGTCAAACTGGTCAACTCAACCGCCAAAGCCGCGGCGGATATGGTCACCTACGCCAACATCACCAAAGGGTATGGGGTCAAATACTGGTCAATCGGCAACGAACCATCGCTCTACTGGGGACAGCGCGGCATTGACGGCTATGATACAGACACATTTAACGCGCAGTGGCGTGAATTTGCCCTGGCGATGAAAGCCATCGACCCGTCAATTCAGTTACTTGGGCCGGAAACACACCAGTACACCGGGCAACCCGGAGATGCCATCGTTGACCT
>CALCNO010000162.1 GCA_937897615.1 uncultured Anaerolineaceae bacterium
TTCAGCCTCACGCGCTTTAGCAAGAAGAAGCCACCCTTTATCATGATGGCAGTGGGCACCTTGTTCTACATGGTGGGTTTCAGTATGTTTGGGTTTGTGCACCAGTACTGGCTGTTTGTGGCTGCCATTGTGGTCATCACCATTGGAGAGATGTTCGTTGTACCCACCAGCCAGTTCATTGCCACCAACTTTGCGCCTGAGGATATGCGCGGGCGCTACATGGGCGTGTTTGGCATGACGTGGATGATCCCGGCTACCATTGGCCCCGGCCTGGCGGGCGTGATCATCGATAACTACAACCCCAACCTGCTCTGGTACATCGGCGGCGTGCTGTGCGGCGTTTCGGCGCTGGCCTTTGTGGCCTTGCACGGGCGCCTGGGAAAACAGGAGCGTTTTGCTCCCGCCCGTGACGACGCTCCGGAAGCTGCGCACGCATAATCAATCACTGACCCGCTCATGCGGGTCAGTTTTTTATCGGCTAAAATAGGGTCATGGCTGGCAACGACACAGAATTGGATTTTCGCAAGCTTTATGACGGCTTTCACTCCCCGGTTACAGGCATTGACTGCGGGTTGAAGTGCGCACCGCATAACCCGAGCCGCAAGCCGTTTTGTTGTGATATTTGCCATGCAGTGCCGGTGGCTTACCGCCCTGAGTGGGATTACCTGCGCGAGCATACCCGCCTGTGGCACAAGTGGCGTGGCAATGAATGCCCGGAGGAACCCTGCAACCCGATGGAACTTCTCAACCAGACGCCCTATCACCTGTTCCTGCTGGCCTGCAAAGGCCCGGCTTTTTGCGAGCGGGAATATCGAGCGGTCTCCTGCCGGCAGTTCCCGTTCTTCCCCTACATCACTTCGGATTTCCGTTTTATCGGCATGACCTACGATTGGGACTTCACCGGCAAGTGCTGGGTGATCAGCCATCTGGAGCAGGTCACCAGCGCCTACCGCCAGGAGTTTGTGCGCACCTTTGACCGGCTATTTTCCACCTGGCTGGAGGATTTGGACAGCTACGCCCTGCTTTCAACCGAGACGCGCGACCATTATGCCGCTCTCAATCGGCGTTTTCCGCTGCTGCATCGCAACGGGCGTAATTATCTGGTGAGCCCGAAAACTGAGAAGCTAACCAGCGTGAAGGCCAATGCTTTAAAGAAATTCTCCCCTTTTAACGAGTAAACTCATCAGCTTTTTTGCTGTTTTCTTCCTTTTTGAATTGCTTTTTGTATAACTGCGCGTAAAGCCCTTTTTGTGCCAGCAGTTCCTGATGCGTGCCGCGCTCCACCACGCCGCCGCGGTCAATGACCAGGATTTGGTCTGCCGCCAGGATGGTACTGAGACGGTGGGCAATGACGATGCTGGTGCGATTGGACATCACCCGCTGCAATGCCTCCTGGATCAAAGCCTCAGACTCGCTGTCCAGGCTGCTGGTGGCTTCGTCCAGCACCAGAATGCGCGGGTCTTTGAGGAGCACGCGCGCCAGGGCAATGCGCTGCTTTTCTCCGCCGCTCAGGCGGTAGCCGCGTTCGCCCACCACGGTGTCGTAGCCGTTTGGCAGATCGCTGATGAAATGGTGGATGTTGGCTGCCTGGCAGGCGCGGTTAAGCTCTTCCTGGCTGGCGTCCAGTTTGGAATACAACAGGTTGGTGCGGATGGTATCGTGGAAGAGATAAGTTTCCTGCGTGACCATGCCGATTTGTGCAGAGAGGGAATCTAGCGTGACATCGCGCAGGTCGTGTCCGTCGAGCAGGATGCGGCCGGAGGAAGGGTCGTACAGGCGCGGAATGAGGTACGTAAGGGTGGTTTTGCCAGCCCCACTGGGGCCCACCAGGGCGGTCAGCTGCCCCGGTGCTACCCGAAAACTGACATGCTCCAGGGCATTCCCCCTGGCCTGGCTCTGATGGTTTTCCTCCGTGTGGGTATCAGCGTCTTCCCCTGAGAAAACTGCTGCAACAGAATCCATGCTGCCGTAGCGGCGCACATCACTCAGAAAGTGCTCATCGCCCTTCTGATAACAAAAGGTCACATCATCAAAAACGATCTCACCTTTTACAGCCTGCAGGTTTATCGGGTTGGCTTTCTCGGCGATCTCTGTTGGCAGATCAATCACTTCAAAGACACGCTCAAAACTCACCACCGAGGTGGCAAAATCGACCGGGGCGTTGGCCAGCGCCTGGAAGGCTGAGTAAAGCCCGGCCAGATAGGAGCCAAAAGCAACGATCAGGCCAACGGTCATTTGCCCCCTGATGACAAAGTATCCGCCAAAGCCATAGACCAGGGCTGTGCCCACCGCGGTGACCAGCCCGATGATGCCCATGAAGACCGACCCAACCATTGTCCGGTCAATGCCGGCGTTTCTCACCTGGATGGCGCGGCTGCCAAAGCGCTCCACCTCCAGGTCTTTTCTGCCGAACAATTTGACCAGCAGCGCACCGCCGATGTTGAGCGTTTCGTTCATCATGGCGTTCATCTGGGCGTTGGCTACCAGTTGCTGCCGCACGATATCGCGCAGGCGGTTGCTCAATTTGCGGATGGCCAGCAGGAACAATGGGAAGATCAGGACGCTGATGGTGGTGAGCCGCCAGTCCAGCGAAAACATCACGATCAGCGATGCGGTTACCTGAATGATGTTGGTGACAATCTCAACCAGGGTGCGGCTGATGGCATTTTGCGCGCCTACCACATCGTTATTCAAGCGGCTCATCAACTCGCCGACTTTGGTGTTGGTGAAGAAGCGCAAAGACATGCGCTGCAGGCCGGAGTAAAGGGCGATGCGCAGGTCGTAGATCACGCCTTCGCCCACCTGGGCGCTCAGGCGGCGCTGAAAGATGTTGATGACCCCGATGGCGATTGGCAGGGCAAGCAGTGCCCCTGCCAGCAGGAGCAGTTTGTGAATGTCCCCGGCCGGGATGACTGTGTCGATCAGTGAACGCACGATCAGCGGCGTGACCAGTGCAAGCCCGGTGCCCACCAGGATCAACACCAGCAGCCAGGCCAGCTTGCCCCAGTAGGGCCTGGCATAATTCATCACCCGTTTTATGAGCGCCCAGGAGAGCTGTGGAGTTTCATCCGGGCTGTTGGCTAAACGCCGCATTCCATGTAGTTGCATCAATGAATTCCTTCCATGTAAGGATAACTTCATTATAGTATCGCAATTAAACAAAAATCCCGGACTTGGTCCGGGATTTCTATTTTACAGTTTAGATTTACAGACATTCACCCAGGTCGCACCTGTTGTTGCCATTGCTGTCGGTATAGCGGCGGCAATGGCCGGGGTAGGAACAACCGCGAGGGCAGCGCACAGTGCAGCTTTGAACAGGTGTGCTGTACACCACCTGCGGAACGGATGTGGCGGTGGGGGCAGGAGTAGCTGTTGCGGCCTCCGTTGATGGTGGCTGGGTCTCGGCAACACTGGCCGGGGTAGTGGTGGCTTGCGCACTGGCCGCGCTTGAATCGGTGGTTTCCTCCAGCAGAGTGCCCGATTGTGCTGAAACGGATTTTACGAGCACATTGGTCGCAGCCAATGCAGAAGCTGCACCCACCGCACCCATCAGTACCAGAAACTGCCGGCGGCCAACCTGCTTTTGCTCAACACGCACGGGAACCGCTGCCGGGGTTAAGCCTTGTGGAACGCGCACAGGTATCTGGCGGCCAAAAATCTTCTTGGTGGTGAGGACGATCCAGCGCCAGTGTAGGCCCAGTTTGACTACGGTAAGCCCCAGCGTGGCCACCGATGAATAAATGTGGATATCCAACCAGGTGGCATAGTCGTAGAGGTCCAGGTTGAACCAGGTGGAGATCACCAGTCCGGTTTCAATGATCATCACAGTTCCCAGCATGATTAAAACATCCAGGAGCAGATAAACCCGCGACCTGCCGGAGGTTTTTCCAAAGAAACGACAGACAACGTTAGCGAACCAATCCCAATGTAGAAGTAAATGAACCAACGCCAGAACAGCCAGAATCACACCCAGCCACTGGTGCAGTGAAACGCCGGTAAGGTCAAGATAGAACGCCAGCAGGAAGCCGACCATTAATCCCAGGTCAATTAGCCAATGTGTTTGACAGGAAGCCTTTTTCATTACAGCACCTCTAAGTTAGCAACAATATTGAACCTGATCAAGTTATACACAAGTGTTCAGTAGAAATTGTGTATTTCTTGTATAGGTTTTCGGTGAAACGACTTTCCCGGTAATTCACCGGAAGTAGGTAAAATAGAACCATCTCGATGTTTAAGGGAACGCTCAATGGCTTACAAACTAGTGATCTTTGATTTTGACGGAACCCTGGCAAACACATTTCCCCTGGTGCTGGAGATGCTGGATGAATTGGCGGAAAAATTTCGCACGCGAAAACTGGACCAAGCCAACCTTCACCATCTGCGCCACTACCCCCCTCTTAAGATCATGCGCATGCACCGGGTGCGCATCTGGCAGCTCCCATCTATCTTGAAGTTCACGCGGGTGCGCATGCGCAGCCAGGCACACCTGGTTTCCCGCTTTGATGGGGTCGAGGAAGCGATCCGCGAGCTCTCGCAGCGCCAGGTCAAACTGGGCATTGTTACCACCAATAGCCGCCAGATGGTGGAGCAGGTGTTGGGGAATGACCTTTTTCGCCTGTTCGATTTTTTCATCGGTGAGGTATCCCTCTTTGGCAAGTACAAAGCGTTGAAAAAGATGCTGGGCCTGTGTGGCTGCCAGGGGCACGAGGCGCTGGCGATTGGTGATGAAATCCGCGATATGGACGCGGCCGCCCGCGCTAAAATCCCGTTCGGCGCTGTCTCCTGGGGGTTCTCCTCCCCGGAGGCACTTCTGGCGCGCGATCCTTTATTCAACTTCACGCATCCCTCTCAGATCGTTGAGAGCATTGGTGTAAATCCGGTTGCTTAGGTGACGGGGAGGGCAAATGTCGGTTATTTCCAGGCTGGCTTCTTCACAGGGCATCCGCGATGAGATTCCCAATCAGGTGCTGGCAAAAGAAATTGCGCTGGCAAAGGATACCGCGGCTATAAAAGAATTGGCGGAAAACCTCTTTAACAAAGACGCCAACATTGCCTCCGACTGCGTAAAAACGCTCTACGAAACCGGCTATCTTGATCCCGCGCTGATTGCCCCTTATCACGCCGAGTTTCTGCGCCTTCTCTCCAGCAAACACAACCGTCTGGTCTGGGGCGCGATGATCGCACTGGCGGTGATTGCGCCGTTTGCTCCTGCGGCCTTGTTTGAGGCGCGTGAACGCATCCAGGCAACAATGCAGCAGGGCTCCGTGATCACCGTGGACAATGGAGTGAAAGTGCTGGCACAGGTGGCGGCGGCAAAGCCGGAATACGCCGCAGAGTTGCTGCCATTTTTGATCGAACATTTGCGCACCTGCCGCAGCAAGGAAGTACCGCAGCATGCCGAGAGCACAGTCGTATGCATCACCGGCGCAAACAAGGGGCCGTTCGCGGCTGTCCTCAGGGAGCGCCTGCCGGAATTGATCCCTTCGCAAGCAACTCGGGTCAAGCGCATTTTAAAGCGCGTAGAGACTTTATAAACATGACTAATATCCTCATTAAACCAGTAAGAACTCCAGGAGAAAAAACGCTGTTTCTCACATTCCCCTGGAAGCTGTTCCGCGGCGACCCGCTGTGGGTGCCGCCGTTAATGCCCGACCTGCGCAAGAACACCGATCCGCGCAAGGGCGTTTTTTTCAAGCGCGGCGAGGCCGAGTTTTTCACTGCCTGGCGCGATGGCAAGCTGGTGGGCACCCTCTGTGCTGCCGAAGACCGTGAGATGAACGAAGTGCGCCACAAGGCGGAATGTGTTTTTGGCTTTTTCAACTTCATCGAAGATTACCAGGTCTTTCAGGCGCTGCTGCAAACCGCACAAGAGTGGGCGACCGCGCGCCACCTGAACATTCTCACCGGACCCTTTAATCTGGATTACGAGGATGGTTATGGCGTGCTTGTTTCCGGGCGGGAGCGCCCCGGCGCCTTGATGATCAATTACACCCCAGCTTATTATCTGCCGTTTTATGAGCGCGCTGGTTTTGGCCCCCTGCGCGGCGACAACCTGGCCTTTGCCCTCGACCTCACCACGGACAACCCTGCGCTGAACGACCTGGGGCGCATGGCCGAACGGGTGAAGAAGCAGGGGCGTTTTAGTGTGCGCGGCGCCGACCTGGCGCACTGGGAAGATGAGCTTGAGCGCATCCACGTGCTGCTCAATGTGGCGCTGGCGCACCTGCCGGATTGGCGCCCCTGGCCGCGCGAGGTAGTCTTTAACAGCCTGGCGCCATTCAAGGATATTGCCGACCCGGAGTTGATCCTGTTTGCCGAAGAGAACGGTAAAACCATTGGCTGGCTGCCGGGACTGCCTGACCTCAACGAGGCATTTATCCATGCCAATGGGCTGCGTTACCCCTGGGATTATCTTTCTTTGTTGTGGTGGATGAAGCAGCCGCGCCATTGCCTCACCATCAAGAGTGTGCTGCTGCCGCCGGAATACTGGGGCAGTGGCGCGATCATCCTTTTGTTTGATGAGATGTATCGCCGTGCCAGGAGCAAAGGTTATCAGTGGATCGATGCTTCGCTCACCTCAGACGACAACCCGCGCACGCCGGCGCTGGCTGCGCGCATGGGTGCGGTAGAATACAAACGCCTGCGGGTATTTACAAAGTCGATTGGCAATCCGTCTTGACGTTCACAAACTAACTTTATACGGTACGGAGGATTAAAAATGGAATATCGCCGTCTTGGGAAAACAGGTTTGCAGGTCAGTGCGCTTTCGCTGGGTTCATGGGTGACCTTTCACAACCAGATCGGCGTGGATGCGGCCGTTGAGGCCATGTCCACTGCCTATGAGGCTGGGGTGAACTTCTTTGACAATGCCGAGGTCTATGCCGGCGGCAAATCCGAGGAGATCATGGGCCAGGCGCTCAAAAAACTGGGCTGGCGGCGCAGCAGCTACCTGGTTTCCACCAAGATTTACTGGGGCTTGAACAGCGATATCAACGAGAAGAACACGCTCAACCGCAAGCATCTGATCGAAGCCATCAACGGCTCACTCAAACGCTTTGAGTTGGAGTACGTGGACCTGCTTTACTGCCATCGCCCTGACCCCCATACCCCGGTCGAAGAGACTGTGTGGGCCATGCACAATATCATCGAATGGGGCAAAGCGTTTTACTGGGGTACCTCCGAGTGGCCCGCCGGGGACATCGCCGCCGCTATCGAGATTGCGGAAAAACATCATCTGCACAAGCCGGTGGTAGAGCAGCCGCAATACAACCTGCTGTGGCGCGAGCGTTTTGAGGTGGAATATCATCGCATCTTTGCGGACTATCATTATGGCGCCACCATTTGGAGCCCGCTGGCTTCCGGTTTGCTCACCGGCAAGTACAACAATGGCATCCCCACCGATTCACGCGGTGCGTTAAAAGGCTACGAATGGCTGCGCGAAAAATTGACGGATGAAAAGAGCCTGAACATCGTGCGCCAACTGGGGAAACTGGCAGACGAGCTGGGGGTTTCTCTGGCGCACATGGCGCTGGCCTGGTGCCTCAAGAACCCCAATGTGAGCACTGTGATTACTGGCGCCAGCCGTGTGGAACAGGTGCGCGAGAATATGAAAGCCCTCTCTGCCTTACCGGCTCTCACCCCCGATGTGATGAAACGCATAGACGAAATCACCGGTAAGCCAGGTGCAATAGACGATTAATACCGCATGGAATTTGGTAAACTTCTGCTCATTTTTGCGGCGGCCTTTGCAGCCGGGTTGGTCAATGCCCTGGCTGGCGGCGGCACGCTAATCACATTCCCCGTGCTCACGCTGCTGGGAATCCCGCCGGTGGTTGCCAATGTGACCAATACCGTGGCGTTGTGCCCCGGCTATCTGGGGGCCACCCTGGCACAGCGCAGCCTGCTGACCGGCCAAAAACGGCGCCTGTGGTGGTACTTGCCTGCGGGCGCGCTTGGCGGCCTGGCGGGAGCTTTGCTCCTGCTGCACACTGGCGAACGCCT
>CALCNO010000163.1 GCA_937897615.1 uncultured Anaerolineaceae bacterium
TTCCCGCGGTACCACCCGCATTGGCCAGAAACTGGCCCGCTTAGCCCGGCGGCACTTGTGCTGCCTCCGGCTGCCGTGATAACGCCCGGCGGGGCGGCCCTGCCTACTGCTGTGTTCAGCGGGGCGGCTCGGGAGGGAACTTCAACCGGTATCTGCCGTGCGGCGTCTCAGCCTATGCGCGCGCTTTCCTGTCGGGTTCGGCCGGCTTACTTTCCTCCGTCATTGCCGATAGGGGTATTATAGCGGAATCTGCGTGCTTCGGGTAGGTCAGTATAATAAAACTCCCCGATCTCGGCGTGCGAAATCGGGGAGGAATTTGCTTCGGGGGTGGCTTACGGCGTTACTGCCTCGATATTCACCGGCAGCGTGCACAGGGTAATTCCTTCCATCATTAATACCCAGGAGGCCGTGTACTTACCAGCGCTGGCGGGGGCTTTCATGTCCACGATCAGGGTTAACTCGCCACCTTTATCCACAAAGGTGTTGATGTCGAAAATATCGGCTACGGTTTGCATCTTCTGCCCGCTGACGTATTTGAGGTCCAGGTAACCCACTTCCCAAACCTTGGTGCCAATGTTCTGCACTTTCCAGTTGGCGTCAAAGTCGGTATTGATGTTGATCTTTGTCCCGGCAGCCGGCGAGGTGCTGACCAGTTTGCAGGCGTACGCGGCGGGGGTAGGGGTGAGAGTGCGCGTGGGTGCAGGCGGCACATAAGTTCTGGTGGCCGTGGGTGGAACCGCCGTGGCGGTTGGCACCTGTGTGGCCGTAGGTTGCTCGGTGGGGGTGGCGGTGAAGGTGCTGGTGGGCAGCGCCGCAGCAGTGCTGGTGAGGTCGGCCTCAGCCGTCCCCATTGCCTGGGTGACGGCGGCATCAATTGTGGCCTGCTGCGCCACCGGGTCGAGAGTTGGCGTGCCGGCTGCCCCTGGCAGGTTGCAGGCTGAAAGCATCAGGCTGAACGCCAGGGCAACCGTAAGTATAGTGATTTGTTGTTTTTTCATAAAGATACTCCTTGCAAGTTGTAGTTACCTTTATCTCTTGGACGCAAATTCACAAGATATGGTTCCAAAGGACCACATTTTGTTCAAGCCAATCATACCTTCATTCTGATTGATTTACTTGCTGGATATAGATTATAGATAGATGTGGAGCAGAGGAGTTAAATCAAGCCAGTAAATATTGATAGCAAATAACGCCCTTTGCTGTCACGGGGAAAACGGTCTGGCATTTACACAAACCTGTCAAAAGGTTCAAACCCCTTTACGGATTGTCTTTATGTGCAATGAGTTTTTTTATTTGGGCGATTCCTGCGGAATTGTCAATTAGCTCGAATTTCAAAGGGCCATGTTTTTGAAGCACTTCTGCGATTGTCCAACTGCCAGTGCTGTTATGGTCATCATAATCTTCGAACATCAAATGACCACATTTATTGCATTGCACTTTGAAGAAATGAATAACAATCAAAGGGGAAATATCATTTTCGGTAAAAGTCTTTTTACCGGTGCTTGGTGTATGCTCCACATCGTAATAGGTTACATCTTCACGCAAGATACTGAAATCCGAAGCTCCACATGCTTTGCAAACCGAGGTACTTCGCCAGATTTCTTCGGCCTTGTTTTTCCGTTTTGAACTATTGTTGAGGCCACCAATAATAAAAACAAGGATAACAACCAGAACGCTGAAAAAAAGAAAGTAAAGAACGGCCATGATTATCTCCTTGCAAGGCTTGTGGTATTTGAATGTATCCCTTGTGCAGTAATTTGTTCTTTCAGCCAGGAACCGCTTTACCCCCGCAAAAATACCATCAGCACCCCAATCGCCGCGAACATGACCCCCACAATGCGGTTGAGGATCTTTTCTGAGACCTTGTTGGCCAGGCGTGCCCCCAGCAGGCCGCTAAGTACCGCGCTCACTGCAATGATCGTCCCTACCGACCAATCCACATTGCCCTGCAGCGCATAGCCCAGCGTGCCGGATGCAGCCGTCATTGCCATAATTAATGAAGAAGTGCCCACCGCAAGCTTGGTAGGGTATTTGAGGATGATGATCAGCACCAGCAGGAACATCATCCCGCCGCCGGCGCCGAAAAGCCCGCTGTTGATGCCCAGCAGAATGCCGATGCCCAGCGTGATCAGGCGGTTGCGCATGTTCATCTCTGCCAGGCGCACGTTGGTGTTCTCCAGCGCCGGGCGGTAACTCTTGACCCACATTGCAATGGCCATCACAAAGAGGAAAACAATAAAACCTAAATTCATCAGGTGGCTGGGCACAAAGAGGTTGGCCACCAGCGCGCCCACCTGCGCCCCCAGAATGGCGCCCACCGCCAGCCACAGCGCGGCCTTCATGTTCACATTGCCGCGCCGGTAGTAGGAGTATGCCACGAACAGCGGGGTGATCACATCCACGAACAGGCTGGTACCCACCGCGGTGTGCATGGCTGTGCCCATCAGGATGGTTAACAGCGGCACCACCAGCAGCACGCCGCTGGCGCCGGTAATGCCCACTACCAGTCCGGTAGCCAGGCCGATCAGGATCTCGATTTCGATGGAAACCATTTATTCACCCTGCATTGTTGGTTTTGTGCGCTCTTGATGGGACCCTGCGATGAGGCAGCCCGGCAGGAGATGCGTGGCAATTTTACCGCAAAAACTACCGTCCACCGGGTGGTTTCGGATGAGGGGGCTGCCTGCAAGTGCACTCTGATTAGCGCCGTTGGCTGTCGGCGATCTTCTGCGCCACTTTGAACGAGGCCGGGATGACCGCATTCATGCCGCCGCCGCTCTCGCTTTGCGCACCGATGAACCATAATCCCTGCACCGGGGTTTGGTGCGGCACGCGCCAGGAATTGAGCAGCGGGGCAATGCCGCCAAAGGCATGATGCTGCAGGTGTGTGATGCGGCGCAGGTCCAGCGGCGTTACGATCACCTGCGTAAGGATGTGCTTGCGTAAACCTGGCAGGTACTTTTCTGCATAGTCCAGCAGTTTGGCGGCGTACTTTTCCTTGTTCTTTTCCCAATTGCCGCTCTTCAGCTTTTCGGGGCAGATGGTGTAGATGGTCATAGCGTACTTGCCTTTAGGCGCCATCGCCGGGCTGCGCAGGCTGGGCAGGTGTACCACAAAGCCCGCCTTGCCCTCGTGGTAAATGCCTTCCTGTGCCTGTTTCACCTGGCCTTCGATGTCGTAAGAGCCGTAGAAGTAGGTGCTGGTGGAGCGCAGCACTTCTGGGTAGGCTTCGTCCACACCCAGATGCAGCATAAAGACCGAGTCCATCAACGGGATGTCCTTGACTCTGGCGGCAAAATCCTCCGGTAGCACGGCGGGGTCGAGCAGGTTAAAGAAGGTCTCTTTGGCGCCGCCGCTGGCGACAACGCAATCGCAGGGGTACAGTTTGCCGTTCTGATCCACCACGCCGCTTACCTGGTTGTTTTCGACCACGATCCTGGTGACGGCGGTATTGCAACGCACGCTTACGCCGGCAGCTTTGATGGCAACTTCGTAAATGCGGATCAGCTCTTTCATTCCGCCTGCCACGGCATACAGCCCGAGCATCTCGGCATTGCGGGCCAACTGCGCCGGCATACGGCGCTCGTAAGCCCTCTCGGCATTGATGGCGAACACCCCCAGCCCCTGAAACTGGCTTGGCGGGGTAAAGAAATCGGCCAGGATGGAAACAAAAACAGCCTTCAGTTTCTCATCTGTGAAGTAATGCGCCAGCAGCTTCTCTGCCGTCCAATCTTTTTTGGAGATGAGCGGCAGCAGCGAGGCATAGAAAGCCGCTTTAGCACCCAGGCCTCCCTTTTCCATGTGCCGTGCCAGGGTCATCAGGCGCGTAAAGCGCACGTAATCGGCCCAGTAGCGCTCCAGCCCTTCTGCTTCCGCAGGGAAGAGCTGCTTAAGGTATTCGATGCGCCATTTTACGCCGCCGTATTCCGCCGGGGTGCGAATCTCAAAGTCCGGGAAGATGTAGTCGCGCTGTTCCGGCACGATCTGGAGCAACTTGCGCAGGCCCAGGAGTTCCAGCACCTGCCCTACCGGTTCGTCTTCACCGGCGGCCTCCAGGTTGAGCTGCCCGTAATCCCAGCGGAAACCGTCTTTCTCAAACCCGCTGGTGACCCCTCCAAGAAATTCGTTTTGTTCAAGCAGTAACACATCCTGCTTACGCCTTGCAAGTGTGAGCGCAGCAGTGAGGCCTGCCAGGCCTGATCCAATGACGACGATTTTCATTTGACTTCTTCCTTTTTCATGGATGCGATCTTTGCCAGAACTTCATTGTAGCGTTGCTGTGTGAGCGGATAGAATGCCAGCAGCAGGTTGCCCAGTAGGATGATGACGGCCGGCAAAATACCGATCAGCAGGCGAATGCCCAGAACGGAGCGCGCGCTTTGCACGGCATCGGGAACATAACCAAAGAGGTCCAGGCCGTGCCCCACCAGAAAGCCCGCCAACGCGCCGCCGAGTGCGATCACAAACGTCCAGATACTGTAATAAATGCCCTCGCGGCGTACGCCGCTTTTGGAATAGCCGTACTCGATAGTGTCCGGCGCCATCGCCCACGGTGCCACGTAGTGCGAGGCAAATCCCACTCCCGCCAGCCCCATGAAGATCAGTGCCAGCGAGGGACCCAGCTTATCGGCAAAGAAGGCAAAACAAACTACCGAGGCCAGTGTCAGCGTCATCCCCAGGATGTAAGCCAATTTCTTGCCCAGTTTCTTGCACAGCCATACCCACAGCGGCAGGGTGATCATGGTGAAGACCAGCAGGAAGATCATTGCCAGCGTGACCGCAGCCTCATCCCCAAAGACATACTTGTAGTAGTAGATAAGCATGGATTGCATAATGGCCACCGCAGTGGAGTTGAGAAACCAGGTGCCCAGCAGGATCAGGTAGGGCTTATTGGTAAAGGCATCCTTGAGGGCGGTGAGGACATTGCCGCTTTGCGGTTTCACTTCCAGCTTTGGCTCGCGCACGCTGAAGAAGGTCGCCATCAGCGAGAGTGCTGCCAGAAGGCCGAAGATGGCGGACATGCCGACAAAACCGGCTGTGCGGTTGGCAAAGAGCGCCATGATCGGCATGGCAGCTCCGGCCCCCAGCAGCGTGCCGATGACTGCAAACCCCTGCTTGAAGCCGGCTATGTTAGTGCGTTCGTTGTAATCCGCGGTCATTTCGGGCAGCAGGGCGTTGTAGGGGATGTTGGTGAAGGAGTACACCGTGCAGAAGAAAATGTAGGTGAGCAGCGTCCAGATAAACTTACCGGCCTGCGCTTCGATGCCCGGGTTGCGGAACATCAGCACAAAGGCGATGCCAAAGGGGATAGCAAAAAAGAGGATGTATACCCGGCGCCGTCCCCAGCGCGATTTGGTGCGATCAGAAAAGTAGCCGATGAACGGGTCAATGACAGCATCCCAGATTTTGCCGATGAGCAGGGCTGTGCCGGCCAGCGCGGCGCTCAGGCGCACTTCATCGGTGAGGAAGTTGAGCAGCCAAAAGGAGGTGATGGTAAAGAAGATACTGCTGCTAAATTCCCCGGCGCCATAGCCGAGCTTTCTCCCGAGCGGCATTTTGATGTTCATATTTTCTCCTTTATCTTAGGCGAAGAAATAGGCACAGCTTAATGCAATCAGCAATTGGCCTCCGGCGTAGCAGATGGGGCCAATGGTAAACTTCCCTGGTTTGACGAAGCGGTGAACGCCGTACTCCACGTCCCCGGCAAAGAGCATGAAGCTGCCAATGGTAAGCAGCAAGGCGGATACCAGGCTGAATTGCCCGCCGAAAAGCGTGGAGATGGCGCGCGTTACCATAAAGGGCTGGAAGATTCCGTAGATCAGCACAGGGATTCTGAAATTTCCCAGATTTTTCCAGTACAGACGCATGATGAATAGGTAGACGAGGAGAAAAACGACTCCAACGATCCAATCAACCGGCTGGAACCCTTTGTTGAAAACCGTATAGGCGATGGCGTACTCAAGGTAAGCAAAGATGAAAGCCACAATACCGGCGAGGAAGATTTTGGGGTTGTTCATGTCGATATTAAAGATGTCGGCCGCAAAGCATAAGCCCATGCCGATGAGAATGGCGATGGTGTACTTGCTGTTAACGCCGGGTGCAAAGAAACTGAGCGCAGCCACCACCAGCGAGACAAATGTGGTCAGCGGCTGTATGATGGCGGTGCGCTTGAGATCCTGCCGGTTTCGTGCGATGAGGTAAAGCACAATCAGGACAATGCTGATGGGAACCGGAATGAGATGTAGAAAGCTCATGCATTGCCTCCTGCTGCTATTCAATTGTTGTCCTGGAGTAACTTAAAAAGTATACAAGAATGGCGTAGAATTGTAAACAGAAGTAGCGAGCTGAGAAAACCAGGTCACCCGGAGGGAATTCCATGGCATTAAAGGCAGAATTGTTGGATTGTCTTAATAGTAAGTGGGATGAGTACCTGGCGCAAATTTGCTCCCTCAGCCCGCAGGAGCAGGCTGCTTTTGCGTGGCGCCAGGGCTACCCGCGCCTGGCTGACCTGCTGGCGCACTTTGCAGCCTGGTGGCGTACCGGCATGGAAGTGGTCCGCCATCACCAGGAGAACCCCAATTATCAGCATCCTGCGATGGACGTAGATGCTTTCAATGCCCGGGTGATCCGCAATTCTCGGGCTCAGCCGGAAGAAACGGTGATCGCGGAATTTACGGCTGCTCGCAGAGAGTTGATCGAGTTTATTTCCGCCCTTTCTGAGCATGATCTCGCCAACGAAAAGATTGCCCGCCAGCTACGCATTGAGATCATCGAGCATCTCGAAGAACATCAGTAGGATAAACACACGTCTCAGATAAAAAGACAGAGCAGCCGGACTGCTCTGTCTTCGATTTCAGGGAATTGCATGTAATACTTTTAGTGAACGATCGTTCCCACCTTTTGGCCAAAGAGCGCCTTCTTGAGCGCAGATTCATCCCACAGGTTGAGCACATGGATGGGCAGTTTGTGTTCCATGCACATGGTGATGGCGGTGGGGTCCATTACTTCCAGGCGCAGGTTGATCGTATCAATGTATGTCAATTCATCGAATTTCTTGGCATTGTCATTCTTCTTGGGGTCGCAGTCGTAAACGCCGTCCACTTTGGTGGCCTTGATGAGCACATCTGCGCCGATCTCGGTGGCGCGCAGTGCCGCCGCCGTATCGGTGGAGAAGAAGGGGTTGCCCGTGCCGCCGCCAAAAACGACCACGCGGCCTTTTTCCAGATGGCGGATAGCGCGCCGGCGGATATATGGTTCTGCCACCGAGCGCATCTCAATGGCGCTCATCACACGCGTCATCACGCCTTGCTGCTCCAACGCATCCATCAAGAGGAGGGCATTCATCACAGTTCCCAGCATGCCCATGTAATCTGCGGTGGCCTGGTCCATGCCCATTTCCATGCCAATCTTGCCGCGCCACAGGTTGCCCGCGCCAATCACGATGGCCACATCAACGCCGAGCGTGCGCACTTCCTTGATGCGCCGTCCGATTTCCATTGCCTGCGCGGCATCAATGCCCTGCCCGCTGCTGCCGGCAAGGGATTCCCCTGTAAGTTTGAGCAGGATGCGATGGTATTTGAGTTCTTCCATTTATCCTCCTTTGAGTTAGAAAAAGACCAACCGCAGGGGTTGGTCTCTCATGGATTATTCTTCGGCAGCTTCAGCAGCGGCTGTTTCGCCAAGCGCCCAGCGGGCAAAGCGGCGCACAACGATGTTCTCGCCCAGAGCAGCAATGTTCTGATTGATCAACTCCTGAATTGTCAGGCTCTCATCGCGGATGTAAGGCTGGTTCATCAGCACAAACTCATCCTTGAATTTTTTGATGGAACCCTCGATGATGCGCGGGAGAACGGCATCGGGTTTGCCTTCTTCCTTGGCCTTGGCGGTGGCAATGCGTGTCTCGCGCTCAATTACCTCGGCGGGGATGTCGCTTTCAAGGATGAATTCCGGTGAGGTGGCAGCGATCTGCAGCGCCAGTTCGTGGGCCAGATTGCGGAATTTTTCCGCACGCCCAACAAAATCGCTTTCAGAGTTCAGCTCCACCATCACGCCCACGCGGCCGTTACCGTGCGAGTACAGCTCAACGACACCTTCGGATGCCTGGCGGCCAGAGCGTTTGGTGGCTGTGGCCAGGCCTTTTTCGCGCAGAAATTCCATGGCCTTTTGCATATCGCCATTGGATTCTTCCAACGCTTTGCGGCAGTCCAGGATGCCGGCACCGGTGGTCTCGCGGAGGTTTTTGATCATTTCAGTTGTGATTGCCATTCGTCTATTGTCCTTATCTAAAAGTTACGCTTTAGCGCCGGGTTACTTGGTTTCTTCAGTTTCTTCTTTTTCCGCAGGTTTCTTGGCTTTCTTTGCCGGTTTTTCGGCGGTTTCTTCAACTGCTGCTTCAGCAACTACGTCCTTCACTTCTTCGCCTTCGCTCTTGCCGCTCATTTTGGCAAGGGTGGAGGCGCCCAGCAGTTCGCTGTCATCCAGTTCGCTTTCTTCTTCCATGCGTGGGCGTGGGGCAGCAGAAACCGGGCGGGCAGCAGAGGCCTCAGCATTGGCGGCGGGTTCCTGGTCGTCTTCCTTGACCATTGTTTTGCCTTCGATGACGGCATCGGCAATCTTGCCCACCAGCAGTTTGATGGCGCGGATGGCGTCATCGTTGGAGGGGATCACATAATCTACGCTGCGCGGGTCGCAATTGGTATCCAACAGGGCAATCACGGGGATGCCTTTCAGGTTGGCTTCGTGGACGGCAGTGTGCTCGCGCACAACATCCACAACGAACACCAGATCGGGAACGCGCTTGAGGTTGCGCACACCGGAGAGGCGTGCCTGCAATTTTTTGATCTCGCGGCGGATGAGGAGGCCTTCTTTTTTGGTCAGGCGGTTGATCTCGCCGGTTTCCTGCAATTTTTCCAGGCGGTCAAGTTCCTGGATGCGGTTGAACATGGTGCTCCAGTTGGTGAGCATGCCGCCCAGCCAGCGTTCGGTCACGTACGGCATTCCGCAGCGGACGGCCTCTTCGGCGATGGTTTCCTGCGCCTGGCGTTTGGTGCCGATGAACATGATCACACCACCCTTGGCGGCGGTGTCGCGTACCAGGTTGTAGGCGGTGGTGAGCAGTTTTACGGTTTGCTGGAGATCAATGATGTGGATCCCGTTGCGCTCGGTGAAGATGTACGGGCGCATGTAGGGATTCCACTTGTTGGTGCGATGACCAAAATGAACACCGCTTTCCAACAGGGCTTTCATGGAAATAATGGAACTCATATTAAATTACTCCTTTGCGTTTTTCAACCGCGCCCTTTAGCCCTGGTTTCACTGCTTGTGGCAGCACGCGATCAGGATCGGGGCGCGTGTAAGATTAGTCTACGGTCGAAACCATAGCCGATGAATTATATCACAGCTTTCCGGGGCAGCAATCTCCGCCTGTTGCAGTGCCCATGTATAATGTATCCATTACGAGGAGAACCTATGCACATTCTGGTTACCAATGATGATGGGGTGTTCGCCCCCGGCCTGCTGGCGCTGGCGCAGGAGTTGCGCAAGATTGCCGAGGTGTCCATTCTGGCGCCGGATCACAACTGGTCGGCTTCCGGGCATGTCAAAACGCTCAGCCGTCCGCTGCGCGCCAAGCCGGTAACCCTGGCAGACGGCAGCAGTGCCCTTGCCAGCGACGGCGCCCCTTCGGATTGTGTTGCGCTGGCGTTGATGGGAGTGATCGAAAAGCCCATTGACCTGGTGGTATCTGGCATCAATCCTAATGCCAACATTGGCCATGACGTTACCTACTCTGGCACGGTGACCGCAGCAATGGAAGCCGCTATTGGCGGTGTGTGGGGCATTGCGGTTTCGCTGGATGCCCCCGAGTATTTTAGCGGTACGCTGGATTATTCCACTGCTGCCCATGCGGCGCGCGTTGTGGCGCAACAGCTCGTGCGGCGCTCTTTGCCCAGGAATATCCTTCTCAATGTGAACGTGCCTTACCTGTCCATTGAGGAATTAAAGGGGTATCGTGTTTCACGCCAGGGACTGCGCATCTACCGGGATGAACTGGTGCGGCGCGAGGACCCGCGTGGCCGCCCCTATTATTGGATCGGTGGGGAAGCGCCCACCGGGGTGGATGAGGCCGGTACGGATTTTGGAGATTTGAAAGCCGGTTACGTTTCCATCACCCCCATCCAGCTTGACCTGACCGCTCACGCCATGATCAACGATATTGCCGCCTGGAATTGGCAGGGTGACGAATAGCCAAAACTTGTCTGACAATGCGCGGTTGACTTTTTTGAGCGAATGTTCTACAGTATTTGTAGATAATCACTATCACTTCCCAAGGAGCGTGGAATGCGTCAAACAACCGTAAAAGATTGGATGAGTAACCTGGTAGTTTTTATCGACCCGGAAGCATCGGTATTTGATGGACTTGAGCTCATGCGCCATCGCTACGCTACCAGCCTCATCGTGGAAAAAACAGCCGCCAATCCTCAGTACGGAATTGTCACTTCCATCAACATCTGCGACAAGATCGTTGCCCAGGGCAATGACCCCAAGAAAACCAGGATCAAAGACATTATGGCCAGCCCGGTGATCACCGTAGACCCGGAAATGAAGATCACGGAATGTGCCGCCAAAATGAAGGAACACCGCATTCACCATCTGCCGGTGGCGGATGCAAAGGGAAACATCATCGGTATGATCGCTGCCATGGATTTGCTGGTGGTTGCTGAAACCATGGGGACAGATTTCAAGGAACGCAGCCTGCGTTAATCCTTGTATTTTTTGAAGAAATGTCTTTCGGCGCATCGGGTATAATTTGCCTATGCGCCGAAAACTTTTTTCTGCTCTGTTCATTCTCGTACTACTGGTTACTGCGCTTAATGTCAAGCTTCAACCGGTGAATGCTT
Source organism: uncultured Anaerolineaceae bacterium (assembly GCA_937897615.1). Taxonomy (GTDB): domain Bacteria; phylum Chloroflexota; class Anaerolineae; order Anaerolineales; family Anaerolineaceae; genus UBA6107. Next base: position 10,899 of record CALCNO010000163.1, read on the forward strand.
CTACCGTATCTGCGGCGGAGTTGATCAGTCTGGTCAATACGCTCCGCACCGGTGTCTATGGCTTACCTGCGCTCATTGAAGACCCGATCCTGGATTCAACTGCTGCTTCCACGGCCTACCAAATGGCTCAGAATGGCGTTTGTGCGCACCTGGGCGGTGCGCGTGACCGCATCGCTGCGGCTGGCTTCGGCGGCGGCGCCACCATCTTTGCCACAGAGAACATGGCTTGCGCCACCTCCGCCACGATTGGCTGGATCCAGCAAGTCTGGGCCGATGACGAGCACATGTACCCGATGGTCAAAGCCAGCTACACCCACATTGGCGCCGGCACCTATACGGCCTCATCCGGCATCACTTACTATGTGGTGCATGCGGCTTATGTTGCCGGGGGCAGCGGTTCCTACACTTCCCCCACGTCCAGCGGGTCTTCCGGTACGGTTGCCACCGCCGATACGAGCAACTACGTTCAACCTGTGATCACTTCTACCCCCAATGGCGATGGCGATATTTACCATGTGGTGCAATACGGCCAGACGCTTTATTCCATTGCCACCTGGTACGGCGTGACCATCGAAACGATCAAGCAGTTAAACTCACTCACTACGGATTCCATCTATGAGGGGCAGAAACTGCTCATCAGCATTAAACCTACCCCAACCATCACCCCAACGCGGACGGCCACAGTGCCTCAGCCAACACGCACGCCCACGGCTACCAAAGCGCCGCCCACGGCCGCCCCCACCCTCACAGCAACCGCCACGCCCAAACCCAGTTTT
>CALCNO010000164.1 GCA_937897615.1 uncultured Anaerolineaceae bacterium
TAGCCGCGGTTGATGTCTTTGACGGCCACACGAATATCCGGGTCGTTGCGCAGGTAGACATAATCGCCATCGTACTCCAGGTAATCTTCATCGGTCTTGAGCACCTGGGCCGCATTGCGTATGAGGATGGCAATGAGCTTATCGGCGGCGCGCACAATGGCCCGCCCGCCCTGGGTGGTGAACATGGAGCCAATGGTCTGCCACTCGTAGGGGGAGAACTGGGTATCGATCTCGTTGTACACACGCACGCGCTCGGGGTCGATCTTGAGCGCCTCAGCCGCGATCTGGCGCACGATGGTGCGCAGGCCCTGGCCAACTTCGGCGCCGCCCATGTTCACAGAAACGCTGCCGTCAATATTCATCTTCATGTAGCAGCCCTTGGTCGAGAACGGTGCGCCCTTGGGGGACTTCATCACCGTGGCAACGCCGCGGCCGTAGTAGTAGTTCTCGTCCTCTTTGGGTTTGGGGGTGCTAAAGACGGTCTTTTCGATGATGTCCACGCACTTGGTGATATCGCCGTGGGTCTTCCACATTCTTTCGCCCAGCGCGTTCACCTTGCCCTCGGTGAGCAGGTTGATCTTGCGCAGCGCAAAGGCGTCCATGTTCAACTTGCGCGCCAGCATGTCCATCATGCGCTCGGTGGCCAGCTGCGATTCCTGATGCCCGTAACCGCGATAGGCGCCCACCGGCGGGGTGTTGGTGTACACGGTGTAACCGGTGAGGTCGCAGTGCTCGAACTCGTATGGGCCGGCGGAATTATGCGTGGCGGCGATGGTGACGTTGACGCCGGTATCGGCAAAAGCGCCGGTGGTGTGCAGAATCTCGGATTTGATGGCCACCAGCTTGCCATCCTTTTTGGCGCCGATCTTCATACGCGTGCGGATGCCGTGCGCGATCAGCGTGGAGGTGAAGTCCTCTTGCCGCGTGCCCACCCACTTGACGGGGCGGCCTGGCACAAAGCTGGCGATCCAGGCAATGGTCTGCTCCACGGTGATATCGGACTTGTAGCCAAAGCAGCCGCCGATATCCGGAGTGTGAACGCGCACATCACCCACCGGCAGGCCGTAAGAGCCGGCCAGGTCTTCGCGGATGATGAAGGGGCAAATGGAGGACGACCAGACCTCGATGGTCTTGTCGGTCTTGAACCAGACGATGCTGCCGTGCGGCTCGATGGCGGCGCAGGAGGCCAGCGGGTAGTTAAACTCGCCTTCCACGATGACATCGGCATCCTCAAAACCGGCCTCGCCTTTGCCTTTGAGCAGGTGGTACTGGTGGGCAATGTTGGTTTTCTTCTGCGGTTTGAGGGTGGGCAGATGCCAGTATTCGCCGTTGTCCTCGTGCACCAGCACAGCGCCGGGTTTCATGGCATCACGCGCATCAATGAGCACGGGCAGGGGTTCGTAGGTCACTTTGATGGCCGGCAGGGCTGCATTGGCATGGGCCAGCGTGTCGGCAATCACGGCTGCCACCGGCTCGCCGATGTGGCGCACCTTCTCAACCGCCATGGGGATCTGGTCTTTGATGTTATCGCCGTAATGGAAGGTACAGCCCTTGCCGGTGACCACTTTGACCACACCGGGCATTTTTTCAGCCTCGCTGGTGTCGATCTTGAGGATCCTGGCGTGAGCGTATTCCGGGCGGAGGATGGCCGCATGCAGCATATCCGGTAGGCGCACGTCATCCAGGTAGATCGCCTGACCGGTGACCTTGTTGATCGCATCCGGTCGGTTGTAATCTTTCCCCAGGTATTTAAATTTCATACCACACTCCTTGAAACGGATAAAATGGGTCGAACAGGCTTACTATCAATTGCCAATTTCATGGGGGAATATCGCATGATATTAGTTTAATGGAATTAAGTACAGAGTTCAAGCAAAAAGTGAAAGAAATCACTTTTATCAGGATATAAAAACATATTTATTTAGCTACTGGATAAGCCTGGGCTTTATTTCTGGTTTACCACCGACAACCGGAAATAATTCTCCTGAGGAATGTACTCAAACCTGCGCAGGTACAACGGGTCATATTCAATAATGTACACATTGCGCTGCTTAATCTCGTTGTTCACGAAATCCAATTCCTGCTGCGAAATCTTCTCCATGATTGACTTATGGTCAAAGTGCTGTGCCCAGTACTTGTAGTACTGAGCGGCATTGATTCTGGAGCGATTAATGATCTTCAAATCAGGGCGCAACCCTTCAACCGTCTGATAGTACTCAAGGATCACCGCAGAAGACCATTGGGAAATAATGGTGGAGTTGGGGGCTGCGGAAGACAGCACTTCCCGGATTACAATTTCCTGGTCAGTTTCCTGGCTCATGTCCAGCCAGGAGTAATTTAGAAGTCCGCCGAGCAAAACAGCTAAGGCCAAAATCGAAGCTGTCGCCGTTTTAACCCACGCAGGAAATACCCTCTTATGTTGGAGCACTCCCAGCCATGCAAAAAGCGCTGCAACACCTTCACCGATAAACAAGGCAGTGATGAGGTAGCAGGGCAAAAACATGGTGTCCTTATCAATCACCCGATAATTGATGAAAAAGAGGGCGTTTGCCAAAAAGATGAGCAGTAATCCCACTTTTAGCTTCCAGGTTTTTTGCCAGTCTGCCACTAAGCCAAAGAAAGCCAGAAGCACGCCAACACCAAAAAAGTCGCGCCAGAGGAACCTGGCTAACCTGGCAACCTCTCCCGGGATTTCGCTCAGGGAATAGCCAAATGCAAAATAGCCATAGGCCTTTCCCGAGATCATCCAGAACAATCCCTTCAGAGTGGTTAAATCAACATTGTAGTAAGTGCGGACGTAATCCAGCTCGGGGCTGGCCAACGAGCGTATCGGCAGGTAAAGGTATGGCAACAGGCCCACAAGAAAAAAGCCACCGCAATAAAGACAATGCTTCCAATTTTTGATGAGCCCTGTCCTGCCGTATAAAGCCAGCCACAGGTAAGCAGGTAAAAACAGGCCGCCAGAAACATGGTTGGCAAGGCTTAACCCAAAGGCAAATGAGAATGCAAAGAGATACGCAAATCGTCCAGTTTCGCGCCACTTAAGCAGCAAAAAGAGGTTTAGAGCAAGGAAAAAAGTATGCAGCGTATAAACTTCAGCAACAATCGCCATTTGCCAGAAATGGCTGGAAATGACCAGAAACACGCTTGCGATCCACGCCGCCAGGAGATTGCCGGTCAACTTGAAAATCACTTTGAAGATAAAGAAAACGGTCAAGGCTGCAAAGCAGGCTGACATCAGGTTTAAGCGGAAAGCCAAATCCCTTACGGCCACCAGCAGCGAGAACAATTTTCCAAGCAACAGGTAGAGAGGATACCCTGTGGGATGAACAATGCCCAGCGTATACACCCCGGAGGATAACTCTGCGCTGTCAAAGCCGGTAACGCCTGGAGCAAGTGTGGAGAAATACAGCGCAAAAGAGATCAGCGCCAGTAAAGGTGCTGAGATCACCCTGATCAGTTCTTTCCAATCTTTGCCGCGATACATTTCAGGTTTCTGGGTCGATGCGTTCCCTAATTCGGTACGTACAAATCAGGGGTGGTAGTTTGCGTCGGTTCAATGATCGCTACGTCGTTTACCGCCAAAGCGAACAGAGAAAGATGCGAAGTCATCCCGCAGATCTGGTGCCGTACGCCATACTCGTATGATGCTAACGGCACCCAGGCCGGGGAACCGCCTGAATCTTCATAGACCTCAACCCTCATCGGGATGCCGCTCACATACTCATTCCAAAGGTCATTACTCAATGTGAAGCAAATCTCAAGCGGGGTATTGATCTTCACATCCACAATATCTGCGCCATTTCCGTCCTTGTAGTCGACATTCAATACCAGGGGCCTGCGCCATCCCGGTGTACCTACTTCGGAGAGGAGGTTCGGTTCGCGCATGGTCAGTACAAGCTGTCCGGATTTATCCAAAGCGCCGGCAGGGATAAAGATCGAGCCATCATCAACGGGTACAGAATTGACGCCACCCGAGATGCTGGCCAGCACGTTGCTATCCAGAGGGATTGTGCCCGATATCTGCACAAGCATGGGCTTGCTCTCTGTTGTGCTGATCTCCGGGGCATTCTTGCCAATGGAGATGATCAAGGCAATGATCAAAGCTACGATCACCAACAGAATTGCCGTAATAAACAAAACGGGGCCAAAGGATTTTTTCTTTTGCATCATGGTTGTTGCACTCCCATTGTTCCGTGTCCACTACCGGAAAAATACATTGCACGTTCAACGATAACTGGTTGAGTTGCGACCAGCTTTGTAGCAAAAGCCTGATCCAGTCCCAGTTGAGCAGGATCTTGCACAGCAATTGTGTAGCGCGAGTTTCCCGGGATAGTGACGGTACGAATTTGGTTTTCGCCAGTCTGAAGCATGTAGGTAACTGTTACATCAGTACTGGTTGAATTGGGGTTTTGAATCAAAATAAAGGTTTCAAATCCCGCTCCGGTATAGCCCTCGGCAAGATACCAGACGTTGGCCGCCGAGGTAACCCCGGTGCTATCGTGCCCGCCCATGTAACTACCTTTGGGCCAGTACATTGCCCGTTCTACAATGATGTTCCTGTTTGAGGTAATCTTGGTGGAAAAAGCCTGATCCACACCTACCTGGGCAGGGTCCTGGGCCACCACGGTATAACGAGAATTGGCAGCCACCGAAATGTTTTTAACAATTGTGCCGCCTCCCTGCAGCATATAGGTCAGGGTCACGTCTGCAGAAGAAGCATTGGGATTCTGAATCAAGATGTAGGTGCCAAAGCCGGCCCCAGTGTAGCCTTCTGCCAGATACCAGGTTGATCCGGGCGTAGTCACGCCGCCGGCTGCATGGCCTTCATCGGCAAAATACATTGCCCTTTCCACAATGATTGGCTGATTGGAGGTTAATTTGGTAGAGAATGCCTGATTAAGCCCAACCTGCCCGATATCTTGAGCCACCAAGGTGTAGCGCGAATTTGGCCCCACGGAAACGCTGCGGGCTATCGTGCCGCCGCCCTGCAACATATAGGTGAGGTCAACCGTGGCAGTAGCATCGTTTGGATTTTGGATCAGGATATAGGTGCCGAAGCCATCCCCGGTATAGCCCTCTGCAAGGTACCAGGTTGTGGCCGGGAAATTAAACCCGGTTGTGTTGTGCCCGCTGATCCCGCCCTGTGCGTCCGGCCAGTACATTGCGCGTTCCACGATGATCGGCAAGTCTGCCGTTACTTTCGTTGAAAACGCCTGGTCCACGCCAACCTGCCCGGCATCCTGTGCCGCCACGGTATAGCGCGACTTGGCATCCACCACCAGGGAGCGGGTAATTGTTCCCCCTCCCTGAAGCATATAGGTGAGAGTAACGTTCGCAGGGGAATCATTGGGGTTCTGCAGCAGGATAAAAGTGCCAAACCCGGCGCCGGTGTACCCTTCAGCCAGGTACCACGTTTGCCATTGGTGGGTAAATGTAGCCGTAACCGAATTGGCAGCAGTCATTGTAACCGTGCAGGTTCCAGTTCCCGTACATCCCGCGCCGCTCCACCCGGTAAAGGCTGAGCCAGAACTGGCCACAGCCGTTAATGTCACGGAGGATAAGGCAGGGAAGTTCGCGCTGCAGGTGCTGCCGCAGTTGATACCAGCCGGGGAACTGGTAACCGTTCCAGTCCCGCCGCCCAATTTACTCACATCAAGAGTGAACTGCACCGTGTCTGAGTACAGATCGCTGACCGCCGCTCCGGCATTGAGAATGCCGCTCCCGCAAATTGAGGTGTTGCACGTGCTGCCGCCGGGGAATGCAGTGACGTTATTCTGCAAATACTGCAAAACTTGGCTGGGCGTAATCGATGGGTAGATGGAATAAAGCAGCGATACCACACCTGCCACATGCGGGGTCGCCATAGAAGTACCCATGTAATAGGCGTATGAATCAGCAACAGGCTGCTTGGTGCCTGTATTCAGTGTTGAAAGTACGCCCCCATTGGTATCGCCGCCGGGTGCGCTGATTTCCACCACGGAACCATAATTGCTATAGGAAGCCTTGTTGCCGTTTCGATTTGTTGCCGCAACAGTGATCACATTATTACAATTTCCCGGTGAAAAATTGGAGGCATTTACATTATCATTGCCGGCAGCAACCACCACCGTGGTTCCGGCAGAAGTGACGGCATTAATGGCCGACTGCATCGAAGTTGAGCAAGAACCAGTGCCACCCAGCGAGATATTGATCACCTTCGCCGGGTTGGCGTTCGCAGGAACACCGCTCACGGTTAATCCAGCCGCCCAGCGCATCCCATCAATGATGTCCGAATCGTAGCCGCCGCACTTACCCAAAACGCGGACCGGCAGAATCTTGGAATTCCAGTTGATCCCGGCCACGCCCAGCGAATTGTTCGTTGCCGCTCCAATGGTACCGGAAACATGCGTGCCGTGCCACGAACTATCGCTGACGCCGCAACCCGCAAAATAGCCCGAGGCGTCCTCAGCAGCAGTGATCCAATCGCCGGGGTCGCTCGGGTCGCTGTCGCGGCCATCGCCGTCATTGGCCACCAAAGCATCCGCAATAAAATCATAGCCGGGCACGGTTCTGCCGGACAGGTCGGCATGGTTGAGTATGCCGGTATCTACCACTGCAACAACGATCGAACCCGAGCCTGTGGTGATATTCCAGGCGGCCTGAGCGTTGATTCCGTAGTTGTTGGTTACAGGTGTAGCATAATGCCATTGGTTGGCAAACAAAGGGTCATTCGGGGTGAGGGTGTGGCGCCGAATGTAATCGGGTTCCACATACTCAACTTCCGGCAGAGCGAGAAGTTTTTCGATCACCGCCTGCATCTCCGCCGGGCCGATTTTTCCCGGCAGGCGCAGAACGTGAGCATCGCCGGACATCTCACGAACGTACTTGATTTCCATGCCGGTTGCATCGCTCAGGCGCACTCCCTGGTCATCACTGGAAGGAACACCAGCCATTGCCGCATCCATGCTGGCTTTGTATTTGATGATCAGCTGATCGGTAAGTTCGCTGGTTGCGATGGCAACCGCGCTGGCATTAAGGGGTTCCTCTGTTCCGCCATCCTCCGCCTTTACCGGTGTGTGAGAAACCGCCACCGCAAAGAGAGAAATGATGAGAAGCAGAGAAACACCCCCCTTTGAAAACCAATTGAATGCCAAACCTCTTTTCAAATCCCGCCTCCGCTTACTGTTGAAAGTAATGACAACGATTAATTATATGATAACAATTCAAATAATTGCCAGAGAGATAATAACTTGATACAAGCACGATGCTATGATAAAATCCACCTGTTCAGATACATGGGCGCGTAGCTCAGTTGGTTAGAGCGCACGGTTCACATCCGTGAGGTCCGTAGG
>CALCNO010000165.1 GCA_937897615.1 uncultured Anaerolineaceae bacterium
GCTTATGGAAAAAAGCAGCGCAAAAACGACCGTTGCGATAATTACCGGTTCAGGGTATAAATCAGTCCTAAATCAAACAGGAATAGTGTGAACTCGAACTACTCCATGCGGGTGGTTGGCGCTCTCAGTATTCCAGAAGGGGTTTTTCATGGGATCAGCTGGTGAATCAGAGTTTGAAACGCCTGAGCAGTTTGCCCAGAGAGTCTTGCCGGGCTTTTCCAATATGTTGTTACTTGGCCGGGCACTAACCCATCGTTCGTACTTGAATGAACACCCTGATGCGATTGAAGATAATGAGCGCCTGGAATTCCTGGGGGATGCGGTATTGGATTTTGTCGTGGGAGCCTGGCTATACAACCAGTACCCTGAAATGCCGGAGGGCGACCTGACCCGCATGCGCTCGGCTCTGGTACATACCGAACAGCTTGCAGACCTGGCTCGCAGCATAGAGGTCGGCAGGGCCATGCGGCTCGGGAGAGGGGAGCAGCAGGCAGGCGGTTATGAAAGATCAGGGCTGCTTTGTGATACATTCGAAGCGATCATCGGCGCGTTATATCTGGAAAAGGGCATCGATGGCGTGCTGTCATTTATCACACCGATCCTGGCCCCAACCGCCGAAGACATCCTGATCAACCATAAGGATGAGGACCCCAAGAGCAAATTACAGGAGTGGGCGCAGGCGAAAGGCTTTTCAGCGCCGCAATACGGTACGCGCAATTCTTTTGGCCCGGATCATTCCAAACGCTTTGAAGTTGACGTGTTTATTAATGGTGAGATCAAAGGTAGCGGCATTGGGCAATCAAAACACGCTGCCACCAAGCAGGCAGCCCTGGATGCCTTGAAAAAACTGGGGATTACCAGCGATACCCTTAACCTTGAATGAGAGAATACATGAAACCACGCCTTAAAGCTCTTGAATTACACGGGTACAAAACTTTTGCCAGCAGGGTTCAATTTGAATTTCCGGGGAATATTACTGCCATTGTCGGCCCAAACGGATCAGGAAAATCCAACATCTCGGATGCGCTACGCTGGGTTTTGGGCGAGCAATCCTATACCCTGCTGCGTGGCAAAAAGACCGAAGACATGATCTTTTCCGGGTCAGACCAGCGCCCGCGCGCTGGCATGGCTTCTGCCACGGTGGTATTTGATAACGAAGAAGCCTGGCTCCCGATTGACTACACCGAGGTATCGGTAGCACGGCGCGCCTACCGCGACGGCAACAATGAATACCTGCTCAACAAACAGCGCGTCAGGCTCAAGGATATTTCCGAGCTTTTGGCGCAATCCGGTTTAGCGGAGCGTACCTACACCATTATCGGGCAAGGCCTGGTGGATGCAGCGTTATCCCTGCGCCCAGAGGAACGGCGGCGTTTCTTTGAGGAAGCTGCCGGAATTGGCTTGTTCCGCTCCAGGCGCGAAGAAGCCATCAACCGCCTGGATGCAACCCGACGCAACCTTGAACGTGTGCAGGATATCCTCAGTGAACTTGAGCCGCGCCTGAAAAGCCTGGAACGGCAGGCCAAAAAGGCGGATGAATACGATCATGTTAAAGCTGACTTACAGCTTCTGTTGAAAGATTGGTATGGATACCACTGGCAGAACACGCAAAAGGAATTGCTGCGCTGCCGTGAGATTCTTAAAAATCAGGAAGAAAAAGTACGCTTGGCGCGCGAAAAGCGCATGGGAATCGAAGCCAGTGTGCAGGAAATGCGTGGAAAACTGGC
>CALCNO010000166.1 GCA_937897615.1 uncultured Anaerolineaceae bacterium
CCCGGCGGCAAGACCACCCACCTGGCCGCGCGCATGGCGGATCAGGGACTGATCCTGGCCAACGATGCCAGCCAGGGACGCATCCAGGCGCTGAAGATCGTGCTGCAGGGCTGGGGCGCCACCAACACCGCCATCACGCGCTTTGCCGGCGAGTCCTTTGGCCGCTGGTTCCCGGAGACCTTTGACCGCGTGCTGCTGGACGCACCCTGCAGTATGCAGGGGCTGCGCACCGCAGAAAGCCACCCCCCGCGCCCCGTGACCCCCAGCGAAACGCGCCAGCTGGCGCGCCGGCAGGCGGAGCTGCTCATCAGCGCCATCCAGGCGGCTCGCAGCGGCGGGCAGATCGTTTATTCCACCTGCACGCTGGCTCCCGAAGAAGACGAGGCCGTGGTGGCAGGTGTGCTGCAAAAGCTGGGCGGAACGGTGATGCTGGAGGATGCGCAAGCCTTCCTGCCCACCCCCGCGCCGGGGATCGCGGCAGGCGCGGCGGAAGCGGACGCCGCCAAAATGATCCGCCTGTGGCCGCACCGCTACGACACGGCGGGGTTCTTTGCCTGCCTGCTGCGCAAGACCGGGCCAGGCGCCGGTACGGTGCAGGTTGCCCCGGCTCACTCGATGGAGAAGGCCGGCTTTGTTGAAATGGCGCACACGGCACAGGCCAGCCTGAGTGCCCGCTTTGAGGAGCTCTTCGGCTATGCGCTATCAGCATATCTACAAACCGAGGAGCGCACGCTGGTGATGCGCGATGAAAAGGTGTTCCTCTTCCCGCGCCTGTTTTTGGAGCGCTTTGGCACGCTGCCCGTGCAGGCGGTGGGGATGCAGCTATGCACGTTGAACGAGGCGGAACTGCTGCCCACCTTTGAGTGGTGCACGCGCTTTGGCGCGCAATGCACTACCGCCCTGCTGCCGCTGGAAGGCGAGGCGCTGGCGCAGTGGCAAAGCGGCAGAGACATCCCCGCGCCGCAGACGCAAAAAAGTGTGTGGCTGGTGACAGACCCGCAGGGAAGAATGCTGGGGCGCGGCAAGGTGATCCAGGGGGTGCTGAAGAACCTGGATTACAAACGTTACCTGTAAATTTATCCCAATTCGTAGAGAACGATACCGGCGGCCACGATGGCGGCCGTTTCCATCCTGAGGATGCGCTTGCCCAGGCTGGCGCTGGCGTACCCCGCCTGTTGGGCCAATTCGGCTTCGGCCTCGCTAAAGCCCCCCTCTGGACCAACCAGCAGGCGCAACTCAGCGGGCGCGCGCTCCGCCAGCGTACTGCGCAGGCTGGTATGCTGCTCGCCTTCCCAGAGGAAGATGCCGCGCATGCCCGGCCCCAATCCCAGCGCGGTTTTGAATTCCGCCACCGGGTGCAGCAGCGGCACAATGCCGCGATGGCTTTGTTCGGCGGCCTCTTGCAGAATCTTGTGCCAGCGCGGATATTTTCCCATCACCTCGGCGGGCTTTTGCACCAGGCTGCGGCTGGTGAGCAGCGGGGTGAAGGCGGCTGCGCCGACCTCGGTGCATTTTTGCAGGATCAACTCGAATTTTTCGCGCTGGGTGAGCGCCACCAGCAGGTGCAGGCGGGTTTGTGGCTCGCCATCGGCGTGCTCGGAACACAGCACGCGACCGGTCACCTCGGTGGGCTGCACGGAAAGCAACTCCAGCGTGTACTGCATCCCCAGCCCGTCCAGTGCCTGCACCTGCGCCCCCACACCCAGGCGCAGTACGCGGCTGATCTGGCGCGCGGTTTCCGGCGGAAAGGCCACCATCTCGCCTGCCAAAGAATGGGGAGGAATGAAAAAACGGTGCATGGGCACTCCTTTTGCTAATTCGATTATACTTGCAGTGCCAAACAAGCAGGCAAATTTTTGACAGGAACGAATGTGATGAAAGAAAACGCAAACTCCTCAAAAGCCCAGCCCTCTCCGCGTGTGTACCGCTACTACGACCTGGTGATGGCGGCCTTTGTTACCGTGCTGATCGTGAGCAACCTGGCCTCCTCGGCCAAGATCGTGGATTGGGGCATCTCGCTGGGGCCGATCCCGCTGGCGTTTGATGCCGGCACGATCCTTTTCCCGGTCAGCTATATCTTCGGCGATGTGCTCACCGAAGTGTACGGCTTCAAACGCTCGCGCCGCGTGATCTGGACAGGCTTTGCCTGTCTGGCGCTCACATCGCTGGTGCTTTGGCTGGTGCGCATCATGCCCGGCGAGGCCACCTGGCAAGCGCAGACCGGCCAGGCCGCCTTCAACAACGTGCTCGGGGGCATCAGCACCGGGGGTATTGTGCTGGCCAGCCTGGCGGCATATCTGGTGGGCGAGTTTGCCAATTCAGTGGTGCTGGCAAAGCTGAAGGTAGCCACCAACGGGCGCTTTTTGTGGGTACGCACCATTGGCAGCACGCTAGTGGGCGAAGCCATTGATTCTCTGATCTTTGTGGGGATCGCCACGCTGGTGGGGGTCTTCCCGTGGGAAATCTTTGCCACGCTGGTGCTCACCAACTACCTCTTCAAGACAGCCATCGAGGTGGTGATGACGCCGGCAACCTACTGGGTGGTGGCCAAACTCAAGCGTGCTGAAAATGAAGATTATTACGACCGCGATACCAAATTCAAGGTGATCGGCAACTAACTCTGCTCCGCCGGCCAGGCAAAATCGTTGCCGGCCACCAGCACGCAGTATTCACCTTTCAACTCGGTGGTATTCACAAGATCAATGAGGCTATGCAGCGTTCCGCGCAGCATGGTCTCAAATTTTTTGGTGAGGTCGTTGGCCAGCACGGCAGGGCGGTCACCGTAGACGGCCAGCGCGTCCTGTAAAAAGGCGGCCAGGCGGTACGGGCTTTCGTAGAAGATCAGCGTGTGCGGAGAAGCGGCGTCCACTTCCAGCCAGCGGCGGCGCGGACCGCTCTTGCGCGGCGGGAAGCCTCTGAAGGTGAAGCTGTGCACCGGCAGCCCACTGAGGGTGAGCGCCATGATCAGCGCGGTTGGGCCGGGCACGGCAGTTAGCTCAATGCCCTGCTGGATGGCGCTGCGCACCAGCAAAAATCCGGGGTCAGAGATGGCCGGGGTGCCGGCATCTGTCACCAGCGCCACCGTCTTGCCCAGTTCCAGCAGCTCCATCACCCTGGGCAGCGCGCGATCCTCGTTATCCTCGCGGAAGGAAAGCTGCGGCTTCTTGATGCCAAAGTGCGCCAGCAGGAAACCGGTCTTGCGCGTGTCCTCGCTGACGACCACATCGGCGCTTTCCAGGGTGGCCAGCGCCCGCTGTGAAATGTCGCCCAGGTTCCCGATCGGCGTGGAGACCAGTATCAGCATATCTCAAACCCTCGCATACGTTGAAGAATGTGTTTCCCCTGCTATAATAATTCTTAATTGGCTTTTCGTGGCAGAATCCAGGATGGTAAAAATGGCCGTTAAACCGGGTTTCTTACAGTCAAGGACCAATGAACAAACTGGAATGGATCTCGACCAGGTGCATTCCGCAGAAAAAGCACGCATCCTCGTTGTGGATGACGAATTGGATACGGTGGTGCTGCTCAAGCACATCCTCCTGCGCGACGGCCATGATGTAATGGGTGCCACCAGCGGGAAGGAAGCACTGGAAAAAATCAGCGACCTCAAGCCCTCCCTGGTGCTCCTTGACCTGATGATGCCAGAGATGGATGGCTGGCAAACCTTTGAAAGAATCCAGCAGGTCAGTGATCTTCCCGTCATTGTGATCTCGGCAATGGCACAGCCCCAGCAAATCGTGAAAGCGCTTGAAATGGGAGCCGATGATTACATCACCAAACCCTTTGACCAGGCCGAGGTGAAAGCGCGTATCAAGGCTGTATTACGCCGTGCTGGCAAGCCCAAGGTGATGAACCGCATTGCCTTCCCGGATATCCAGTTATTGCTCGACCTGGATACCCAGGAGATCAGCTATCAAGGCAAGCGCATCCAGTTGACGGGCAAGATGTTCGAGGTGATGGCGTTTCTGGCAAAGAAGGCGCCGCACGTGGTGACCTATGAGGATATCCTCAATGGCATCTGGGGCGAGAGCAATGTGGCAGCGCGCAACCGTCTCAAATACCTGGTGTACCTGCTGCGTAACGAATTCAGCGCGATCAACTCCGGGAAACAGGTCATCGAGAACGTGGACCGGCTGGGCTACCGCTTGTGCTCTGAGTGAACGCACCCCACCCCAACAAGCGTAAACCGCAGAAAATTCTGCGGTTTTTGTTTTGCAGTTATAATTCGCGCAGGAGAGCACATGCCCAATACCCCCACGCGCGACCGCATTGAACAAACCCCGGAAACCCCGCGCCCGCTGCGCCGTCCAGACTGGATCAAAGTGCGCACCACCGGCGGAGAAACCTACGAACAGCTGCAAAAGCTGATGCGCCAAAAGGCGCTGCACACCGTGTGCGAAGAAGCCGGCTGCCCCAACATGGGCGAGTGCTGGGGAAGCGGCACTGCCACCTTCCTGATGCTTGGCTCGATCTGCACCCGCTCCTGCCGCTTCTGCGATGTTCAGCACGGCAAGCCGGAGCCGCTGGACTGGGAGGAGCCGGAGCGCGTGGCCCAGGCGGTGAAGGCCATGGACCTGAAGCACGCGGTGATCACCTCGGTGAACCGCGACGAGCGCCCCGACGGCGGCGCACCCATCTTTGCGGCGGTGATCCGGCGCATCCGCGAGCTGCAACCCGGCTGCTCGGTGGAGGTGCTCATCCCGGACTTTAAGGGCAGCATTGAAGCCCTGAAGATGGTGATGGACGCGCGCCCGGATATTTTGAATCACAACGTGGAGACGGTGCCCGCGCTCTTCAA
>CALCNO010000167.1 GCA_937897615.1 uncultured Anaerolineaceae bacterium
CGGTTGATCTTCAAGCGCTCACTCGTCTGACAAACTTTTTAACTTCGGTAAAGATTTTTTCGCGTTCCGGCTCGCGGATCACCACGTGGCCGCTGTCTTCTACCCACAGGGTCGTTTTATCTTTTGAGGAAACACCGTTATACAGGGTGTCCAGGCTTTCGGCAGGGATGCCATGATCCTGGCGCGATTGGACGAACAGGGCTGGCACGCTGACGTTGGCAAGTTCGCTGCGCATTACATCGATGAGTTCTTTCAATTCGATGATTGCCGGGGTGGGGTAGTACGGGTAGTCCACGTGGTCGCGCGCGGCATCCTGGTTATGCCAGTCTGGGGCGCCTTTCGCTACACTGCGGATGAAGAATTTTAACAACGGCAGGTATTTGGCACGCGGGTCGCCCGGCAGTGCGCAGGGGGCAGAAAATGCCACTACCCCTGCCGGTGCAAAGCGCGCGGCGGTGAGCAGTGCCAGCACCCCGCCCATCGAAAGGCCCATCACCACCTGCTTATCAGTGCAGCCTTTCAGCAGGTTCAGCCCGTCTTCGACGGAGGCCACCCAGTCTTCCCAGTGGGAACGCGTGATGTCTTCTACGGCAGTGGCGTGCCCGGTGAGGCGCGGCGCCAGAATGGTGTAGCGTTCCTGCGCCAGCGAATCCCCCAACATGCGCATTTCCTTGGGAGTGCCGGTGAACCCATGCAGCAGCAGGCAGCCAGTTTTGCCGCCGGGGATAAAGAAAGGTTCCGCAGTTGGGAGTGTTCTGGCTTGTGCCATACCTGGCCTCATTATGAAAGGATTTGCAGTTCGCGTGGGAAGTCGCTGAGGCTTTCACAGCCCTGTGCGGTGACCACGATATTGTCTTCAATGCGCACACCCCCCACGCCGGGCAGGTAGATGCCCGGTTCAACTGTATACACCATTCCAAGATTCAAAGGCAATGTGTTGGCGCCAAACATGTAAGGGGGTTCGTGGGCTTCCATGCCCAGGCCGTGCCCGGTGCGGTGAGTGAAGTAAGCGCCGTAACCGGCCGCCTCGATCACCTGGCGGGCAGCACGGTCTACATCGCCGGCTTCCACTTCCGGCTGGCCAGCCTTGCGCCCGGCTTCGTTGGCGGCTTTGACCGTGTTGTAGACCCTGCGTAATTCATCACTGATGCTGCCAATGGCGAAGGTGCGCGTGAGGTCAGAGTAGTAATCCTCATAAGCCGCCCCCCAGTCGATCACCACCAGGTCGCCTTTTTGTAGCTTGCGGTCGGTGGGGACGGCATGCGGGTTGGCGCTGTTGGGCCCCGAGGCCACAATGGGCTGGAAGGGCAATTCCGTAGCAGAACCGGCCTTGAGCATTTCAATGGTGAGATGGCTGGCAACCTCGATCTCGGTGATGCCGGGGCGCAGCACGGGCAGGGTGGCTGCCAGAGCGGTTTGCGCAATTTCAACTGCTTTGCGCATGGCCTTGATTTCGCCGGCGTCCTTTTGCAGCCGCAGGTTATTAAAGACCGCATCGCCGTTGACAAATTGCAAGCCCGGAGCAGCTTTCTGTACAAAATCGATTTCCATAAAGCGTAGGCGCGTGGGTTCCACCAGCACTTTACCTTTTTCCAGGCTAAGTGAGTTGAGGGCAAGTTGGATCACTCCCGGCCAGGCGGCAGGGTCATCGCCAAAGGAAAAGGTCTTGAGGGGCAGGAGCGAGCTGTTTGCCTTGCCCAACTCCAGTGCTGGCAGAACCAACACTGGCTGCTGCCCTGCTTTGCAGATCAGTAGCGTGGGCCTTTCCATCAGGTGAAAATGCAAACCGGTGAGGTAGGTAAGGGTAGCTCC
Organism: uncultured Anaerolineaceae bacterium; assembly: GCA_937897615.1. Taxonomy (GTDB): domain Bacteria; phylum Chloroflexota; class Anaerolineae; order Anaerolineales; family Anaerolineaceae; genus UBA6107. Next base: position 1,813 of record CALCNO010000167.1, read on the forward strand.
CGGATTGATTACGGCACAATCGGCGCCGTTGGCGTGCATCAGATCAAGTAAGCGCTGGTATCTTAGCGAGGTCATAGAGATTTCTCCTGAAAAGATTATAGTCTGAAGAGAATTTTGGCGCAAAGGGTTTTTGCTACTACGGGAGTAAAAGGTACGCGGAATAATTGCTGGGAATATGGGAACTAATTGTGAATACGGACGTCTATTGAACATAAACTTAATGTGAGGATAACTATGACCAGGATTATTTTATCGATAGCTTTTTTGATAATAGTAACCGGGTGTGCGCCTGCGGCAGCAACGCAGCCGGCGACGGTTCCCCCTACGGCCGTTGAAGTGACCGAGGCAGTCGCAACTGCCGAACCGTCTCCCACAGCGGAGCAGCTTTCTTTTGTCCCTGCTACCTACCGCGATGAAGTGGGGAAGTTCGCGTTCGATTACCCCGCCGATTGGAGCGCAGGCCCGGAACAGGTGATCGGCTCGCGCGGCAGCCAGACTCTTTTTCTCTCTCCGGGCAGCACAGCAGAAGTCCTGGCGGAAGGTGGTTCGCGTGTGGTGTTAATGCGCTACGATTGGGACCCCAAGAATGACCTGGCCGCACGCCTGGCGCAGCGCAAAGCGGCCTGGGAAGCCTCAGGTTTTGTCGTTCTTGAAGAATCCACGCGCCAGATGGCGGATGGGCGGGCGATTGTGGATTTGCTCATGCAGACGACGGATGGCACGCAGGTGCTTTACAGCTTGGCGGTTATCGGCGACCAGTACCTGGAACTTAGCGCCGAAGGCAACCTGCAGTTAGGCCGCGAGATTTTGAGCACACTTGATT
>CALCNO010000168.1 GCA_937897615.1 uncultured Anaerolineaceae bacterium
GGCGCAGACGATTACATCACCAAACCATTCCGCCTGCGTGAACTGCTGGTGCGCATCCGTGCGGTGATCCGCCGCGCGCCGCGCCACGAAGGAAAAGATACAGGCATCAAGGTTGGGGACCTTTCCATTGATCCGCAAAGGCATGAGGTTTGCCATCTGGAGGAAGTGATTGACCTGACCCCACTCGAATTTGAAATCCTGCTGGAGCTGATGCAATCTGCCGGCAAGGTGGTCAAGCGTGTTGAGCTGGCCATGCACCTGATGGAAAAGGGTTTCACCGGTTCCGAAGCGACCCTGAAAATTCACATCCGCAATTTACGCCAAAAACTCGGCGACGATCTCGATCAGCCAAAATATATTGAGACCGTATTCGGCGTTGGTTACCGCTTTCTGGAGGCCGAGGCATGAAACGCTCACTGCGCAGCAAACTTATTCTTTCTTACCTGGCCGTGGCGCTGCTGACCGTGCTGGTGGTCTCAGTGGTCATTCGCCTGAATTACGGGAATTCACTGCTTGAACTGGTGGTGGAACAGCAAACTGCCATGCTCAGCGAATCGGTAAAAACCTATTATGCGGATAATGGCACGCTCGACGGATTTATTGATTATTACCAGCACATCAACCCAGATAGCTTTAAGCCCGGCAAACCAGACAACCAACCAGGTGTCGTTAACGGACAGGGACGCCAACTGCGCGGCCTGTATGGACTGGTAGATGCACAGAACAGGGCATTGCTCCCAACGCTTGGACATCCTGTGGAACAAATCGTCCCAGAAAGTGAACTGCAACATGCCGTGGCCGTGGAGGTGAATGGCGAGGTCATTGCCAGGATCATCCCCGATACCGCCCGGCAATTTGAACTCAGCGCCGAAGAACAGGTCTTTCTCAACCGCATCACCCTGGCTATCGGCCTGGCGGCGCTTGCTGGCGTGGCGGTTGCCGTTGCCATGGGCTTCCTGCTGGCAACCGTGGTCATCAAACCGATACGGCGCCTGACCAAAGCCTCCAAAGAACTAGCCGAAGGACACTTGCGGCAGCAGGTAGAGGTGACCTCACAGGATGAGCTTGGGCAGCTGACCACCAGCTTCAACCAGATGAGCACTCAACTGGCACAGGCAGATGACCAGCGCAAACGCCTGACAGCGGACATCACCCATGATTTGAGCACCCCCATTCAGATCATCTCCGGCTATATGGAAATGGCTGAGGAAGGTGCCGTGCAACTCACCCCTCAGCGGGTTGAGATCGTCAAAACCGAATTGGATCACCTGCGCCGGTTGGTGGGCGATTTGAGCACCCTCACCCAGGTTGAAGCAGGGGGGCTGGATTTTCAAATGCAGCAGATCAGCCCTGCCGCATTGCTAAAAAGAACTTTTGAGATCTACCAACCCATTGCCGCCAGACAGGGTATTCAGTTGGTGCTGAACATTGAAAACTCAACCCATGAAATTAATGTGGATGACGGGCGCACAATCCAGGTGCTCAAGAATCTGGTGGATAATGCACTGCGCTATACCCCAAAAAATGGCTCCATCACCTTAACAACCTTTTTTGATGGCCTGGTTCATATGGTGGTAAGGGATGACGGCTCCGGCATCGAAGCGGAAGACTTGCCTTATATCTTCGAAAGGTTCTACCGCGCCGACAAATCACGCGGGGGAAACTCTGGCAAGATGGGCCTGGGCCTGGCAATCTGCAAGGCACTGATCAACGCTCAGGGTGGTGAGATCGTGGCCAAATCATATGGCAAAGGCACAGGCACCACCATGGAGATCACCTTCCCGCCAGCTTAGAAGGAGGGTTAAGGTTGGTTGGTGTAAACCATCCAGTCGCCTTTGCCATCAAGGAAATGGTAATCAGGGGCAATCTGTCCCGGAAAATCGTCCGTTTTCAGAATTAGCAAATAGTCAATCTGATTTTGCTGCAACCAGGCCTGGTCAGTCAGTTCGGTTCCAGGCAATATGTCAATCACTTTGCGGGTAAAGTGTTCACCAAAGATGCCATATTGAGGGTAATCCGCACCGTTGGTTGCCACCCCCACAACCGCATCTGTGGGAATCACGTCCTCTACAAGATAAAGCATCCCCTTACTGTTATAAGATTGCCGCGTCAGCATATCGATCCGGTTCATTCCCCATATTGCAGACCCGCCAACGATTTG
>CALCNO010000169.1 GCA_937897615.1 uncultured Anaerolineaceae bacterium
CGCGCAACCTACTGATTCGAAGTCAGGCACTCTGTCCAATTGAGCTACGGGGGCGTACGCACCGATTATACCGCGCTTATTTTCCTGCCAGCGCCTTCAAAAACCCCTTGCGGGTGACTCCCTGCCCGGAGAGCAAATTTTGCGCTCTAAAGAGCTTGGCCGTGGCCTGCACCAGCAGCCAGGCCGTCAGCGCCAGCAGCGCTGCCGCCAGCAGCGGCTGCCAGACGGGCACCGTGGTGGCTGCCAGGCGCGTCATCATACTCACTGGCGCGGTCAGCGGGAAGAGGCTCAGCACCACCGCCAGCGGACTGTTGGGCGTGTTGATCATCACGCTGATGAAGACCAGCGGAACGATCAGCGGCATGATGATGAAGGTCGTCAGCTGCGAGGCCTCGCGCAGGTTGGGCACCAGCGCGCCCACCCCGGCCATCAGGCTGGCGTAAACCGCGTACCCCAGCAGGAAGAACAGAATTCCCCAGGCCAGCACACTCGGCGGCAGCTTAAAAGCATCTCCCAGCGAAAAACGCTGGTTGGAAAAGAGCAGCATCAAATAACCAGAGCCGCTCCACACCACTGTTTGCAGCAGCCCGGCGATCCCCAGGGCAATGATCTTGCCGGTGAGGATCTCGATCGGCTTCACCGAGGTCATCAGAATTTCCATCACGCGGTTCTGCTTCTCGTTGGTAATGCTGTTGAGCATCAGCGTGGAAGAGGAGAGGATGATGGCGTAAAAGAGGAAGGTAACGATGTAAGGCAGGATAAAGGTCAGCGGGTTGGCCTGGTCGCGCGTTTGCACCGGCGAGATGTTCACCCGGGTTTCGTTCACCGGGTTCTGAACGCGGTAAGACAGCTGCAGGTTATCGCCGCTCAGCGCGTAGGCCATCAGCGCTTCCACCGGGCTGGAACTCACCGTTGCGCCCATCGGGTTAAAATCCGGGCGCACGTAGATCACATCGCCGTTGTCCATATAATCGGCTGCGATGATGTAGTAAGCGGTGATCTCGCCGTTATCCAGCGCCTGGCGCGCGCTGGCCTCATCCGGGAAGGCCTCCAGCAGCTGCTCATAGCCCGGCGGGATAGATTTGACCAGCCCGCTCTGGTCCACAAAGCCCTCCAGTGAAACGGTGGCCTGCGGGCGCATCAATTCGCCCAGCAGGTTGGTAGAGCTGGTGCCGGAGGATTTTTGCAGCAGGGAGATGACGAAGACCACCCCCGCGCCGATGAGCGGCAGCAGGAACAACGTGAGCAAGAACGAGCGCCGCGTGACCACGTTGACCAATTCAGTTTTCAAGATCAGCAATGTTTTCTTCATGGCTTTACTTTCCGGCTTGCTGCCTGGCAAAGGCTTCTTTAAGCTGCACTTTTTTGCCGTAGCGCAGCATGCCCAGGCGGAAGATGCGCCCGGCCAGCCAGACCGCAAACACCGCCAGGATCACCAGCAGGCCAATGGCCAGCACCAGCTGCCAGGTAGGGATGGTGGTAAAGAGCGCGCGCATCGGCAGCGCCAGCGGCGCGGTAAACGGGAACAGGCTCATCCCCACGGCCAGGCCGCCGTTGGGGTTGAACATGATGGCGGTAACGAACCAGTAGGGGATGACAATGGGGATGGTGAAAACCCCGGCCATCTGCTGGGCTTCCTTCATTTCCGTGGCGGTGGCGCCAATGGCGCCCATCGCTGCCGCGATCATCACAAACGCCGGCAGGAAAGTTCCCAGCACCAGCAAAATGTAAGAGAAGGGGATCTCCGGCGCGTCGCCCATGGGGATAAAGTTGGGCAAAAGTTTGAGCGCCAGAATGGTAAAGATCGTCCAGATCAGCAGTTCCAGCAGCCCCACCGAGAGGTTGCCGATGATCTTGCCGGCCATCAGCTCGCCCGGCGAAACGGAGGTCACCAGCACTTCCATGGTGCGGTTCTCTTTTTCTTCCACCACGGCCTGCAGCAGGTAACCACCGCTGATATTAACCGCGATCACGAAGAGCAGCCCGGCGATGAAGGGCAGCAGCATGAACGACCAGTTATCGGCCCCCAGCTCGCGCTTGCCGTCCAGTGAACGGATGATCAGGTTGGAGCCTTCGGTGAGGCGCGTCACCAGCGCTGGCGCTTTGCCGTTGAGCAGGTTTTGGGTCAGGAACTCGCCGATGTCATCCTCGATGTTAATGCCGGTCTTGCCGTCGGAGACCAGCGTGACTTCGCCGGTATCCATGTAGTTTTCAGTGAAGACCCAGTACGCCTGGAGCTTTTTGGCTTGCAGGTCGGCTTTGGCGGCACTTTCATCCGTGTAGGCGATCATCTCCACCGGCGCCAGCAGTTGGCCGGGCTTGGCGCTCAACTGCTCGTGCGCGGTCAAAATGCCGTAAGGGTCAATGTAGCCCACCGGGCGCTTATCGTATTGCAGCCAAACGGAAAGGAACCCCACCAGCGCCAGCACCCCCACAAAGAGGGGCATGCTGAGGATGGCGAAGATGAAGCGCTTGCGCAGCACGTGGCGCTTGAACTCGTGCCAGCAGATCAGCCAGGTCTTTTTCATGCCGGCTGCTCTTTTTTGACCACCTGGATGAAGATCTCATCCAGCGAGGGGATGGCGATTTCGAACTGCTCCAGTTCTATGCCTTTTTCCAGCAAAGACTTGAGCACCTGCTGCGAGGTGCAGCCCTGGCACAGGTGGAGCAGGTAATGGTTGTTCTGTTTCACGATCTCTTCTACGCCGTTGATCTTTGCGGGCAGCGCCGCCGCCGTGCGCACAATCACAGACTGGCTCTGGTACTGCCGGCGCACATCTTCCAGCTTGCCGTAGAGCATGGCCTTGCCGTTGTCGATGAGCACAATGCGGTCGGCCAGTTCTTCCACCTGGTGCATCTGGTGCGTGCACATCACCACAGCGGTGCCTTTGTTGCGTTCCTCGCGCAGCAACTCCTTGACCATCTGCGTGTTCACCGGGTCCAGCGCGCTGAAAGGCTCGTCAATGATCACCAGGTCGGGTTGATGCACCAGCGTGGTAATGAGCTGCGCCTTCTGCTGCATCCCCTTGCTCAATTCCTTCACCTTTTTCTTGCGCGCCTCGGTCAGTTCAAAGCGCTCCAGGTAGGCGTTCACCTTCTCGTGAGCGGCATTCTCCTCCATGCCCTTAAGGGTGGCCAGGTACACCAGGCAGCGGTCCAACGGGATGTCTTGGTACAGGCCGCGTTCTTCCGGCAGGTAGCCGATGCGGTTCTTTTTCTCCTCGGTCATGGCCCCGCCCAGAATGCTCACCGAGCCGCTGTCCGGCTTGAAGATATCCAACAGGATGCGGATGGTGGTGGTCTTGCCGGCGCCGTTTGGCCCAAGCAGGCCAAAGATTTCCCCCGGCTCCACGGTAAAGGAGACATCGTTGACAGCCTTGAGGCTGCCAAAGGTCTTTGAGATCTGGTCAACAATGATCGCTGGCATTTGATTGTCCTTTCTGCAAAACAGATGAATTATAACAATAAAAAAGCCACCCCTTGCGGGGTGGCGATGGGATTCAACAGGTTTTAGCCTTTTACGTAAGGTTCGCCGTCGGCTGCCGGGGCGGTGCTCTTGCCAACCACGCCTGCCAGCAGGATCATGGTGGCGATGTACGGCGCCATCAGCAGAAAATCGGCCGGGATGGGCACGTTGAGAATGGACAGGCGCGTTCCCAGCGAGTCTGCAAAGCCAAAGAGCAGGCCGGCGCTGAACGATCCCACCGGGGTATAGTTGCCAAAGAGCATTGCCGCCAGGCCGATGAAGCCCTTGCCGGAGGTCATCAGTTTGTCAAAGCGGCCTACCGAGCCCAGGGTGAAGAACGCCCCCGCCAGGCCGGCCACCAGCCCGCCCAGCATCACCGCAATGTAGCGCGTGCGGAAGACATTGATGCCCAGCGTATCGGCGGCTTTGGGGTGCTCGCCTACGGCGCGCACGCGCAGGCCCCAGCGGGTGTAGAACAGCGCCACATGGATCACCACCATCAGGATCAGCATGGCGTACACAAAGACGCTGTTCTGGAAGAACACCGGCCCGATGATGGGAATTTTGGAGAGCAGCGGGATCTTCCAGATGGGGAAGGTGCCCGGGCTGTTGAGGTTCTGGTACACCTGGATGAAGCGCGCCGAGATGTACGAGGTAAGCCCCGTTGCCAGAATGTTGATCACCGTGCCGGCAATGATCTGGTTGGTGCGGTATTTGATGGAGAGCACTGCCAGCAGCAGCGCCATCAGCATACCCGTGAGCATACCGGTGGCCATGCCGATCCACAGGTTGTGGGTGAGCGACCCCACGATGGTGGCGGTCATGGCGCCGGCCAGCATCATCCCCTCAATGGCAATGTTCACCACGCCGGCGCGCTCGCACAGGATGCCCGCAAAAGCTCCCAGCGTGATGGGCACGGCGCGCTGCATGGTGGTCATCAGCAGCCCTTCCAGGTTGAGCGACTTATCCGCGGCGCCCCAGATGAGGAAGCCGAAGATGAAGAAGAAGATCAGCACCCCCAGGATGCGGTTGGTCCACTGGCGGAAGCCCTTGATGATCTGGAAAGCGCCCAGCAGCACGCTGACAATGGAAAACGCCAGCAGGGTGTAATAAGAGTTCAGCTTCCAATCCGGCAGCACTTTCTCCTGCCCGCCGGGGTTCAGGCCAAAGGTGGTGATCTGCGAGGGGTTGAGCTTGATGGTGAAGATCAGATGAATGCCGATGCCGATGAGAATGAAGACAATTCCCATCACGATCTGCCGGGTGCGAGAAGTATCGGTAAACTTGGCGCGGGAGATGGATAAGCTCTTGAGCATGGGTTATTTTCCTCCCGTCTGGGCAGCGGTCATTTCAAGCTCTTTTTCTTTGGGGTCGCGCAGCCTGAAGATGGTGCGCACGATGGCCGGTGCGGCAATGAACATCAACACCATAGCCTGGATGATGGAGATGATCTCCACCGGGATGGCGGCGTCCATTTGCATTCTGGTGGCGCCGTTCTCCAGTGTGCCAAACAGCAGCGCCGCCAGCCCCACGCCGAAGGGATTGTTGTTGCCGATCAGCGCCAGGGCGATACTGTTGAAGCCGTAGCCGGAAGAGAAGGACACGTACAGGCTGTGGTTCACCCCCAGCACTTCGTTGGCTCCGGCCAGCCCGGCCAGCGCCCCGGAGAGCGCCATTGCCAGGATGGTGTAATTGGCCACGTTGATGCCGGCGTACTTGGCCGCGTGCGGGTTGGTGCCCACCATGCGCAGGTTTAGCCCCCAGGTGGTTTTGAACAGGAAGAAGTACACGATGAAGATGAAAGCAACGGCGATGAAGAAGCCGATGTGAAAGCGGATGGGGTAGGGGAACAGCTTGGGCAGTTCCGCCGAGGTCTGAATGAGCGGGCTCACCGGCTGCATGGTGCCTTCGCGCTTCATCGGGCCGCGCAGCAGCCAGTCGTTGAGGTAGAAGGCGATGTAGTTCATCATGATCGTGTTGATCACCTCGTGGCCGCCGGTTTTGGCCTTGAGCCAGCCGGGGATAAAGCCCCACAGCCCGCCGCCGATCATCCCGGCCAGCAGCGCCAGCGGGATGTGAATGATGGCCGGCAGCCCGGTGAGGGCGTAGCCCACAAACACCGAGGTGGACGCGCCGATGAGGATCTGCCCCTCGGCGCCGATGTTGAACACGCCGGATTTGAAGCCCAGCGCCACTGCCAGCCCGCCGAAGATGTACGGCGTGGTGGCCACCAGGCTTTCCAGGATGGGGTTAAAGGCGGCGATCAGTTTGGCCTGGTCGCCGGTGCGCAGCGCCTCAACGATCACTCTGGGGTCGCCGATGGCGCCCTTGAACAGCGCCGCATAAGAGAGCGAGATGGTCTTCCAGGCTACCGCCAGGCCGCTGCCAAAGGAGGTTTTAAAGGCCGAGTAGACCTCCACGTTGGTAATGACGTTGAAGACCGCGCCGAAGACCAGACCGGTGAGGATGGCCAGCACAGGGATGAGCAGCGAATTCCACACCGATTTCTTTTTGTGCTCCGGGTTGACCCCTTTCTTTAACTCTTCAATGAAAATCTTGCCTGCTTTTTTTATTTTCGCATCGTCACTTTTCATGGGAGTCTCGTCTTCTTTAGGATTTAACTGCATAAGCGGCCAGCGAATCTGGAATGATGCCTGCCATTACCAGGCCGATTTCCTCTTTTGAAGCGACCCCTGCCGGAACAATGGCCAGGAGTTTGCCGCGGTACATCACCGCAATGCGATCGGAAAGCTGCAGGACTTCATCCAATTCAGGCGAGACCAGCAGAACCGCAATGCCTTCATCCCTTTTGCGCAGGATCTGGCGGTGGATGTATTCGATGGAGCCAACATCCAGGCCGCGGGTAGGCTGCGAGGCGATCAGCAGCTTGATCGGGCGTGAAAGCTCGCGCGCCACGATCACTTTTTGCTGGTTGCCGCCGGAGAGATTGCCCACGTTGGTAAAGATGCTGGGGGTGCGAATATCATATTGTTTGGCCAGATTTGCCGTGTGCTCGCGGATGAACTTCCAGTTCATAATGTTGTGCCGCGAGAAAGGCTGTTTGTAAAAGGTGCACAGCACCAGGTTTTCCATCACCGGCAGTTGCAGCACCAGCCCGTCCTTTTGGCGGTCTTCCGGTACGTGCGCCACGCCGAGTTCCGTCACCTGGCGGGGTTTGGCGCGCGTGCTGTTGTGGCCTTCGATCTTCACCTGCCCCCTGGTCACGCTGCGCAGGCCGGTGAGGGCCTCCACCAGCTCGGTCTGCCCGTTGCCCTGCACGCCGGCCACCCCCAGGATTTCGCCTTCGCACACGTCAAAAGAAACGTTATCCACGGTGATCTGCTTGGTGTTATCGGTGACGATGAGGTTTTCCACCGAGAGCACCTGCTTGCCCACCTTCGGTTTGGATTTGGTGATTTCCAGCTCTACTTCGCGCCCCACCATCATCGCCGCCAGCTTGCTCTGCGAAGACTCTTTGGGCGTCGTCTCGCCGATCACTTTGCCTAGGCGCAGCACCACGATGCGGTCGGCCAGGTCCAGCACCTCGCGCAGTTTGTGGGTAATGAAGATGATGGACTTTCCTTCTTTGGCCAGCGAGCGCAGGATGATGAACAGGTCATCGGCTTCCTGCGGGGTGAGCACAGCGGTGGGCTCATCGAAAATGAGGATCTCGGCGCCGCGGAAGAGTAGTTTGATGATCTCCACGCGCTGCTGAATGCCCACCGGCAGGTCCTTGATGTAATCGTTGGGGTTGACCTCAAACTTGTAGTCCTCGGAAATTTTGAGGATGGCATTTGCGGTCTTCTTTTCATCGAGGAAACCGCCAAAGCGGGTGTCCTCCTTGCCGAGCATCACATTCTCAGCCACGTTGAAAACCGGGACGAGCATGAAGTGCTGGTGCACCATGCCGATCCCTTTCTCAATGGCATCCGATGGCGATTGGAAGGTGACCTTTTCGCCTTCCACCAGAATCTCGCCCTCATCCGGTTGGTACAGGCCGTAGAGAACATTCATCAGGGTGGTCTTTCCTGCGCCGTTTTCGCCGAGCAGCGCCAGGATTTCACCTTTTTTGAGGGAAAAACTGATGTGGTCGTTGGCGATAATGCCGGGGAATACTTTGGTGATGTTTTTAAATTCCAAAATAGGGGGCATAGGATGTCCTACGAGATTTGATGAAAAAATTATAACATTAATCAAAAACGGGTTGGCAGAGCCAACCCGTTTTCTGAACTGTAACGTTGCTTCTAGCGCGGATAGGTGGTAACGATCTTGCCGGAGATGATGTCGGCCTGCAGCTGATCCAACTCGGCCTTGAGGGTCGGGTCGATCTTGTCGGCGAAATCAACACCGATTGCCATCGCAACACCACCGTTTTCCAGGGTGCCAACGAAGGTGTTACCAGCGAAGGTACCGTCAACAAGGGTACCAACGGTGTTCAACAGCCAGAAGTCCATTCTCTTGAGGGCGGAGCCGAGAACGTACTGGGAATCCTCGTCATAGAGGACGGACCAGTCGGTGTCCACACCCACCATCAAAGCACCGCGTTCCTTCACGGCAGCCAGGGTACCAGCGCCAACGGGGCCGGCAACCGGCATGATGATGTCTGCGCCTTCATCGAGGAGGCCCAGGGTGATGGTCTTGCCCTTGTCAACGTCGCTGAAGTTACCAACTTCGAGACCTTCGTACTTGGCAGGATCCCAACCAATGAGCTTGACATCGGTACCATGAACTTCGTTGTATTTCATGATGCCATTGTAGAAGCCATCGCTGAAATTGGCGGTGGAGGGGAATTTCATGCCGAGGTAAGTGCCGATGATGCCGGTCTTGGTCTGGGAGGCAGCCAGGTAGCCCAACAGATAGGTGGCCTGGTCGATGTTGTAGACACTGGCGGCAACATTGGGCAGCACGGGATCATAAGCGTCATCGATGATGCCGAAGTTCTGGGTCGGGTTGGCTTCAGCAGCGGCCTTGGTGGCGGCGCTGATGTTGTAGCCGATGCCAATGATGATGGCGCAATCGCCGGCGGCCAGGTAGCTGTTGATGTTCTTCTCATAGTCGGTCTGCTGTTCTGATTCGAGGAATGAGCCTTCAACGCCATATTTTTCCTCTGCATCCAGAACACCCTTCCATGCGGTTGCATTGAAGGATTTGTCATCAACACCACCCATGTCGTTGACGTTGCAGATTTTGAGCTTGGGGGCTTCAGTGACAACAGGAGCTTCAGTCGGGGCTTCGGTCACAACGGGAGCTTCGGTCGGGGCCGCAGTGGGGGCAGCGGTCGGTTTGGCGCAGGCGCTCAGAGCGAACACTGCAACCAATAGAACTGAAACGACTACGTACAGTTTCTTGGACATTATTTCTCCTCCTACAGAGAGTATGTATGGTGGGTATCTTCCCACCCTGCTGTTTTAGTATAACGATATTCCTGTGCCAATGCAAGGGCGCAAAAACAAAATGCCGGGTGAACCCGACATTTTGTTTGTTTTCTTGCATTACCCGGCGGCTGCGCCTTCTGCTTCCTTCTTGAGTTTTTCCTCGTGGGCGCGGTCGCGCACCTTGAGCATGGAGAGGAAGGCCAGGAACAGGAAGATCGCGCCGAAGATGAAGAGCACGCTGTAATTGAAGCCCAGCTTTTCCACCAGCAGGCCGCCGGTGGTGGGGCCCACCACTGCCGCCGTCTGCGAGAAGAAGTAGTACAGGCCGGTGTATGCGCCGATGCGTTTCTCATCGCCGTGATCGTACACCAGCGGCAGGCTGTTCACGTTCACCCACGACCAGAAGAAGCCCACCAGCACCAGGATGATGATGAAGGAGATCAGCCCCTTGACCAGGGTGAAGCTGACGATGAAGATGGCCACCAGCGCCAGCAGGCCGTAGATGATGGTCTTGCGGCGCCCCATCTTGCCGGCCAGCAGCCCGGAGGGGATGCAGAAGGCCAGGAAGGACAGGTTGGCCACCGAGGCCACAATGGAGGCCGTGCCGGGCTTGATGCCCAGGTCGAACACGGCAAAGGAGGACAGGCCGGTCTCGATGGCATTGAAGCCGGTGAACCAGCAGAAGATCGCCAGCAGAATGAACAACGCCGAGCGGTCCTTGTTGGAGAACACCGCCTTGAGGTTGGGGATCAGCCCCTTCACGCTTTCGTCTTTGTTGCTTTCCTTGAGGGTGCCGTCGGCCTGCATTTCGCCGAAGCGTTCTCTGGGTTCTTTCACCCAGATTAGCACCACCGTCAGCGCTACCACCATGGTGATGGCCCCGGCGATGAACGGGCCGTTGCGCCCGAAGGAGTTGTAGATGAGGCCGCCCAGCACGTAAGAGAGCACGCCCGCGGCGCCGCCCATCAGGTTGATCACGCCGTTGGCCTTGCTGCGTTCCTCCGGCTTAAAGAGGTCGCCCAGCCAGGCCACCACCGGCGAGCGGAAGAGCGCCATGCCAAAGTTGGTGACCAAAATGAACACGGCCACGGCCAGCACGGTTTGCGCCATGGGGATGGAAAGGAAACCCAGCACGGCAATGGGCAGGCCCAGCAGCACCCAGGGTTTGCGGCGGCCAAAGCGGTTCCAGGTGTGGTCGCTGCGGTTGCCCACCCACGGCTGTACAAAGATATTGATGATGTTGTCCCAGGTCATGATGAACATGGCCAGCGCGGGGCCGATGCCGAAGCCAACGAAGTTGGCCACAGTGGTGTTGAACTGCGGGTTGCCAACCTGCAGGATCAGCGGCACCCACTGGTTAAAGATCGGCCACAGGATGCTGATGCCAAAGAACCCGAACCCTACCAGAAAGGTTCGGCCCCACGGGAATTTTGCTTTCGTCATTTTCCTCTCCTTCGAATCAAATGGATAAGTTAATCGTCCATCAGGTCTGGACGGTGTTTCCGGGTGCGCAAAAGCGATTGTTCCAGGCGCCATTTGGCAATGGCGGCATGGTTGCCGGAGAGCAGCACCTCCGGCACGCGCCAGCCGCGGAACTCTTCGGGGCGCGTGTAGTGCGGGTATTCCAACAGGCCGTTGCCAAAGGAATCGTCGTAGGGGCCGTCCGGGTCGCCCAGGGCGCCGGGCAAAAAGCGCGTCACCGCGTCAATGATGCTGAGGGCGGGCAGCTCGCCGCCGGTGAGCACGTAATCTCCCACCGAGATCTGGTCGCTCACCAGGTGTTCGCACACGCGCTCGTCCACGCCCTCGTAGCGCCCGCACAGCAGCGCTACGCGCGGCAGCAGCGCCAGTTCCTGCGCCACGGCGGTGGTAAAGGGGCGCCCCTGCGGGCTCATCAGGATCACCGGGCAGGCGGGCGGGGTGCCCAGTACCGTCTCCACGGCCTCAAAGATGGGTTCAACTTTCATCACCATACCGCCGCCGCCGCCGTAGGGGGCATCGTCGGTGACGTGATGCTTGTCATGCGTGTAGTCACGGATATTATGCAGCGCCACCTGCAGCAGGCCCTTCTGGCGCGCGCGCTGCAGGATGCTGATGTCGAGGTAGGGGGTGAGCACCTCGGGGAAGAGGGTGAAAACATCAAACTGCATGGTTTCATTCTAGCCAAAAGGCAGGGATAAGGCAAGTGAGGAAAAGCCTTTCCTGCCGGATTTGCCCGCCTTGACGCTCTTCTGAAGCGTTGGTAAGATGAACCCCATGTACATCAAAGGTTCCAAATGGAGCATGCAAAAACGCCGCAGCCGCGCCAACCCCTTCAGGGTGATCGTGCTCGTGGCGGTGATTGGTATTTTCATCCTCCTTGACCGCATGGTGGTGCCCACCATGCCCACGCTCTTTGGCTCCACCCCCACGCCCACGCGCCCGCCTGAGTCCTTCGTCACCGATGCGCAGGCGCTGGAGGCCGAGGGCAAGTATTCGTTGGCCATTCAGAGTTATAACCAGGCGGTGCTGGCCGACCCCAGGAACCCCAGCAACTTTGTAGCGCTGGCGCGCCTCAACGCCTACACCGGCAACTACGATGAGGCCATCAAGAACGCCGAGAACGCCCTGCTCATCAACCCCAAAAACGATACCGCACTGGCGCTGCGCGGCTGGGCCTACGGGCTGGCCGGCGATAACATCCAGGCGGTGGGCGCGCTGCAGGATGCCATCGCCCTCAACAAAGACAACGCCGCCGCCTACGGCTACCTGGCCGAGGTTTACGTTTACATGCTGCAGCTTAACCAAGGCGACCTGAACACGCTGGATAATGCCATTGCCGCTTCCAAAGAAGCCATTGCCCTGGCCCCCAACGCGCTGGAAACCCACCGCGGGCGCGGTTATGTGCTGGAGTACACCGCCAATTACCCTGAGGCCGTCACCGAGTTTGAGGCGGCGGTGGCGATCAACCCCAACATCGCCGACCTGCACCTGGCGCTGGGGCGCAATTACCGCGCCACCCAGCAGTACGACAAGGCCATCACCGAGTTCTCCAAGGCCAACGCCCTCAACCCCACCGACTACATGCCCGAGCTGCTCATCTCGCGCACCTATGCCCGCAACGGCGATTATGCCAAGGCTGCCCAGTACGGCGAGGCCGCCGTGGCCGACGACCCCACCAATCCCTTGCTGTACGGCTATCTGGGGCTGGTGTACTGGAAACAGCAAAAGTATTACGACGCGGTGGATACCCTGCGCATGGCCGTCAAGGGCGGCACCACCGCCGACGGCAAGGTGGTGGAAGGAATGGCGCTGGATTACAACACCACCGGCGAGTTCTATTACACTTACGGGCTGGCGCTCTCCAAACTGGGGCAGTGCGGCGAGGCTTTGCAGATCGCCCAGGCGGTGGCTACCGGCCTGCGCAACGATGAGGTGGCTGTGTACAACGCGCAGGAGGTGATTAACACCTGCGAGCGCCTGGCCATTGAGGGCAGCTCCGATATTCCCACCCCCACGCCCACCATCACCCCCACGCCAACGATTACGCCCATTCCTTAAACGGACATTCTCACAATCGAATGATCGATTACAACGGTAAGCGCTTCATCTTCAGCAAGCCTCCCAAATCCAACCATCCCCTGCGCATTTTCATCGGGCTGATGGTGATCCTGGCGCTGCTGTTTGTGGCGCGCGCTTTCTCCACCGGGCGCTTTACCCCGCTGCTTGAACCCACGCCTACCCCCACGCGCTCGCTCAACTCTTACACGCAGGAGGGCGAGACGCATTTTGCCGCCGGCAACCTGGAGAAGGCCATCGAAGCCTACAACATGGCGCTGCAGATCGAGCCGGAGAACCCGGAATTGTGGGCCGAGCTGGCGCGCATCCAGGTGTATTCCACCTCGCAGATCACCAGCGATAACGGCAAAAAGCTGCGCCTGGAGCAGGCGCTGGCCTCGGTGGAGAAGGGGCTGGCGGTGGCGCCGGAGAACAGCATGCTCTACGCCGTCAAGGCTTTTGCGCTGGACTGGTACGGTATTTCCGCCATCGCCGGAGATGCCTGGCAGGATTCGCTCATTGCCGGCGAACAGGCGGCGGTGCAGGCGCTGCAATACGATAACACCAACGCGCTGGCGCTGGCCTATTACGCTGAGCTGCTGGTGGACCAGCAGAAGTGGAGCCAGGCGCAGCAGTACATCGAGCAGGCGGTGGAGCGCGACTCCTCGCTGATGGATGTGCACCGCGTGAACGGCTACGTGCTGGAATCCACAGCCAATTACAAGCAGGCGGTGGAGGAGTACAAGAAGGCCATCGAGATCATGCCCAACCTGAACTTCCTCTACATCTCGCTGGGGGCCAATTACCGCAAGCTGGCCAACCTGAGCGTGATCACCTCCGAGCAGAATTATTACTTCGGCCTGGCGTTGGATGCCTTCGCCGCGGCCGCGCGCATCAACGACCAGTTGGGGGTCAACGACCCCATCCCGCTGATCTCCATTGCCAACACCTACGTGCAGCAGGGCGAGTTCTTTGCGGCGGCGCGCAACGTGCTCAAGGCGCTCACCTTTAGCCCCAACGATGCCACGGTGTACGGCCAGCTGGGGGTGGTGTACTACAAGGCGCGCAACTACGAGGGGTCAATTCTGCCGCTCAAGTGCGCGGTGCGCGGCTGCACCGCCGTGGAATCCTGCACGGTGCGCAACGGCGGCGAGGAGTGCAGCGAATCCAGCGCCGGCGATATCGTCATTGAGGGCCTGCCCATGACGATCAACACGGTGATCTATTACTACATCTACGGGTCGGTGCTGGCGGGCCTGCACCAGCCCAGCAACGGCTACTGCGAAGAGGCCATGCAGGTCTTCCG
>CALCNO010000170.1 GCA_937897615.1 uncultured Anaerolineaceae bacterium
ATGCATCCCCTACTATCCAATTCTGCCGGGCAAAAACTTGCACATTTTCACAGTTTCCTTCCTCCCTGTTGAGTGTTCTTTAACACAAGAAAGCATTTTATCGCTCGGCTAATCACAGAGTTTTCCGGGTTGACCGCATGTCTACTTGCACATACAATCAAACAATATTTGAATTTGACCGTGATAAAGAGGAGCCATGACACGTTATAAGATCATCCTGAACCCTACGGCTGGTAAAGGCAATGGGCTCAAAGTACGGCCTGAGATTGAAGGCATCCTGGCAAAATACGGGTTGCATTTTGACGTTGTGCAGACAGGCTACCCTGAACACGCCACCGAGCTGGCGATACAGGCTGCAGAAGAAGGTTACGACGTAGTGGTCGCTGCCGGCGGCGACGGTACTGCCAATGAGGTCTTGAATGGGCTGATGAGATTCAAACAAACCCATAAACGCTGCCCGGTGATGGCTATCCTGCCCGTCGGGCGCGGCAACGATTTTTCTTTTGGCCTTGGCATCCCGCATGACCTGCAACTGAGCTGCGACCTGCTGGCTTCCAAACTGGTGCGCAAAGTGGATGTTGGCAAGGTAACCGGCGGCAATTACCCCGATGGTTTGTACTTTGGCAACGGGGTCGGCATCGGCTTTGATGCTGTGGTTGGTTTTGTGGCCGCCAGAGGAAAATTAACCGGCATGCTCTCTTACCTGGTAGCAGCCATCAAGACCATCTTCATTTTCTTCAAACCCCCCATGCTGGAAATCGCCCTGGAGAACAAGACCTTCCAGATGCCCACCCTGCTCGTTTCCGTGATGAACGGAAGGCGCATGGGCGGCGGCTTTATGATGGCCCCCACCGCCAAGGCCAATGATGGTATCTTTGATTTGCTGCTGGTGCGCGAAGTGCCGCAATCCGCCATGATCGGCCTCATGCTCAAGATCATGAAAGGCACGCAGGCAGCCGATCCTGCCGTGAGCACATCTCAATCTAAAAGCAT
Source organism: uncultured Anaerolineaceae bacterium (assembly GCA_937897615.1). Classification (GTDB taxonomy): domain Bacteria; phylum Chloroflexota; class Anaerolineae; order Anaerolineales; family Anaerolineaceae; genus UBA6107. Next base: position 994 of record CALCNO010000170.1, read on the forward strand.
CCACGTAAAGGCTGTCAACGGCGTCATCCCCGCGCACGCCGACGGCGTCACCGTGTGCGAAGAAGGCCAGGAGCTGGCGATTGAGATCCTGCCGGCGGAACTGGAAATGGTGGCAAGGCTGGAGCTATGACACGCCTGGCTGTTTTCATCAATCCTCCCATCCGCGCCATCCTGAGCACTTTTTTGGAAGTGGACGCCAGCGAAGTAGCCCGCATCCCTATGGAAGGCCCGCTGATTATCTCTACCAACCACATTAACTCGCTGGATGCACCGGTTGGTTTTTCGCATCTTCATCCTCGCCCGGTCACGGCTTTCGTAAAGGCCGAAACCTGGGATAATTGGTTTATGAAGTTCCTCTTTAATGCCTGGGAAGGCATCCCCATCAAGCGCGGTGAAGTGGATTTTGAAGCCTTCCGTCTGGCCGAAGAAGCCCTGAAGCAAAAGAAACTCGTCATCGTTGCCCCGGAAGGCACACGCTCGCGCCACGGACGCCTGAATCAGGGTTACCCGGGCATTGCGCTGCTGGCATTGCGTTCCGGCGCGCCCATCCTGCCCGTAGTCTTCTACGGAAACGAGAAGATCAAAGACCTGCGCCTGGGCAAACGTACCAAAATGGTCATCAAGGTGGGTGAGCCTTACAAAGTGAACCTCAATGGCAAGGCCCTGGATCGCGAAAGCCGCCAGCAAGTGACCGATGAGATCATGTACGAGATCGCGCGCATCCTGCCAGAAGAAAACCGCGGGGTCTATTCAGACCTCACCAGGTCAAAACGGGAATTCCTCACCCCGCTGGCAAACCCGGCCCAGTAAGTAGTTGAAGCCATAGTTCGATTGTGGTATGATTTACGTATTATTGGCCCGTTAGTGGACGGGCTTCTATTAAATTTCTAACAGGAGAAGGCTATCAGTACTCAAAATTTCCGCGTCAATGAACAAATCCGCACCGCTGAGGTTCGCCTGATCGGGCCTCAAAACGAGAATTTCGGCGTTGTTCCCATCCAAAAAGCGTTGCAGATCGCCCGCGATGCCGAGCTTGACCTCGTCGAAGTTTCTCCCAATTCGGAACCCCCAGTATGCCGCGTGCTCGACTTTGGCAAATTCCTTTACGAGAAGACGAAAAAGGAACGCGAAGCCAAAAAGGCCCAGACCAAGATCGAAGTCAAAGAAATCCGCCTGCGCCCAAAGACGAACGAGCATCACCGCGGCTTTAAAACACGCGATGCCCGCCGCTGGCTCCAGGAAGGCAATAAGGTAAAAGTGACCATCCGCTTTAGAGGGCGCGAGATCACCTACCCCGAAATCGCACTTCAAGACCTCAAGGAGATTGCTGAGGAACTGGTGGACGTTGCGGTCATTGAGCAATCCCCCAACATCGAAGGACGCACGATGGGGATGGTACTGGCTCCTGCACGGCCAGGAAAAAAGAAGACCGAAGCCGACAAACCGGCCGAGGCTGAAAAATCTGCCGTGCCAGGGTAGAAAAAATCCTGAAAGCTGCAATAACTCTGGTATAATTGGCGGTTGCGCAAACAACCGCATCATTTGTTGAGAGGAGTTCGCTGTGACGAAACAAAAGAAAGGCAAATTCAAGTTGAAGACCCACAAGGCAACCTCCAAACGGTTTCGCCTGACCGGGTCCGGTGTCTTGATGCGCACCAAGGGTGGAAAAAGCCACCTGCGCCGCCGCACATCCAAGCGCACCAAAGCATTGTTCACTGAAATGGTCAAAGTCCAGGGTGACAAGACCATTCAGCGCGTCAACCGCCTCAACCCCAACATGGAGTAAACGAGGCCGAGACAGGTCGTATCCGTTTTTAGTGCGGCTGTTGGGCGCATCCAACTGGTGTAACACCGGCGCCCAGGGGTTCGCAAAGGAGTAAAGCATGGCACGTGTAAAGGGCGGTCCGAAAGGACACCTGCGCCACAAGAGAGTTCTCAAGCTAACAAAAGGGCAGTATGGCAGCCGGCATCTTTTGATCCGCCGCGCCAATGAAGCCCGCCTCAAAAGTCTTTGGTACGCCACCCGCGACCGCAAGAACCGCAAACGCGATCTGCGCCGCCTGTGGATTGCCCGCATCAATGCTGGCGCCCGCCAGAACGGCATTTCTTACAGCCAGTTGATCTTCGGTTTGCGCAAGGCCAACATCCTGCTCAACCGCAAGATGCTCGCTGATCTTGCCGCTCGCGATCCCAAGACGTTTGCCGCAGTGGTTGCCAAAGCCAAGACAGCGTAAGTCACTCAACAGACAAAACGGGATGACCTCACGGCCATCCCGTTTTTTATTTGCCGTTTCAGGTAGAATACTTTGTATGGAAAAGTTTTCACCGGAATTGATTACCTCCTTCAAGAATCCCAAAATCCAATATATCCGCGAACTGCTTAACTCGCGCAAGAGCCGCGAAGAGCAGCGTGCCTGTGTGATCGAGGGCGTGCGCCTGGCAGAAGAGGCGGCTCAAGCAGCCGGGCAGGTTGTGCAAATGGTCGTGTTCAGCGAAAAGCTCTCTGGCCGCGGCATGGAACTGGTCAACACACTTTCAACGAACGGCTGCCAGGTAATCAAGGTGCCGCAAGAGTTAATGGCGCGCATCAGCGATACTGAGTCAGATCAGGGATTACTGTTGGTGATTGAGACAAAAACCACCGCGCTGCCACAAAAACTGGAATTTGTGCTTATCCTGGATGAACTCAAAGACCCCGGTAACATGGGAACTATCCTGCGTACGGCCGCCGCCGCCGGCGTGCAGTTACTCATCACCACACCCGGCTGCGTGGATGTGTATGCACCCAAGGTGATGCGCGCCGGGATGGGCGCTCACTTTCGCCTTGCGCTGGCCACGCTTGATTGGCCAGGGATTAGCAAACTTTGCCAATCTCAAACCCCGTCATTACCGCTCTTCCTGGCAGAAGCCGCAGAAGGCACCCCACTGTGGGAACTCAACCTTGCCCAGCCAGTGGGCATCATCATCGGCGGAGAAGCCGAGGGCGCCAGTGCAGCCGCCAGAGCCGCCGCAACTGGTTCAGCAATCATCCCCATGCCTGGCGGCAGCGAATCCCTCAACGCGGCCATCGCCGCAGGAATCTTCCTTTTCGAGGCCGTGCGCCAGAGGTCAGCATGAAAATCCGCGCTGTCACCACCTTTTTTGATCCCGCGCTGCCAGACGCGCCTTCCCCGGCGCAACTGGCCGCCTGCTCACAGGAGATCACCACCGCGCTGCAAAGCGCAGGCTGGCAGGTGCAATCGCAAAGGGTGGCCACTGCTCCCTTTGCCGGCTGGCTGAACGGATACCCGCGCGATGAATGGCCGCAACGCATTCACGCACTGGCCAAAGAAAGCACTCGCCTGGGTTGGCAATACCTTTCCATCGGGCCGGCGTTACCGGATGCCCCGGCCGATTTTGAGCTGCTGCCCGCCCTGCTGGCACACGATGAGACTCTCTTCACTGCCGGGATCATCGCCGCAGGTGCGCATCTTTACCCCGCCGCCGCAAAGGCCGCCGCCCGCGTGATCACCGCCAACGCGCAGCAGACACCGGATGGTTTTACCAATTTGCGCTTTGCCGCACTGGCCAATGTGGGCCCGGGCGCGCCCTTCCTGCCCGCGGCGTATGCCCAATCACAGCAACCGCCCGCAGTGGCACTGGCCATCGAATGTGCCGATGAAGCCGTGCAGGCATTTTCTCAGGCGCCCTCTCTGGAAGATGCCGGTCAGCGCCTGCTGCATGCGCTTGAAAGCAACGCGCGAGCTATTCAGCAGGTCGTTGAATCGATCTGCACCAAACACCGCGTGGCATTCGGCGGCTTCGATTTTTCCCCCGCGCCCTATCCCGACATCTGGTGCTCGCTGGGCAAGGCAATAGAATTGTTGGGTGTTCCCACATTGGGAATGGGCGGGTCACTGGCCGCAGCGGCCTGGCTGGCCAGCCTGCTGGATCAGGGCACCTGGCAGCGTGCCGGGTTTAACGGACTGATGCTGCCGGTGCTGGAAGATTACACCCTGGCACAACGCGCGGCCAACGGTATGCTTACAATCAAAGACTTACTGCTCTATTCGGCAGTGTGCGGCACCGGGCTGGATACCATCCCCCTGGCAGGCGATACCAGCAGCGAGGCGCTCAGCGCAATCCTGCTGGACCTGGGCGCCCTGGCGGTGCGCTTGAATAAACCGCTCACCGCACGCCTCATGCCCATCCCCGGCAAACAGGTTGGCGACCGTACAGAGTTTGAATTTGAGTTCTTTGCCAACAGCCGCGTCATGGACGCCGCAGCAGAAAAGATTAGAGCACCCTTGCTGGATGCTCCAATCATCGAAATCTTTCCCAGAAAACACAGGGAATAATCAACTCGTTGGGGTGATCGTGGGTGTTTCGGTGGGGCTTGGCGTCACCGTCGGCGATGGGGTCACGCTTGGCGAGGGCGTTAACGTCACGGTGGGCGTTGGCGTGGGGGTGCTGGTGGCTGTGGGTGTAAGCGTGGGGGTCGGTGTGCGCGTGGGTACCTGTATATTCAGGCGCAGAAGTTTTTCAGCGTAACCGTTGTCATCGGATTTCATGAACAGACGCAGCGTTACCGTGCCGGAGGGCAAATCGCCCATGTCCCAGGTGAGCATCTTTTGTGGCTGTGCCGAGGCATTACCGCCTTCTTCTACCAGGCGCATCCAGGAATTGGGATTATCGCCTTCGCCGTATTCGAGGTAAAAACTCTTGAAGTGCGCGGTGGCATTCACCACAGCGTAAAGCTCCAGTGGATTGGTAGTAATGGTCTGGCGGTCATCCAGACCCACGAAGACCAAATTGGGGCGCGGGTCGTCCGCCTTGCAAACACGTGTGGGAATAAAGATGATCGGATCATCAAACCCCATGCTCCTGGCCCATTTTTGCCCCTGGCTGTTGCCAGTGATCCACCTTTTGGCAAACTCATCCGTCACGTTGAGGACATATTTTTCAGCAGTGAACCCCGTACAGGCCGGCGATTCCAGCAGGTTGGTCCAAGTATCCAGCGCGACGCGCTTCCATAGGTCCTCGCTCTTGGGCAGAGGTAATTGGTCGTGGGCAAAAATCTCGCTGCGCTGATCGGCACAATACTCGGAGGGTTCCGTGCCGGAGGCAGAGCAGATCACCTTTTCTACAATTCCCTCAGGCTGCACAAAACCGCTCGGATTACCGCCGGTGAGATAAGGCACAGCATATTCCATCACCTTGGCCCAGATGGGCGCCGCCCCGGAAACCCCGGAAGTATTGACCATTGGAGTGTAATCGGCGTTGCCCACCCACACCCCCACCGCCAGATCGGGCGTGTACCCAAGAGTCCAGTTGTCGCGGTAATCGTTGGTGGTGCCGGTCTTGGCCGCAGCCGGGAAGGAGAGATTGAGGACGGAGTTGGTGCCAAACATAGGGGCGCGCGCCTTAGCATCGGAGAGGATGGAATTGATAATGTAGGCGTGCTCGGCGCGGATCACCTGCACCGGTTTAGGCTGCTCAGCCTCAAAGATCACATTGCCCTGGTAATCCTCAATGCGGGTGATGGCAACCGGCTCCACACGCTGCCCGTTATTGGCAAACACAGAAAACGCTGAGGTCATGTCCAGCAGGGTCACTTCGCCGCCGCCCAGGGTAAGCGAAAGGCCGTAGTCGTTGCGGTCGAGGGTAGAAATGCCCATGCGGCGTGCAAAAGCGATCAATCCATCCTGCTCCTTGGTGTTGGGGTCATCGTAAATCCCTACATACTGGAGTGCTTTTACCGCCGGGATGTTGTAAGAATTGGCCAGCGCGGTGCGCACGGTCACCGGGCCATGAAAGGTGCCATCGTAATTCACCGGCACGTAAGGCTCGCGGGTATCATTGGGATCGCCGGAAGGCGGAAACTCGCTGGGTACATCCCAGATGAGGGTGGCCGCGGTCCAGCCTTTTTCAAAGGCGGCCGCATAAGTGAGCGGCTTGATGGAAGAGCCGGGTTGGCGCGGGCGCAGGGCCATGTTGATCTGCCCGGCGATGGCATCGTTGTAGAAATCCGCCGAACCCACCATTGCCAGAATTTGTCCGGTTTTTGGCTGGATGGCCACCAGAGCGCCATCGGTGGCATTTTTCTCCGCCAATGCCGCCACTTGCTCCTTTACCGTGGCCTCAGCCATTTGCTGCAATTGCGGGTCCAGTGTGGTGTACACGCGAAAGCCGGAACGGTAAATGGTCTGCGCGTCGTATTTGGATTCCAGCAGGTAACGGATGTAATTGACCCAGTGAGGATAGACCATCGGGTTGGCCTTTTGCTCAAAGGGGTAACTCTCAGAAGCCACGTAAGCATCAGCAGCTTCCTGCGCAGAAACGCAAATGCGCTCCGAGATGGTGCTCACATAGATACAATTCTTTTCTTTGGACACATCGTACATGGCAATGAGCACTTGCTTGTTGCGATAGAGCGTGGCCTCGCGATTGGTAAAAATATCATAGATACCGGGGGCCTGAGGCAGCCCCGCCAAAAAAGCGGCCTGAGAAAGGGTCAGTTGACTGGCCGTGGTGTTAAAGTAGGTCTCAGCGGCAGCCTCAATGCCGTAAGCCAGGTTGCCATAGTTGAACTCGTTGAGATACAACTCCAGAATCTCATCCTTGGAGTAGCGCCGCGTCATTTCGGCAGAGAGGATGATCTCGCGCGCCTTGCGCCGCACCGAAATCTCAGTGGCCTCGGCATCTGTCATAAACAGGCCGCGTGCCAGTTGCTGTGTGATCGTGGACGCCCCGCTGACCACCTCGCCGCTGAGGTAATTCTGTACCAGCGCCCGCACCAGCGCAAGCGGGTCGAACCCGGGATGGTTGTAATACTCCTTATCTTCCACAGCGATGGTAGCAGCTATCACGTAGGGAGAGATCTCGTTGAGGGGCACGTAAGTGCGCCGTCCGGCATTAGGGTCGATCATTTCGTACAACAGGTCGCCATTGCGGTCATAGAAACGGGTGGTTTCAAACTGGGCCGCGTGCGATTTGATGTCGTCGATGCTGGGCAGTGTGGCCGCGATGGTAAAGTACTGGTACACCAGGAACGCCGCACCAAGTACAAGCAGCAGCACAAATGCAAACAGAGTAATGATGATAGCTTTGACCAGGCAACCCCGCCCGCCTTTTTTGCCACCCGGGCCTTTCCTCGCCTGGTGGCGGCGTGAGCCACTACCGCCTCCGGAAGGAGGCGTGGGGATTGCCGCCGAGGTGATCTGTGTGGCACCCAGGTCTTTTTGCCCCACGCGTGCAGGCAAGGGGTCTGTGGTTCCCGGTGGGGGCGCGGGATGTGTGAGGTTATCAATCACCTTCACCGGCTTTGAAGGCCCAGCGCCAGGATGCGCAATCGTTTGCGCATCGTCCAGCGGAATCCAATCACCTGCATGCATGTTGGTTGTGCCCTGTGGAACTGATCCTGGGCTGTCGTCTTCAAAACCTGCCGGCTGTGGTTCTCCCTGAGGCCCCTTTACCGGCCGGGGTGTTGTCCGCGCAGGCTGATTTTCCGAATCTGATTTTAAGTCTTTGATTGCCATTTGCTCGATGCCACCTGATGTGTTTTTTTCATTCTAGCATAATTCATTTGACCGCGGCGGGTTCTCCTTTTACAATGGGTTGATGGAAGTTCCAGCAAAACCATTCCAACATCTGAATATAATCCTGGCAGCCGATTCATTACAGGGAAAGGTCGATCCCTGCAACGATCAAATCTGGAAAGCCACCACTGAGACCGGGCAACCGCCTGCGCTGGCATTGGCCACCAACTACGGCCTGCGCGCGTACGGGATGAGTATCTTCCCGCGGTTCCACATGAACAATGAGGTGGTCACCGACCCGCGCTCCTTTAGCGAGCCACCAAAGGTCAGCTTTCAGGCGGCCAATTTCATGGAAGTGCATTTCAAGCCCTTCCCCTCCATTAACGCAGTTTATCGCGTATGGGTTCCCACCTCGCAGTCCATCGTCGGGCAGATCATGTTGGAGACAAGCGCCGCACAGGCAGAATCTCTGCAGGTCGAGTGGGTGGCAATGCTTGAACCATTCCCCGGAGGAATGCCAATGGCCCCCGCGGAACAGGGGATCAACACCATCCTGCACGGCAAAACCAGAGAGGTCGAACCGGTCTTTCTGCTGGCCGGGCAGCTAAAGAGTGATTTTTCCTCTTACCCGGGCCTGGGATTGGAACTGGCGCTGCGTCCAGCGGTACCGCGCCAACTGACCTGGGTGTTAGCCTCGCTGGAAAACAAAGAGATTTCCTTTTTCACCGCGCGCCGCTATGCCGCCTCATCGCTTGAAGCTGAACAACTCAAACTTGAGATCGCCGGGAAAAAAGAAGCCATCGAGGTTTGCAATGCCCCCGCTAACCTGGACGCGAAAGTGACCCGCAGCCAAATCAGGAGCAGGCAATTGCTCTTGCCACCATTTGGAAGATTTCGAAACCCCTCGCTGGCGCAATCACGTAACGAGGATCACGGTTTTTCCTACAACGGCGAAGGCAACGATGCCGGTCCCGGCTGGGGAACACAAACCGCGGTTGATGCCTTTTTGGCTGTGCGCATTTTCCTGCCTGCACACCCACAGCTTGCCAAAGGTATTTTGCAAAACCTCCTCGACCAGCAGGCAGACAACGGCAGCTTTGAGATGCTTTCCGGCTGGAACGGCAGGCACTCAGGCAAAAACGCTACCCCGCTTCTGGCGGGAATGGCACTGGATGTCTTCAACTACACGCAAGATACAGAATGGCTGGAGCGAGTCTTTCCGCAGCTTGTCCGGGGCATGCAAGCCTGGTTTTCACCGCAGCAAACCACTCCGTTGCAGTGGCAGCACCTGCTCCAGACCGGCATGGAGGAAAGCAACCCCAGCCTGCCGGAGGCACAGATCCTGGTACACTGTGCCGAAAGCCCCGCCCTGGCGGCATTGTTGTGGAAAGAATGCCAAACATTGATGCAAATGTCAAAGCTGCTCAACAAGCTAGAAGTGCTGCCGTGGCTCGAGGAGAAATCAGCAGAGATGATGAGCCTTGTCCACTCCTGCTGGGACGAAGGTGATGGATTCTTCCATTGCCGCGACATACACAACCACTGCCTCACTTCAGGCAGCAAAGCGTTGGCGTACAAGCGCAACGGCACGTTTTCGCTGTCCGCTTACCACTCCGGCGCTTCCAGCGGAGCGGTGGTGTTGCAGCGTAACGGCGGCTCACCGCACCCGTTTCAGGTGACGTTTTGTGCAGGGGAGGCTTCGCAGCTCCTCAGCGAACACAACTTCACCTGGCAGGGCGAAACAGGTTATGCCCTGTTTGCGCATCCCGCTCAGCCCTTAAGCGAAATGCGCATTGCCGGGTTAAGGAAAGGCGAAACCCTAACCCTTGCAGCACCGCCATTTGCACGCTTTGACCCCACTGCACTGATGCCAGTGTGGGCCGGAGTAGCCAGCCCGGAGCAATGTGAACGCTTTCTGCATAAACACCTCCCGCAGCTACTGGAGGCCGCGCAAAGCGGCACTAGGCTGCCTGCCTTTTTCCGTTGTCTGCTGGTAGAGTTTCTGGCACAGCACCAGCACAAAACTGAAGCACTAAAAATCCTGCTCGGGGGCAGTAGTATCAGTGAGAACCCTCTGCCGGCACCGGTCTCTGCGCCGCAAACCTTTGGGGATCTCTTTCCGCTAAAATGTCTCCTCTCCCTCTACGGAATCGAAAAATGGACCGGCCAGCAAATTTTGCTGGAAATTGATAACGCCCCCCTTCCCCCAATTACGGTACAATATGGACAAACCACTATTGAGTTTCTCCAGGCAAGCCGCAAAGTGACGCTGGCGAATGGAGAGACCACCACAATCGATCAGGCAGGGAAAGCGCAAGTGCAGATTGCCTGAGAAAGGAGAGACTGTGGCAACAACATCAGGGCAAAAAGAGATCAACATTCTGCTGATGGCAGTGGTTCAAGCCCAAGATGCAGATGTAGCCGAAGAGAAAGTACGCGAACTGGGGGTATCGGTCACCCGGCTGCCCAGCACCGGGGCGTTCCTTGGCCGCCGCAATGCCACCCTTTTACTTGGGTTGAAGCAGGTTCAGATTGAACCAACCCTGGCGGCATTCAAGGAAAACTGTCGCCAACGGGTGGAATACATTGCTGTTCCACTGGAAAGCGCGCCATTGCCATTACCTTCCCCCACCCCCATTACGGTGGGAGGTGCCACCATTTTTGTGCTCCCAGTTGAGCATTTTGAGGAGTTGTAGCCATGAAAATGATCATTGCAATCGTGTGTGATGATGATTCCGATCGCGTTACCAAAACACTCACCGGTGCGGAATTCAGGGTAACTACTATCGGTTCAACCGGCGGCTTCCTACGCAAAGGGCAAAGCACCATGCTCATCGGTGTTGAAGATGCCACGCTTGAAAAAGCATTATCGGTGCTGCGCTCCTGCTTCCCGCCAGACCCCAACGCAAAAGAAACGCGCTGCACCATTTTTGTGCTGAACGTAAATCAAAGCCACCACTTCTAAATCAAACCGCCCTTTCGGGCGGTTTTGCTAAGCTTCTTTTTCGCTGAATTCCTCCACCTGATAAATAGAGACCTCCAGCAGTTTCTGGCGCCACAGGTCTGGCGAAGCCCCCATCTTCTGGCACAAATGCGAGAGGAACATGGCCGGCTGCGGCAACTGTTCCCACACCTGCGGCAGAAAAGTAGCACGCCTGGCTCCATCTCTTAGGATCACGCCGTCCTGATGCGGGCGGAGCAGGCCGGTGAGGCTGGTAGGGCTGGTATAGGGCAACGGTTCGGGGGCGGTGAGACGCGAAATCTCAATGCTGATCAGCGGGAGTTCCTCCTCGGTGACCGGCTGAAAACGGTAATCTTCCAGAGCAGCCTCAACCGCGTGCTGCTGTACATCCTGATAGAGCGGTTGGTAGGCTTCCAGCGAGCCAATACAGCCGCGCAATTCGCCGGCTATGGTGAGAGTAACAAAGGAGGCGCCTTTTTGGCGCAACCCTGCCGGAACCTCAGAATCTTCCACATGCATCCGCATCTTGCCAATTACTGCGGTGGTCATGGCATGGCGCGCCAGGGTGAGCAGGTAATCCTTTTCCTCTTGAGTGAGGGGGGCGTTCACAGTTCCTCCAATCTGCGGTAAGCGCGGTTAACGTACACCAGCGGAGAATTGTCTTTTCCAAGTGCGGTGGCCTCAACCTGTGCCACGAACAAAGTGGAATTGTTCATCGCATATTGATGCACCACCTGGCAACCAAGCGTTGCCAGCGCGCCAGAGATCACCGGGATGCCCTTGGCAATGTACTCCCAGGCCAGCGCATCAAAACGGTCGTGCTCATCGGCAACCTGGCCCGAAAAACGTTCGGCAAGGGGCTGCTGCTCTAAAGCCAGCAACGATACGCCAAAGCAGCCGCTCGCCTGGATCATTTGATGGGTGCGCGAATTAGCTGACAAAGAAAAAGTTACCAATGGCGGGTCCACCGAAACCGATGCCAGTGAACTTACGGTGGCTCCGTGGCGCATACCTCTGCTTTCAACTGTTACAATGCAAACGCCCGTAACCCAGCGGCGCATTACTTCTCGCAAATCAATCATGTTTTCTCCCATGCATCATTCAATTGGTTATACCGATTTCCCCACTGCAAGTCAAGCAAAACCATTCCAGAAATTATAAAGTAGTTGACTAGGTTAGAAAAAATGCTATAATTTGAATATTCAATAATTGAGTATGCTATGCGCGGAAAAACAAATCCCTTCCCCTCTTTTGAATACGCCTTACTGGGTCTGCTTTACCGGGGGCCTGCCCACGGTTATGAACTCCATAAACTCATTATGGCGCCGCACGGCATTGGTATGATCTGGGGTATCAAAATCTCCAACCTGTATGCACAGCTTACTAAGCTCGAAAAAGCAGGGTGGATCAAAGGAGAGGTTCAGGCTGGTGAAGACCGTCCTGCCCGCACAGAGTTTCACCTTACCGAAAACGGCCGCAAAGAGTTTTTGAGCTGGCTGCCGCGCCTGGTAACTCATCCCCGCGATATTCGTCAGGAATTCATGCTGCGCTATTTTTTCCTGGCCCAGTACCAGCCGGAATCCCTTGCCGAAATTTGCCAGGCACAACTTGGGGAATGTCGCGCATGGCTGGCGAATACCAGGAATTCTCAAAAGCAGATGGATAAAAAAGAATACCCCTATGTGATCATGGAATTCCGCGCCAGCCAGATCGATTCCATGCTGGCATGGCTGGAATGGCTGATCGCAAATCCAGTTAAATTCCAAAAGTAAAGGAGAAAAATGAACAAAAAAGTCTTTGTTGTATTCGCGTCTCTGCTGGTCATTGTAAGTTTACTGGCAGGATGCGTCAAAGCTACCCCAACGGCCGCACCAACGGAAGCTCCCGCTGCCACCGAATCCCCCACCGTTGAACCGACCGCGGTACCCACGCCCATTGTGATCACCGATGCGCTGGGCCGTACCGTGGAATTTGAGCAGTTGCCGCAGCGCGTGGTCATTGCCGGTAAAGCCGGCTTTATGATCTCAAACGCTACTTTTCTCTTCCCAGAAGCCTCGGAAAGAGTTGTGGCGTATGTGAAAGGCGGGCAAACCCCCAACGACTTCATCAGCACTATCTTCCCCCTAGCCAGCGGCGTATCGCCTGTTGAAACTTCCGCCGGCGCTGAGCAAATTGCCCCGTTCAACCCGGATGTGGTCCTGATGAAATCCTACCTCAAGGAAAAATTAGGAGACCCCGTGGAGCAGTTGGGGATCAAAGTGGTATACCTCGACCTTGAATCCGCGGAAGCCATCACCAAAGACATTGCCAACCTGGGCTTGCTCTTTGGCAACACCCAAAAAGCCGATGAGGTGAATTCACTCATCGATGCTTCAGTCAAAAAGATCACTGATGTAACCTCAGCTCTCAGTACAGAGCAGAAACCAACCGTTCTGATGATGCAGTATTCAGACAAGGGCGGCGAGGTTGCCTTCAAGGTACCCCCCACAACCTGGCTGCAGACCAACCTGGTCACCATGGCCGGTGGTACACCGGTGTGGCAGGATGTTCCCACCGATGGCTGGACTACCGTCACCATCGAGCAGGTTGCAGCCTGGAATCCACAGGTGATTCTCCTCATCGACTATGCCGGCAACGGCGTTGAAGACGTCAGTGCCCTCAAAGCCGACGCCAAGTGGTCGCTGCTGGATGCCGTCAAGAACAACAAGATTTACGCCTTCCCGCTGGACTTCCAGAGCTGGGACCAGCCGGATACGCGCTGGCCGCTGGGGCTCACCTGGGTGGCAATGAAACTGCATCCTGACCTCTTCGGGACGATCGACTTCAACCAGGAGATCGTGAACTTCTACAAGGACTTCTACGGCCTGGATGACAGCGTGATCCAGGAAAAGATCATGCCCCTTGTAAAAGGCGACCTGTAAAGGTATCATAGCGAGGCGGTTGAAAAAACACCGCCTCGCTTTTTTAGGAAACCCAGTGAATAAGAAACTCCTCACCGCCCTGCTCATCCTCACCCCTTTACTTGTCCTTGCCGTTTCACTTTTTCTGGGCAGGTATCCCAAACCGCTTTTCATGCCGTTTTCTGTACTGGCCAACGATAAGCTGGCGCAGCAGCTGGTATTCAATCTGCGCCTGCCGCGGCTGATTACCGCGGCGCTGCTGGGCGGCACACTCTCGGCAGCTGGCGGGGTGATGCAAATGCTCTTTCGCAACCCGCTGGTGGAACCCGGCTTTTTAGGCGTTAGCCAGGGCGCCGGTTTTGGGGCAGCCCTGTGCATCCTTTTCTTTTCCACCTCTCCGCTGCTCATCGAGCTTAACGCGGCAGTCTTTGCCATCCTCGGATTGGTGCTCTCCTACTTCATTGCGCGGCGCATCCGCTTCGGCGGTTGGCTGTTGCGCCTGGTGCTTTCGGGCATTGCCATATCTGCCCTTTTTTCTTCCGGCCTGGGCGTTCTCAAGTACATGGCCGACCCCACTTCCAAACTACCGGAGATCGTTTTTTGGCTGATGGGCGGTCTGTACGCCATCACCTGGACGGACCTGTTCTACATTTTGCCGGTCACGCTGGCAGGCCTGGCAATCATTTTCCTCATGCGCTGGCGTCTCAATCTGCTTTCCCTCAGTGATGAAACCGCCTTTTCGCTGGGCGTTTCAGTGGGGAGGGAACGCACCCTGCTGCTGGGGGCCGCGGTTGCTGCCACTGCTGTGGTGATCTCCGCAGCGGGTATTGTGGGCTGGATTGGTCTCATCATCCCGCACATCGCGCGGCGCATCACCAGTTCCAACGCTGCCGATTTCATCCCGGTGAGCATTTCTCTGGGAGCGGTGTTTGCCGTGCTGTGTGATGATATTGCGCGCGTGGCCATCATCGGCGAAATTCCCCTGGGGATCATCACATCTCTGCTCGGTGCCGCCATCTTTGTGCTGCTGATGACCAGCCGCACTCTCAAATTTGCCAAATGAAACCAGCCATCCTCAGCATTCGCGACCTCAGCTATACCTATGCCGTCGACCGGCCCAGGGCGGTGGAGCATGTAAGTTTTGAGATCCTCCCCAACAGCATCACTGCTGTTTTGGGACCCAACGGCGCCGGAAAGACTACCCTGCTGCACCTGCTGCTGGGGCTAATCCCCCCACTGGGCGGCCGGATCGAACTGGAAGGCAAGCAACTTGGTGAGTATTCGCGCCGCGCCCTCAGCCAGCAAATTGGCCTGGTACCGCAGGTAGAAACACTCCAATTTGAATTCACTGTGCTGGAGTATGTACTGCTGGGGCGTGCCCCCTATCTGGGCCCCCTGGACCAACCCGGCCCTGAAGATGTGCAAATTGCGCGCCGCGCACTTGCCACGGTTGGCATTGAAGCACTGGCAGCACGTTCGGTGCTTGCCCTCAGCGGCGGCGAGCAGCAACTGGTCACACTGGCCAGGGCACTGGCGCAGCAGCCCAGGATTTTGCTGCTGGACGAACCCACCTCGCACCTGGATTTGAGCAACCGTAATGCCACCTTGCGCATCCTCAACCAGTTGCGCGCCGATGGCACTACGGTGATCTTTACCACGCACGACCCCGAGGCTGCTGCTCTGGTGGCAGACCACCTGGTGCTGATGCGCGCCAGCGAAGTGCTCAAGGCCGGCAGGATGGAAGAAACTTTTACCAGTGAGAAACTGAGCCGCACCTACGGCACCCCGGTGGAAGTGATCCACATGGACGGGCTGTGGGTGGTCAAATCGATGGAAAGGCTGGCGTGATGCCGCCGGGGAAAATCCTCCTGCTGAGTGGGGACAGCGGAAGTGGCAAAACCACACTTTGTCTCAATCTGCTCGAAAGGATCAAAAAACACTCCCTCAAGGTTGCTGGGGTGATCTGCCCGCCTGCGTTTGATGGGAATGCCAAAACTGGCATACGCCTGCTGGACCTTGCCAGCGGCGAGGAGCGCCCCCTGGCGCGTTTACGCGATGAAAGTGACGCGGGGCTTTCCACTCATCGATGGCTATTTAATGAAGAGAGTATTCTGTGGGGAAACGAACGCCTGGCAGTCGCCGTGCCGTGCGATGTGCTCATT
>CALCNO010000171.1 GCA_937897615.1 uncultured Anaerolineaceae bacterium
TTAACGAGGAATTCGTGAAATTCCCGGAGTTCTACAAGGAGTATGGCCGCGAGGATATTACGCTTGACAGCATGCGAGCGGTTGTCAAAGAGTTTTCACGGCGGGCAATTCGGGGTCTTCAGCAAATATGAAGAACCGAATATCCTTTTGTGTCCATTCGGGTTATTACCTCCATAGAGAAATAACTGTCTGCAAAGGTGCCTCATGACTGAAAAATCGTATCGTCTTTATCCTTACCGTTGGGTGATCCTGGCTGTGTTCATGCTGGTGAACATTGCCATGCAACTACTGTGGATCGCGTACGCACCCATCACCGGCATTGCCGCCGGTTTCTACGGCGTCTCCGATCTCAAGATCGGCTTCTTTTCCATGGCGTTTATGATTGCCTTTATTCCGCTTTCGCTGCCGGTTTCCTGGGCGATTGATACCTTTGGCTATCGCCGCACGGTTGGCATTGGCGCCATTCTGATGGCCCTCTGTGCCATTGGGCGCGGCCTGGCAGGGGGGAGTTATACCCTGGCCCTGCTTGCCACCATTGGCATTGCCATCGCCCAGCCTACCATGCTCAATGCCTGGACAAAGGTTCCTGCATTGTGGTTCGGTCATGAGGAACGCGCCACCGCCATTAGCCTGGTCACACTTTCCGCGCTGGTGGGCACCGCGCTGGGTATGGTGGTGACCCCCATGTTGGTGGAGACCTATACCGTTTCCACTATCCAGTTGTTCTATGGCGCAGCGGCTGCCGTGACCGCGGTACTGTTTCTCATCCTGGCGCGCGAAAAACCCGCCACGCCGCCATGCGAACCCGGCATGGACGACCGTTCACTGATGCTGGACGGGTTGAAACACGCCCTTTCCATCCGCAATTTCTGGTTCTACCTGGTGATCATGTTCATCGGGCTGGGGATTTATAACGGCGTTACCACCTGGGTGGAGACCATCATCCGCCCGCGCGGCTTTACCGCCACCGATGCCGGTATCCTGGGCGCGCTGATGCTGGCAGGGGGCGTCCTGGGGGCTGTGGCGATTGCCGCTCTCTCCGATAAACTGCACAAGCGCCAGTTCTTCCTGTTTTTGGGATTTCTCATGGCTGTTCCCTGTGTGCTGGGTCTGGCTTTTGCGCACCACCAATTCACACTGTTTGCCTTTTCCTTCCTGCTGGGGTTCTTTTTGGTGGGCGCCAACCCGGTGGGGATGCAGTACGCTTCTGAGATCACCCAGCCCACCCCGGAGGGCACTTCCAACGGCCTGGTGCAACTGGCCGGGCAGTTGAGCGTAGTTTTTGTCTACATCATGGACGCTTTAAAAACCCCCAGCGGGTCTTACACGCCGGCGCTGCTGCTCTCGGCGGGGTTACTGCTCCTTAGCCTGGCGTTTATCTCTGGCATGAAAGACCCACGCCCGGCACACCAGGAAGAGCCAGAACATCAGACGCTTTAATTGCGCAGTGATTTAAGTACTTCTGCCAGAATGACGCTTTCCTCGTCGGTGGGCATGCTAATGATCTTCGTGCGAGAACCATCTGCGTGGAGCCACTGCGCTTTGCCTGCGTCGGCGGTTCGATTGGCCTGCCGGTTCAGGCGGATACCCAGGTTCTCCACCTCTCCGCATACCTTTTCGCGCAACTGCCAGCAGTGTGTGCCCACATCGTCGGTAAACACGATGGCGTCCGCGCCGTTCATGCGCCAGTAATAACCGCCGATGTAGTTTTGCAGTCGGTTGGCATACACCTCGTAGGCCAGCTGGCAGCGTGCATTGCCCTGCTGTGCCGCTGCAATGATCTCCATCAGGTTGGATGAATACCCCGAAAGGCCGATCAAGCCGGATTTATTGTTGAGCAGGGTGTCAATTTCCTGTGCCGACCAACCCTGCCGCACCAGTTCCAGCAGGATGGCCGGGTCAATATCGCCGCTGCGGGTGGACATCACCAATCCCGGCAGCGGTGAATAGCCCATCGAAGTATCCAGCGTATGGCCGTTCATGAATGCCGCCACGCTTGACCCGCCTGTGCCGAGATGGCACATGATGAGTTTGACGCGGTCCAAGGGAATGCCCAGCAGGCTGGCTGCCTGCGCAGAAATATACTGGTAAGAAAGTCCGTGAAATCCGTATTTGTGAAAACCGAATTGGTCTTCCAGCTCGAACGGAATAGCATAGCGTCTTGCAGCTTCGGGCATGCCGGCGTGGAAGGCGGTGTCGAATACCAGAAACTGGGGAACCCCGGGCAGCGCTTCAGCATAGGCATTGGCCGCCGCGTAAGAGTTGGGGTTATGGATGGGCGCCAGCGGCAGGCATTTTTCCACCAGCACCCTGTTTTGCGGTGTCAGTGATGTGGTGGCAGTGAGCAGTTCGCCGCCATGCACAAAACGATGTCCTACGGCATCGATGGATACCCCCAGCTTTTGAAAAATGTTAAGGCATTCCTGAGCCGCCTGGCGGTGGGAAGGGAGTGCCACTTGGGTTGTGTGGCTGTTGCCGGCGAACGTGTAATCGATGCGCGGGTTTTCCTGTGTTACGGTGGCAACGTTGCGGGCCTTGCCACTCAGCAAGACACTCTGCTTTCCGGCGTTGGCCTGATACAGCTTGAAGCTTTGAGAGGAACTGCCGCAATTGACCACAAGGATGTTCATATACACTCCCCAAACCGAAGGTAATTTGATTTTACCCGCTTGGGTAAAAAGAAGCGCCAAAACTCCGCAAATTAGGATGAACGCCACCCATTTTACGGTATGATTATCGTGTGAAAATTCTGACCGAGATCGATCGTTCACCCGGTTTGCGCCATGACGGGCGTAAGATCACCCGCGAAGCCGTGCGCGCCATTATCGCCCATGGCAACAGGCTGCTAATGATCCATTCCATGTGCGACGGCGATTACAAGTTCCCCGGCGGTGGCATCAAGCCGGGTGAGGATCACCTGACCGCGTTGGCACGAGAAGTTAATGAAGAGAGCGGAGCCACGCTTGCCGGAGCTCTCGTCGAATATGGCAAGGTCATCGAATATGACCGCCCGGTGGAGAAGCACTACGACCTCTTCGTGATGACCTCCTATTATTACCGCTGCCAGGTGGGTGCGGAAATGGGGCTGCAGCATCTGGATAGATACGAGAGTGCGCTTGGTTTTACGCCAGAATGGATCAGTATTGCTGATGCCCTAGCCAACAACCGGGAGTTGCTTGATAAAAGGAATGGTAAGCTGGAGCGCTGGGTCAATCGCGAGACCACCATTTTGCAGATGTTGATGAATGAGTTGGAGAGGAACACAAATGTCCAAAGTGCTGACCACTGAAGAACGCTTCGCCCGCGCCCGTAAGTTGATGCAAACGGCGCGTGAGATTTCTGCACCGGCCGATGGCGGCTGGGATTCTCTTAGCTATGCTGCCCAGGTGAAGGACACCCTGCGCCAGGCACGCGACCTGCTCAAATTCCTGCCGCAGACTGCCGGTGTGCCTGCAGCGCAAAAAGAAGAAGCGCTTGACTTGATGAATGAGATCGCAGCGGCTGAAAAGGATATCCTGCATAAGAGCTAGAAGGGGAGAAAAGTATGTTGACCCTGCGCCAGTTGGAAACCAGAATTGCTCATTTGACCCAGGACCAGCAGGATACGGTCATTGAGATCCACAATATTGTTGCCTCCGTGTCCCCCAACGCCGATATGCATTTTTACCCCGATGGCGTGGCGTATTACGAGGGCTGGCGCGGCGGGACAGTGAAAGGCGGTATCTGCCAGGTGATTTGGAGCCCACGGCATCCGTTCATGATGGCGTTCTGCTTGGGGCGTTTTTTGCCAGACCCGCAGCATCTGCTTGTGGGGAACCAGCTGGCCAAGCGCTATTACTATTTGCCGCGCTACGACCAAATTCCGTGGGAGGCACTCACTGCGCTCATTAAAGCCTCGCAGCAGTTCGACGTGACGCGCGAGAGCACCACCATTTCTGCCAAGATCAGAGAAACGCCTCCCCAATAGCTACCAGCGCTTCAATTTCCGCAGGCTTGCTTAACCGCTGCGAAAGTAGTTTTACCTCCAGCCCGCGTGAACTCACCTTCACTACCGGCGGGAGTTTGCCGGGGTAGTTGACAAGGGCTTTTTCCACTTGCGGGGTCAGCAGTTGGCGCGCGTTCTCTTCCTGGTTGGTCCAGATCATGTAGCGTTCGCGCAGCGAGATGGTGCCGATGAAGGATTCTTCAATTCCCCGCGCATCGTCTGCTTCGGCGCCAATCATCAGCTTGAGCATGGTCTGCCTGATGACGGCGCTGATGCCGCCCAGGTTTACCTCCGGTTGTTTGGGGCCGATCATCAGCAGGCCGGGAGACAAGGTGACATCCCTGCAGAACCAAACGGTGTAATCGCGGACATTGGAAGACCCCGTATCGCTGCTGGGGGATTCTGAGGAGGTGCGCAGCGCTTCAATGGTCCAGCGTGGGCCGTGCAGGCGATAGCCGGCGATTAATCTCTCGCTTACTTTTTCGTAACGCCAGCCTTTGCGAGCAGCCAGGTCGATCACTTCCTGCTGCGCCTTCTTTTGTTTGCTGCTTACCAGGATGAAAATACCCCCAACCACCAGGGCAGTTACAAACACAACGATCAAGCCGCCGATCACATCGCCCATTTTTCACCTCATCTCTTGATGGATGCAAACCGTATAATAAGTTTAGCGTAAAAAGCGGGAGTCTGGCATGGAACCCATACTGGTGGTTGTCAATGACAGGATGCAGCAGGAGTATCGTTACTGGCGCACCGAGCCGGTTGGCGAACACTTCGACCCTGAGTTCAGGCCGGAACTGACCCCGCAGGAGATGCTGGAGTTAGGTGTGTTCGGCGGCAAATATCTCACCGACTGCCGGGAGGAATTCCCCGCTGCGTGGTTTGAGCATGTCCGATTAAGCCCGCAATGCCACGATCCGGCCTTGAACTTTTTTGGGGTGAACGCCTCAAAGCCGCTGGAATACTGGCGCCGCAAAGGCTGGATATCTCCTGAAGACCCGCGCGGCTGGTTCCAGTGGTATTGCCGCTACTACATGGGCCGGCGCTGCCCGGATGATGCGCGCCAGATCAGGCGCTGGAAAGCCATGAGCCGCCACATTGGGCAGCTGCGTAAACACTGCCTGCCGGGTGACCTCAATTGCCGCAGAAAGCAGCGCCAGGCATTATTGCACTGGGCGTATGATTCACGAAAGTTCTAGCCAGTCACGTGGATGGATACCAAAAGAAGCAGCAGCACCATCACCGCCGAGCCGTAGACCGGCACCGGCAACGAAGAGAAATGATTTCTGGTATTATTCTATACCTGCGGAAAAAATTAACCTTGCGTTAAGGAACGCGAAGGATAATTACAGTTCCTGTTTGGTTTTGGTCAAAACGACTTGACCGTCACTACTTTCCCTTTTACTTTCTGAAATCATCAATTTGTGGGTAGATATTATGAAACTGTTCAATGTTAAGAAAATCTATAAGGAGTTCCCGACCAAGTTCTGGATCGTTGTGGCGGTGTCTTTCATTGACCACATTGGTGGGACGATGCTGTTCCCCTTCTTCTCGCTTTACATCACCCAGCATTTTGGGGTGGGGATGACCCAGGCGGGAATCGTTTTGGGCCTCTTTTCGATTTCCGGGTTGGTGGGCCAGTTCATTGGCGGGGCGCTTACCGATAAGTTTGGCCGCAGAAAACTGATCATTGGCGGGCTGGTCTTTAGTGCGCTAAGCACCCTCACCCTGGGGCTTGTCAATAGCTTTGCTCTTCTTATCCCGTTGGCGATTGGGATCGGTTTGTTATCCGATATTGCCGGCCCGGCCCACAATGCCATGATTGCCGATATTTTGCCCGAGGAGAAACGCCAGGAGGGCTTTGGCGTGCTGCGCGTGGTGGGCAACCTGGCCTGGATCATCGGCCCGACCATCGGTGGGTTTGTGGCGGACAAGTCGTTCCTTGCCCTCTTTATTGCGGATGCGGTTATTAGCTGCCTGGTGGCGTTCCTGTTTTACCTGTTCATCTC
>CALCNO010000172.1 GCA_937897615.1 uncultured Anaerolineaceae bacterium
ATGCTGCCACCGGAAGGGTCAATGCCGCCGGCCAGGCCAATCGCCAGGGAAGGCCCAAAAAGACAAAAAGCGCCAGCAGCAGGTATGCCAGAGCAACGAGCAAGTTATGCAGACGCATTGCCCTTTCCCAATCCAGGCGATTCAGCAGGTTGCGATGGCCGTAAGTTTTATCCTCATAGTAACTGCGAAAAGAGAAGGCAAGCTTGCTTGCCAGGTAAACAAAGAGAACCGGCACAGTGAGCATTTCCAACAAATAGTTGAGACTGCCGTAATTCACAATCATGGCAATGGCCGGAACCAGCAATGCCACGCAAATGGCCTCCACCAATTCTCCATAGCCGCGGCGCTGCAAAAAAAGCGGCGGCATGGAAGCAAAGAACATTCCAGCAATCAGTAAACCGACTAAAAGCAGCAAAGCAAAATCAGGCGTGCGGTTCAACAGTGCAAGAAAAACAAACGCAACTGCAGCCGTGAAACAAAGCAGGGTGTAAGTAAGAAGGTCATTACGCCGGAGAGCCTGCAAGGCCGCATAGCGGGGATGGGCAGGTTGCAAAATACATAAGGGAGATTCAGGGTGATCCCAAAAAGCTGCCAAAAGATTCCGGCTCCAGATGAGAAAGAGAACCGCCAAAAGCATGAAGAGACTGCCTGTCCAGTCAGGGTTCGCGCCCAGATAATGGGCCACACCAATCCCGATGCTGAACAGCGTTACGGTAAGTATTGCCGTGCCGGGCTGGACCAGCGCTAGCATAAGTGAATAACGGGCAACAGGTTTCTCGTTGCTCATCCCAGTGAGGCTCCTCCATTGAGTGTGATGGTTTCGCCGGTGATGTACTCATTGGCGAGGAGCAAATCCACTGCATCCAGCAGTCCCTGCACATCCCCCGCCGACTTCATCGGCACTCTGGCTGCCAGGCGCTCCCATTCTGCCTGCGGCATTTCTTCTGCCTTGAGCAACAGCCCGGGGGCAATTCCGCACACGCGGATGGCCGGCGCCAGTTGGCGCGCCAGCAATCGGGTCAATTCATTGAGCGCGAACTTGCTCAGCCCGTATGCGCCATACCCCGTCCAATGAAGATCGGCCCCTGCATCGCTGATATTGAGGATCACACCGCCGCTGTGCATCAGCTGTGAAGCATGGCGCGCCATCAGCCAGGCAGCCCGCAGGTTGACGGCAAATATGCCATCCCATTCCTGCCAGGTGATCTTGAGCAGATCAGAACGCGGCATGACCGCCGCAGAGTTCACCAGCACATCAAGCGACTCGGCCGCCTGCCCCAGAGTATCGAAAAGCACATCGATCTCTGCGGGGTTGGCAAGGTCAGCTTTGAGCAGCATCACATGGCGGCCCAGTGCCTCAATTTCCTGTCTGGTGCGTTGAGCTTCTTCCTCAGACTTCTCGTAATGCAGGGCAATATCAAAACCGCGCCGCGCCAGGTGCAAAGCAAGCTCGCGGCCCACACGGTGGGCTGCCCCGGTGACCAGTGCCAGTTTCTGCGGCTGTTTTTCCATGTCGCCTACTTGCGGAAGAAGTTTGAAACGAAAAACCACAAATTAGCCGGGCGCTCTGCCAGCCGGCGCATAAAGTACGGGTACCACTGTGTGCCAAACGGAATGTATACCCGCACCGGGTAGCCTTCGGCGGCCAGGCTGGCCTGTAAATCGCGCCGGATGCCGTGCAGCATCTGAAATTCAAGCGCATCTGAAGGAGTTTGTAGCTGCTGCATTACCTGTTTG
>CALCNO010000173.1 GCA_937897615.1 uncultured Anaerolineaceae bacterium
ACTCTCTGCGCACATTTGCAGTGTAGTATTCTTTTAC
Organism: uncultured Anaerolineaceae bacterium; assembly: GCA_937897615.1. Lineage (GTDB taxonomy): Bacteria > Chloroflexota > Anaerolineae > Anaerolineales > Anaerolineaceae > UBA6107. The sequence continues at coordinate 38 of CALCNO010000173.1, forward strand.
AAGGGATTCAGTCATCGGGTTTCCTCATTTGTCCTGAGTAACAAGCGCTCAAAAAGGTAGGGCGTTATTTTTCCCAGGCGTTTTTAATGCGCGAATAGGTCTCCTCCAACTCCTCGGGGAGCACACGCGTTTCGCCGATGGTGGACATGAAATTGGTATCGCCTCCCCAGCGCGGCACGATGTGAATGTGCGCATGCTCAGCAATGCCTGCACCGGCAGCAGACCCCATGTTGATGCCCACGTTAAAGCCATCGGGCTGGTATACCCTGCGCAGCACCGCCAAAGCAGTATTGACCATCTCCATCATCTCAGCACGCACATCTGGTGTCAATTCTTCAATGGAAGGCACATGCAAAAACGGCACGATCATCAGGTGCCCGCTGGTGTACGGGTAGCGGTTGAGGATGGCAAACACATTCTGCTCGCGCCGCACGATCAGGTTGCCGGGGCCATCCGGCTGCTTGGGTGCGCTGCAAAAAACGCACTCACCACCAGAAGAGCCATCGCCGCTGATGTACTTCATCCGCCATGGGGACCACAGGTTTTCCATAAATACCGTCCTTTTGATTGTGTCAGGTAATTTTACACTTTTTCAGAGCGGTCAAAAAGCAAAGTATGCTATATTCAAGGGTATGCAGCAGCCCTCCCTTTTTGCGCCATCTTCCCTTTCTGTTAGCGAGATCAACCGCTACCTGCATGAGCTGCTGGAAAGCGACCCCATCCTCTCGGATGTTTGGGTGCAGGGGGAGATCGCCAACCTGGCGCGCCCGGCCTCCGGGCATATCTACTTTACCCTCAAGGATGCCAACTCCACCCTGCGCTGCGTGGCCTGGAAACCCACCGCCATGCGCCTGCAGGGCATGCTGCAAAGCGGCGCCCAGATCGAAGCACACGGCTACATCGGCCTCTACGAGCAGGGCGGGCAGTATCAACTCTACGTGGATGCCGTGCGCCTCACGGGCGAGGGCGCGCTTTACCAGGAGTACCTGCGCCTCAAAGCAAAGTTGGAAGCTGAGGGTCTGTTTGACGCCGCGCGCAAGCGCCCGTTGCCAGAGATCCCTCGCACTATCGGCATTGTCACTTCTGCCACTGGGGCAGCTTTACAGGATATTCTCAACGTGCTGCGCAGGCGTTTCCCGCTGGTGGAAGTGATATTGTCTCCCTGTGCCGTGCAAGGAGAAGCCGCCCCAGCAGAGATCGTCAGCGCGTTGCAACGCCTGAATGAGCAAGCCCAGGCCGAACTGATCCTGGTGGCACGCGGCGGCGGCTCCATGGAAGACCTGTGGGCCTTCAACGACGAGCGCGTGGTGCGCGCCATCGCCGCATCTGCCATCCCGGTCATCACCGGCATCGGCCACGAGGTGGACTTTACCCTGGCAGATTTTGCCGCCGACCTGCGTGCGCCCACCCCCACCGCCGCAGCCGAACTGGCTGTGCCTGACCGCGAGGAGCTAAAGGGATTGGTGCAGAGCGCAGTTGATCGCCTGATTCACGCCTGCCAGGCAAACCTGCAGGAAGCCCGCTCGGGGTTGGTAGAATTGCGCCATCGCGTAGAGCGCTCCTCGCCGGCACACCGGGTTCTCAATGACCGCCAGCGCC
>CALCNO010000174.1 GCA_937897615.1 uncultured Anaerolineaceae bacterium
TCCAAACTCAATCTGAATTGCTGTGATCCTATACAATCCTTCAATAATCTTCCCTGTTATTGTTGTAGACTCGAGTCACTACCTTCCTCATTGCGCCAGCCAAAGCTACGCAGCCCTATTTTTGTATAGAGTTAGAAAATTACATCTCTGAGAGTCGTTCGTATCGTGTGCGCGTATTCCAGCGGGCGCTGGTGTCTATTGGTGCGCCGCCTTATGACTTGTCTGTTGATCGGCAGAAAGGATTGTCCCGGTTACATTCTTGGCGGCAAGTGACTTCCATGCCCAGCGACCAAGCATTGCCATTTCAACCCCCACAGCAGAGATACCGATGTATTGGATAGGGAACAGGATAGCCATTAAAATCAGCACGATGAATGGCTTGGGTAACACAATGGTGACCAGGGCAGCCATTGTTGCCAAAATAGCCGCGCTCGCTGGGACTGCTGGAAACAGTATCGTGACCGAAAGTCCCAGGGCGGCGCTGCTGAGCATGATAGGCAAAAAGGGTCCCCCTTTCCAGCCACAGACCAGCAGGAGGTTGACTAGAAAGATCCGCCCAAAGGCGATCAGGAACAGCACCCAGAATCCCAACCTAGCAGCCTGTTCGTAGATTTCCTGGATCTGGTGCTGCCCCGAGAAGAGCATCGCCGGCAGCGTGAGCGCCATCACGCCCAACGTGAATCCACCCAGGATACCCCGCAGGAGGTGTCGGCGTTGGATGGGTTTGAACCACCTCCTCATCCATTTTTGCATGGCTAAGAACAAGACACCTTCAAACGCGCCAAGGATTCCCAGCGGAATGCTCCAGAGCAGATCAACCCATTGGAAGGGATCATGTAGTCGGAGGAGCCCGCCGCTATATATCTTGCTTAAAAACAGGACCGACACGACAGTAATCACGACCAGCGCGAGCGAGGTGGGCCAGTTTTGCAGCCAGCGCCTCAAGCGGCTCGTTGAAAGAGCTTGGCGATCAAGGTGAAGCCGGGTGCGCAGTCGGGCAAGGAAATCATTGATCCAGGTATACAGACCAAAGAAGATGTTCACAATCGCGGCCTCCGGCCCAAGGCTGGCACCAAAGATCAAAGAGCATGACACAGATACCAGTCCGTTGGGTAAATGGGTGTAATCCAACCGCCCAGTCTTCTGGACCTCGGCCACGGCTTCCATCATGGATTTTGGGTGATCTCCCAGGTACCGCTGGCAGAGACCTACCAATAGACCGCCTATGGTGCAAATTGTTAATGCACCTAAGGAAAACGAAGAGGCAATCACATCCCATATCAGGTGCTGCCCCCATTCTATAATATGTAAAAAACCGGCGAGGAATGCAGCAGCCAGCCCACCCAAGAGGGCAGCCAGAAAACCTAAGAGAATCGTTGAAAAAATTTTTTTTACTTTCATCTTTTTCATCACCATACGCAGACAACAATACAACAGGTATCTTGAGTGAAGATCCTGTTGCTTTCTGTCCTGAAACAAAACAGACTTCGCAGGAAACCAATGCGCCTACTAAGAGAACAAAAGTCAAAACATGATTTTACCATCGGATCCATATAAAGGTACGATCGCATATTACCTTAAACCCGGATTCCACGTCGAATAAATTTTGCCACCATTTTCACCCTGGAGGCGTGAT
>CALCNO010000175.1 GCA_937897615.1 uncultured Anaerolineaceae bacterium
TACGGGTACAAGTTTAGGCCAGTGATGAGATAAGTATCACCTATACTGGTGTATCCCCTCAAGGGGGATACGTGGGTATAAGTTCCGACCGGTGATGAAATAAGGTGATTAGGCCGCCCTCCAAATGGAGGGCGGTTTTTTGTTGTATTTGGGTAAGGCGTAGCTATAATAGATGAGATAGGGGGTAGATACCCAGAAGGGGTGTATTGAGCAGTGAATTTTGTAATTATTAGTTATTAGTTCCAAAAAAATAAAACATGAAAACAAATCTTAACCTACAAAAACTAGATGATGTCGCTTTATCAGCAAAGGCTATTCGTGAGTGGATAGGCAATTATGATCATCCTGAGAAATATGCCAAGGTAAAAGATTTGGCACTTGTCATAGATTTTATTCACACTTTAGACTTATTGGAAACCGTGCTAACCCGTTTTGAAATCAGCGTTCACCTTTCCAAATTGGCGATTGACGAAATGAAATATCCAGCACGAGTGGACTCACTAGGCTGGGAATTCTGGCAAATTGATATTGAAGAATTCTTTGCATCCAATCTTTTAGAGTTATGCAATCAACTATCAAACGCTTGGAAGAAACTTCAGAACTATGCCAATAAAGAAAAAGAATTCAAGATATTGAAAACTAAATACGAGAAACCTAGTGAAACTCTTCTTGCCCGTCATAAAGCGACTCATTTTGACCCAAAAGGATATCTCGACACTACAATATCAAGTCAATATTCTATTCTGAGACGCCCGTATCATTTACAAGATGGTATGGTACAGAAAGAATTAGCCAAAGAAACAATGTCAAAAGTAGCAAGTTTAATCCTAGGCGCTGTACAAGAAGGTGTAGATTATCTTGGAAAATTTCGCAAGGCAACGATTGGGTAGTTATGCGGATAACAAAGCACACATCAAACGCACGGGTGGGGCCACATTTAGAAGTATTTTTTCAGTATCAGTTTTTCCTGTCCATGGCAGAATCTACGCTCGTTTACGTGCAGGTGACGCAAGCCGTTAGCCCGCAAAAAGAATATCAAATGCCAAGATTATTTGTTCAAAATTGAAAGGAAAGTAAATGTAATGACAATTAAGCGGATGGATAATGTTGGTGTTGTTGTGGAATCCATTGATGAAGCAATTTCATTTTTCACTGAACTTGGTTTGAATCTCGAAGGGCGAGCAATGGTCGAAGGAGAATGGGCTGGGCGTGTTACGGGGCTTGGGAATCAGCAAGTTGAAATTGCGATGATGGTCACTCCCGATGGTCACAGTCGACTCGAGATCTCACGATTTCTCGCCCCGCCTGTAGTTGGCGATCATCGAAATATTCCAGTTAACACTCTTGGCTACTTACGTGTCATGTTCACAGTGACAAATTTAGATGAAATGCTTACCAGGCTTATGAAGCACGGCGCGCAACTTGTCGGTGAAGTAATGCAATACGAGAATACGTACCGATTGTGTTATATCCGTGGTCCCGAAGGGCTTCTCATTGGACTTGCCGAAGAACTTGGATAAGAAAACAATTATTACTTTTTCAAGCATAAACTCAACTAAACAAAGGTTAAAATCGCTCCACTTAGGAATGATAATCCTAAAAACAGCGGGCTAACAAAGCGTGCACCTGACGCCGGGGATTCTGCGCCATTTATTGCCCCTCCCTCCGATTTGGAAGGCAGTTTGGTGTAAACAGCGGTAATCTGTATAATTCCAATGTGGGACAAGAAAAGCAGAATCGTGCTCGCACAAAAGTAATGCGAATTGTTTCACTACCCGCTTGGCAGGAGGTTGAAAATGGACCAATGGAAGTACTTTGACATCACGCATCGGGAACATGTATTCTGCAACCCAATGAGTGTTGAGAAATTTGATGAACTCATTGCTCTGCTGCGCCTGGAACCCGGAGCGCGGGTGCTTGAGATCGCCACGGGCAAAGGCGAGTTCATCATCCGCATGGCAGAGCGGTACAAGATCGAAGGAATAGGAGTTGATATTTCACCATTCCATATTTCAGATGCAGTGAAAAAATGCAAAGAACGCATCCCGGATGCTCATTTGACTTTTTTAGAGATGGATGGAGCAAATTACAAGCCAGATAAGCCAGAGAGCTTTGATCTGGTGGCCTGCATTGGAGCAAGCTGGATCTATGGCGGCCACAAAAACACGCTCATCGCGCTGAAAGAAATGGCTGCTCCCGGCAGCTGGGTGGTGGTAGGGGAGCCATACTGGCGCCAAGAACCAGCGGCAGAATATTTGAAATCCATCGGCGAAGAACGCGGTTCATTTGGGATGCACTATCAGAATGCCGATGCAGGGAAAGATCTTGGGCTGGAATTGGTTTACACACTGGTGAGCAACCAGGATGATTGGGACAGATATGAAGCGTTGCAGTGGTATGCGGCAACGGAATGGGCACACGATCATCCGGATGATCCTGACGTGGAAGAGGTGTTGAAGCGAGTGAGAGAGAATCGCGCGGGCTTCTTAAAATGGGGGCGAGAAACACTTGGATGGTCAATATATGTGTTCAAAAAGGGGGTGAGCTAGCAGAAAACGGTTAGCTCAACAAAGTATGCCCCAAGCCGCTCAGTTTGAATTGTTAAATTCACTCCCCTTCATTACGAAGGGGAGCTTTTTGTGTTTTTCGCGAAATTTTATATAATTTTCTTGCAGGCTTTTTGGAGAAAACATCATTATTATTGCTGTATTCATACCTTCACACAAGCAGACCAGGGTTGCGTAGGGGGTAAAGGCTGGCAAGTTTGGCAATTCTTATCAGCCTTACGTTCGTTCTGGCAACTCACCATCCCTGCGCCTTTCCGCAACTGACTGTTGATGTAATCCGCAGTACAATATCCTTTATTCAACCGGTTCTCAGGTGGCGATACGGCAAAACCACAGCAGATAAAAGTCTGAACAATTCAAGTAAGCAATCGCTTGGGAGGGAAAATGAGGCTATATTACACAGGTAGAATGCAGGGGTTCTTTTGGGGGTGGAATGGCAACAGCTCACAAAAAATAATTCGTACGAAGTGGCGACAGGCGCCCTCCTGCAAGAATTTTAAAAAGCACTACTTGTTGTTGAGTCCAAAAATCAAAATCTGGGTTGATGGACTTAAATATTTCTTGTATGTTGAAAAAACCAGAGAAATAGTCGAAGTCGAGAGAATCTATAAAAGCAAAAGAATTGGCACAGAGAATCTTTTTGGGGAAATAGAACCGCCATTAGAAATTTCAGGGGTCCTATCACTAGATCAGACAGCTTATATTAAAGGCGGCTTTGTTGGGTGGAAATGGAATGACCCAACGATTGTTACATTAGGCGAGAATAACCATTGGCGGCAAAAAACCAGTTTGTCAATATCTGGTGAGCTTTTAGTTAACATGGCCAGAATTTGGCACTCCAGTGATAGATATTTCATTGAGACATTCGTCCGCATGGACAATTTTAGTTACAAATCTCTGAAAAATGCCGGCAGAGAACCAAAAGATTCGCTGTACATGGTCGAAGTAGAAAAAGCCACTAATGAACAAGCTGATAAATGGTTTAGTTCACGGTCGTTTTCCTGGAAAGGAGGAAAAATATAGTAAAGAAGCAACAGCTTTTGCATGCCTATGGTATATGTTTTTCCACAAGACCGAATAAGCGCACCCAGCAAAGCGCGCGGGGGCCAGCCGCTGATAATGGGCTATAACTTGATATCCTCGATATCTCCCCTACACAGGCCAGGCCGCAAACGCGGCGCAAGGTTCTGCCAGCAATATAGAAGTTAAGCCTGCTCTCACCAGTGTTCCCCATAGTTGGAGAGAACTGGTGAAAAAAACACGTATCTGGTCAACCGCAAAAGATAGTATTATCGTCCGTGATCTACTCATTCAAAATTTAGACGCTCAAGGAGAAAATAATAGTGCACTTAGATTATGGCAATTGGGTTCGAAAAAGAACTTGCTCATTCTAGGCCTGTGCGCACTTGGGATGGGGTTGCTACTCTTTCTTCCATTTGGCCTGGCATACAAAATGGTTGTGGCATTTCTATTGGTGATCATTCTTATTAGTTTTCTATTTCCACTCTATGCTTACATCATGTTTGCCCGAAGCGGTGGGGATTTTCAAGAAAAGGTCTACAACAATGCCATACAACAATTGGGGCAAGGATTAAAAGGAAGATTTATCGACATCGGCTCCGGGAATGGGGTATTGGCCGTCAAACTTGCCCGACAAAACGAAAATATCGAGGTTACCGGCGTTGATTATTGGGGAAAGGATTGGGAGTACTCAAAAGAGATTTGTGAGGGAAATGCAAAACTGATGCATGTTGAAGACCGGGTTCATTTCCAAAAAGGTGATGCCGCGTCGCTTGATTTCGATGGCAACACTTTCGACGGTGCAATAAGCAATCTGACATTCCATGAAGTAAAGTCTGTTCCGGATAAAAAGTTGGTGGTGCAAGAAGCATTGCGCATCGTGAAACCAGGCGGATGTTTTTCATTTACCGACTACTTCTACGACAAAAAATATTATGGAACTGAACTGGAGTTCGAGGAGTTCTTAAAAAAATCGAATCTGGCTTATTTTGAGATGAGGCGTTTGAAAGATGTGCTTCCTTTACCCATGCTATTGAAACACCCCAAAATACTTGGGAAGTTGGTATTATCTTCGGAAAAAAAATAGCTGTTTCAAAGCCCACCAGGGGGTTCCATCTGCCTCAGCCAGTTTTTTAAACACAATGGTTTTCAAGCCCCTCATGACAATGGCACAACCTGAACTTGCTGTGTAAGTGCGTAGGCGGCTTCCACGTCTTTATCGCTTAGCACCAGCGCCCTGCCGATGACCAGCACTGAGTGGTGCGGCGAAGAGATCTGCTTCAATCCCTGCGCAACAGAACCCGCCCAGCCTGGCCCGCTGATCAGATAATCACCTGCCTGCGTGCCGGTGGTGCGTTTACCAACGTAGGCAAAGTTTGCACCGTCCGTGGGATCAGTGAACTGGATGCTGTAGTATCGCCCGGAGAAATCCGGCACGTGCAGCATGAGCGGCCCTTTGGAAAGATCAAGCCAGCCGCCAAAATATAGCAACTCGTTGGCCCCTGTGGCCATCAGGCTGGAACCCGGCGCCGAGGGCGAAGACAAATTCGGCACGGCGTAGAGTGTATTAACGGGGATTGGGCCGCCGCCAAGCCCATGCTGAAGGATCGCTCTTTTGTAGCCGGTGCAGGTAATCGCCGGCCAGAAATAAACAAACACGACTGTTCCCACCACCCAAACGGCCAGTGTAACAATGGCAAATGGAAAGAATGGACTCTTTGCCACAATGAACTGCCTATAGATGAACCAGGCAAAAATCGCCAGGATAACGAAGGTAACAAGACGACCGTGTTTTAGAATAAGCCTGTTCATGTCATCGCACCTTTTGAACTGGCGGCACATGGTACTCACCGCTGAGAACAGCATCCCCGGGCAAATAAGCACGCAGCGTCAGCTTGAAGTTGCCTGCCGGCGCCGGCAGCCAGTTTGCCTCATGCGTTGCAGGGGCAGCGCTCTGGATGTAAATATCGATTGAACCGTCGAGGTTCGCTGCAAGCCCGGAGCGATCACTCACGCTGTGGCGATCAATCGAATTACTCACCATGTAACCCACAGTATCAGTGATCGTAAGCGACCAGAAGGCCTCGGTTGGCGGGGTTTGCCCGGCCGGAAAATGCAGGAGGTAATCATGCCGACCATTCAGCGCCTTTTTTGTGCCGTCAGTGGTCGCCATCCAGTACACAGCCTCTTCTGCCACATTGACTACCGGCAGGAATTTAGCGCTTGCGGCCCGCAGAAGAATGCCGCTGCCAAGCCGGCCGCATTTCAAGGTAGTGCTCCAGCCATTGACAGTCGTTTTAATGGCATTGATCTTCAGGTTGATAATGGCGACTGCTATAAGAAACGCCAGCGTAGCACCGATGATGATGGCCTGCACCACGTGAGCGGATAAGAGAAATGCAAGAATGTTAGGCATCAACTCATTATACGCCGCAAACAGAGGCAGCTTTAGCGGCGCGGCACGGCGCGTAATGAAAGTTCCAGTTACAACAATCGTTGGTGAGTAAAGTTGTCTCTCCGTCATAGCTAGTTTGAGGATTGTGATATAGAATGTTTTTGAGAGGTTATTTGCCTGCTCGAACGCAGCAAGCAGATACTGGAGGTATTCAACAATGAGAAAAATCCTTGTACTTGAACATATCACACTTGACGGTGTCATTCAGGGCCCGGGCGGGCCGGAGGAAGATACCAGCGGGGGCTTCACGTATG
>CALCNO010000176.1 GCA_937897615.1 uncultured Anaerolineaceae bacterium
AGTTGGGAAAACGAGTTTGGTGGGCCCGGCAGGGATCGAACCTGCGACCAAGCGGTTATGAGCCGCGCGCTCTAACCACTGAGCTACGGGCCCCAATGGCGTTCAAATTATAACATTAACGAAAATGACCCTTTTATTCTATAATCTATCTAAAGATATAAGGAATTGGAGCCAATTCATCCGATAATAGTACAAGGAGGGTGATATGCCACGCGTTGAATTGAATAAGCAGGCACCGGAGTTTACCCTGGCTGATTTTAACGGCCATTCAGTCCGCCTTTCAGATTTTCGCGGCCGTTCCAACGTGCTCCTGGTATTTAACCGCGGATTTGTTTGACCGTTTTGCCAAAAGCACATGGCGCAGTTGCGCCAGGATTATGGGGAGTTTGTAAAACGCAATACCAGCATTGTTGTCGTTGGGCCTGAGGACCGGGCTGCTTTTCAGAAATACTGGAGCGAGCATGAACTGCCGTTCATCGGCCTGCCGGACCCCAAAGCAAGTGTGCTCAGGTTGTTCGGGCAAGAGGTTAACCTCTTCAAGCTGGGGCGCATGCCGGCTCAGGTGCTGGTGGACAAACAGGGAGTGGCGCGCTTTGTCCATTACGGACACTCGATGTCGGATATTCCAGAAAATGCCGAGATACTAGAACTGATTAATGGGGTTAATCAAGTAGGAGAATAAATGATGATATTACTGGTATTGAAAGCGATTGCAGCAGCAGGAACAGCTGTGACAGGTTTGCTGGGGTTATTCAAACCCACTTCGATTTACCAATTCACCGGGCTTGTTGCTCAGGGAGCCAGAGGCATTTCAGAGATCCGTGCCATCTTTGGCGGCTTGTTCATTGCACTGGGTGTTGCGCCATTCATCTTTGGATTGAGCGGCGAAAAGGCGCAGACTGCTTTTCTGGTGCTGGGGATTGGTTACCTGGGGATTGCGCTTACCCGCCTTATCTCCATCGTCATCGATAAATCCACTGCCTCGTCCAACTGGATCAGTCTGGCGATCGAGGTTGTGTTTGGCGTCCTGCTCGTTTTGAGGTGAAAATGGCCACCCGCGTGATCACCGACAGCACTTGTGACCTTCCTGCAAGCGTTATTGGGGAATTGGATATTCAGGTTGTGCCCCTTTACATCCACGTGGATGGCCGGGATTATCTGGATGGAATTGATATGACGCGCGAGGAATTCTATCGGCGCCTGCCCACTTTTAAGGAACACCCGCGTACGGCGGTTCCCTCCATGCTCAAGTTTCGCTCCATGTTCGATTCTCTGGCGGATGAAGGTGCTACTGAGGTGCTGGCGATTCACATCTCCAAAACTCTCAGCGCGGTGCTGGATGTGGCCCAGTCGGCGGCAAAAGAAACCACTTCTGTGCCGGTGACGGTGTTCGATTCTCACCAGTTGAGTTTGGGTACTGGTTTTCTGGTGCAGAAAGCGGCAGAACTGGCACAGGCAGGGGAATCGGTTAAAGAGATTTTAGAAAAGCTGGAGGACCAGGTGCGGCGCACGTATGTGAGCGCTGCGCTGGATACGCTCAAGTTCCTGCGGCGCAGCGGCAGGATGAACCGGGTGGTTTCCACTATTGGAGAGTTGCTGGATCTTAAGCCCATTCTGAAGATGTACAATGGCGTCTCCGGTATCGAGAAGGTGCGCACGCAGAAAAACGCCATCAAACGCCTGGCAGAAATGCTTCGTTCGCATGGGCCGTTTGAAAAACTGGCACTGCTTTACTCAGGCTCGGTAGAAAATGTGCATTCCCTCATGGCAGAAGTGCGCGATCTGCTGCCCGATACTGAGACCTGGGTGGAGATTATCAACCCCGTGCTTGGGGCGCACATTGGCCCGGGTGTCTTTGGTTTTGCCTGCGTCACCCGCGAGTAAAGGAGAGTATGTCGTTTCTGTCGGTGTACCTGATCGGGCTGGCGGGTGTGCTTGGGCTAATGGCCGTTCTCTGGCTCGTTAGCCTGGCTCTCAAGAATTCCAGCATTGTGGATATCTTCTGGGGAGCGGGGTTTGTACTGGCGGGCTGGTTTTATTTCTCCCTAACCCCGGATGGTTTCCTGCCGCGTAAACTGTTGCTTGCCGTGTTGGCCACAATTTGGGGCTTGCGGCTTACGGCCCACATTTTCCTGCGCAACAAAGGGAAGGCAGAGGATTTCCGCTACCAAAAGTGGCGCCAGGAAAATGGCGCAAAATGGTGGTGGAAAAGTTTTTTCCAGGTGTTTCTGCTGCAGGGCTTGCTGATGTGGTTTATCTCAATGCCGCTGCTTGCTGCCCAGTACTTTGCCAGCGTTGCCCGCTTAACTGTTTTTGATTATGCAGGGGCAGTTCTTTGGGGAATTGGTTTCTTTTTTGAGAGCGCCGGCGATCTTCAATTGGCACGGTTTCTCAAAAACCCGACCAACCGCGGTACGGTCATGCGCAGCGGCGTTTGGCGTTATACGCGCCACCCCAATTACTTTGGTGATTCTGCGCAGTGGTGGGGATATTACCTGATCGCACTGGCAGCGGGCGGCTGGTGGACGGCTCTTAGCCCGGTAGTGATGACCTATCTACTGACGAGAGTTTCAGGGGTGGCCCTGCTGGAAAAAACAATGAACGCCCGGCCGGGTTACCGTGAGTACGCAGAGGCTACCAGCGCCTTCATTCCCTGGTTTCCGCGAAAGACTGGCGCCAAAAAAGATTAAAGACCTGTATTGTTGTGCTTGCGCCGGCAATGCCCCGGGTTGAGGGCGGCGGTAAACCCGGTAAGTGAAAAACTCCCTTCTCAATTCAAGTATAATAACGCTGCTGCGGGGGTGGTTGTGATCACTCCTTGCCCAGGAGTCTACGATGGATGCCTCATTTCTCTTTCACTTGCTGAACAGTCTGCTGATGATGGCAATTCCCATTACGCTGGCAATTTTGCTGACGCGTAAATGGGAATTGAGTTGGCGTTTTTGGTTGGTGGGGGCTGCTACTTTTATTCTCTCGCAGGTGGGGCATATCCCGTTCAACTCTCTGATGACCCTGCTGCTGAACAAGACGCCTCTGGCCAATCTTTCTCCGCAGGGTGCGGCAATCTTTAATGCCGTGTTTCTTGGCCTCAGTGCCGGCCTTTTTGAGGAACTCTTCCGTTACGGCATGTTCCGCTGGTGGCTCAAAGATGCGCGTTCCTGGCGTAAGGCAGTGCTGGCCGGGGCAGGGCATGGCGGCGGCGAGGCGGTCATCCTGGGGGGACTGGCGCTGTTTGCTTTTCTGCAGATGGCCGTTTTGCGTAACATGGACCTTGCCACGCAATTCAGTGGTGAAACACTGGCGACCGTGCAGCAGCAGGTGGCGGCCTACTGGTCGATGCCCTGGTACGATTCATTACTTGGTGCAGTAGAGCGGCTCTTTACTGTGGTCGTTCAAATCTCCTTTGCCGTGATCGTGGCACAGGCTTTCTTGCGCCGAAAGAATATTTGGATCTGGCTGGCGGTGGGCTATCATGCTCTGGTGGATGCTTCGTCTGTCTGGTTGATGAGCAAGGTGAGCATCTACTGGGTGGAAGGTGTTGTCGGTGTCTTTGCGCTGATTAGTTTGGTGATCATTTTTGCCCTGCGCACGCCGGAACCTCAACCTGTCAGCGTCAGCGAACCTCTGCCTGCTTCTGGTAATTTGCCCGGGCCCAGCGGCGACGACCCCAGCCTGGACCAACTGGAAAACTCGAAATATCAATGAGGAATTTATGATCCACACTGAGAATCTGACAAAACGTTTTGGGGATGTGCTGGCGGTGGACAGGCTCTCGCTCGATGTGAGCGAGGGAGAAGTGTTTGGTTTTTTGGGCCCCAACGGCGCCGGCAAAACCACCACCGTGCGCATGCTTGCCAGCCTGGTGACCCCCACCGACGGCAAGGCTAAGGTGGCAGGTTATACGGTGGGGGAGCACAACAGCGACATTCGCCGCAATGTGGGGCTGCTCACCGAAACGCCGGGGATGTATGACAACCTCTCAGCCGAAACCAACCTGCGCATCTTTGCCGAACTTTACGAGGTAAAGGATGTAGCTGGGCAGGTGGAAAAGTACCTCAAGATGCTGGGGCTGTGGAACCGCCGCGATGACGCCGCAGGCACTTTCTCGAAAGGCATGAAACAAAAATTGGCCATTGCCAGGGCGCTGCTGCATGAGCCCAAGCTGATTTTTTTAGATGAACCAACCGCCGGGCTGGACCCTGAAGCCTCGCATCTGGTGCGCGAGTTTGTGCAGGAGCTAAAACGCGAAGGACGCACCATCTTCTTGTGTACTCATAACCTGGATGAAGCGGAGCGCCTGTGCGATCGGGTAGGGGTCTTTAAGACGCGCTTGCTGGTAACCGATACACCAACGGCGCTGCGCCGTTCCGTTTTTGGCCAAAAGGTGATTGTGCATTTACGTGCTGCCAACGAGGCGTTGGCGGCTGGCGTAAAAAAACTGCCATTTGTGAATGACGTACGGCTCATCGAAAACAAACTTGTGGTCCAGCTGGAGGATCCGGCGGCGAACAACCCGCAGGTGATCCGCGAACTGGTCAACGCCGGCGCGGATGTTCAATTTGTGGGTGAATTGCGCTATTCGCTGGAAGAAGTTTATCTGCAACTGGTTAAGAACGCGTGAGGCAGCCATGAAGAAGATTAAAGTAATTATGCTCAAGGAATGGATGGAGGTTTTTAAGAACCGCCTGGTCATTTTTACCATAGCCTTTCTGCCGCTCATCATGGTGGCTATACCGCTGGCAATGCTTTACAGCACCCGCGGCAGCACCTCAGCGGAATTAACAGCCGGGCAGACTGCCGGTGCTTTGCCGGAGGAACTGACCAGCCAGATCTGCCCTGAAGGATTGACCGGCTCGGAGTGTATGCAGGTGTATATGGTGAGCCAGTTCATGCTGCTGTTCATGCTCATTCCCGTGGCTATCCCCGGCACAATTGCCGCCTATTCGATTGTGGGCGAAAAGACCACCCGCAGCCTGGAACCCTTGCTGGCTACTCCCATCACCACGGTGGAGTTGCTGGTGGGCAAGTGCCTGGCCGCGGTGATTCCTGCCGTTATCAGCACTTACGGTGCTTACGCCATCTTCAGCGGTGGGGCTTTTCTGCTGGTGACCAATAAAGCTCTCTTAGGCGCGTTTTTTGAGCCACGCTGGCTGATCGCCATTTTTGCCGTAGGGCCGCTGTTGGCTTTGCTGGCAACAACCTTTGCCATGATGGTTTCCTCGCGTGTGAACGACCCGCGCGTGGCGGAACAAATTTCGATGGTAATCATCATCCCTGTGCTGGGCGGATTCTTTGGCCAGGTTGTCGGGGGGTTTGTGCTGAATACCCAGGTGATCAGCATTGTGGCGGCGGTGTTATTGGCATTGGATGTTTTGATGATGTACCTGGCGGCCCAGGTATTTGACCGCGAATCAATCTTAACAAGATGGAAGTGAGCCATGAAAAAATATAGCATCCTGATTGCCTGTTTGCTTTGTCTGTTGCTGGTAACTGCGGTTGCTGCCCAGAATAGCGGATTAACGTTGCAGCTTACGCGTGACTGGGGCTATGGCGGTTTTAACGGGGATATCCAGGGAACTTTCTCGATGAAAGTTTCCGGCCCGGAAAATCTGGCGAGCGTCAAGTTTTACATTGATGAAACGATGATCGGCGAGGATGTTGAAGCACCCTTTGCCCTCCAGTTTGTGACGGATAATTACCCTGCCGGTGTGCATGTGCTGCGTGCCGTTGGCGTGACCGCCGATGGCAGCGAAGTGGATTCGCAAACGATCAGCGCCAACTTCGTTTCGAAAGACGAAGGAACCGGTGCTGCTATGAAAATGGTAGTTCCCATCCTGGCGATTGCCTTTGGCGCGATTTTGGTTTCCGCCCTTGTTCCCCTGCTTGCTTTCCGCAAGGGCAAAAAAGTGGCTGCGGGTGCAGCGCGCAATTACCCTTATGGCGGTGGGATTTGCCCCAAATGCCACCGTCCGTTCCCGTTCCAACTCTTTAGTATGAACATGGTGATGGGAAAACTGACCCCCTGCCCGCATTGCGGCAAATGGAGCGTTGTGCGGCGCGCTTCAATCAATGAATTGCGTGCGGCGGAGCAGGCAGAGCTGGCCGGTGAGCCGGAACAGATCACCGGGTTGTCCGAAGAAGAGAAGCTCAAGAAGGATTTGGACGATTCTCGTTATCAGAACCTGTAACGGACAGAAATACCTCCAAATGTGACACGTCGTATGGACAAGGCATAGCCTTGTCCATACGTGTTAACCTGCGAAGGAACAGGCCAGAGAGTTGATGCGCTTTGAGAATTCCACCCTTGACCGACGCCAGGGCATGGCTTATAATTCAACAGTTGAATATTGGAGACGCATGAGCCTCGAATCGAGTACTGAGCGCGATCTGGTCATCCTTGAGCATATTGAACAAGATCCCGATATCACCCAGGCCGACATGGCCTCGCAGCTTGAAGTGGCTGTTGGTACGATCAACTGGCATCTCAAACGCCTGATCGAAAAGGGATATATCAAAGTCAGCCGTGCTGAGCGCAAAAAGCTAAAGTACATCATCACGCCCGAAGGCATTGCCCTGCGGGCGCGTCTCACTTTTGATTACATCCAAAATCAGTTCAACCTTTATCGCTTGGTGCGTGAGCGGGTGACGGCGGCACTGCGCGAAGTGACTGCTGCCAACGTTCACTGTGTGCGCATCGAAGGAAACGGCGACGTGGCCGAAGTGTGCCGCCTGACCTGCCTGGAACATAACGTGCAGGTAGCCTCGGAGCCGGATTTGCCCGTGCTGCGCATTGTGGGCTTAAAAGTATTTTTTGAGATGGAGGATCATCACAGATCATGAGCGAACGTTCATTTTGGCAGGATAAGCGTGTGTGTGTTACCGGCGGTGCAGGTTTTCTGGGTTCTTTTGTGACCAAAAAACTGCAAGAACGCGGGGCTAAAGAGATTTTTATCCCAACGATTGAAAAATACGATCTGGTACAGATCGATTCCATCCGCCAGATGTATGCCGATAGCAACCCGGATGTTGTGATCCATCTGGCGGCAATGGTGGGCGGTATCGGCGCCAACATGGATCACCCGGCGGATTTCTTCTACGGAAATCTGATGATGGGTGTGCAGCTCATTCACGAGGCGTGGAAGCGCGGCGTACAGAAGTTTGTAGCACTGGGTACCATTTGCGCCTACCCCAAATTCACGCCTATCCCATTCAAAGAGGATGACCTGTGGAACGGTTACCCGGAGGAAACCAATGCACCTTACGGGCTGGCCAAGAAGATGCTCCTGGTGCAGTCGCAGGCATACCGTCAGCAGTACGGTTTTAACTCCATATTTCTGATGCCGGTGAACCTGTATGGCCCGCGTGATAACTTCAACCCGCAGTCTTCGCACGTGATTCCGGCGTTGATCCGCAAGTGCCTGGAAGCCAAAGCCAACAATCTGCCATCCATTGAGGTGTGGGGGGATGGTTCCCCCACGCGTGAGTTCCTCTATGTGGAAGATGCGGCAGAGGGCATCCTGCTGGCCACGGAAAAGTATGATAAACCGGAACCGGTCAACCTCGGCTCTGGTATGGAGATCAGTATTAAAGACCTGGTAACGCTGATTGCACGCCTGACCGGTTATGAGGGTCAACTGGTCTGGAACACCTCCAAACCAAACGGCCAGCCGCGTCGCCGCTTGAACGTGGAGCGGGCTGAACGTGAGTTTGGCTTTGTGGCCCGGGTGAATTTTGAAGAAGGGCTGCGCCGCACCATCGAATGGTACAAGGCACAGATGATTGCAGGAAAGTAATGTCTGCCAAAGCGCTCGAAACCACCAGGCAATCTGACCTGGTAACGATTAAACCTGCGAAGGGCTGGGTTCCTTTAAACCTAAAGGACCTGTGGCACTATCGTGAGTTGATCTATTTTCTCACCTGGCGCGACCTCAAGGTGCGCTACAAGCAGTCGGTGCTGGGGGTTCTGTGGGCCATCCTCAAGCCCTTTATGAACATGGTGGTCTTTACCATTTTCTTTGGCGAGTTGGCCAAGATTCCTTCCGATGGCATTCCGTATCCCATTTTCTCGTATACAGGATTGCTGCCATGGGGTTTCTTTGCGGCGGCGCTGGATGTTTCGGCGCGCTCGATGTTGCAAAGCGGCAGCATGGTATCCAAGATTTACTTCCCGCGAATTATTGTGCCGCTGTCCTCGGTCTTTGCCAACCTGGTGGATTTTTTGATCGCCTTCGTAATTCTCATCGGCATGATGATCTATTACCAGATCGTTCCCACCATCAACACCTTGTGGCTGCCGGTTTTCATTCTGCTGGCGATGATCACAGCCATTGGGGTGGGGTTGTGGTTCTCAGCACTGTTGGTGATGTACCGTGATGTGAATTACATGCTGCCCTTTGTATCCGAAATCTGGAAGTTTATTTCGCCGGTGGTCTATTCCGCTACTTTGATCCCGGAAAAGTGGCAGTGGTTGTATTCGATCAACCCCATGGCGGGGGTGGTGTCTGGATTCCGTTGGGCGCTGTTGGGGCAGCCGGAGACGATCTCCTTTGGCAGCCTGGCAATCTCCGGCGGCATCTCACTGGTTGTCTTTATCAGTGGCCTGTATTTCTTCCGCCGCATGGAACGCATTTTTGCAGATATGATCTAGGATTTTTATGAGCAATTACGCTGTCACCGTCGCCGATATTGGCAAACAGTACCGCATCTTTTCCGAGGTCAATCGTTACCGTACCTTGCGCGAGAAGATCGTGGAGGTTGTGCGCAGCCCGATCAAGACCCTCTTCAATCCTACCGGTAGCGAGTCCTTTTGGGCGTTGCGCCACATCAATTTTGAGGTGGAGCAGGGGATGGTGCTGGGGATTATTGGCAAGAACGGCGCTGGCAAATCCACCCTGTTGAAGATACTTTCGCGTGTGGTGGAACCCACCGAAGGCCAGGCGGAAATCCGCGGGCGCGTGGGTTCATTGCTGGAAGTAGGCACGGGCTTTCATCCGGAACTCACCGGGCGAGAGAATGTCTTTCTCAATGGTGCCATCCTGGGGATGAAAAAAACCGAGATCGAAAAAAAGTTTGATGAGATCGTGGCCTTCTCAGAGATTGGCCAATTTATCGATACGCCGGTTAAACGTTATTCCAGCGGCATGTACATGCGCCTGGCTTTTGCCGTCTCGGCCCACCTGGAGCCGGAAATCCTCATCGTGGATGAAGTTCTGGCTGTGGGCGACGCGGAATTCCAGAAGAAATGCCTGGGTAAAATGAGTGACGTGGCCGGCGAAGGCCGCACGGTGCTGTTTGTTTCACACAACATGTCGGCAGTCACACGTCTGACAAAGGAGTGCATCATCCTGGAACATGGCAAAATGCTGATGCGCGCTGGCAGCCAGGAAGCCGTGGATTACTACCTCTCACACGATTACGAGAAGGGCGGTGAACGCCGCTGGAAAGCCGAGGAAATTGATGAGGATGCCCGGCCATTCCGCCCGGTGGCCATCCGCGTGTTGAATAATCACAAACAGGTGACGGATACCATCCGCTCGGTTGACCCGATGTACATCGAGGTGGAATATGAGTTAGATGCCCCGATCACCGGCCTGCGCGTGGGCATTTATTTGATGTCAATGCGCGGCGAGTTTGTATTCACTTCTTTTGATACTGATGACCCGGATGACTACAACCGCCTGACCATGCGCAAAACCGGCCGGTATATCAGCCGTGTGTGCCTTCCGGCGGATATGCTCAACGAAGGACGTTTTGTGATCGGAATGAACGCCAGCGTGTTTCGGGTCAAACGCTATTTTCATGATGCCAATGCTGTGGTCTTTACGGTGAACCCTGCCGGCGCTCCGGGGATGCACTGGCCGGAAAACCGCCAGGGGGTTACCCGCCCGCGCCTGAATTGGCAAATCGAGGAAAAGTAATGGCTGATGATAAAAAGAGTACATTAAAAAAGTTTTTGGGTAATATTCCCCTGACAGCGGAGCTGTATTGGCTGGTACGACGTAATCCAAACGGCGTGAACACACGCTTTGCGCTGCGTCGCCTGCAAGAGGTGATGCCGGAACTTGTCAGTGAGGCAAAAGCTGCCAGAAAGACTGCCAAGTTTGCAGGCAAAAAGGTTTTTGTCTTTGCGGCGATACATTACTGGATCGAGCAGGCAACAGTGACGGCGCTTGGCCTGGCCGCAGACAATAACGATGTGACTCTGGGATACTATCCGTATGCCGATTGGCACCAGGACCAGAATAAGTTTGACCTGCGCCGGCAGAACCTGTATACCCAAAAAGTGTTGCAGGCGGCGTCGCCGCTGATTAAAACGGTGTCTTTCCTTTCCAACCGCGCTTCTTACACTATTCTCCCCAAAGCTGTGCAGGATGCCGTGACCGAGGTTACTGTCTTTGATACGCAATACACCCTGCAGATCGAAGATGTCGACCCGGAATGGCCGACCTATCAATTCCGCTACAAGCGCAACCTGGAGGCCGCTCAATCCGTGCTGGATTGGCTGCGCACCAACAAGCCGGATGTGGTGGTGGTGCCTAACGGGACGATTTTGGAGTTCGGCATTGTTTATCGCCTTGCCAAGTACTTGAGAATTCCGGTGATGACCTATGAATTCAGCGACCAAAAAGAGGCCTTCTGGCTTGGGCAAAATGCCGAGATCATGCGCCAGGACACTACCGGGATGTGGAATGCCCGGAAAGATGCAAAACTTACCCGGGAGCAGCTCAAACGCATTCAGACACTTTTTGAAAGCCGCCAGCAGGCAAAGACGAATGAGAACTTTACCCGCCAGTGGCAGAGCCTGCCTTCGCAGGGGGCCGCGACAGTGCGCGAAAGCCTGAAACTGGATAATCGCCCGGTGGTGCTGCTGGCCACCAACGTGCTGGGGGATAGCCTCACTCTGGGGCGCCAGGTGTTCAGCAAGACAATGGCCGAATGGGTAAGCCGCACCATCCTGTATTTCATCGGGCGGCCAGACATACAACTGGTGATTCGCATCCATCCGGGTGAGATTCTCACGCGTGAGTATTCGATGGTGGATGTGGTAAAGCAAACGCTGCCGGAACTGCCGGAGTATATCCATGTGATCCAACCGGAAGAAAAGGTGAACACTTACGACCTGATTGAAATTACCGATATCGGCCTGGTGTACACGACGACGGTAGGGCTGGAGATGGCGCTTAAGGGTATCCCGGTGGTGGTGGCCGGCAAAACGCATTATCGCGAGCGCGGTTTCACCTACGACCCGTTTTCCTGGGTGGATTACTTCAAGTTGCTAGGAGCCATGCTTAATAAACCCCGACAATACCACCTGAACAAGGAACAAGTGAACCAGGCCTGGAAATACGCATATCACTTTTTCTATACTTTCCCACTGCCTTTCCCGTGGCACATTAAACTGTGGCAGGATTACGAGGAGCACAAAATCTCGCAGGTCTTCAGCAAGGAAGGCAAGCGCAAGTATGGTAACTCCTTCCGCTACCTGGTGGGAGAACCGCTGGATTGGTCCAAGCCGGATAATGGCAGAAAAGCCTCATGAGCGATCCCATGAACGAGGATGCAGTCAAGCAGCAGGTCAGCGCTTTCTACAATGAGATCGGATGGAAGCTGGAAAGCGACGGATTCTATCAGAACGCGCGTTACGAGGACTTGCGCCCGGTCTCCCGTGAGTATATTCATCGCTGCCACATGCGCGTTAAACGCCAACTTGCGCCAACAGGTAAGTACCTGTTGGATGCAGGTTCCGGCCCGGTGCAATGGCCGGAATATTTGACCTATTCTGAAGAGTATCAATATCGCGTCTGCCTGGACATCTCAATTTTGGCGCTCAAAGAGGCACGCAAGCGCCTGGGCGAAAAAGGACTGTTTGTGGTTTCGGATGTGGCCAATCTGCCGTTTAAATCCGACAGCTTCGATGGACTGGTTTCGATGCACACCTTGCATCACATCCCGCCTGAGGAACAGCCGGCAGCCTATGAAGGGTTCGGGCGTGTGCTCAAGCCCGGCAAGAGCGGCGTGGTGGTGAATGCCTGGACGACTCCGGCTTTTATGGCCAAAATGCAGCCGCTGGTGAATTTGATGGACCGCGCGAATGGTATCTTGAAACGCTTAAAGAAACAGGAAGCGACCGTGCAACCGTCAACCCCCGCGAAAGCAAAACCAACCGGCACCTTTACCCAGCACATTACCCCGCTGTGGCTAAAAGAAAAACTGGCAGGCAAAGTGCAGTTTAAAATTTTGCCGTGGCGCAGCGCGAGCGTGCGCTTTTTGCGTTCGGTCATCCAGCCGTGGAATTGTGGACGCCTATGGCTTAAGTGGTTGTACCGACAGGAAGAACGCCACCCGGAATATTACGGAGAGAACGGTCAGTATCCAATGATCGTGATTCAGAAACCCACATTAAAGAAAATGGGAGAGTAAAAATGGATTGGTCAAAAAAAGTAATTCTGGTTACCGGTGGCACCGGTTCATTTGGGAAAAAATTCATCCGTGTGATGCTGGATGAGTACCATCCTGCCAAGATCATCGTGTTTAGCCGCGATGAGCTAAAGCAGCACGAAATGCGTGCATCCGGGTACGACCATCCCTCCCTGCGTTACTTCATTGGAGATATTCGCGATAAGGAACGCTGCAAACGCGCTTTTGACGGCGTGGATGTGGTCATCCATGCGGCAGCGCTCAAACAGGTACCAGCGTGCGAGTACAACCCGATGGAAGCCATCAAGACCAATATTCTGGGCAGCAGCAATGTGATCGATGCTGCCATTGATTCCGGTGTGAGCCGCGTGGTGGCCTTGAGCACCGACAAGGCAGTTAACCCGGTGAACCTGTATGGCGCCACCAAGCTGGCCGCTGAAAAACTGTTTGTGCAATCCAATGCTTATGCCGGCGGGCGTGAAGTGCGCTTTGCCTGCGTGCGCTACGGCAATGTGGTGGGCAGCCGCGGTTCGGTGGTGCCGGTATTCCTCAAGCAACGCGAGAGCGGCAAGGTTACCGTCACCGATGACCGCATGACGCGCTTCTGGATCAGCCTGGAACAGGGTGTGCGCTTTGTGATCAACGCTGCCGAGAACATGTTTGGTGGCGAGGTATTTGTGCCCAAGATTCCCAGCTGTACCGTCAGCGATCTGGCACGCGCAGTAGCCCCGGACGCAAAGATCGAGATCATTGGCATCCGCCCCGGCGAAAAACTACACGAGGTGCTGATCTCTGAAGATGAAGCACGTCAGACGGTGGAGATGCCGGATATGTACGTGGTGCAGCCGGCAGAAGCGCTGTGGTTTGGGCGCGATTGGGAATCCAGAGGAAAGCTGCTCTCTGATGGTTTCCGCTATGCCTCAAACACCAATACCGAATGGCTGAATGTGGAGCAGATCAAAAAGATCATCGCTCCCATCGAAGCCGACTACCTGGCCGGGAGGCTCTAATGAGCCGTTTTATGGTCACTGGCGCTTCCGGCTTGCTGGGGCTGAACTTTGCTCTGGCAGTGGACGGGCGCCAGCACCAGGTCACCGGGGTAGATAATCGTAACCCGCTGGGGTGGGTCAATTTTGCCACGCGCCAGGCCGATCTCATTGAGAATGGCATCATTGAAACATTGGTGGAAGAGATTAAGCCGGATGTGATCCTGCATTGCGCTGCAATGGCCAATGTGGACGATTGTGAAAAACGCCCGCAGATGGCGCAGCGCGTGAATGCCGAACTACCCGGGCAAATTGCAGCAGTTGCCAAAAAACACCAGATCAAGATGGTGCATATTTCAACAGATGCTGTTTTTGATGGTCAAAAGGGAAATTACAGTGAAAGTGATGTGCCCGCTCCTCTGAGTGTATATGCGCGCACCAAACGCGAGGGTGAGTTGGCGGTGTTGGCCGCCAACCCATCGGCGCTGGTAACACGGGTGAACTTTTATGGCTGGAGCATTAGCGGCACGCGCAGCCTGGCGGAGTTCTTTGTCAATAATTTGGCAGACGGAAAAGAGGTCAAAGGCTTTACGGACATCCATTTTTGCCCGATGATGGTGTTGGACCTGGCTGCCACGCTGGTGGAAGCGGTCACTAAGGATCTCAGCGGCCTGTACCATACGGTGGGGCCGGAGAGCATGTCGAAATATGCGTTTGGTGTGGCGATTGCCCGCCAGTTTGGTTTCGATGAAGGGTTGGTCATACCTGCCTCTGTCACAGAGGGGGGATTGGCAGCGGCGCGCTCCCCAAATCTGACCCTCTCCACGGAAAAACTCGCCCAGGCGCTGGGCCATCCATTGCCTGGCTTTGCGCAAGGCCTGGTCAAGTTCCACGATCAGTACCGCCACGGATTTCCACAGTTGATTCGTTCTCTGGCTTAGTCATTCAGCAAGGAGGAATTCAATGGACGTAACAATTGGCAAGCATAAGATCGGATGGGATCACCCCACTTACTTCATTGCAGATATTTCAGCCAACCATGATGGCGATCTGGAGCGCGCCAGGATGCTGATTCGCCTGGCAAAAGAAGCCGGTGCAGATGCAGCCAAGTTCCAGAACTTCCGCGCCGCCAAGATTGTCTCGGATTACGGTTTTACTGCCATGAAGGGACAGGTTTCTCATCAGGCTAACTGGAAAAAATCGGTGTTTCAGGTCTATTCTGATGCTTCTATCCCCTTTGATTGGACGCCTATTCTCAAAGAAGAATGCGATAAAGTGGGCATTGATTATTTCTCCTCCCCGTATGATTTTGAGGCAGTGGATTATCTGGACCCGTTTGTGCCGGCGCACAAGATCGGCTCCGGCGACGTGGATTGGCTGGAAATGTTGGAGTACATTGCCCGCAAAGGCAAGCCGGTGATCGTTTCGTCCGGCGCGGCGGATATTGGCGATGTGCAGCGTGCGGTGCATACCTTGCTGGCGATCAACCCACAGGTGGTGTTGTTGCAATGTAATACTAACTATACTGCCAGCCCGGTGAACTTTGAACACATCAACCTGCGCGTACTGGATACCTACCGTACCATGTTCCCACAGATCGTGTTGGGTCTTTCCGATCACACACATGGCCATACGACGGTGCTTGGTTCTGTGGCACTGGGCGCCCGTGTGATCGAAAAGCATTTCACTGATGACACCGCGCGCGTTGGGCCGGATCATCCCTTTAGCATGACGCCTGTTACCTGGCGCGAGATGGTGGACCGTACCCGCGAACTGGAGAAGGCATTGGGGTCGGCCGATAAGTGCATCACTACCAACGAGAAGGATACGTCTGTGGTACAGCGCCGCTGTGTGCGTGCCGGTCGCGATATTAAAGCTGGGGAAACCATCACCCGTGAGATGCTGGACGTGCTTCGTCCCGCCACTCCGGGGGCGGTCAAGCCCGGCGAGGTTGGTCAGGTGGTAGGTGCCCGTGCCCTTAAGGACTTACCTTACGGTAAAGAAATCCGCTGGACGGATCTAGGGGATTAGCCTCAAGGAATTTATGCGTGTTCTGTATCTAACCAACGGGCAAACTCCTCACGACCTGCGCTTTGCAACTGCACTGGCCGGAACCACGCATGATGTGCATGTCCTCTCACTGCAGGGGATTACAACTGGTTGGCCTGAACAGGTGCATGTGGTGCATTGGAAGCCGGTGAAAAAAAATTGGCTGCGGGTGCAATTACAGGTACCCCGCCTGAAGGCCGTGATACGAGAACTTGCCCCGGATGTAATTCATGCCGGGCCGTTGCAGGGGCCGGCTTTTCTGGTCGCGGCGGCTGGGGCGCATCCGTTGGTGAGCATGTCCTGGGGGTCTGATTTGTTGTTGGAAGCCACACGCAATTTGCATACCCGCCGCATTACTGCCCTAACCCTGGCACGTACAGACGTGCTGGTGGGCGATTCCAAGTGTATTTTGGAAAGCGCTCGTTCATTTGGGTATAAAGACCCATATTTTCAATTTCCCTGGGGGGTGGATCTGGCGCATTTCGCGCCCGGAGGGGTGACTGGCCTGCGCAAGCGTTTGGGCTGGCAGCAGGATACGGTGCTGCTTTCCATGCGCAGCTTTGAAAGTTTGTACGATGTGGACACAATTGTGGGTGCATTTTGCCAGGCAAGCCAGGTGCGCTCTGACCTGCGTCTGCTGGTTTACGGCGCAGGCTCACGTGAGAGTATCTTGCGCAGAAAAGTTGAAGCCGCGGGTGTGGCGGAGAAGGTACATTTTGGTGGTTTGGTTGGGCTGCAGGAATTACCGGAAGTGTATCGCAGTGCCGATCTGTACGTGAGTGCCAGCCATAGTGATGGCGCGTCCGTTTCCTTGATGGAAGCGTTGGCGTGTGGGTTGCCAGCGCTCGTGAGCGACATCCCAGGTAACCGGGAATGGATTGAACCGGGCGTCAATGGTTGGCGTTTTGGGGTCGGTGATGCAGAGGAATTGAGCAGTAATTTTCTGCGATTTGATAAAGATTCCATCCAGACAACGGAAATGAAAGCGCGTAACAGGCTGTTGGCTGAGCAACGTGCTGATTGGACGAAGAACTTTCCAATACTTTTGCAGGCGTATGAACAAGCTATTGAGCTTAACAGGGGGCGCAAATGAATCAGCGCGTGGTGGCGATCATCCAGGCGCGTATGAGCTCCACGCGGTTGCCGGGTAAGGTGCTGCTGGACTTGGGCGGCCGGCCGGCGCTGGAGCGTATGATAGAGCGTGTGCAGCGCGCTGCAACAGTGAACGAAACGGTGGTGGCTACCACCATTGATCCATCTGATGACCCGATCGTAAACTTGTGCGACAAGATTGGCGTGTCTGTTTTCCGGGGCAGCCTGCCAGATGTGCTGGATCGTTATTATCAATGCGCGCTGCAGCACCATGCGGAGATCGTAGCCCGCCTGACAGGTGATTGCCCGTTCATTGATCCGGTTTTGATCGATGATGTGGTCAATGCACTGGTTGCTGAGCGTGCGGATTTTGCCTGTAACCGCCTGCCGCCGCCGTTAACACGTTCGTTCCCCATCGGCTTGGACGTGGAAGCCTGTACTTTTGACGCTCTGCAGACAGCATGGAAAAACGCGACAGAAAAACATGATCGTGAACACGTGTTGCCATATTTGTATGAAGTTCCCGGCAGGTTTCGCGTAATTCAATTGCAGTGGCAGGAGGATTTGGGGCACTTGCGCTGGACGTTGGATACCCCCCAGGATTTGGAATTGCTGCGCAAATTGGCAAACCGATTGGGTCCCCGTAACGATTTTACCTGGCAGGAAGTGCTGGCCGTTTACCAAAGTGATGCCTCGCTTGCGGCGATCAACGCCGCGGTGCAACATAAGACCATGTTTGATGTGGAGGGGAAGAAATGAGCATTGCTGCGAAGTGTAAGAACATTGACAAGAGCACAGTCTCTCCATCGAACGGAGTTGAGCTAATTCCATTCATCGAAGCCTATGCCCGTGAGGGGCAGGCGGATGTAGCTGCTGAACTGACGGCACAAGCCAAAGCATTGACGCCAAGCATGCGCGACTACACCTGCGATACCTGGAATCGCCTGGCAACAGAGATGTCCAATGATCCCTTGTTTGTGGCAGAATTCAATACCTTGTCTGAGCAAGATCTGTGCTGGGAAGTGAAGTGACATGCCGCTTTTAACCCTGTTCACTGCCCCCAAACCGTTCACCAATCCGCACATTGCACTGATTCAGCGCAATGCCATTCGTTCATGGCTGGAATTGGGGTCGGAGGTGGAAGTCCTGTTGCTGGGCGAGGAAGATGGCCTAGCGGAAAACGCGGCTGCCCTTGGGGTGCGTCACCTGCGTAACATCCGCAAGAATGCAGGTGGCACCCCACTGATCAGTTCGCTCTTTCAGGTTGCGCGCGATCAGAATGACTCTCCATTGCTGGCCTATGTGAATGCCGACATCCTTTTACTGCCAGATTTTGTGGAGCAAGCCGAACGGGTGATGGCG
Source organism: uncultured Anaerolineaceae bacterium (assembly GCA_937897615.1). Classification (GTDB taxonomy): domain Bacteria; phylum Chloroflexota; class Anaerolineae; order Anaerolineales; family Anaerolineaceae; genus UBA6107. The sequence continues at coordinate 17,907 of CALCNO010000176.1, forward strand.
CTGGCGAAGCACTTTCTGCTGGTTGGACAGCGTTGGGATCTGGATGTTCGGGAAGACCTCGACTTTTCCGTGGGCTGGCAGGGACGTCTGCGTAGTGACTGTGCAGCAAGAGGCCAGCTTCATAAACCAATGGGTAGCGATTACTTTATTTATCCACGTGCTTGTTTTCAGAGTATCCCTGATTTCGCCATTGGACGGGCCGGCTGGGATAACTGGATGATCTACCAGGCCCGTTTGCAGGGCTGGAAGACTATTGATGCTACCTTGGGGATTCAAATTATTCACCAAAACCATGATTACGGCCACCTGCCCGGGGGACAGGCGCATTATCATTTACCTGAAACGGATGAAAACGTGCGGTTGGCCGGCGGCAGGCGCGCCATCTTCACTCTGCAGGATGCTGATTACGCATATTGCGATGGCATGATTAAACGGATTAATTTGAGGGGCGCCAAACTTTTCAGGGAAATTGAGATATTCCCATTGCTTAAACTAAAATCCATCTTTTTGGGAGAAGTGGTTTACTTGCTGTTTCATCCGCGCAAGTTATGGGCAAGATTGTATTCCAAATTTGCCCGTAAACAGGAGTAGAGATATGCGTCAGGGACAAAACCCCGTAAAAAAGATCAACAGCGTGGCAAAACCGCAGCGTATCACTGTGGCTATCCTTAACTACATTCCAATGTTGAGCGGCTATTATGCCAATCTGATGCAGGTTCTACAGAATTGCCTTGGCAGCGTTTGGACAAACACTGATTTACCTTACGACTTGATGGTTTTTGATAATGGTTCTTGCAGAGAAGCCACGGATTACTTGCTGAAAATGCAACGTGAGGGGAAAATCCAGTACTTGATCCTTTCTGAGAAGAATCTTGGCAAGGGCGGCGCCTGGAATTTGATGTTAGACGGCGCACCGGGAGAGATTATTGCTTACTCGGATAATGATTGCTACTTCTACCCAGGTTGGCTTTCCAATTCTCTCAAGGTGCTAGAAACCTATCCCAACGTGGGGATGGTCACCTCCCGTCCGGTTGCGCAAAAAGAAGAGTATGCAACCAAAACAATTGAATGGGCACAGAACAACCCCGAAGTTAACTTTGAGCGTGGGCGTTTTCTCGATTGGGAGACCTTTCGTTCTTTCACTATGAGCCTTGGACACGATGAGAATGAAACCCGCGTGCTGTATGAGGCTCACTTGGATTTGCGAACAACCTATCGAGGGGTGCAGGCGCACATTGGTGCCATACATTACCAATTCCTGGCTTATAAGAAAGTCATCAAGGAATTCCTGCCGTTTGACATGGACAAGGCCATGGGGCAGGTGCGTCAATTGGACGTCCGCATGAATGAAGCGGGCTATCTGCGGTTAATGACTGCCACTCCTTATATGCAAAATATGAGTAATGATCCCTCAATGGATTACAAGCCCACTGGAAAGGTTACAAAAGGGGTTTCTATTACTCGGCGCATTCGTGACCTAAAATTTATCAAGTGGCCCCTGATGCGCCTCTATGATTGGATTTTTGGATTATATTATCGTTAAATTACCACAGGGTATAATTCCGGGCTTCTTAAATTTGGAAGAACAAAGAAAGGTTAACGCCTTGAAAATTGACCTGATTGACTTGATGGAATGCCCAAAATGCCACTCTGCTTTCGCGGAAAAAGAGAAACAGGGATTGGTTTGCACCAAATGTGGGAACACAATCAAAATGAAAGACGGGATACCTTTGTTTACCGACATCCCCCAGGCCATCGAACCCTGGGAGAAGGTGGAACGGGGCCCTGATAAGGGTACAGCATGGCGTAAATCCAACTGGAGATTTCTAAACACGCTGGTGCAAAAACTGCCTGCTGACGCAAAGATACTAGATGTGGGCGCGGGCCATGGTGATTTTGCAGATATCTTCGAGGGTCGCCATTATTTTTCCCTCGACATCGTACCTTACCCTGAAGTGGATCTGGTGGTCGATCTAGGAGTTGTGAGTCCATTTAAAGGTCGGATTTTTGATGCTGTGATTTTGATGAACGTACTGGAACACGTTTATGAGAGTCGTGAGTTAATGAAATCCATCCAGCGGATTGTAGCGCCCGAGGGCCGCGTGATCATCACTGTACCATTCTTATTGAAAGTCCATCAAGCGCCCTTTGATTTTTCGCGCTATACGCCATATTTCATTGAAAAGATGGCTTTGGAATGTGGGCTGCAGGTGGAAAACATGCAGGGTTATTATGATCCCCAATACATTTTGAATGAAAGTCTTGGTAATGCCTGGCAGTTTTCCATTGATTCCCAACCAAAAGCTCAACAATTTATCGCAAAAATGTTGGTCTTTGTGATCCAGAAATTGGTTAATCTTTTTGGTAAGGTAGCTCGTAAAGGCTATGTTGCTGATGTCTCATCCCAGACCAACCCCTCTCCAGTCGGATATCTGGTGATGCTGAGAAAGAAAGAATAATGGAAAAAAAGCAAAAAACAGTTTTTATCAGTGCAGACCATGGTTTAGCGATTATTTACTTTTTGCAGAGCGATCTGGTTTCCACGTTACTTGGGAACAATGTGCGCGTGGTGTTGCTCACCGATGATAATCTGCTCAAAGAAATTCAGGAACGTTTTGGGCAACTCAGTTTGACCGTGGTTGGGTTGCGGTATAAAGCCTGTGCTGATTATGCCGAAAATCACCATTCTGGTACACAGTTTTGGTCTAACTATGTTCGGCGTGTGGGAACCTCTAACCGCATCAACACTGAAGCGATGGACAGCCACATGAAACAGGTGGAGGCAGAGGTGCAGGGGCGCCAGCGCCTGATGATCCCGGTGACGCGTTCTCTGATCTCCATTTTGCGTCATTCGCGAGCAGCGCGGCGATTTTTGGTCAAGTGGCAGACCCGTTTTGACCCCAACCTGTATGCCGACCTGTTTGAGAAGTATCAGCCCGACCTGGTAGTTTCTTCCACCTATGGCTGGCGCAATGACCGCTACCTGCTGCGTGAGGCGGTGCGCCGCGGCGTGAAGACAGGAGCTGTGATTGTGGGCTGGGACAACCCCAGTAGTTATGGTATTCCGGCGGCTCCACTGGACTTTGTTACCTGCTGGTCTGAGATTCAGAAAACCGAGTTGGTGGACGGATCGGACTGGGACCCTGCTAAAGTGAATGTGGGGGGGATTCCTTCTTACGACGGCTATTTCCGAAAGGAATGGTTCATGCCGCGCGACGAGTATTTTGCGCTACACAAGTTGGACCCCAGACGCAAGTTGATCAGTTATGCCTCCAGTTTTATCTCCTTTGCGCCCAATTATCGCAACGTGGAAGCTCTAGCAAAACTGGTGGCCTCCGACTCACTGGCTGAACCTTCCCAGTTGCTCATCCGCTTGCACCCTAACCACTTTTTGGCTGAGCCGCTCTATGCCGGGGAACGTGAGCGCATCCGTGAACTGGCCAAAGCACTACCGCACGTGCATGTGGTGGAGCCGGTTGCGCTGGGTGGGGATTTGGGGCACTATTCCGGTGAGGATATGCCGGAAAAAACTTCAATGATGGCTCATTCCGATGTGTTCACCACGGTGTATTCCACCATGTGCGTTGAGACAGCTATCCATGACCGGCCGATTGTGAGCGTGTGTCTGGATATGCCGGGTGGCTGGAACCGGCCAGGTAAGTTCTCGCTGGCGCTGAGCGAGATTGGCGATTGGCCTACGCATAAGCGTTTCCGCGAGGCTGGTGCCGGCAGAGTGGCTACAGACGAGGCGACGCTCAAGCAGCTTTTGGATACCTACCTGCGCAACCCCGAATTGGATGGCGAAAACCGCCGCAAGTTTATCCGTGATGAAGTTACCTTTACCGATGGCAGCTCTGGGCGCCGCACAGCCGAATATCTGCTTTCGCTGTTGTGAGCACCCGGCGTGATATGATACAGAAAAGATGAAAACACTTATTTGTGGATTCGGATCAATTGGGCGACGCCATTTGAATAACCTGCGTGCGTTGGGCGAAAGCGACTTTATCCTCCTGCGTTCGCACCATTCCACGTTGGCAGAAACGGATATTGCAGGCATCCCCGAAGAAACTGAACTTTCCCGGGCGTTAGCACATAAACCGGATGCCGTGATCGTCTCTAATCCAAGCGCGTTGCATCTGGATGTTGCCATCCCGGCAGCGCGCGCCGGTTGTGCCATCCTGATGGAAAAGCCCATCTCCCACGATCTCAAGCGGGTCGGGGAACTGGTTGAGGCGCTTGACCAGCACGGCCAACGCATGCTGGTAGGTTTCCAGTTTCGTTTTCATACGGTGCTGGCAAAAGTGCGGGAATTGTTGCATGCACAGGCTATTGGCAAACCGGTTTCCTTTGCAGCGCACTGGGGCGAGTACCTGCCCGGCTGGCACCCGTGGGAGGATTACCGCCAGAGCTACAGTGCCCGCCCGGAGCTGGGCGGCGGAGTGGTGAACACATTGAGCCACCCGTTGGACTACCTGCGCTGGATGTTCGGCGATGTGGATTCGGTGTGGGCGTTCACATCGTCTGCTGGGCTGGGGCTGAATGTGGAAGACACCGCAGAAATTGGCCTGCAGTTTTCCAGCGGAGTGACCGGCACCGTGCATCTGGATTATGTGCAGCAGCCGCCGAAGCATACCTTTGAGGTGATCGGCGAAAGTGGCACGATCTATTTTGACAACAGCACTGCCAGTGCTCGGGTTTACCGGGCCGGTGCACCCGATTTTGAAGAACTTTTGCCCCCTCCCGGGTTTGAAAGGAATTCACTTTTTATTGAGGAGATGAAGCATTTTCTGGCAGTTGCAGATGGCAAGGAGTTGCCGCGCTGCGATATCCGCGATGGTATTGCTGCGCTTGAGCTTACTCTGGCAATTCACCAGTCTGCGCAGAGCGGAAAACTGATTCACCTCGCTGAGATCAAGGAATAAGCATGTCATCAATTTTTGAAAAATTCTCCCTGAAGGGCAAGACCTCGCTGGTTACCGGCGGCGGGGGGTTGTTGGGCAGGGAATTTGTGAGAACACTTGCTGAGGCCGGTTCCACCGTGTACCTTGCGGATATCTCAACCGAACTGGTGGAGCGTACGTTGCGCGGATTGCAGGGTTTACCCGGTGAGGTACGCCCCATGCTGGTGGATGTAACTTCCGCAGATTCGGTTGATGGCGCGGTTGCCCGTATGGTTGCGGAAAGTGACGGCTTGGATGTGCTGGTGAATAGTGCGGCGCTCGATCCCAAATTCGATCCCGGAAATGCCGTCAAGCAAACCAATGCTTTTGAAGAGTATCCGCTGCAATTGTGGCAGGATGGCCTCAAGGTCAACCTTACCGGAGCTTTTTTGATGACCCAGGCAGCCTGTCGCCAGATGGTGAAGCAGGGAACTGGTTCGATCATCAACATTTGCTCCACCTACGGGTTGGTGGGGCCAGACCAGCGCATCTACGAAAATCTGGGGACGGAACGCATGTACAAGCCGGTTTTCTACTCGGTGACTAAAGCCGGTATTTTGGGCTTCACGCGTTATCTGGCAGCTTATTATGCCGGCAGCGGCATCCGTGTGAATGCGCTCACGCCGGGCGGGGTGGAGAACCAGCACGACCCACAATTTGTGCGGAATTACTCGTCGCGCGCGATTTTGGGACGCATGGCGAACAAGGACGAAATGAATGGTGCTTTGTTATTCTTGGCCTCAGAGGCTTCCTCTTACATGACTGGAGGAAATCTGGTGGTCGATGGAGGATGGACTGCATGGTAAAAAGGGCTGAAGTTCTAGCAATAATCCCGGCGCGCGGTGGCTCTAAGGGTATCCCGCGTAAGAACATCAAGGACTTTGGTGGATACCCGCTGATTTCGTATAGCATCCTGGCGGGACTGCGCTCAAAATTAGTGACGCGCACCATTATTTCTACGGATGATGAGGAAATTGCGGCGGTAGCCCGCGCATACGGCGCCGAAGTGCCATTTTTGCGCCCGGAAGAATTTGCCCGCGACAATACCACCGATTTGCCGGTCTACAAGCATGCCCTGGAGTGGCTGTACGAGCATGAGGACTATCGCCCGGATGTGGTGGTGCAACTTCGGCCCACTTCTCCCATCCGGCCGCTGAACTGTGTGGACGATGCCGTGGGGCTGCTCCTGGCAAACCCCACCGCCGATTCGGTGCGCGGGGTGGTGATGGCAGCGCAAAACCCGTTCAAGATGTGGAAGATCGAGCCGGAAGGGCGCATGATCCCGTTGGTGGGCGTGCCGGGGATTACCGAGCCTTACAATGCGCCGCGCCAGGTGCTGCCGGATGCTTACTGGCAGACCGGCCACATTGATGCTATCCGCCCGCACGTCATTCTGGACAAACAGTCCATGAGCGGAAGGATCATCCTGCCGCTGGTGATTGACCAGAAATACACCATAGACCTGGACACCCCGGCAGACTGGCGTAATGCCGAAACGATGATCCGCGATGGCGGGCTGACCTTTGTGGACCCTGCCAACCAGCGCCGCACGCTGCCCCAAAAGGTCAAACTGCTGGTGATGGACTTTGACGGCGTGCTCACTGATAACCGTGTGTGGGTAACCCAGGATGGCTCAGAGGCGGTGGCGGCCAACCGCAGCGACAGTCTGGGTCTGGCACTGTTGCGGGAAAAGAAAAAGGTGGCTTCGCTGGTGATCTCCAAGGAGCGCAACCCGGTGGTCGAGGCGCGCTGCAAAAAGATCAACCTGCCCGTGCTGCAAGGAATTGACGATAAGGCCAAGGCGCTCAGAGATTACATGGCAGAGAACAAGATTGATCCGACTACGGTGGTATACATCGGCAACGATACGAATGACTTGCCATGCTTCCCGGTGGCGGCGTTTGCCTTTGCCCCGGCCGATGCCCAACCGGAAGTTCAACGCAAGGCCGATTGGGTGCTGAATAACATGGGCGGGCGCGGGGCGGTGCGGGAACTTTGTGATATTCTTATCTCTCGATTACAATAAACAGTTGCGTTACGGATACTGGATTCCAAGGAGCCATTCATGTTCGATATCGAGTTTTACCAAAAAGTTTATGATCTGAAAAAACGCCTGATGGGCGGCGAAAAAATGGAGCGGGAGTTCCTGGTGGATAAACTGGAATCCTACCGTTCGCGTGAACCGGTAGTCTACAACATTGAGACCACCAATGCCTGCAACATGCGCTGTGAGATGTGCCCGCGTACCACCATTATGACCCGCCCGGTGGAGACAATGCGCCCGGAGATGTTCAAGCGCGTCATCGACCAGCTCAAACCTTTTACCCCTGAACAGCTCACCCGCTGGGAAGATTTTGTAGTCTCGCATTACGGCATTCCTAAGACCGATATGAGCGAGAACCATTATTTTCTGTATGTGATCCCGCGCGTGATCGTGCTGCACGGCTATGGCGACCCGTTACTCGATAAGAGCATGCCCCAGTATGTAAAATGGATGACCGAACGCGGCCTTGAAAGTTACTTCTCTTGCAACCCGGCCAACATCAACATGGAGCGCACCATCGAGACCTTTGAAAACGGCCTGGGCTATGTGAAGTACTCCATTGAAAGCGTGGATGACCTGCGCCACAAAGAGGTACGCGGGCAGGCCTCCAACTTCACAGAATCCTACAAGAATATCCTCAAACTGCTGGACCTGAAGGCACAGCATAATTACAAGACCACCATCGTTATCACCATGATCAATCTCAATAAGCCCTGGCAGCAGGATGAATTTGCCAAGCTCAAGGAAGCTTTTAAGGGCATGGATGTGTATGTGTACCTTAAGAGCCAGGATCAGATGTGGTATGAAGACAACAAGCAGACCACCCAATCCATTCACTGGTTGGAATTCTGCCAGTTCCCCTGGTCTTCCATGACCATCAAGTCCAATGGCGAGGCAGTGGAGTGCGTAGAAGATTTCAATAACGAGATTGTCCTTGGCGATACTGCCACAGAGTCTTTGGTGGATATTTGGAATGGCGAGAAGTATCGCCAATTCCGCAAAGACCACTTTGACCTGCGCCCGGGCATTAAGTGTACCGAGCAATGCGATATGAACCTGATCGGCAGTTTTCTGGCTGCCTAACCTGTGTTACCTACGAGGAGATAATTCGATGAAACGTGAAATGATGATCGGAAAACGCCCTGTTGGTGACGGGCACCCCGTTTATGTTATTGCCGAGGCCGGAATCAACCACAACGGTGATATTGAGATTGCCAAGCAATTGATCCGGGCTGCCAAACATGCTGGTGTGGATGCCGTCAAGTTCCAAAAGCGCACACCGGAACTGTGCGTCCCGCCTGAGCAACGCGGCCAGATGCGCGAGACCCCCTGGGGTTACATCACCTATATGGAATACCGCCAAAAGACTGAATTCGGCAAAGCGGAGTATGACGAGATCAACCGTTTTTGCAAGGAAATCGGCATTGATTGGTTTGTCTCCGTGTGGGACGAAGAGGCGGTAAATTTTATGGAGCAGTATGCTCCCATCTGCTACAAGATCCCTTCAGCCTCACTTACTGACCATAAATTGCTCAAGCACTTGCGCTCCACCGGGCGCCCGCTGATCCTCTCGACCGGTATGTCTACCATGGACCAGATCAAGGCTTCAGTCGAACTCATCGGGCAGGAGAATCTGGTGCTCACCCATGCTACCAGCACCTACCCGTGCGACCCGCATGAGTTGAACCTGCGCATGATCCAAACCCTGCGCAGCACATTCACATGTCCCATTGGCTATTCCGGGCATGAGGTTGGCCTGGTAACCTCTGCGGTGGCGGTGGGGCTGGGCGCGTGCATGGTGGAACGCCATATCACGTTAGACCGCGCCATGTGGGGTTCTGACCAGGCGGCCTCGGTGGAACCGGGCGGCTTTGAGAAACTGGTCAAATACATCCGCGTTACCGAGCAGTCAGTAGGCGATGGCATCAAGAAAGTGTACGAAAGCGAGCTGCCGTCGTTGAAGAAGTTACGCAGGGTTTAAGAGTTGAAGGGACTTTCTCCGAGAAAAATCACAACTGCTGTTCACCAGCGCTGGGCGCACTTTTCCAGTAACCGGCGCTGGAACCATTTAATCCGAAAAGTGCAACAACTGCCATTGCCGGAGACCGCAAAAGGGCCGGTGATTCTTTTTAATGCCTCTACGCGCCTGCAAAGCATGAGCCAAAATGCTGCCTACTCGCTGCTGGCCGGTCTTGGCCTGCGCGCTAACGGGCTAGCAGTGCATTACGTGGTATGCCACGCCGGCCTGGAACGCTGCATTTTGGGAAGCAACCGCGATGATGTATACCAGGCTCCCCCGTGCGAATTGTGTATCCGGCAGAGCCGGCAGGTGTTCAGTGGCGCGCCATTCACCTGGCTGGAACAGCACGAGTATCCGGAGTTGAAAGAAGAACTTCAGCACCTGACAGTACCGCAATTGATCCAATACCAGAAAGATCATTTACCGCTTGGGTTTTGGGCGGTCAATTCGCTGCGCTGGGTACTGCGTCGGCATAATTTACCCGATGATGAATCCACGCGGGGGTTTCTGCGCATGTTCATTCACTCTGCCTGGAATGTGTACAGGCAGTTCTCGGCGTTGATCGAACAACTCCATCCTCAGGCAATGATCGTTTTCAACGGCATGTTCTACCCGGAGGCGGCGGCACGCCAGGCTGCCCTTGACCGGGGTGTGCGGGTGATCACACACGAGGTGGGTATCCAGCCGCTTACTGCATTCTTCACCGATGGCGAGGCTACCGCCTACCCGTTGGAGATCCCCGCCGATTTTGAACTCACCCCGGCAATGAACGCCCGTTTAGATGAGTACCTGAGCCGCCGTTTTAAGGGTGACTTTACGATGGCGGGCATTCGCTTCTGGGGGCAGATTGAAGAGTTGGGTGGTGTACTAAAGGAAAAGATTTCCCGCTACCAAAAAATAGTCCCGGTCTTTACCAATGTCATTTTTGATACCAGCCAGGTACATGCCAACACCATTTTTCCGGATATGTTCGCCTGGCTGCAGGTGGTAAAACAGGCAGCCAAAACGCACCCGGCTATGCTGTTCGTTCTACGGGCGCACCCCGATGAAGGCCGCAAAGGCAAAGAGAGCCGTGAGAGCGTGGCAGACTGGGTAAAACAAAATGCGCTCGACCAGCTTGCCAATGTGGTTTTTATTGACACAGACGAGATGGTGAGTTCCTATGAATTGATCCGCCTGTCGCATTTTGTGATGGTATACAACTCCACCATTGGCCTGGAAGCCGTGCTACTGGGAAAGAACGTGCTCGCTGCTGCGCGGGCGCGTTACACGCAGATTCCCACTACCATCCGTCCGGCCACGCAGGCGGAGTACACAGACAGGTTGAACTCCCTGCTGGAGGGCAGCTCTGAATCCGTGCCCGCCGAGTTCACCCACAATGCCCGGCGGTTTCTCTATAAACAATTGTTCATGTCCTCGCTGCCGTTCGCGGATTTTTTGGAGCCAGACCGTTTTTGGAAAGGCTATGTGACCCTTAAAAAGATTACTCCTGAAGCACTGGCGGCAGAGCGTTCTCAGACCATGCAGATATTGCGGGATGCGCTGCTGCACGGCGCTCCCTTTGAATTGAAGCCATGAGCGCCAGACCTGTTTGCTCTATTGTCATCCGCGCCTATAATGAGGAGGCACACATTCGCCGCCTGCTCACCGGCATTGGCGAGCAGACCGTGCGCAATGTGCAGGTGATCCTGGTGGATTCCGGCTCTACCGATGGCACCGTGGCCGCCGCAGAAGAATTCCCAGTGGAGGTGGTACACATCCCGCCGCAGGAGTTCACCTTTGGCCGCTCACTCAACCGGGGCATTGCTGCGGCAAAAGCAGACCTGGTGGTGATGGCCAGTGCGCACGTTTACCCGGTCTACCCCGATTGGCTGGAACAACTGCTGGCACCGTTCTCTGATGAAAAGGTGGCTCTCACCTACGGAAAGCAACGCGGTACGCGGCAATCGCACTTTTCAGAGCAGCGCATCTTTATCCATTGGTACCCGGATGTCTCTGCTCCACGGCAGGAGCATCCCTTTTGCAACAATGCCAATGCCGCTATCCGGCGCAGCCTGTGGCAGGAGCACCCTTACGATGAGACGCTGACTGGCTTGGAAGACCTGGAATGGGGCAAGTGGGCGCAATCCAGGGGATACGCCATTTCTTACGTAGCTGCCGCCGAGATCATCCATGTGCATAATGAGAACCCCAAGGGCATCCGCAATCGTTACTGGCGCGAGGGCATGGCCTTCAAGCGTATCTATCCGCAGGAGCGCTTTGGGCGGGCTGATCTGGTGCGTCTGTTCTACCACAACGCACTGGATGACC
>CALCNO010000177.1 GCA_937897615.1 uncultured Anaerolineaceae bacterium
CTGGAAGATGAATTGAATGTAAAAAGCGTTCGATCCTTGAATTCAGCGGCCGAGGCAGTAAGCTATTCACTCAATCCTCTGCCCAAGCAATTGGGGCAAAAGTATGGTAGCAAATTCCCGGAGATCCGTAAACAGGTACTGGCACTGAATGCAGAGAAGTCTGCGGCTGCACTGCTCACCGGTGACCCCATCGAGGTGCCGGTGGATGGTGAATCACTGAGCCTGCTGCCGGAAGAAGTGGAAGTACGCATCCAGGCCAGGGAAGGTTTTGCAGTGGCCTCGGAGGGTGCTTATGTAGCCGCGCTGGTAACGGAACTCACTCAGGAACTTATCGAAGAGGGATTGGCACGCGAGTTTGTCCGCCGCCTGCAGGATCTGCGCAAGACCGCTGATTTGGAAATCGCCGATAGGATCAAGGTGGTGTATCAGGCATCTCCTGCGCTGGCGCAGGCCGTGAGGGCATTTGCAGATTACATCAAGAGTGAAACTCTCGCGATTGAGCTTACAGAGACCGCCAATGTACATTCCTGGGTGCAAGTAGAGGACGAGTTCGATGGCGAAAAGGTGACCATCGCACTTGAAAGGCAGTAAGATCGGCAGGCTCCGTAAGGAGCCTGCTTTATGCTTGGGCTGGTTGCTTTAAGGTAAAATGAAGGAAATCCGGAGGAATATTGAAAAAGTTTATCAAAACATACGGCTTGATGCTGCTCATTTCGTCACTGCTGATTGCTTTGGATCAATATACCAAGCATTTGATACGCACCAATCTTGAGTATGGCCAGATCTGGATGCCCTGGCAATGGCTGCAACAATACGCCAGGATCATCCATATCAACAACACGGGGGCAGCCTTTGGATTATTCAAAGGTGCCAATACCGTATTCATGATCCTCGCGGTTATCGTAGCTGTGGTGATCATTTATTATTTTCCATCAGTATCCAGAAAGGATTGGGTCATCCGTGTGGCGCTTTCGATGCAGCTTGCCGGAGCGCTGGGTAATCTCATTGATCGCATCTTGTTTGGACATGTAACCGATTTTATCTCTGTGGGGACTTTTGCTGTTTGGAATATTGCCGATGCCTCTATCACCGTTGGCGTGGCTGTGTTGCTGATTGGAATGTGGGTACAGGATAATCGCGCAAAGAAACTGGCGGCAGCTTCCACTGAGGATTCTCCCAAAGAACAAGGCAGCAAGGTTGACTGAAAAAACCTTAAAGTCTGTCGTTCCTGCTGGGCAGGAGGGCCGACTGGACAAGTGCCTGGTTGGCTTGCTCCCTGACCTTTCTCGTTCGCGTATCCAGTCTCTAATTAAAGAGGGGCAGGTACAGGCCAATGCTCAGGTGGTTACCAAGAGCGGCTGGCCGGTGAATACAGGGGATGAGCTCTCCGTGAACCTGCCGGAGGTTGCGCCAACGGGCATTATTGCAGAAGATATTCCTCTGGAAGTTATTTTCGAAAATGAAGATGTGGCAGTAGTGAACAAGCCTGCGGGGATGGTTGTGCACCCGGCAGCCGGGCATGCCAGCGGTACACTGGTGAATGCTGCCCTGGCGGAATTTGAGGACCTGGAGGGCATTGGCGGCGAGTTGCGCCCCGGTGTGGTGCACCGCCTGGATAAGGACACTTCAGGGATTATTGTGTTAGCGAAAAATGACAGGGCGCTGACTGCACTGCAGGAGCAGTTTAAATCCCGGCAGGTACGCAAGGTATACATTGCTCTGGTAGATGGCGCACCGCCCACTCCCACTGGCCGGGTAGAGGCCGCCATTGCGCGCGACCCGGCACACCGCAAGAAAATGGCTGTGGTCTCCCTTGCCAAGGGCAGGCATGCTGAAAGTGAATACCGCACGCTGGAAACCTTCCCGCAGCACACACTGGTGGAGGTTCACCCGATCACCGGGCGGACGCACCAGATCAGGCTGCACATGGCATTTCTCAAATGCCCCATTGTTGGGGATACCGTTTACGGCAGAGTGCATCCCAGCCTTGAGATTCAACGCCACTTTCTGCATGCGGCGCGCCTTGCCATCACTTTGCCGGGCGAAAGCACCCCGCGAACTTTTGAAGCACCCCTCCCAATCGAACTGGAACAGCTTTTGGAAAGCCTGAGGAAAAAATGAGGACAATTGACCTGCGCTCTGATACCGTTACCCAGCCCACCGAGGAAATGCGCGCCGCAATGGCTGCGGCCAGAGTAGGTGATGATGTTTACGGTGAAGACCCCACAGTGAACGAGTTACAGAAAGTTGCGGCACAGGCGGTTGGCAAAGAAGCCGGGTTGTTTGTTCCATCTGGAACTATGGGCAACCTCATTGCAACTTTGGTGCATTGCCAGCGCGGGGACGAGGTGATTATGGGGGATTTGGGGCACACATTTCTTTTTGAAGCGGGCGGGATTTCTGCGCTGGGGGGTGTTTTTCCGCACATCCTCAAGAACCAGCCGGATGGCACCCTTGCCATTACTGACCTGCAAAACGCCATTCGCCCGGATGATATTCACCAACCGCCCACCAGATTGGTGATCCTGGAGAACACCCACAACCGCTGTGGTGGCACGGTGCTTTCCAGCGAGTACACGCAGACGGTAGGGAAATTTGCCCGGGAGAAAGGGCTTGCTTTTCATATTGATGGCGCCAGAATCTTCAATGCGGCTGCGGCATTGAACCTTTCTGCCGGCGAACTGGCGCAGCCGGCCGATAGTATCACATTTTGTTTGAGCAAGGGGCTGTGTGCCCCGGTGGGGTCGGTGTTGTGCGGCAGCAAGGAGTTCATCGGCAAGGCTAAACGCTTGCGCAAGATGCTTGGCGGTGGAATGCGCCAGGCCGGTGTGCTGGCGGCCGCTGGGCTTATTGCCGTGCAGAAGATGAGCCGGCGCCTGGGAGAGGATTATCAGCGCGCATCCGCTTTGGCTGAGGGGCTGGCTGCCATTCCTGGCATTACGTTTGAGATTGGCCGCCCGCAAACCAATATGGTCTTTCCGTTTCTGGCATCCACAGTGCACCTGTCGCCTGCAGAGTTGGCAGCAAGTCTTGCTACCAGAGGGATTAAAGTAGGGGTGGTGGGGCCGCGCTCATTACGTTTGGTAACGCATTACTGGATCACGGATGAAGATGTGGCGACAGTGATCGCAGAATTTAAAGAAGCGCTTCGCCACAGCTAAACCCATCGAAAACAGGTCTGATATAATTTTTCTGTTAAGTTAAAAGGAAGTTCCTATGGAAAAGTTTATTTCACTGCGAGAAATTGATCGAACGGCGAATTTTGTCAGAAAACACCTGGCCCGCTTGCCAAAGGTTGGCCTGGTATTGGGTTCCGGCCTAGGCGGTTTGGCCGACCAGGTGGAGCAGCCGGTTATTTTGGAATACAAGGACATCCCTAATTGGCCGCTTTCGACCATTCACGGGCACCGGGGACGTCTGGTGATCGGAAAATTGTTTGGGGTTGATACACTGGTGATGCAAGGCCGCACCCACTATTATGAGGGCTACCGCATGGATGAGGTAACCCTGCCAATCCGGGTGATGCAGCGCCTGGGAATTGGCACGATCATCCTTACCAATGCCGCCGGGGCAATCAACCCGGACTACGTTCCCGGTGATGTAATGGTACTAAACGATCATATTGGCCTCATTGGCATGGCGGGCTTGAACCCTCTGCGCGGCCC
>CALCNO010000178.1 GCA_937897615.1 uncultured Anaerolineaceae bacterium
GTTTTGGCATTATCCGGTTAAATCAAAACGAGCGGGGACCAATCCGCTCGTTTTGATCTGATTGCTCAGAACCAAACAAAATCCAAAAAAGGAGGAAAACCTATCAGCTTAGTGGTGTAAATATAATTCAGGCACATTAAAACTAACGAAATATTACTTAAGAGTTTTTTAACAATTGCTGTCTGCGGCTACCACTTGAAGAAGGTGGCCGATAGCGCGATGACCGAAGCGATGATGATCATCACCGAGCCGATGATGGCGATCCATTTCTGTGCGGGCTTGTTAACGTGTTCCCCCATCAGTTCACGGTTGTTGGTGAGGCGGATGAGGTAATAAAAGACCAGCGGCAACGCTACCGCGTTAATGGTTTGGGTGACAATGGCCAGTTTGAACAGCGACACACCGGGAATCAGCGCCAGCCCGGCAGCCACCACAATCTGCCCGGAGAAGATCCAGTAGAAGGATTTACTCTGCTTAAAGTTCGAGTCCAGGCTGCCGGAGAGGCCGAAGAACTCGGAGAAGGCATAGGCGGTAGAAAGCGCCACCACGATCAGGCCCATGAAGCCGGCGTTGAGGATACCCACCGCAAAAAGGCTGCCCGCCAACTTGCCGGCAAACGGCTCAATGGCTTTTGCGGCTGCTTCGCCGGAGGTGAGCGGAATCTTGTTGATAAACAGGGTAGCGGCAGTGGCCACGATCATAAAGAAAGAGAAGAAGTCGGTGAGGAAAGCGCCGACATAGGTTTCCAGTTGCGAGAAGCCGATCTTGCCGGCTTCAATATTCTTGTCAAAGGCAAAGCTGCTGATGAAGAACTGTCCCCACGGGGTGATGGTGGTGCCAAGCACACCCATGCCAATGAGGACATACTGGCGCATATACTCAGGGGTAAAGTCCACGCCGTGCGGATAGACCAGGTTGGAAAGCGCCATTCCCCAGTCTGGATGAGCTTTGGCAGCAGAAATGATATAGGCCAGGTAGAAAAGGCTGGAAATGAGCATCAGCCCCTGTGTGAGCTTGTAATTGCCTTTGGTGACCACCAGCATTGCTATTGCCACAATCACCAGCATCAGCGGGAGGACCGGGATGTTCAACATGGAGCCGGTGGTTTTGACAGCGGCAAAATCCACGGTGATGGTGCCCAGGTTGGCGATCACCAGCGCGAAGAAAATGAACACAGAGACCTTCACCCCAAACCGCTCGCGGATCAGGTCTGCCAGGCCGCGGCGCGTTACCAGCGTCAGGCGCATGCCCATTTCCTGGGTGAGACCCAGCAGCGGGGTGATGATGAGCAGCAGGAACAGGATGGGGTAGCCCAGGGTGGCGCCGGCCACGGAATAGGTGGCCACGCCGCCGGCATCGTTATCTGCCATGGCAGTGATAGTGGCGGGCCCAAAGACTGAGAAAAACAGCAGCAGCCTGTGGACGGCCGGGTTGGCGGCGGCGCGCCGGAGGATAGGGTTGGTTGTGCGGCCCATAGCGAATCAGTCCTCTTCTTAGCCTAGTAGTAGCGCGGCAGGCGTTTCTTCCACGAGGTGGGGATGATCTTGTCCAACGCATCATCCGCAGTGACAATGCCCAGCAGGCGGTTCTCGTCATCTACAACCGGCACTGCCTGCAGGTTGTATTTTGAGACCACCAGTGCCAGGTCATCCTGCTTATCTTTGACGTTGACCGAAACAAACTTCTTGTGCATGAACTCGCTGACGCGAGTGCGCGGCTGGGCAAAGATCAATTCGCTGAGGGAGAAGGTGCCCAGGAGATGATTGTGTTCATCCACCACGTACACGTAAATCACCGAATCCACTTCCTCTTCCTGGCCGCGAATGGCTTCAATCGCCTGATTGGCGGTCATGTTGGGAGAGACGGTGACCAGGTCGGTGGTCATCAAACCGCCGGCGGCATCTTCTGGATAAGAGAGCAGCAGCTTAACCTCATCGCGTTCTTCCCTTTCCATCAATCCCAGCAGGTCCTCGCTGCGTTCCTGTGGCAGTTCAGCCAGCAGGTCAGCCGCTTCATCAGGGGACATCTCTTCCAGCACGTCGGCGATCTTTTCGTCCGGCATGTTCTTCACCAGCGAGGCCTGAAATTCCGGCTCCACTTCCTCCAGAGCATCTGCCAGATGTTCAATATCCAGCGAGTTCAGCAGTTGGCCGCTCTCTGTATGGTTCATGTCGCTGATCAACTCGGCGATATCCGCCGGGTGCAGCTCTTTCAGTTTTTCCGCTGGAACTTTGAGGTGCATGAACTCATCATGGCGCAGCGGCTCCACATAATCCCAGGAGATGAAATTCTGGCGACTCTTGGAGGGATTGCGCCTGGCGGTGAGGTCAAACAGTTTATTCAGCCCAACGCGGCGCAGCAACCCCAGGCTGCTGATATCCACATTGGAAACATAATATTCACCGGAGACACGGGTGATCTCCAGGTCGTTCACACGCACCACGCGGATACCGTTGGTGTCCAGAATTTGCTTGTCGAGAATGTCTTGGATTAGCGGGAGTTCGTCGCCTGTAAGCTCGTAATGCGTAAGCTGACCAACAGGTTCCACCAGAGGAATGGCCGGGCCAAAGAGCACCGCCACCGAGGAGATCGGGAAGGTTTCAACGTTATCTTTGCGGCGTACAGACAGGGCGGTGATGATGGGGTGGGCCATTCCTTCTTTTTGGACGGCATACAACTCTTCGATCTTGCCAAGAGTTTCCCCGTTGGAATCCACAACTGGTTTATTGATGATCTGGCTGATGAACGGCATGATTTCCTCCTCGCACAAAAAATTCCGGCTGGCAGATTAAGCCAGCCGGCAACAGACGACCGTTGTGCGATCAGGAAATCCTGATCAGGCTGGCTTTTGTTTTCTTTCGTTCGTATTTGCAGGCAAGATGGAACTCGCCTGGAAAACGAGAAGACTTTGATTGTGAGTAAATGCGGATACGCTAGCAGAGTCCCGACATATAAGGGGGGGAACGTCTTTGGCTGTATCCATTTCCTGCAGCGGCATTGAATGACCTTTCTTTTAGCTTCTTGAATTGCTCAAATGCATGCCTATTTTATGGATTTCAAAGCATGTTGTCAATAGGTTGATTTTGCCAGTTTTCACGCGTTAGTTCAAAATGGATCCCCTCTTCACTGTGGCCGGTTTCACTGAAGCCGTTGCGCAGCAATACCTTTTGCGAGGCCAGGTTACCTGCCAGCACGTTTGTGGCGGTAACAGCGTGGCAATCCGGATGCGAAAAGGCCCACGCGATCATGGCCCGGACGGCTTCGGTCATATAGCCGCGGCCCTGAAAAATGGGATCGATACCATAACCGATCTCGGCCTTGCCATCTGCCCCCGGATTGCCTTTGAAGCCCACCATTCCCGCGCCGATATTTTCAGCATCGATCACGATCAACCAGTAAGTAAACCAGGGATGCAGTTTGGCGGCTGCCTGGCGCATCTTTTCAACTTTCATGCGCACCGCGCGCTGCACAACCCCTTCGAAAAGAGAGGCTACCACAGGTACCCCCACGCTGCCCGAAAGCTGGTTAAGCGAGGCTAATCCGGTTTGCAAATCTGCCAACGTGAGCGGGATGAGCGTCAGGCACCGGGTGTGTATCGCTTTTATGGTTAACTCCTTACAGCAATCTTGATATAATCCTCTATCATTATCCCATTTTTATTGTGAAGGTGGCCCATGACTTCAACTGTGTATTACGGCTCTCCGCGCCAATCCCGGCTGGATGCAAAAGAAACGCTGCCGGCAAAACTTGACCTCATCCTGGAACGGCTGCACCTGCGTGACCGTGTGAAAGGTGAGACCGTTTGCCTCAAACTGCATGTGGGTAAC
Organism: uncultured Anaerolineaceae bacterium; assembly: GCA_937897615.1. Taxonomy (GTDB): domain Bacteria; phylum Chloroflexota; class Anaerolineae; order Anaerolineales; family Anaerolineaceae; genus UBA6107. The sequence goes on from CALCNO010000178.1 coordinate 3,828, forward strand.
AACATTGGCTATTCGGTGATCCACCCGGTATTTGTGCGCAAGGTGGTGCAGGCCATCAAGGATGGCGGCGGCAAGCCCTTTGTGGCCGATGTGGATTGGGATGTGGCAGGCTGCGAAGCACGCGGCTACACCACCGAGGTGTTGGGCTGCCCGGTATACCCGGTGGCCGGCCCGCGCGACGAGTATTTCAAAGAGCATGCGTGGGAGTACAAGAACATCAAAACCTGGAAGGTCGCCGGCATGGTTGAGGACGCCTCGTTTCTGGTGAATTTTGCCCACGTCAAAGGCCACCCTGCCTGCGGCTTTGGCGGCGCCTTCAAGAATATTGCCCTGGGTTGCATGGTCGGCGAGACGCGCGGACAGATCCATGACACCTTCCACTATGACAAATACTGGTTCAAGGAAAACTGTCCGGATAAATCTGTGATGCAGAAGATCGTGGATTCATGCCCGTTTGGCGCTATTGTCTTTGACCGGCATGACCGCGAGGAATTGCATGTTCACTTTGAACCTTGCAACCAGTGCATGCGCTGCCTCAAAGTGGCGCCTGCGGGCAGCCTCAAGATCGACCCGGTAAATGCCAGTAGCTTCCAGGAAGCGTGTGCTATTTCTACCGCCATTACGCTATCAACCTTTGAAAAAGGAAAATCCACTCACCTGGCACTAGCCACGCACATGACCCCCGTGTGCGACTGCTTTGGCTTTACCAGTATGCCCATCATGCACGATGCCGGTATCTTTGGCTCGGATGATATTGTGGCGCTGGATACCGCAGTGCTGGATGCAACGGCTAACTTCAAGTTGTTTGTTGAGAATCTGCCAACCTCGATGGAACCGCAGAATAACGGCGGGCACCCCTTTGCGCAGCTTCACGGCATTTACAAGGACCCCTATAACATTGTGCGCTTTGGCGAGAAGCTGGGCCTGGGCAGCAGCCAGTATGACCTGGTGGATGTGCTGCCAGTGGAAGACAGAGGCCCCGGCGTTAACTCCTACTACATTTCCGCCAGTTAAAGCCCGATAAAATGAACCGGGGCATCCAGAAGGATGCCCCGGGTTTTTCTATTGGCAGCAACTCTACCCGATCATTTTGCTTACCTCGACAGGAGAATCTCGAAGTAGTTTTCGGTTGCGCTGCGCAGGTGGTCTCCATAACTCAC
>CALCNO010000179.1 GCA_937897615.1 uncultured Anaerolineaceae bacterium
GCGGCAGGCCAGGATGCAGTCGTCACTCTGGTCGCTCCAAAAACCATCATCGCCGAACAGCGCCCCCCGGCAATTGTTGCGCCAACACCGGCTGCCTCTGGCAGCTTACAGGAGCTGGGGCGGCAGTTGATCACGGTAATTATCAAAGCCAGCGGAGAAAAAGAACGCGATGTACGGCGCATGCGGCGCATTCATGGACTGCTCAATTCTTTCCCGGGGCAGGATCGCTTTTGCTTCCTCGTGTTTGAGCGCGGGCATCAGCACCTGCTGGACTTTCCCAACGATACCACTGCGGCCAGCCAGGAGTTGTTGAATAAACTGATAGAATTGGTCGGTCAGGATAACGTTCAGGTTGAGCCTGTGTAAAGAGGTGGCAATGAGTGATAACCCGGTAAAAATTAAAACCATCGGCGTGATGACCTCTGGTGGAGATGCCCCCGGCATGAATCCTTTTATCCGCGCCGTGGTGCGCACCGCTGCAGCTTCAGGCGTGCGCGTGCTTGGGATTGAAGGCGGTTATGAAGGCCTGATCCACGGCAAGTTCCGTGAATTGGGTGTTCGGGATGTGGGCGGTATTTTGCAGCGCGGCGGCACCATTTTGCAAACGGCACGCAGCCAGGAATTCCGCGAAGCCAGCGGCCAGCGTGAAGCCGTACGCCAGATCAACAATGCCGGCATGGATGCGGTGATCGTGGCTGGCGGCGATGGCAGCCTGAACGGCGCGCAAAAACTGGTGGAGAAGGGCATCCCGGTGGTGGGCGTTCCGGCCAGCATTGATAATGACATTTACGGCACCGATATGTGCATTGGCGTGGATACGGCATTGAATACCATTGTGGACGCCATTGATAAGATCCGCGATACTGCGTCTTCGCACAACCGCGCGTTTTTGGTAGAGACGATGGGCCGGTTGAGCGGCTATCTTGCAGTGCAGGCCGGCATTATCACCGGCGCGGAGTTGGTGCTCATCCCGGAAGATAAGACCCCGCCCGACGAGGTGGCCAAGGCTATTGAACAGGCCTACCAGCGCGGCAAAACCCACGCCATTATCGTGGTGGCAGAGGGCTACGAGCCGCATACGCTGGAATTGGGCAAAATGATCGACGATATGGATATTGGCTTTACCACGCGGGTAACCATCCTGGGGCACATTCAGCGCGGCGGAAAACCCACTGCTTTTGACCGTATGCTGGCCAGCCGCTTTGGCGTTAAAGCGGTTGAATTCCTGTTGGAAGGGAAGTCTAATGTGATGACCGCGATGGTCGGGCGCGAGATTCAGCCGGTGCCCATCAGCGAGGTGGTCAGCCACACTAAATCGGTGAACGCCGACTACATTCACATGGCGCATATTCTGGCACGCTGATCTTTTTTCTAGCAGATAAAAGCAGGGCGCTTGCGCCCTGCTTTTTGTTTTACTGGCGTTGTGGGAGGATGGCCACCCTGCCGGTCTGGGGGTCGCGCAGCAGGCGCAGCGGGGTGTGGTAAGCCTGGCTGAGCAGCTCCTCTTGCAGAACTTCTTCCGGTGTGCCGGCGGTGAAGATTCTGCCCCCCACCAGCAGTACCACACGGTCGGCGAACAGGCTCAACAGGTTGAGGTCATGCACGGCAACAAGGATGGCGCGGCCGTGCTGTACTCCCGGCATCTGCCCTGCAGGATGTGCCAGCTCGCGGATCTTTTCCATCAGGTTTACCTGAAATTGCAGGTCAAGGTGGGAGGTCGGTTCATCCAACAGCATTACGCCGGTTTCCTGCGCCAGAGCGCGCGCCAGCAATACGCGCTGCTGCTCTCCGCCAGACAGGTCGGAAATGCGGCGTTCCGCCATCTCTGCCAGGTCGGTTTGCGCTATTGCAGATTCGATGATGGCATTATCGGCTGATGAAAGTTGGCCCAGCCAGTTGAGGTAAGGGGTGCGCCCCAGGGCTACTACCTCGCGCACGCTGAACGCTGGCGGGATGCTGCGAATTTGCGGCACCACCGAAAGCAGGCGGGCACGTTCCTGTTCTGTGAGTGTGTTGAGCAGGTGCCCGTCCACGCGGATCTCACCGCTCACCACCGGCAGTACCCCGCTGGCTGCGCGGATGAGGGTGGTCTTGCCGGAACCGTTGGGGCCGATCAACGCCACAACCGTACCGTCCTCAATCGTAAAATTGATGTCGTCCAGGACGATCTTGTTGCCGTATCCCGCGGTGAGATGGTCAATGGTCAGCATGGGTCACCAGTAGTTCTGCTTTTTTGAACGGCCAAGCACCCACAGGAAAAAAGGCGCGCCCAGCAGGGCAGTGATGATGCCAACCGGGATTTCCTGCGGGGCCAAAAGTGTGCGCGCGGCGGTATCGGTAAAGAGAAGCAGGGCGGCGCCCCCCAGCATCGAGAGGGGCATAAGCCGGCGGTAGTCTCCTCCCCACAGCAGGCGTAACAGGTGCGGTACCACCAGCCCCACAAAGCCGATCACGCCAACAAAGGCCACGGCGGCTGCGGTGGTGATGGTGGCGGCAAGTACCGCCATCCAGCGCACGCGCCTGACGGGGATGCCCAGCTGCTGGGCTTGTTCGTCGCCGAATTGCATTACATTGAGAGGGTGTCCGAGGGTGAGCAGCAGTGCTCCGCCGATCAAAAAGTATGGCAGCACCCCCAGCACCGGGCTCCAGCCGGTCATGGCGGAGCCGCCCAAAAGCCAGACAACCGCGCGGCGCAGTTCGCCGGTCGAGTTGATCATCAGCAGTGAGGTGATGGCGGAGGCAAAGGCACTGACCGCCACGCCTGAAAGGATCAGGTTGGTGGTGGGCACGGTGTTGCCCACGCGCGCCAGTTGTGTGACCACCAGCACGGCCGCTACTGCGCCGATGAATGCCCCCAGCGGCACGGCCAGCAGCCCCAGCGTGGTATAGGGCCACTGAATGGACATGGCCACCACTGCGCCCAGCCCGGCGCCGGAGGATACGCCGATCATAAAAGGATCGGCCAACGGGTTGCGGAAGAGTCCCTGGTAGGCTGTGCCGCTGCCCGCCAGGGCGGCCCCCACCATCGCCAGCAGGAGTGCGTGCGGAAGGCGCAGCTTGAAGAGAATGGTGCCAAACACGCCGCTGGGGTCTTGTGCCGGGGATGCCCCTCCGAGTTTGGAGAGGAACACCTGCCACAGCGTGCCCAGCGGGATAAAGACACTGCCCGCCATCACGCTTACCAGCAGGGCAAGCGCGAGCAGGATGATGAGAATCACAAACGGGCGGGCAGGTCTTTTCATTTCAGCTCTATTGATATAGCTCCGGGTGGAGTAATTTGCTCAATTCTTCCAGCGCGTCCACCAGGCGTGGGCCGGGGCGGCTGACCAGGTCATCATTGAACGGATACACCTGCCCGCCACTCACGGCTTGAAGGGAACCCCAGCCGGTGCGTGCGGCCACCTGTTCGGCAGTCATGCCGTAAGCGGCATCCCCCAGCAGGATGACCTGCGGGTTCTGTACCAGCAGTTCCTCAACGCTGATTTGTGCCCAGGCGCCGGATAGCTCACTGGCTGCATTTTTTCCTCCGGCCAGAGCAATTAACTGATCGATAAAAGTGCCGGGGCCGGCCGTCCAGGGTTTGGCGGGGTCTGTCCCATCCAGTTCATAGAAGATCACAGGTGTAGTGGCAGCGGCGGCGGTTTTGGCCGCCACAGCCTCCACGCGCGCCTTGAGGGAATCAATGAGCATGGCCGCGTCATCGCTGTGGCCGGTGATCTCCCCCATTGTTTGCAGAATGGGGTAAAGGTCATCCAGTGCAACCGGGTTGGCAATGTAGTAAACCTTGAGTCCAAGGTCTTCCAGCGCCTTGACCTGCTCCGGGGTGTTGATCTCGGTGGCAACCACCAGGTCGGGCTGGAGGTTAGCGATGGCTTCGTAAGAATAACTGCCCATCGAGCCGCCTACGTCGGCAAGCGTCTTGGCTTCCTCAGGGTAGTTGGAGAAGCTGTCGCGCCCCACCATTTGTGCAGCGGCGCCAACCGCATAAAGGATCTCGGTGGCGGAGGGCGCCAGCGAGACAATGTGCTGCGGAGTGCTGCTGAATTCCACTGTGCGTTGCAACCCATCGGTAAAGACGAGCGGTGCAGCCGTAGCAGTGGCTTCCAAAGTTGGGAGGACTGTTGCTGCCGGAGATGTGCTTGTTGGCGCGGGGGTGTTCACTGCGCAGCCTGCCAGCACGAGAATGGCTGTAACCAGCATCAGCAATTGGTAGATTCGAGTTTTCATTTCAGGTTCCTTAAAGGTCAAATTTGCTCAGCAGGATAAAAAACTCCCTGCCGCATGGGTAGGGAGTACGCAGTACAGAATTTGCGGTGTCCACCTCCTAAATGCGAGAGTTGGGTTCACGCTTTCCAGGCGGGCGACCTGACTGATCAGTTTGACTGAATCACAGTTGCGCTACAGTACCGGACTTGACACCGGTTTCGCCATTATGCTTTCCCTTCCGGGGGACAAGCACCTGGAAAGCCAGATATTTAATTACATTTATTCTATGCAAAACAGGAACATTCGTCAAGCGTCAGGGGGCAGGAAACAGCAGATTATAATTATCCCAATAAAGAGATTGGAGCTGATCGTGACGACCCCATTACTTGAAGAAAAGATTGGCGCGTTACTGCGCGAAAAAGGTATGAAGCTCACCCTGGCAGAGTCCTGCACGGGAGGATTGATCGGCCACCGTGTGACCAACATCCCCGGCAGCTCGGATTATTACCTGGGCAGCCTGACGGCCTATGCCTACGAGGTGAAGGAAAGCCTGCTGGGTGTGAAACATGAGACATTGCAAATCCATGGCGCGGTGAGCCGCCAGTGCGTGCTGGAAATGGCCAGCGGCGTCCGCAGGGCGCTTGCCGGTGGCTTCCCGCTGGACAAGGTAATTGGCGTATCTGTGAGCGGCATTGCCGGCCCCGGCGGCGGCATGCCTGGCAAGCCCGTAGGCACGGTGTGGATCGGTTTAAGCGCCGGCGACGGCAATTATGCCTGGAAGTTCAACTGGCAGGGAGACCGCATTCACAACAAAGAGGATTCTGCTGAAGCCGCATTAACCCTGGTGTGGCTCTACCTGCGGGGCAAACTGCCTTCAGAAGCACTCTCAGGGCAAGAGGCTATTCAAGGAGCGTGAGCGTATGGCGAAAAAGGGGTGTGAGGAGAATGCTTCGGCGGTAAAGCGCATTCTCATTCTTACGGCGGATGCGGGGTTTGGCCACCGCAGTGCCGCCAATGCCATCCGTGATGCGCTGGAGGCACGCTACGCTGGCCAGGTGGTCACCGAGGTTGTCAATCCGTTGGATGAACCCACGGCCCCGGAGTTCCTGCGCAATTCTCAATCGGAATATGATCGCTGGGTGCGGCATGTGCCGGAACTCTATCAGCTTGGCTACCAGGCAAGCGATGGGCCTATCCCCACAGCCATTTTGGAACGCTCGCTGGAGATATTGTTGCTGGAGACCATGCGCATTATGTTGGAACGCTATAAGCCTGATGTGATCGTGACCACTTATCCGGCCTATCAGGCGCCCATGCACGCTGCTTTGCGCCTCAAGCGCTGCCATAAACATTTTTACACAGTGGTGACCGACCTCTCCACCATTCACCGCCTGTGGTTCTTCCCCCGCATCACCGGGCTGATGGTGCCCAATTCACTGGTGGCAGACCTGGCAATGAGCAGCGGCGTGGATGCCGAAAAAGTATTCATCACGGGTATTCCAGTCTCGCCAAAAATTGAGATGGAAACTCGCGGCAAGACGGAGATCCGCCGAGAACTTGGCTGGCAGGAAGCCATTCCCACCATTCTGGCGGTTGGCAGCAAACGCGTGGATCGCCTGATGGATACGCTGAACGTCATCAACCATTACGGCGCCAAATTGCAACTGGCTGTGGTCGCCGGTAAGGATGAAGAGCTTTACCACAGCCTTTCTCAGGTGGAATGGCATATTCCGGTTCATCTTTATGACTATGCCGAGAATGTGCCCACGATGATGAAGGCCGCGGATCTGCTGGTGTGCAAGGCAGGTGGGCTGATTGTCACGGAGGCGCTGGCCTGCGGCCTGCCCATGCTGCTGATCGAGGTGATCCCGGGTCAGGAGAGCGGCAATGCCGAATACGTTACCGCTTACGGGGCCGCCGATATTGCCCAGTCCCCGGTGGAGGTGCTGGAGAAGCTGGACCATCTGATGCGCACGGATCGCTCGCTGCTCAACCGGCGTACAGAAAATGCGCGCCTGCTGGGAAAACCCTGCTCGGCATTTGATGCCGCAGAGATTTTGTGGAAGGCTTCAGTGTCCGTCATTGCTGCGCCAAAAACACACCGGGCACGGAAAGTGGTTGTTAAGGGTTAGCCCAATCACAGGGAGGAAAAATGACAATTGCCGCAGATGCCCAGATCGCTGTGCTCATCTCTGCCAACGCCGAATGGGAATGTGCCATTTCTCATTATCGCAATCCCACCTGCGCTGCCACGCCGGCGGGTGTCTGCTTTGTGCGCGAGTTGGCAAACCGCAAGGTGTTGTTCTTCCACTCCGGCTGGGGCAAGGTGTCTTCTGCCGCTGCCGCACAGTATGTGATCGACCACTGGGCGCCGCAGCTGCTCATCAATCTTGGCACGTGCGGGGGCTTCTCGGGTTGCGTGCAGGTGGGCGAAGTGATCTTGCCCAACGAGACACTGATCTACGATATCTACGAACGCATGGGGGATGCGGCCGAGGCCATCCGGTCTTATAGCACGCGGCTTGATCTGCGATTTCTCTGCCAGCCGTTCCCGCGTGAGGTGCGCATCTCCCGGCTCATCTCGGCAGACCAGGATATTGACCCCGACCTTGCATTCAAGCTGAAGGAAGAATATGGCGCTGTGGCAGCCGATTGGGAGTCGGGGGCGATTGCCTGGGTGGCACAACGCAACCATGTCAACTGCCTGATCCTGCGCGTGGTGAGCGACCTGGTGGATAGCATGGGGGGAGAACTGTACGAGCAGGGTTCCTTTGCCGAGCGCACGCGCGAGGTGTTCCTGCCCCTGCTTACGGGGCTGCCCAACTGGATCCGCTGCGCACAATGGGGTAGAGAAAGCGAGACCCCGCTCAGGTGAGGGGGTCTCAGAAAACTTATTTTTAGTGCGCCAGCCTGGCGCGTTCCTCTTCCACAATTTTCACATCGAGTTTCTTGAATAACGGCTGCGGCTGGTTGAGATGCTGCCCGGGCTTGAGCTGGCTGGCTTCCCAGCGGCCCAGCGCGCCTTCATGCGAATAGCGCAGTACGGCATGCTCTCCCAGGCTATCCTTTTGGGTCTCCATGCTCTGAATGCCAAACAGACTGCCGGAATAGCCCATGAAGCCGTGGAGCCGGTCTGCGGTAAAGGGCAGTACCGGGGCCAAAAGTGTTTTAAGGGAATCAATGGCGCGCAGGGCTACGTAAATGGCACGCCCGGCAGCGGCCTTATCGGTCTTTACCATTTGCCAGGGAGCGGTCTGGTCCAGGTATTTGTTCACCTCCGAGGCCAGGCGCATGGCTTCAGACAGGGCGCCGCGCAGGTGTACTGCGTCGTACTCGGCGGCCACGGTCTTAAAGCCTTCCTCAACCTCGCTGAGCAGGTCTTCGTCCATCGGGGTGAGCGTTCCGGGGTCGGGCACCACGCCCTCCCAGTGCTTGAAGGCAAAAGAGAGCACACGGTTGGCCAGGTTGCCCCAGGTGGCCACCAGCTCATCGTTGTTGCGGTGCAGGAATTCTTCCCAGTCCCAATCGGTATCCTTGCTCTCGGGCATGTTGACCGTGAGATAGTAACGTAGCGCATCGGGGTCGTAGCGGGTGAGAAAGTCGCGCGCCCACACGGCCCAGTTGCGGCTGCCGGAAATCTTTTGGCCTTCCAGGTTCATGAACTCGTTGGCGGGCACGTCGTAGGGCAGGGTAAGTGCCGCAGGTTTGGCAGCGCCAAGCAGGGCGTCAAACTGCTCGCCCACGCCGATCAATTCCGCCGGCCAGATGACGGCATGGAAGGGGATGTTGTCCTTGCCGATGAAGTAGTACCCACGTGCGTCGGGGTTTTGCCACCAACTGCGCCAGGCATCTGCGTTGTCTGTAAGGCGGCTCCACTCAATGGAGGCAGAGAGGTAGCCGATAACGGCCTCGAACCACACGTAGAGACGTTTGCTTTCCCATTCCTTACCGGCGGGCAGGCCTTCGCTGGGAAGGGGGATTCCCCAGTCCAGGTCGCGGGTGATGGCGCGCCCATGCAGATTCTCGGCCAGGATCTGCCCCAGCGACTGGCGCAGCACATTGGGGCGCCAGTAGGATTCGCGAATCTTCAGGAATTCCACCACCAGGTCCTGCAGGCGGGCCAGGTCGAGGTAAAAATGCTCGGTGGCGCGCAGTTCCGGGGTGGAGCCATCGATCTTGGAGCGCGGGTTGAGCAGCTTATCGGCTTCCAACAGGTTGCCGCATTTATCGCATTGATCGCTGCGGGCGCTGGTGTATCCGCAGATGTAACAGGTGCCTTCCACGTAGCGGTCAGGCAGAAAGCGGCTCTGGCTGGGGGCATACCATTGCATCTGGCTTTCGGTGTAAAGGTAGCCGTTCTTTTTGAGCGCCAGGAACATCTTTTGCGCCACGTCCTGATGGTTGCTGGTGTGGGTACTGGTGAAGAGGTCGTAGGTGAGGCCAAGCTGCTGGAAGAGGTCAATGAAGCCGGTGTGGAAGCGCTGGTAGACCTCGTAGGGAGTGGTCTTTTCGGCATCAGCGCGGACGGTGATGGGGGTGCCATGCGAGTCTGACCCGGAAACCATCAGCACGTTGCGGCCGCGCATGCGCTGGTAGCGCGCAAAGATATCCGCCGGCAGATAAGAGCCGGTGAGATTGCCAACATGGATTTCGGCGTTGGCGTAAGGCCAGGCAACAGCCACAAGGATGGATTCGGTCATAGATCACCTCGCAGGGTAGAGTGGATGTATTTTAGCACGAAGTACCGCCGTGCTTTGATGCGAAAGCAGGTTTTTAGAACCCCAGGGCTTTGATGTTCTCCTCGGCGGAGCGCGGCGCGGCGCGGCTCTGCAGTTCCTGCCAGAATTTCTGGTCGTAGCGGCGCGAACGTACCAGAATGGGCATGGGAACACCCCAGCCCAGCAGGAGCACCTCTTCTTTCGGCTGCAAGCGCGCCAGCATGCCGCGCAGGGCATCACGCCCGGCCAGGCCGGAAAGCACTGCGGCGATGTCGTTCTCGTCTCCCAGCCAGCCGGAAACGCGCGTGCCCAGTTGCGACATCACCTCGTCGTAGATTTGCGAAGGGCGCTGGTCGATGATGAGCAGGGTGACGTAATATTTGCGCATCTCGCGGGCAATAGTGCTAAAGGAGGTCTGTGCAGCCATCTCGCGGTTGAGCAGCTTGTGGGCTTCTTCCACAGCGATCACCAGCGGGCGTGGCTCACTGCCGCCGTGAGAGCGGAACTGGTTGGTCTGTTCTTCCCAGGCCTCGCGAATTTTGCGCGTGAGCAGGTTGGAGACCAGCAGGTAATCCAGATCGGATTCATAATCGCCAAAAGAGAGGATCACATGCTGGCCGGCTTTGAGGGCATCGATGATGTGCTTGAGAGAGT
>CALCNO010000180.1 GCA_937897615.1 uncultured Anaerolineaceae bacterium
TCCATCACCAGTGCGCGCGCCAGCGCCACGCGCTGCTGCTGCCCGCCGGAAAGCTGGTTGGGCGCCCGATGGCCGTAGCCTTCAAGGTGGACCAGTTCCAGCACACGGTTCACCCGTTCGGTGATCTGCTTTTTGGGCAGCTTCTGCACATTCAGGCCGTAAGCGACGTTTTCAAAGACATCCAGATGCGGGAAGATGGCATAACTTTGAAAGACCATTGACATGCCGCGTTTGTGCGGCGGCAGCGAGTTGATCTCCTGTCCGTCAAGGGTAATCTTGCCGGCAGTGGGGAATTCAAAGCCGGCGATCATGCGCAGCGTGGTGGTCTTGCCGCAGCCAGAAGGCCCCAGCAAAGTTACCAGTTCGCCTTTGTTGATCTGAAGGTTAACGTTCTTGACGGCAGTCACCTCAGACACTCCGCCGCGCGGAGGAAATACTTTTGTGATGTTTTCCAGGTTTAGGTACATGAGTTTACCCTCGTGCTTTCCTTAGAATCCCTGGCTCATATCCACTGAGCCTCTTCCCTTGAACAACTTGTTGATCACCAGATTGACCACGGCAATAGCGATCATTACAAAGATGATGATCACGGTAGAATAAGCGGCTGCAATGCTCACACCGCCCTGCTCCCACTCGCTCAAAATTGAGGCCGTGACAATGCGCCATTTGGCGCTGACAAGGAAGATGATCGCCGACAGGCTGGTCATGTGGCGGGTAAAGCTAAAGATCAGCCCTGCCAGCAGCGCCGGCAGGATCATCGGCAGTGTCACCTTGCGGAAGGTGTAACCCGCGTCTGCCCCCAGGATGTTGGAAGCCTCTTCAATCGATGGGTCAATTTGCTGAAGCGAAGCAATGCCAGAACGCACCGAGGCAGGCAGGCTGCGCACGATGAAGGCCGCCATGATGATATAAGCGCCGCCCACCATCGCAAAGGGAACACCGGTGAAAAAGAGAGCGCAAGGCACTGCCAGAGACAAAACGCCGATGAATACGCGATGGACGCCCTTTTTGGCTCCCTGCAGCAGCAATGTGCTCACAAAAATAAGCAAAATCGCCAGCAGGGCCGGGGTAGGCTGCACCAGCACCTTGACATGATCTGATAGCTGGAAGATCGCATTGCTCCAGAATCCCCGATCCAGTGAGCGGCTAAAATCTGCGATTGGTTTGGCAATGGCAATTGCCCAATTAGTAGACATTACATAAACGCCAACAAGGGCCATCACAAGTGCCCTCACAAACTTCCGTTGAACTGCGAGTTCATAAAGGGCAACAACCAGAGTGATCCCCCCTAAGAAGAAATACATTTCGCGAGTCTCAAATTTGGAGAGCAACACCCCCAGAGCGGTGGCCGCAACCAGGATGATGATGCGCTCCAGCGGTTTGCGCCCAAGCGTCTGCGCCAGAAAAATGGCGAGAACCGCATACACGACAACCGCAATACCGAGCGGCGGCTTATTGAAGGACATGACAAAGCCAATGCCCAGAATGGTGCCGGGAACTGCACCGCCCAGGTTGGAGGTGAAGTCCAGAGCATCTTTGCCGCTGAACTTTTTGCGCACCACCAGCCAGGCGATAATCATCCCCAGAAAGGCCGCCACCGGGGTCGCCATCACGCTGAGGAAGGTAGTATCCAAAATGGCCTCAATACCGCGGGTAATGGTCATGTTCCAGTGCTTCAGGGTTGGCGTAAAATCCACCCCCCAGGCAGTGCTGAACGAGCCGTAGATGATCGTTCCGTACAAAAGCAGAATGAAGGCGATCATCAGGTAGGTAAGGATATTGATCGTCCAGCGAATGAAGGGGTCTTTTTCGGAAATTTGCGCCCCGGCCGGCTTACCGGTAACCGAGATGTATGTACGCCGGTTTACATAATAACGCTGGACGAGGAATATCACCAGCGTTGGAATGATCAGGATCAACGAGAGCGCAGAGGCCTTTTGGTAATTGTATTCACCAATGACCGCCATAAATATCTGCGCCGAAAGAACCGTTTTGTTGCCCGCAATAAACAGCGGGTTGCCAAGATCGGCCAGCGATTCCACGAACAGCAAAAGGAACGAACCGGCGATCCCTGGCACGAGCAATGGCAGCGTCACCGTGCGGAAGAGGTGGAACCTGCCGGCGCCCATACTGGCGGCGGCCTCCTCCATCGCCGGATTCAACCGCTCCAACATTGCTTTCAGGATCAAGTAGGCCACTGAAAAGAAGGTGATGGTTTGCACGATCACCAGGCCGTCTAGGCCATAGATGTCGTTCATCCCTTTTACAAACTCGATTCCCAGTAACTTCCGGGTAATCAGGCCGTTTCTGCCAAAGAGCAGGATCATACTCAGGGCCAGCGCAAATGGCGGCGAAACAGTTGGCAGCAATGCCAGCCAGTGCACAATCTTTTTTCCGGGGATTTTGCAGCGCACTACGGCATAAGCAAAAATGAACCCCACCAGTGTTCCGGCGGTTGCCGTCAGCAGCCCCATCAACATTGTGTCGGTAAACGAGCGCCACAACGCGGGAGCATAGTAAGGATCAAAGTATCTGGCAAAAAACGTGATGTCCCAATGGTCTTCCTTGTTGACAAACCCGCCGCTTATGGCTTTGATCAGCGGAAAAGCCACAAAGATGAGGATAAAAATGGCGGAAAGGAGCAGGCTTGCCAGTAAAACCGGGTCTCTGCCAATGAGAGAAAACTCGCGAATCCGCCGAATGAATCCACGGTCTTGTTTTTCTGGAGACTGGGTAGCTTCTGCATTCATTCGCTTGTACTCCAAAAATAGAAAATCTGGACGGCAAGGTGCCGTCCAGATTTTCAGCTAAGTTTATTGCTTGAGGTTCTCAGCGTTGGCAATTTCGTTGGTGAACTTCTCAACGAATGCCTTCTTGTTCTCACCGCACCACTGGAAGTTGTAGTTGATCAACTTGGCATCCATCAGTTCCGGATGAGAAAGCTCAACACCGTTGATGGTGGGAGCCTGGTAGGCATGGTATTTGGGCCCAAGGGACTGACCCTCCGGGGTGAGTTCCCAGTCGTACCACAACTTGGCAGCCTGCATGTGAACTGCACCCTTGATGATGGCCATACCGCCGATTTCATAGCCGGTGCCTTCCGCGGGGAAGGTCAGTTTAAGCGGCAGTTTGTTGTTCTCGATCTCGTTGACGGTATCGTGAGAAAACACAATTGCCACTGCGGCTTCGCCCTGGCCAACGAACTTGGCAGGGGCAGCGCCACTCTTGGTGAACTGAGCCATCTGGGCTGCGTATTGCTTCAGATATTCCCAGCCGGCATCTTCGCCGCGGATCTGAAGAACGGTGCACAGCGCGGTGTAAGAAGTTCCGGAGGTTGAGGGGTGAGCAACCATCACCTGGCCGGCAAACTCGGGTTTGAGCAGGTCATCCCAGGATGTGGGGGCCTCAACGCCGGGGTGAGCGGCAAGCCAATCGGTGTTAGTGGCGAACCCAAGGGTGCCCACATACACACCCGCCCAGTAATGATCGGGGTCAAGCATCAGGGCAGCATCGCGGATGTTGGCTTCATTCGGAGACGCATACTGCTCCAACAATCCGGCTTCCTTGGCCGCAACAAAACTATCGATCGGGCCACCCCACCAGATATCGAAGGTGGGGGCATCCTTCTCGGCTTCCAGGCGGGCCAACGCTTCACCGGCAGACATGCGGACATAGTTGACGGTGATGCCATACTTGGCCTCAAACTCCTGCTTCATGCCCTGGCACCACTCTTCCTGTGGCGTGCAAAGGACATTAAGCTCGGTGTCCGTAATCACAAGCTCGGTCGGTGCTTCGGTAGGCGCCTCGGTTGCAACTACGGCCTCTGTCGTCGCAGCAGCAGGTTCGGTGGCTGCTGGTTTGGGCTGGCATGCGGTAAAAACAAACATTGCCAGTACAAGGATTGTTACGACGAGCAAACTTGCCTTCTTCATGATTCTTTCCTCCTCTGAAAGATTTGGACTCAAGACGAGTACCAATAAATCATTATCCGGGTTTTTGAAGAGAAAAGTCAAGTCAAATAACACCCAAAATACTTTAAAAAAGTCATAAGGGAATTCCGAAAGAGAAAAAGACGGCAAAGCCTCAATTGCTTTCCGCAAAAGAAATCACCACCTTTTGTGCTTCAAAAAAGCTTACCTGTTGGGCTTGAAAAGCGGTAGGGACATGGAATGCAAAAAGAACCTGAAACTTAAGAAAAAGCTTCAGGTTCTTTTGAGCAAAATCGGGGGTTTAGCGCGGTGGGAGCAAATAAAGTACTGCTCCGCGGCTCTTTATTTATCTATTCCTCTTTCCACTCTTTGCCGAGAATGAAGGCCTCGGTCATCTCCCGGCAAATCTCATCCTTGAATTGCTTTGGCGGGGTCTTCATGAAATAAGAAGCCGGGGCATACAAGGGGCCGGCAGTTCCACGATCCAGCGCCAGCTTAACACAGCGCACCGCGTCGATGATCACACCGGCAGAGTTCGGCGAGTCCCATACTTCCAGTTTGGCTTCCAGGTTCAAGGGCACATTGCCAAAGGTCGTGCCCTCCATGCGCAGGTAGCACCATTTGCGGTCGGTGAGCCAGGGAACATAATCGCTTGGCCCTACATGGACATCATCCGGATTCATTTTATATGGAAGCATTGAGGTAACTGCACCGGTCTTGGAAATCTTCTTGGATTCCAGGCGTTCGCGCTCCAGCATATTCATGAAGTCGGTATTTCCGCCGAAATTGAGCTGGTAGGTGTGGTCAAGCAGAACACCGCGATCAACAAACAGGCTGGTCAGGATGCGGTGCAAAATGGTGGCGCCCAGCTGGCTCTTGATGTCGTCGCCAATGATTGGCAGGCCGGCATCCAGAAAGCGTTTGCCCCAGTACTCAGACGAAGCGATAAAAACAGGGATGGCGTTCACCATGCCGCAGCCCGCTTCCAGAATCTGCTCCACGTACCATTTGGTTGCCATCTCGGAACCTACCGGCAGGTAGTTGATGACCACATCGGTGCCGGTATCTTTGAGGATTTTGACAATGTCCGCCGTAGGCCCGGGAGCCTTTTTAAGGATCTGCGAGAGATACTTTCCCAACCCGTCGTGGGTCATCCCGCGCACAACGGGGATATCCAGCCTGGGAACATCGCAAAACTTGTAAGTATTGTTGGGATAGGCAAAAATGGCTTCTGAAAGATCCTTCCCCACTTTTGTATCGACCACATCAATTGCAGCCGAAAACTCAATATCGCTAATGTGATACCCGCCCAAGTTCACGTGCATCAACCCCGGAACCCGATCCGTGTCTTTGGCATCCTTGTAGAATTGAACGCCCTGAACAAATGAGGATGCACAATTGCCAACGCCGATAATTGCTACCCTTACCTTTTTTCGTGTGTCCATGAAACACTCCTTTGTCGCCGATATACCCACAATTATAGTGACTATGACCTGCATTGCAGCGTCCTGGCTGCGAGCATTAACCAAACCTTAACAATTCGACAGAACCGCTAGCGTACCCCACAGCTACCCGGCGATTTCTCCCATCAGGCAACTCGCAAATTCTCAGGTCAAAAGTATAATTGCCCAATCACTTGACCAAAAGAGGATTTTTATGGATAGCTGGCAGCGTGTGGCGTATGGGGGATGGGATCATTGTTTCTGCTTTGAAGACACCCACCTGAAGATGATTGTGACCGCTGACGTAGGTCCGCGCGTAATCTTCTTTGGCAGGGCCGGTGGCAAAAACCTGTTCTTTGAAAATCAGGAGGAGATCGGCACCAGCGGAAGCGACCACTGGGTGATGTACGGCGGGCATCGTTTCTGGGCGGCTCCGGAATCTAAAACGCGCACCTACGTTGCCGACAACTTCCCCGTTGTGGTTGAAATTGATAACCGGCTGCTCAAAGCGCAGGCTTCCGTAGAACCCTGCGGCTTGCAAAAAACGCTGTCCATTGAGCCAGCAGCCGCCGGCGACCTCGTCCGCGTGGTACACAGCCTCACCAACGCCGGAGAACGCGCCATCGAGGTGGCGCCCTGGGGGTTAAGCGTCATGCGCGCGGGAGGCACCGCCGTCATACCGCTGACGCCAAAAGCCTCTCACAGCGATTTGCTCACCCCCACTCTTTCTTTTGCCCACTGGGGATACACCAACCTCACCGATCAGCGCTGGGGGTGGGGCGATTCCTTTTTATTCCTCAGGCAGGATGCGCACATCCCCTACCCGCAAAAGATCGGGGTGCACAGCGGGCAAGATTGGGCCGGGTATCTCAACAATGGAACCTTATTCGTCAAGTTTGCGCCATTTAAGCCAACTGCCCAGTACCCGGACTTTGGCAGCCATTTTGAGTTTTTCACCAACGATCTGTTTCTTGAATTGGAATCTCTGGGTGCGCTGGCCAGGCTAGAACCAGGCCAGCAAATGGAGCACGTGGAGTACTGGTCGCTCCACAGCGATCTCAAAACCGTGATTTCCGAGGAGGAAATCCGGCAGAATGTGCTCCCGCTTGTTGAGAATGACCGCCTTTCAATCCCGGGCGGCAGTTAAGATCAGGAACGCGCCAGCGAAAGTGCCCCCACCAACCCCACCTGGTCGCCAAGTTTTGCCAGGGCGATCTCAAAATGCTTGAGGTACGCAGGCGTAAAGACCCCCTCTTTGAGTGCTTTTCGCAGCGGGTTCATCAACAGGTCGCCGGCTTTGGTTACGCCTCCGCCCAGCACCACAATGGTAGGCTCAAACAGGAGCAGCATATCCGCAATTGCCTGGCCCAGGAACCTGCCGGCCTGCTCAAAAGCCTGCTGCGCCAGTGCATCGCCCTGCTGCGCCGCAACGGTCACGTCCTTTGCCGTAAGCGCTTCTCCGAGGCCTGCCAGTGAACTGGCCGTGCCGGCTGCCAGTTGGCGCTTTACAAAGTTGGCGATCCCCGTACCGGAAGATACTGCCTCCAAATGCCCACGCTTGCCGCAGCCGCACATGGGGCCATCCGGCCACACGGTGATATGCCCCACCTCGGCGGCAATGCCGTGCGGGCCAACCAGCATGCGGTCATTAATGATGATGCCGCCGCCAATACCGGTGCTGATGGTCAGGTAGATCAGGTCGTGGTGCCCAACCCCGGCGCCATACTTCCACTCTCCCAGTCCGGCCAGGTTTGCATCGTTCCCCAGGCGCGTCTCTGTCCTGAATTTTTGCTCAATCATCGATCCCAGCGGAAATTCCACCCAACCGCTGATATTGGGCGCATAATAAACGATGCCGGTCTTGGGATCAAGCGGGCCGGCCACGCCAGCCGCAATACACTTTACCCGGTCATCCTTCGGCCATACAGATGCGATCAACCCCAGCAAAAGCTCCTCGGGTTTTTCATGCCCCTGGTGAGTGGAGATGGTCTTGTGGGCCACCGGGGCTAACCCTTCTTCAGGGTAAACCGCTGCCCGCAACTGGGTGCCGCCAATATCAATCGCGATGTATTTCATACTCTGTCCTTGTTTAAGGAGTTTTCATCTGGTATTGTATCAAATGTTGCTAGCGGGTGTGCTAAAATCACAGGGACAAGGAATTCACCTGAGCAGCTTAGGTTATCTTGCCGCGGAGCAAAAACGTGTTATAATCTCACTTCGCGCCGCGTAGCGGCATGAAAATTTTGCAGCAAGGGTAAAAAGATGAGTGACTTAATTAAAGCATTTGAAGCTCCCGCCAATCCGAATATCCCGGAACTCCGCAGCGGTGATTCCGTCAGCGTTCACGTAAAAATCAAGGAAGGCAACCGCGAGCGTATCCAGGAATTCAAAGGGATCGTGCTCTACATGCACAATCGCGGCAATGATTCCACCTTTACCGTTCGCCGCGTTGCTGCAAACGGCATCGGCGTGGAACGCACCTTCCTGCTGCGCTCGCCCCGCATCGACAAAGTCGTTGTTGAGCGCCACGGCAAAGTGCGCCGCTCGCGCCTGTACTTCCTGCGCGGCCGCTCTGGCAAGAGTGCCCGCCTTAAACAGAAGTTCAGTTAATCTACCCGATAGTGATATCATCAGGGTGCAGCCAGTCAGGCCGCACCCTGTTTGATTTTTGAGGCCATGAAGAAACCGACCATTGCCATTACCACCAACTTCACCAGCGCCGAACTGGCAACTAACCCGCCCTCTGCCTACGCCACGGCCGTAAGGGATGCAGGCAGCGAGGCCGTGCTGCTGCCGCGCGACCTGGCAGTGGAGGAGTACGCCTCGCTGCGCGAAAAATATGATGGGCTGCTCCTTTCCGGCGGTGGAGATGTTGACATCAAATACTTCAACGGCACACCTAACCCGGCCATCGGCACGCCTTCGCCCCTGCGAGACAGATTGGAATTGGCCCTAACGAAGCTGGCAGTAGAGAGCGCCTGGCCTGTGTTTGGCATCTGCCGCGGCATACAGCTGCTCAACGTTGCCCTTGGCGGAACGCTCATTACAGACATCCCCTCGCAGTTTGCCACCAATATCCAGCACAGCACCCCTGACGAAAAGGGGCGGCAATTCCTGGCCCATGAAGTCGAAATTTGCGAAGATACCGCTCTGGCGGCAATCATTGGAACAAAGTGGATCAACGTCAACAGTTTTCACCATCAGGCGCTGGGCGCGCTTGCTCCGGTCCTGCTGGTAACTGCGCGTGCCTCTGACGGCCTGATCGAAGCTGTGGAATCGCCCCATGCCGCAAAGCCCGTTTTTGGAGTGCAGTGGCACCCCGAGAATCTGCAGGCGCTTCCGGCACACAAGGCCCTTTTTGTTTCATTCATCAATGCCTGCCGATAAGGAGTATTGAACGATGGAATCCTCGATTCCCCCGATTGGGGCTTTTGATTCAGGCGTTGGCGGCCTTTCTGTGCTGCGGGCCATCCGGGAACTGCTGCCCACCCAGCCAGTCTTGTACCTGGCGGATCAGGCGCACGTGCCGTATGGAGTCCGTTCTCTGGAAGAAGTGCGCCTGTTCAGCCACGCGATCACCCGTTTTCTGTTGGCACAAGGGGCGCGCCTGATCGTGGTGGCGTGCAATACAGCTTCTGTGGCCGCGCTTCAATCCCTGCGGCAAGAATTCCCGGACGTGCCCTTTGTCGGCATGGAACCAGCCGTGAAACCCGCCGCCGAACAAACCCATTCAAAAGTGGTGGGGGTGCTGGCCACCTATGCCACCTTCCAGGGGCAGGTGTACAACTCGGTGGTGGAGCGCTTTGCCCAGGGGGTTACCATTTTGCAGGATCACTGCCCGGGGCTGGTGGCAGAAATCGAAAAAGGCAACTTTGACGGCCCGCAAACCGAAAAGATTCTGCGCAACGCACTGGAACCTATGATGGAAAAAGGCGTGGATACTGTTGTGATGGGCTGTACACATTACCCGTTTGTGATTCCTCTCATTCAAAAGATCACCGGCCCGGCGGTGCAGGTGATCGACCCCGCCCCGGCCATTGCACGCCAGATCAAAAGACTCCTGGAAGCACGCGGCTGGTTCCCACAGGAGACCGCACTGGCAGATGTAAAATTCTTTACCACCGCAAAGGTGGCGGATTTCGCTGCCATGCTACCGCATTATTCCAGCGAACCGACAAATGTTCATGCCGCAATCTGGAAAGAGAATCCGCTGGAACTCACGGAGAGCAAATGAAAACCATTCCAGTCTGCCTGGTAGGGTTTGGCAATGTTGGCAAGGCGCTGGTGCGCCTGCTGGAGAAAAAACAGCCTGTGTTACGCAGCCAATTTGGCTTTGAAACACGCATTACCGGCATTGCTACCGGCCGCCACGGCTGTGCGCTTGACCCCGCCGGGCTGGACGGCCTCAAGGCAATTGCATTGGCGGATAATGGCAGTTCTCTTGGCGTGCTTTCCAAACTCCCCGCGCCGCAGAGTAATCTTGATTTCATCCGCCAGAGCCAGGCCGAGGTGCTCTTTGAGAACACCCCGGTAAACCATCACACCGGGCAGCCGGCTGCCGATCACCTGAGAACAGCCCTGCAATGCGGCATGCACGCCATCACCGCCAACAAAGGGCCGGTGGTTCACCAGTACGCCGAACTTTCCGCCCTGGCCCAGAAGCAAAAGCGGCGCTTTCTGTTTGAATCCGCTGTAATGGACGGCGCCCCCATTTTCTCGCTCTTCCGCGGCCCGCTGCCGGCGGTGGAACTCAAAGGGTTTCATGGCATCCTCAACTCCTGCACCAACCTGCTGCTGGAACTAATGGAGCAGGGGAAGTCGCTTGAAGAAGCGGTGGAGTACGGGCAATCCATTGGCATCACCGAGACAGACCCCAGTGCCGATATTGATGGCTGGGATGCTGCCATCAAGGTCAGTGCCTTGTCAACAGTGTTGATGGGTGTTCCACTAAAACCAGAACAGGTTGAACGCAGCGGCATCCGTGGCGTTACCCCGGAAATGGCCCGCGCTGCACAGGCAGCCGGCGAGCGCTGGAAGCTGGTTTGCACCTGCAAACGCGACGGCGCATCTGTGAAGGCCAGCATAGCACCGCAGCGTGTGCCAGCCACCAGCCCGCTCTATTGCATCAACGGCACCAGTTCGTTTGTGCAGTTTGAGATGGACACCTTGCCCGGCTTGGGCATTTTGGAAAGCAACCCCGGGCCGGAAACCACTGCCTATGGCCTGCTGGCAGACCTCATCAACGCCGTGCGCGGCACCTAAAGGTTACCTTGAACCGCGTCCCTCTCCTGCACGAAGTGTTCATTGCCCTGGGTTCCAACCTGGGCGACCGTGCGGCCAATTTGCGGAAGGCCAGGGAAGAGATGGGAACGCAAGTGCCCATTCACGCCGCCTCTGCTATTTATGAGACCCCGCCCTGGGGGGTGACAGACCAGCCAATTTTCCTCAACCAGGTGGTGCGCGCTTCCACTGCTCTTTCACCACTGGAGTTGTTGGCGTTCCTTAAGAGCATTGAAAAACAAATGGGCAGGGTGGAGACCGTCCGTTTTGGCCCGCGCGTGATCGACCTCGACATTCTGCTTTACAGCGATCAGCAAGTGAATCTCCCTCAACTGGTGATCCCGCACCCGCGCATGTGCCAGCGCGCATTTGTGCTGGTACCGCTTGCCGAACTTGCCCCGCAACTGGTGATCCCGGGCAGTGGCAAAACGGTGACGCAGCACCTGGCGGAGGTAGCACAAGATGGCATCACAAAATACCCGCCAGAATCAGGAAGTACCCCATGAATCCTTTGCCAGTATTTGGAAAACGCACTTACGTGATGGGAATTCTCAATGTCACACCGGATTCGTTCTCCGGTGACGGGCTGATGAGCCATAAGGATGCTGTGAAAGCCGCTATCACTCAGGCAGAGGAGTTCATCGAGTCCGGTGCTGATATTCTCGACATCGGCGGTGAAAGTACGCGTCCCGGCTCACAGCCAGTTAACGCTGCCGAGGAGAACCAGCGCGTTCTACCGGTGATCAGGGCGTTGCGCGCCAACGGGGTTAAGATTCCCCTCTCCGTTGACACCTCAAAGGCAGCAGTTGCTGAAGCGGCTCTGGAGAACGGCGCAGATTGGATTAATGATGTGTGGGGGCTTCACGCCGACGATCAAATGGCGGCGGTGGCGGCAAAATTCGGCGCGCCGGTCATCCTGATGCACAACCGCAGCAAGCCCAATCAGGTGGAATTACAGCAGAAACTTGGCGGCCGTTACCTCGGTGCCCAGTATAACGACCTGCTTGGCGATGTGAAGAGTGAGCTGATGGAAAGTGTAGCGCTCGCCCGTGCCGCCGGGGTGAAAGACAGCAACATTGTCCTCGACCCGGGTATCGGGTTTGGCAAAACAATTGAACAGAATCTTGCGCTTGTGAATCGCCTGGATGAAATTAAGGCGCTTGGTTTTCCCGTGCTGCTGGGGCCATCCCGCAAGTCCTTTATCGGCTACACGCTAAACCTGCCCCCTGAAAGACGCCTGGAAGGGACTTTGGCTGTGTGCACTGTGGGCATTCTGCGCGGCGCGGATATCCTGCGCGTGCACGATGTTCAGCAGATCGTGCGGGCCGCCCGGATGGCCGACGCCCTCCTCGGAAGGAAAAACTCAGAATAGGTTGTACTTGAAGATATAACCTATGGCCATCAGGCCGTCTTTGAACCCGATCTTTTTCCCCTCGTCATAAGACCTGCCGGCATAACTGACAGGAACCTCAACGACCCTGGCTTTTTTCTTTGCCAGGTAGGCGGTTACCTCAATTTCAAAACCAAAACGCTTGGAATTAATAGGCATGGCGCGAATCAGGTCGCCGCGAATCGCTTTATAGCAGGTCTCCACATCGGTTAGCCTGAACCCATTGCACAAATTAGAGAGAAACGTGAGCGTTTTGTTCGCCAGGTAATGCCGGCTGTAATGAGAACCCTGCAGGCCCCGGCTGGTAAAGCGAGAGCCGTACACCGCATCGACCTGCTTCTCCTGAAAAACTTGTGTCAACTTATTGATGTCCGCGGGGTCATATTCCAGGTCCGCATCCTGGATGATTACCACATCACCGAGCGTGGCCGCAATCCCTGTGCGCAGGGCAGCCGTTTTTCCGCCGTTCACCTGGTGAAAGATGACCTTCAGCCGCGGCTCCTGCGCCGCATACTCGCTCAGGATTTCACGGCTGTTATCCTTTGAGCCATCATCGACCGCCACCAGCTCAAACACACCTGGAACAGAGGAAAATACCCGCCCCAATACTTCCTTGAGCGTGCGGCTTTCATTGTAAACTGGCATCACAACGGACAACCTGGGATTATTCATCTTCCCTCTCTGCAATTGCCCGTCAATTATACACAATCCGCGATAAAAACCGTCATCGAAGTGTCGCCGCTGTTTCCCCAAAGAAAATAAGGGGTCAAAATACAATCTCCGCCGTCCGTCGTCTTTGCCCGGAGAACCGGAACACCCTCAAAGCCCAGAAAATCAGCGCTGAGTTCAAATTCACCCAAAGCCAGAACTGCCTCTGTAACCTCAATGGGGTTATGGATACCCTCCAGGCAATAGAGGATCGGCCCGCGCGCTACCGCCACCTTGCCGCCGCAACCAGCAATGCGTTTATCCTGGCGCAGCAGCCGCAACGGAAGTTCAAATATCAATTCAATATGGTCACCAGGCGAGAAAACACGCTCAAGGCACAACCAGGCTGATTGAGCGAAATCCAATCCGCAGGAGGCCATGCCCGCTGGTTTGGAAGACTCTACACGCGGCTGCACAGGCTGGCCGTTGAGTAAGAGGGCAAAATCCCCGGCCCAGGCTGGTTTGCGCAGCTTCAGCGCCAGGTGCTGCGGCGCTGGCAGCTCCAATTCCAGTTTTACCTTCCCCTGCCAGGGAAGATCTGTTTCCACTTTAATTTTCACAGGCAAGTTAGCTTCTGCTGCGTAAACCCCGCCAAAGTACTGTTGAACCGTGATGGTGTTCCCGCGCACGCTGACCGCCTGATCCGCCAGCGAAGCCCATACCCGCGACAGGTTGGAAGGGCAGCAGGGGATGTCGTACCAGGGCTCGCGTTTATAGCCACCGTGCGTGGCCAGTGGATTGTTATAGAAGTAAGAACAACCGTCTGTGCCGATGCCCACTGAAGCAGCATTGTATAGCTGCCATTCAAAAAGTTCGGCATACCGCGGGTCGCCTGTCAGCAGCCCCAGCTCGCTGCTCCACAACATGCAACCCAGCGCCGCGCAGGTTTCGTTGTATACAATCTCGGGGTCAAGTTCAAAATCTCGGCCAAAGCCTTCCGTCAACGGCAGAGAGCCAATCCCCCCGGAGACCGACATGCGTCTTTGCACCATGTGCTGCCACAAGCGCTCCATGCGCGGCAGGTCAGTGTCCATCTCCCCATCCTGTGCCAGCATGGCAGCCGCCGTGTTGAGGTAAGCAAAGCGCACCGCGTGCCCCACCGGCACTTCCTGCCGGTGCAGTGGAAGATGCTGCTGGGTGTACTTACCGGAGAGTGCCGAGGCAGCAAAGCGTAACGGCATCAAGGCAGGAACGCGATGGCGGTTGTGTTCCGGCAGGCGAAATCCTGCCGCGGCGGGATGCGCGCGATAGTACTGCCGGCGCATGGCAGCCACCGTATTCATTCTGCCGGCGCTGCGCACTGCCTGAGAAAGAAAATGCAGTGGATAGGCGGGAATGCAGCCACGGCGGGCCAGCAGACGCTGCGCCAGGTCACGGTATTGCGGCGCATTGGTGGCCCGGCTGAGCTTGATGAGCGCGATCTCGATCTCCTCATGCCCGTCGGTGAATTCGGGCGCGGCTTCTCCAAAAGTACGCACCAGCAAATCCGCGGCTTTGCGGGCAACCTGCAAAAGCCGCTCGCTGCCAGTGGCGTCAAAATGAGCCACGCCTGCCTCGATCAAATGACCCAGGCAATAGAACTCATGCTCGATCTGCAAACATTGCCAGCGCGCATTGCCAAAATGAATCTGGTTGTAAGTGTAGAGGTAACCGTCTTCCGCCTGCGCCTGCTCAAGGATCGCAATAAACTCATCCACCAGAGCGGATAGCCTTGGCGACGGGCTGTGTTTCAGTATCCGTGCTGCCGCATCCAGCCATTTGTAAGCATCTGAATCGGCAAAGAAAAAGCCTTCGCGGAAACCCTCAGCCATCCCGGCCGCGATACGGAAGTTGTCAATACAGCGCGTCTTTTCCAGCATCTCCCACTGATGAAAAATGGCGGTTTCTGCATTCAAGCGCAGCCTTTCGGCCCAGAATCCGCTGGTGATCTTCCCGCTCATTTTGATGGCATCCATAGCTGGTTCCTTTGAATATGATTGTACTGACGTTTCGCCAAAAACAGTTGTGTATAATCAGCCTATACTGGTATTTGAGGAGCCAACATGGAAAAATTCGATGTGATCGTCATCGGCGCCGGCCCCGGCGGGTATGTGGCCGCCATCCGCGCCGCGCAACTGGGGATGGCTGTGGCTATTGTTGACCGCGAGTGGCTGGGCGGTGTGTGCCTGAACGTCGGCTGTATCCCCTCCAAGGCGCTGCTCAAGAATGCCGAAGTTGCCCATACGCTCAGGGAACGCAGTAAAGATTTCGGCTTCTCCTTTGAGAATCTGCAACTGGACTTCTCCGCTGCGGTCAAGCGCAGCCGCCAGGTTTCAGATCGCCTGACCCGCGGGGTTGGGTTTTTGATGAAAAAACACAATATCACTGTGGTGATGGGCAACGCACGCCTCTCCGGCCCAACCTCCGTGACCGTGATCGCTGCCGATAACAGCACGCGCGAGCTGGAAGCGCCCAATATCATCATCGCCACCGGGGCACAGCCCGCGGTCATCCCGGGCATCGCCGTGGACGGCCAAAAAGTGCTCACCTACCGCGAGGCTATCCTGCAGGAACGCCTGCCCGCCTCCGTGGTGATCATCGGCGCCGGCGCTATCGGGCTGGAATTTGCCACCGTGTGGAGCGCCTATGGCAGCCAGGTAACTTTGGTGGAGATGCTGCCAGCAATCGCGCCGATGGAAGATGCCGAAGTAAGCGCCGAACTGGCCAAAGCACTTGCCAAACGCGGCGTCAAAATTCATGTGGAGACGCGTGTCAAGACAGTAACCCCCACCGCAACCGGCGTTAGCGTAACGGTCAGCAACGCCGATGGAGAATTCACTCTGGAAGCAGAACAGGTACTGGTTGCCACCGGCTTTAAACCCAATTCGCTTGGGTTGGGGCTGGAAGAGATCGGGGTGGAGTTGACTGAACGCAAGTTCATCAAGGTAGATGATGCTTTTATGACCAACGTTCCGGGTATCCGCGCCGTGGGGGATGTGACCGGCAAGTTCATGCTGGCGCATGTGGCCTCCAAACAGGGTATCCTCTGCGCCGAAGCCATTGCCGGCAAGGCTGTTGAGGAAATCGACTACGTGATGGTGCCGCGCGCCACCTATTGCCAGCCGCAGGTAGCCTCCTTTGGATACACCGAGGCCCAGGCGCGCGAGTTGGGTAAAGCGGTAAAGATCGGCAAGTTCCCTTTCCAAGCCAACAGCAAGGCGCTGGGCCTGGCGGATTATGCCGGATTTGCCAAAGTAATTATTGATGAAGAGAACCAGCAATTGCTGGGGGCACACCTGATCGGCCCGGAAGTCTCTGAACTGCTGCCGGAATTGACGCTGGCACAGGCCAACGACCTCACCATCACTGCCATCAGCGATAACATCCACGCCCACCCCACCCTCAGCGAGGTGCTGCTGGAAGCTGCAGAAAGTGCAGAAGGAAAGGCAATTCATATATAAACTTTTCAAGCAAACGTGCCATAATAATTACAATCATTCATTAATTCAGGAGGAATCATGTACTCAGATCAGGATATTGCCAATCTGGTAGCACGCGTGCAGCAGTTGGAAGGCCAGGCAATGAGCCGGCCAAACGTCAATGTGCCCAACATCAAGCTCATCTCCCCCAACTTCCTTGCGCGCGCCTTTGCCGTATGGGGCCACTTCTTTGTGGCTAACCTGCTCATCAGCATCGCCGTCACCTGCCTCTTCGTCATCCTGGGCCTGATCATGGGCACCAGCTTCCTCACCATCTTCCAAAACGCGCTGCGCCAGTACGGCGGCTAAATTCGTAAATCTCCCATGCTATAATCACCTCTTGAAAATACAGAGGTGATTATGGTATTGCAGAAACTGGTACGCGTTTTTGGGGGCGACCCGCACAAAAAAGAAGTTGAATCCCTTTCCCTTGTAGTAGACGACATCAACAAGCTGGAAAGTGAATATGAAGCACTCTCCGATGCGGAACTCCGCGGCAAAACGGCTGAGTTCCGCCAGCGGCTTGAAGAAGACGAGAGCCTGGACGACCTGCTGCCAGAGGCGTTTGCGGCAGTACGCGAGGCCAGCAAGCGCACCATTGGCTTGCGCCATTACGACATTCAAATGATCGGCGGCATGACGCTGCACTCCGGCAAGATTGCCGAGATGCGCACCGGCGAAGGTAAAACTTTAGTGGCTACCCTGCCCGTTTACCTTAACGCCCTCACCGGACGCGGGGTTCATGTGGTAACAGTGAATGATTACCTGGCGCGCCGCGACGCGCGCTGGATGTTCCCCATCTACAATGCGCTTGGAATGTCGGTAGGGGTGCTGCAAATGGCCAGCCGCACCGAAAACGGCCTCAAAGCCTTTGTGGTGGACCTGGACAAGCCCAACGCCCGCGAAGACCTGCACCAACTGGCGCTGGTCAACCGGGCAGAGGCCTACCGCGCCGACATCGTTTACGGCACCAACAGCGAGTTTGGTTTTGACTATCTGCGCGATAACCTGACCATGTCTCTGGCAGAACGCGTGCAACGCGGTCATTACTACGCCATCGTGGATGAGGTGGACAACATCCTCATTGATGAAGCGCGAACGCCTTTGATCATCTCCGGCCCGGCCGCCGACAACTCTGCCGGTTATCAGCAGATGTCTCAGGTGGTGCGAGCGCTTGCCCCCGAAGATTATGAGATCAACGAAAAAGACCGCCAGGTATCGCTCACCGAGGCGGGTGAGGTGCATGTTTCGGAGATCCTCGGCGAACCCCTGCGCGACCCGGAGCGCCCGGAAGACATCAACCCGCGCCAGGCGCAATTGCAAGGCTACTTGGAACAGGCATTGCGCGCCCAGTATCTGTTTCGCCGCAACAAGGATTACATCGTGCAGGGCGGCAAAGTCATCATTGTGGATGAATTCACCGGCCGCCTCATGCCCGGCAGGCGCTGGAGCGAAGGCTTGCACCAGGCCGTTGAAGCCAAGGAAGGCGTCAAGATCGAGGCGGAAAACGTCACCTACGCCACCATCACCATCCAAAATTACTTCCGCATGTACGATAAGTTGGCCGGCATGACCGGTACTGCCCTCACGGAGGCGGAAGAGTTTGCCAAGATCTACAAGCTGGAAGTGCTGCCCATTCCAATGAACCTGGAATACCTGGCTTCGCGGGAGAACTCGCCTTTGACCATCGTAGAGACAAAGGACGAAGAAAAGTATGCCCTCCAGTATTATGCCCGGCACGACGACCCGCAAAAAGCTCCCGTCTTCTGGCGCCGGCAGGACTTCCCGGATATGGTTTACCGCACCGAGGAAGGCAAACTGCGCGCCATCACCCGCGAGGTGCTGCACTATTACGCCATCGGACGGCCGCAGCTTATCGGCACCACTTCCGTGGAACATTCCGAGCGGCTTTCTCTGCGCCTGGGCGCAGAATCGCTGCGCCGCCTGGCCCAAACCCTGATCATCCGCGATGCCTGGCTGGAAAAGTTCGACAAAAGCATGGAACAGGAAATTGAGGAACTCCAGTTCCTCAATAAACCGCTGCCCGACCTCAACATCGGCGAAATGCGCCCGGTGGCGCGCGAGGCCGGTTTAACCTCCACCAATCCGGAAGACCCGGAAAATCTCAACAGGCTGGTGGGCATTCTCAAGCTGAACGATTCCCACGCGCAGCGCATTCTGGCTGCCATCCAGGGGGGCATCCCGCATCAGGTGCTCAACGCCCGCAAGCACGACGAGGAATCCCAGATCATTGCGCGCGCCGGGGCATTTGGCGCAGTCACCATCGCCACCAACATGGCCGGCCGTGGTGTGGATATCAAGCTGGGCGGCGAACTGAGCGAAGAGGTGCTGGCGGATGTGATCCGCGTGCTGGAACGCTCTCGGCAGCCCGATCCTTATGGCATGTCAAACGATACGCGGCTTGAAATCCTCAAGACTCTCGACGAAGACCAGATCGGCATTTACGAAGAATCGGTCAAAACTTTCTTTGAGCACTTTGAGAATATGGCAAAGGTGCGCGAGCTTGGCGGCCTGCACGTCATTGGCTCTGAACGCCATGAGGCCCGCCGTATTGACAATCAGCTGCGTGGTCGCGCCGCCCGCCAGGGCGACCCCGGTTCCTCGCGCTTTTACCTTTCCCTTGAAGATGAACTAATGCGCCTCTTTGGCGGCGTGCAGATGGAAGCCCTGATGGGCCGGCTCAAGGTGGACCCCAGCCTGCCCATCGAAAGCGGCCTGCTGGGTCGCATGGTAGAGCAGGCGCAGGAGCGCGTGGAAGGCAACAACTTTGACGTGCGCAAGCACCTGCTGGAATACGATGACGTGCTTAACTCGCAGAGGAACCGCATCTACGCCGAACGCGACCGTGCCTTCACCAAGCCCGACCTGCACGAGGATGTGATCGAACTGCTACGCACCGAACTCAACGAGCGCATCCCCAAAGCCCTTGCCGATGAAGAGGGTCCGTGGAAACTGCTGGCTTACCTTGACCAGGTGCAGCCCACCATGATCTTTGAGCAGGAAGGCGTGCGCTCGCCCTCTTACACCATTCAGCTGCTGGTGGACAGCCTGTCGGAACAGGCCGGCGAGGGCGCCGCTGAAGAGGAACTCAAGGATGCGTTGCTTAAAATCGCCCGCGAAACCCTGGAGGCAGAAACCGAACACTTGTTGAAGAGTGTGCGCGCTTTGCTTGAAAAAACGGAAGATACCGCCGACCAGGTCACCCGGGACCGCCTGGATGCCCTGGATAATTACTTCGAGGGGCTGGGCATGGGCGAGGAAGAAGGCCAACCCGTGCGCCGCCCGCAGGAGATTCTGGAAGAGATCGGCGGGCTGATGAGCACGCCGCTGCGCCTGTCCTCAGAGGAACTGCGCAAGCTGCCCGAGGGTGACCGGGATGCCAAAGAGGCACTAGCGGAACAGGTGTCCAAAACGGTCAAATCCCTGGCCATCACGCGCACCATTTATGCCATTGAGATGCGCCTGGACGAAAGCCTGAACATGCGCCCGGCACAGTTGATCGACCTGGAGTGGGACGAGATCAACGACGGTCTCTTCCGCGCAGTTGAATCAATCCTGGATACCCGCACAGACAGCCTGCTGGCAGCCAACGGACTGATCCCGCAGAATATCGACAACGCGCTGGCGCGCACCCGCGACCTGGAGCCGGAAGACAGTGCTGTTGACTTGCTTATTGCCATGTCCAACGGCAGCCGCATGGCCATTGACCCGCGCACTCATCAAAAAGTGATGCGCAACGTGCGCATCTTGAACTACATTTACCTGGCCGCCAGAAAGATCCAGGACACGCCGGTCAAAGAGATCACCGCCAACATTCTGGAACACCTGGAAGAAACCCGCCAGCGCCTGGAAGAGGTATGGGGCAAAATAGAGTTTGAACGCTTCCGCCTTGCTGGGGTTCCCCTGGCGCAGTTGGACCAAAAGCTCAAAGATGCTCTTGAAGAAGAGTATGACGAGAATGAGTTTTCACAACTGCTCGGCAAACACCCGGAAGAATTGAGCGAGGAGCAGCAGGAAACCCTTGCAATGGTTCTCGGCCAGCGCATCCAGAACGAAATCTACCGTCACATTCTGGTGAGTGTCTTCTCCGAGCACTGGGTGGAATACCTGACCAAGGTGGACGCCCTGCGCGTTTCCATCGGCATGGAGGCCTTTGCCCAGCGCGACCCGCTTGTGCAATACAAGAGCGAAGCCGCCGGCATGTTCAAGGAACTCCTCAGCGACATCCGTGCCGGCGTCATCAGCAAGATGTTCCTCTTCCAGCCCAAGCGCGCCGGGGCAGCGGTTGAAAAAACGAACATGCCACAGACCGCAGCAACTGTCGCTCAAACCGCTCCACAGGCACAAGGCAGCAACAAAAAGAAGAGAAAGCGCCATTAATCCGCACCCGCCTTGAAATTTCTGCGTATTAATGATGTATAATAAAAAATCTATATGGCCCATCGCGGTGAAAAAACCGCGAATAGATTTTGCATTGTTTAAGGGCTAATCCTATCCGTCGGAGTACACAGATCGTATGGACCAAACCGAAGCCAACCAAGCATCACCCGAGAAAAATCAGGTCGACAATAACAATATGGCCTCCCTGCTGGAGTCGGAAGGATTGGCGATAGACTTTCCCAACCAGGGCGAAATTCGCAAGGGTGTGGTTGCCAGTGTAACTCCCGGCCAGATCCTGGTCAGTGTGGGCACCAAATCTGAAGGGATCATTACAGGCAAGGAATATGAGCTGATCCCCAGCGATGAACTGGCAAATCTGAAGATCGGGCAGGAAATCCCTGTTTACGTTGTCAATCCGGAAGATTCCAATGGGAATCTCGTGCTCTCCTATATGCGCGCCCGCGAAGAAGAAGGCTGGGCGATTGTTGAGAACATGGTTGCCAAAAAGGAGTCCTATCACAGTTCGATCATCGGCTTCAACAAGGGCGGCCTCATCGTCCCCGTGGGCGGGCTGCGCGGATTTGTTCCCTCCTCGCAGATCAGCTTTAGCCGCCGCTCCAGCATGACCGGCGACACCCCTGAGCAGCGCTGGAGCAAGATGGTTGGGCAGGAAATCGACGTAGTCGTCATCGAAGTCGACCGCGAACGCCGCCGCCTGATCCTCTCAGAGCGACAGGCCAGCAGCGAATCCCGCGATTCTGTCAAAGACCGCGTGATCGACGAGCTAAAAGAGGGTCAGGTGTATTCTGGCCGCGTGACCAGCCTGGCTGATTTTGGCGTGTTTGTCAACGTCAACGGCGCCGATGGCCTGGTGCACCTTTCCGAGATCTCCTGGGATCGCGTTCAGCACCCCAGCGAAGTACTCAAGGTCGGGCAGGAAGTGAAAGTGAAAGTGATCGCCATTGACCGCGAGAAACGACGCATCGGCCTTTCCATCCGCCAGCTTCTCTCTGACCCCTGGGAAAAGAGAGCCGCTGCTTTCCAGGAAGGCCAGTTGGTTGAGGGAACCATTACCCGCCTCACCAAGTTCGGCGCTTTTGCCCGCCTCACCGATGACATTGAGGGTCTGATCCATATTTCAGAGATCAGCGAAAAACGCATCGAGCACCCGCGCGAAGTGCTCAAGGAAGGCGATACCTACACCCTGCGCGTGCTCAAGATCGATAACGCCAATCATCGCATCGGCCTCAGCCTGCGCCGCGTGGATTCAATGGCCTATGCCGATATGGATTGGCAGAGCCTTGAGGGAATCCTTTCCAGCGACGATAAAAACTCCGCCGAAGCCGAAGACGATTCCAAGAAGTAAATAGCCCAAAATAGAGGAGCGCTCCGGAGACGGTGCGCTCTTTTTTTCTCTCAAACCTATGCCCCTACTGATCGATGCTCACCAGGATATTGCCTACAACGCGCTGACTTTCAAGCGCGATATTTGCGCTTCGGCGTTTGAAATTCGCCGCCAGGAAGCCGGAACGATGATTCCAACTTGGAATGAGGGCGAAGCCACAGTGGGCTGGCCGGAATTCCAGGCTGGCAAGGTGGCCGTGATCTTCGCCACCATCTGGAATCCCCCGCTTAAATATGTTGACGGCCCCTGGGATACCCTCAACTTTTCAAACACTCAGCAAGCCTCCAGGCTCGCGCGGCAGCAGTTCGAGTATTATCACCGCCTGGTAGAAGAACACCCGGACAAATTCAGCCTCATCCTCACGCGCGCCGATCTGGAGCGGGTGCTCAGTCGCTGGCAATCGCCGGATGGCCAGGGCGCCAGGCCGGTAGGATTAATGATCCACATGGAAGGCGCCGAAGGGCTGCGCTCAATGGATGAGTTGCAGGAGTTCCACGAGCTGGGCCTGCGCCAGGTGGGACCGGTGTGGGCAGGGATGCGCTATTGTGGCGGCACCAAAGAAACACGCCCCTTCGATAAGGAAGGCTACGCATTGCTGGACACTATCGCTGCGCTGGGAATGCCGCTGGACATCAGCCACATGAGCGAATCGGCCGCTCTCACTGCACTGGAGCGCTTTAATGGCCCCGTCCTTGCCAGCCATTCCAACGCGCGCACGCTCCTCAAAGGCCGCAGCGGCGAGCGCCACATGACCGACCAAACCATCAAATTGCTCTTTGAGCGCGACGGTTGTGTCGGCGTGTTACCTTACAACAAGTTTTTATCGCCAATTTGGGAACTTTCATCCCCCCTGGGAACGGTTACAATTACCCATGTCATTGAGCAAATTGATTATTATTGCCAATTCGCTGGCGATTCCACCCACGTAGGCATCGGTTCAGACCTGGACGGTGCATTCGGATACCCCAACATTCCCTTGGAATTCAACACTATCCAGGACTTCCAGAAACTGGCGCCCGCACTGCAGGATCGCGGCTATAATTCTAACGATATTGAGAATATCTTTTGGCTGAACTGGAAAAGACACCTGGAGAAAACCCTGCCAAAATGAACGAACCGCAAAAACCCGTTGCGCCAACGATCAATCCGTCCGATATTACCATGCCGGACTTTCCCTTACCCAGGGTGCGTATCCGCATCGCCCTCTTTGGGATACTTTTTGGCTTTTTTGTGCTGATACTCGGCGCCCGGCCCTCGTGGTTTGGGGTAGATCGCAGTCCGGTGGTGGGGTTTGTGCAAATCGCCGTAATGCTAATCGGACTGGCAATCATCTGCATCAGCGGTTACTCGGTTGTTCATGCCCTGTGGCGCCGGCGCCAGCCTTCCATCTCGGCAGATATTGGCCTGCGGCTGGTGAGTACCGGCTATGTTGTCGTTTTATTCTCGGGCATGGCGGATGTACTGGGAATCGGTTCTCATCCGCTGCCAGGCTTGCCTGTCTTTGGTATTTGGCAGGCACGCGGCATGGAGATCGGCCTGGCAGTGATTGCAATTGGCTTTGTGATGATGTTCCCCTATAAACACAAGGCCCGGCACGAAATTACCCCAACCCCATAACGCGCAGCATTTCTTCGTTTGTACTGAACTTATACTCCTCCAGGCCAAGTTTCTCAGCCTGGAGTTTTTCTGCGGCAGACAACATGGCAAGATGTTCCTTGCGCACAGAGCGGTAGCCCAATTGTTTAAGTTGTTCTTCAAGCATTGTGTATTCAATCCCGGCGCCCGGGAGTTTACTCTCTAGATACTGGCTGACGGCTTGGGCCGCGTGAACACCATCCTTGCGAGCGGTACCAACCAAGCCGCTGCTGGGGTTTCGTGACCATCCGGCCACAAAAATTCCCGGCATATTCACCCCGGTTGCAGGGTCTTCAATTTCAAACGATTCACCATCCACCGGGAATCGCGGTTCCTTTACCTTGTAATATTCATTTTGGCTCAACGGCAAACCGAGTTCGTCCAGAATCCGGTCGCCGATGGCAAAGATCACGTTATCCACCTCGATGCGCTGCGTTTTGCCAGTGCCTTTTGCCGCCACCTGCCCATCTTTGATGACCAACTGATTTTCTTCAATTTCGAGCGCGGCCACATGCCCCTTTCCGTCAGCAAGAATCTGCCTAGGAGAAGAAAGGAATCTAAAATACAGTGCCGCCTCCCTCAGCCGCGGTTCTGCCCTGGGAAGTGCAGCCAGAATGGCGGCTTTTGCGGCATCAACATCCTGCCCCACCGCGAGCATATCCGCGGAAACGCGCGCCATTTCTGCATCAAAAGCTGGCTGATCGAGATAGGAAACAATGCTTTCCATTTCCTTGCGATCAAATTTCACTTCAGCCGGTCCGCGGCGAATCACTGTGGTAATCTGCTCAACCGCAGTGTACCTGGCCAGGAAGTGAGCAATGTCTGCCATCACATTGCCGGCACCGACAATGGCAACCTTTTTCCCAAAGGGAAACTCCTTTGCGGAATATGGAGGAAGTTTGTTGTAGTGGTAGACCAAATCTTTGGCATGGAACACCCCGTCCAGTTCCTCACCAGGCAGATGAAGCGACTTAATCCCCTGCGCTCCGCAAGTGATCAACACCGCCGCAAACCCTAAACCAAAAAGAGCTGGAAGGCTCAGTTCTTTTTCCCCGCCAATATGCACATTGCCGTAATAATGAACGTTTTCCGAGTCCAGAATTGCATTGAACTGACTGCGCAGGCCATTGCGCAGCCTGTACTTATCGGGAAAGATGCCGTATTCTGCCAGCCCGCCGGGTTTGATATCGCGGTTGAAAAGAGCAACTCCAAAACCTTTCGCTGCCAGGGCCTCGGCGGCGAACAATCCGGCAGGCCCGGCCCCGATAATGGCAATCTGCATACTGTTTTGGTTTTTCATTAAGTCCTCTGCATGGTATAAATGACAGTCTTTGGAAGCCCGGTTGGTCTATGATGATTATAGACGATTGGCAAAACCGCCTTATAGTATAGTTAAGGATAACAGAAATTACTGAGGCCAAATGGAAGATCAGATTACTACTACAAAACTAGAAAACGGATTAACGGTACTTCTCAAGGAAATCCACACTGCCCCCATCATCAGCCACTGGGTTTGGTATCGCGTTGGCTCACGCTCTGAGGTTGCCGGCAAGACCGGCATTTCCCATTGGGTGGAGCACATGCAATTCAAGGGTACGCCGCGCTTTCCTCCCGGTGTGCTTGACCGCGCCATTTCCCGCGATGGCGGCATGTGGAACGCCTTTACACACCTGGATTGGACGACCTTCTTCGAAACCGTACCTGCCGATAAAATTGACCTGCCCCTCGACCTCGAAGCTGACCGCATGGTGAACAGTGTCTACACGGCTGAAGAAGTGGATTCGGAGCGCACTGTCATCATCTCAGAACGGGAAGGGAATGAAAACGAGCCGCTCTTCCGATTGGAAGAAGCCATCCAGCTGGCCGCGTTTGCTTCTCACCCCTACCGGAACGAAGTGCTGGGCAGCATTAAAGACCTCAAAGCCATCCAGTGCGACGATCTCTTTGGGCATTACAAAAGCTACTATAACCCGGCCAATGCCGTCCTCACCATGGCGGGCGATTTTAATGCTGAAAAAATGCTTGAGGCCGTGCAGAAAAAATATGCGCCAGTTCCAGGAATTCCTGTGGCGCCACGCCCAATCAAACTGGATGCGCCGCTCACTGCCGAAAAACGGCTCGAAGTAAAGGGGC
Source organism: uncultured Anaerolineaceae bacterium (assembly GCA_937897615.1). GTDB lineage: Bacteria > Chloroflexota > Anaerolineae > Anaerolineales > Anaerolineaceae > UBA6107. The sequence goes on from CALCNO010000180.1 coordinate 25,782, forward strand.
CCGGCGAGACCACGTATCTGGAACTCAGTTGGCGTGCGCCCGCTGCCAGCCAGAAAGATTTCTTTGCCCTCACCATTCTGGATAGCTTGCTCACCGGGCCAACCAGCCTGAATATGTTCGGTGGTGGCGGTATTTCCAACAAAACCAGCAGGCTCTACAAAGCCCTGGTGGAAAAAGAACTGGCGGTGAGCGTGGTGGGTTCCTTGCAGGCTACCATTGATCCATTCCTCTATAACATTGTGATCACCGTCAGGCCAGGCCGAAAAACCGAGGAGGTTTTGCAGGCCGTTGACAGCGAACTTAACCGCATGCTTGAGGCGCCCATTCCGCAACAGGATATTGACCGCGCGGTCAAACAGGCGCGTGCCCTGTTCGCTTACGGCAGCGAAAATATTACCAACCAGGCTTTCTGGCTGGGATATTCAGAAATGTTTGCACAGTATGATTGGTTCCTGCACTATGTAGACAACCTGCAGGCGGTTAACTCTGCCGCGCTGCTGGATTCTGCGCAGCGGCTGCTTTCGCCTCGGCAACGCGTCGTTGGCACTTACCATCCTCAAGGAGGGCAGCGCTGATGCCCATTAACCGAACGATCAATATCCAGTCTCTCCCTGGCCCGCAGGACATTGTCCGCAAAGTACTTCCCAACGGCATCACCCTGCTGGCGCGCAGGAATTTCAACAGTTCCAGTGTGGTGCTTTCCGGCTACATCGGTGCCGGCAGCCTTTTTGACCCCGCCGATAAACTGGGACTGGCACACTTTACCTCGCTGGCCTTGATGCGCGGTACACAAACGCGCACTTTTCAACAGATTTTCGAGGAACTCGAATCCATGGGCGCCAGCCTTGGGTTTGGCGCCAGCGTGCACAACACCAATCTCGGCGGCCGTTGCCTGGCAGATGACCTTGCCAGGCTGGTAGATATTCTGGCAGATTGCCTGCTGCACCCTGTTTTCCCGGAAATTTATCTGGAACGATTGCGCGCTCAACTGCTCACCAGCCTGTCCATCCGCGCTCAGGATACTGCCGAGATGGCCTCTCTGGCCTTTGACACCCTGCTCTTCCCGGGGCACCCCTACGGCCTGCCGGAAGATGGCTACCCCGAAACGATCCAGTCAATCACCCGCCAGGACATTGTTGAATTCCATCGGCGGCACTTCCGTCCGGAGAACCTGGTGGTGGTTGTGGTCGGCGCCGTGGAGCCTGAGACCGTCTTTGGCCTCTTTGAAAACACACTTGGGCAGTGGAAAAACCCACAGCCAGTAACGCAAGTGAACCTGGCGGCCATCACCGCCCCGCAAAAGACCACCCGCCAGCACGTAGACATCCCCGGCAAAAGCCAAAGCGACTTGCTGATTGGCACGCTGGGGCCCAAGCGCCTTGCGCCAGAGTACCTTGCCGCCTCCATCGGAAACAACATCCTCGGCCAGTTTGGCATGATGGGCCGTATCGGCGAAACCGTGCGCGAAAAAGCCGGTTTGGCCTACTACGCTTCCACCAGCATCAATTCCTGGAAAGAAGCTGGCTCCTGGGAAGTTTCTGCCGGTGTGAACCCTAAAAACATCACCAAAGCCGTTGACCTCATCATCAAAGAGATCAACCGTTTCTGCGCAGAACCGGTAACGCAAAATGAGCTGGAGGATAGCAAATCCAACTACATCGGGCGGCTGCCGCTATCTCTGGAATCGAACTCCGGCATCGCCAATTCCATTCTCAACCTGGAGCGTTTTGGCCTGGGACTGGATTATCTGCAGCGCTACCCCGGCCTGGTGAATGCCGTCACCTCCGAGCAAATACTCGAAACAGCCAGGCTGTACATCAATCCTGAAAAACTGATCGTTGTCTCGGCTGGCTCCAAGAAATAAGGCGTGCATGTTCAAGATCGAAACTGGCATTGACCTGGTGGAAATTGCACGGTTAAGTGAACTGGAAGAACGCATCCGTTTACGTTTTTGTGCGCGGGTCTTCACAGAGGCCGAGCTGGCAGAAAGCAAAAATCGCCACGAACATCTTGCCGGGCTGTTTGCCGCCAAAGAAGCGGCCGCAAAGGCTCTTGGCACGGGCATCGGGCAGGTTCACTGGCACGAACTCGAGATTCTCAAAGACGAGGCCGGAAAGCCTCATCTTCACCTGCATGGGGCAGCCGCGCAGCTTGCACAACAGTGCGGCTGGGTCTTCTGGTCAGTTTCCATCACCCACACCGCCACCACTGCCGCGGCAGTAGTGACCGCATTGCTGGCACCCCAGGACCAAAAATGAAGATTTTGGGGATCAGCGACGTTGAAATTGCCTTCATTTACAGCCGCATGGTTGTAGAGCGCTTTTCCGATGTCGACCTGGTCATCTCCTGCGGCGACCTGCCTTATTACTACCTTGAGTATATTGTTTCAATGCTGAATGTGCCCCTCTACTATGTGCGCGGCAATCACGCCAGCCGGGTGGAAATCGGCACAGGCGGTGAGCGCACTTCCCCGTGGGGCGCCATTGACCTGCACCAAAGGGTGGTCGAAGACGATACCGGATTACTGCTGGCCGGGCTGGAGGGTTGTATCACCTATAACCAGGGGCCCCACCAGTACAGCCAGGCCCAGTACTGGGTCAAAGTCTTTCGCATGCTCCCGCGATTCTTTTACAACAGGCTCGTTCTGGGGCGATATCTGGATATCTTTGTCAGCCATGCCCCTCCGTGGAAAATCCACGCGCAGGACGACCCGGCGCATCTGGGCGCGAAAGCGTTCAACTGGCTCATCAAGGTGTTCAAGCCCGCCTATTTGCTGCACGGCCACATCCACATTTACCGCCAGGATACCATCACAAAAACTATTGTGGATTCCACCCAGGTGCTGAACGTTTTTGGCTACCGCGAGATCGAAATTGCCTTTCCGCAAAAGCGTTCCTGGGACTGAGTGAAGGTGTTTTAACAAATGAGTATGCATGATCTCCCCCCCAACCAACTCGACCTTCTGAACATCTATTCCAGACAGGATTTTGCCCGCGCCTACCGAAAAGGCTTCTGGCGGTCAGTGCTTGGCTGGCTCAGAAAAAGCGAAAATAACCTGCTACCTTTTGATGAGGTTGTAAAGCGTATCCCGCTAAAGGGTCAATCTTACCTGGGATTAAAGCAGATTGAGACCGACAGGATCATCGGTTCGGTCAGCCGCTTCACTGAATTCGACCGCTCTTTTTTGCCGCGGCAAACACACACCCGCGAACGCTGGGAAAGCATCGACCAGGCCTATTATCGAGACATCGTTCTGCCGCCGATCGATGTTTACCAGATCGGGCAGGTGTACTTTGTCAAAGACGGCAACCATCGCGTCTCCGTGGCGCGGGAACGCGGCCAGCTTTACATGGATGCCTACGTGGTCAAAATCAACATCCCCGGCACACTCGACAAGGATACGAATATCGACAAGCTTGTACTGCAACAGGAGTACCTTGGGTTTATGGCGCAAACCCACCTGGATGAACTGGCACCGGACGATGATCTCCATTTTTCCATTCCCGGGCAATACGAGAAATTGCTCAACCACATCAGCGTGCACCGTTGGTTTATGGGAGAGCGGCTGCAGCGCCCCATCTCAGAGGCTGAAGCGGTGATGGGCTGGCTGACCGAGGTTTACCGCCCGCTGGTGCGCATCATCCGCAAGTATGAAATTCTCAAAGAATTCCCGCAGCGCACCGAAACCGATCTCTATTTGTGGATCATCGAGCACCGGCATTACATGGTGACCGAACTGCACAAAAAGATCAGTATGGAATCGGCAGCGCGCCACTTTGTCAAGAATTTCTCACAAAAACCGTTCCGAAAACTGCGATTGTTCTTTATCCGCCTGGCACGCAAATTCAGCCGCAAGAAAACAAAACAGTCCTGATAAATCAGGACTGTTTTTATCGATCCAAAAAATCACTTATGCGGTTGCCACAGGGGCTTTAAGTCCGATCCAAAAATGGTTTGGCAGGATCATCTGGTCCGGCTGCACATCTACCCCTGCGGAACGGATGGGTTTATCCGGCAGCATACTGGGATGAACATAGCAGAGGTCGGGCATTTGCCCGTATTTTTTTTGGTAATAAGCAATCGCGCGGGCTAATTTTGCGCGGATATCGATTTGAGAATCATTATCGTACCAGAGCATGCCAGTGTTCATTTTCATCTCCACAAGTGATCTCCTTTCATAATTGCAAGTTACGGGCCAATCAACACTCGTACGAGCAATTTCATTATAGAACTTATTTTCTATTGTGTCAATCCCCTTCATTTTATAAACCGAAAAGGTGTTGCAACTCACAGGAATCTTTGTACAATGATGTACAGATATCTTTCTTACGTATGAAATTATGAAAGGACGCCTATGAAGAAGCTCTCTCTGGTTTTGTCACTTATACTGGTTACACTCTTATTCTCCGGCTGCGTCACAGTCCTGTCTTCTGAAACAACCGTCAAGTTGGATGCGGCAGAGAACTGGCAAGTCAACCAGGAACTTCTCTTTGAAGGCGAATCCTTCAAAGAGTATGGCCAAACCGTAGTGGACGGCCTGAACACGCTGGTAGCCAACGGACAGGTTAACGGGCTGGAGATCACATTTGACCAGTTACCGGAACGCGGCGGCAATGTTCCCTATGCGATTCAGATCAGCGGAAGAGGGCTGGACAAACTAAACGAGATTCTCGGCTCATCTGCAGACGGTACCCCGGCATTTACCCGGAAAACCCAAAACGGTAAAACCGTTTTTGAATTCCAAATGGATGCCTCATCCCTCAGCAGCGGCGGCCTGGATATTGGTTACTCGCCAGAGCTTGTTTTCACCATTGAGGGTCTCAAGGTAGTGGAAACAAACGGGAAGCGCTCCGGCAACTCCGTTACCTGGAAAAATCCAGCGGAAACGATGACCGCCACACTTACCCCCGATAGCGGCAAGGCAGGCGCATTCGCCTGGTGGATCATTCCGGTAGCCGTGGTTGGCCTGGCAGCCATTGCACTTGTCATCCTATTGGTTACCGGCGTTTTCAAGAAAAAACAACCGCAGCAGTCACAGTATTATTACCCGCCCGGCTACGGTGCAACTACCCCACCCCCGACGCCATTCACCAGCGCCGGCGGCCCTCCGCCAATGACGCCTGTAACCCCATCAGCCCCACCGCCGTTGCCGGCACAGCCCTCGCAGCCGCTGCCACCCACGGTGCCACCGCCTCCCCCGGCGTCTCCCAACGCGATGGAAACCGTTATTGCTCCGCGGACCAAGAAACCCAAAGGCGGTTAAAGCAAACACCCGCGGAACTCCAGAACAACAAAAACGTTCTCGACCAATGTCGAGAACGTTTTTGTTTTCTAACTTGACTCTTCGCGCAAAAAGGGAAATCAGGGACGCTTACCCAGCGTGAGCGCTATTTCCTTTTGCTGCCCGTTGCGAATCACCGTCAAGATGATGGTATCGCCGGGGTTCTTGTTGAGGAAGATATACCCCACCAGGTCACCATAGACCTTGACCGGGTTGCCATCCACCGCTATCACAAGATCGCCGCCGCTTAACAACCCGGTGATGCTGGTTTGTTTGCTGCCTCCGTGCAAACCAGCCTGCTCGGCAGGGCCGCCGGCAGTGATGCCGGCAATATAAGCGCCGGAGGTTTGCGTGAACCCGAGCGCCTTCCACTCATCCAAGGTAAGGTCATACGGCCAGCTCGAAATCCCCATGTAAGGATAATCATAGCTGCCATATTTGATAAGGTAAGGCACCACGCGCTTCACGATATTGATCGAGACGGCAAACCCAATACCGGTATTCACCGTTTCACCCTGCATGGTGGTCCCGGAGACTTGAATGGCACGGTTGATGCCAACCACTTCGCCGTTGAGGTTAAGCAGCGGGCCACCGGAATTACCCGGGTTGATGAGCGCATCCGTTTGGATCAGGTCTCCGGCAGTATAGGAACTTTGGTCGGCAGCGGTGCGGATGGAATCCAGGATACGCCCCTTGGCGCTGACAATGCCCAGTGTCATGGTATTCGAAAGGCGATACGGGTTACCTATGGCCACCACCATCTGCCCGACCTTCAGGGATTCAGAATCTCCCAGGCGCAGCGGGTGCAGCAGATCATTGGACACGTTTACTTTTACCACTGCCACATCCGAATCGGTGTCGGTGGCGATCACTTCACCCATCACCTTTTCGCCGCTGGGAAAGTCCACTTCCACCTGGGTGGCACCTTCCACCACATGGTAGTTGGTCAGGATATGTCCTTCAGTATCGTACACAAACCCCGAGCCTGAAGACACCCCTTCCGAAGAAGACGTATTGATGATTGCCACCACCCCGGCGTTGACCTGGTCGTACAAAGCGGCCAAGATCTGGTCACTGGTCAATTCGCTGCCCACCGGTAAAACCGAAGGAATATCACTGCTGGAGACCAGCGTGGGCTGAACCGCCACCTGGGTTTCTGCCGTTTTCACCAGGTTAAGATTCGGGGTGAACTGGCAGGCCATCAACCCCAGAACAAACACAACACCAATAATCAAAGTAACTTTTCGCTTCATACTACCTCCACTTACACGCCGCGTAATTCATTGAACAGCTTCTTTTGCTTGTCGTTCAGCTTGCGTGGCAGTTCAACCTTGACCACTGCAAAAAGATCGCCGTAAGCGCCGGGCTCCTTCAATTTGGGCAGCCCACGGCCAGAAAGGCGAATCTTCTGCCCGGGCTGTGTACCCGGTGGAATAGTGAGTGACACGTCACCGGAAAGGGTGCTCACTTTGGCGGTACCGCCCAGCACAGCAGTATACAGGTCAACCGTCACTTCTGTGGTCAGGTGAACTCCCTCCACGCGGAAACGCGCATTGGGCAGCACTTCCACCACCAGGTTGAGGTCGCCGCGCCCGCCCGTGCTTGTGGGCACTGCGCCGGCCATGCGGATTTTGGTGCCGGTAATGGCCCCGGCCGGGATTTTGGCCTCGATGCGCCGGTCGCCAATCTGGAACACACGCTGAGTACCGCGATAAGCCTCTTCAAGTGTGATCTGCACCGGTTGCTCAATAGCTTGCGGGCGTGCCTGCTGGCGCGTAGCGCTGCGTACACTGCCTCCGCCCATCCCGCCAAAGATGGCGCTGAAGAAATCGGAGAATCCAAAGATATCTCCAAAATCCCCCATATCCACCTGTCCCTGGCCTTGCGGCTGGCGGCTCACCCACTCGTTCCAATTGAAGTTGCCGGGGTTACCGCCTGCCTGCTGCCATTGCGAATAGGAGGAACCAAGCTGATCGTATTTTTCCCGTTTCTTGGGATCCCCCAGCACCTCGTAGGCTTCGTTGATTTCCTTGAACTTCTCTTCTGCCTGTTTGTTGCCGCGGTTTTGATCCGGGTGGTACTTCATCGCCAGCTTGCGATAGGTTTTCTTAATTTCGTCCTGGGTGGCCTTGCGGTCCACACCAAGCACTTTATAGTAATCCTTGTATTCCATAGGCCAATTCTATTCCCGCTGAAATTATAGTGTCAATAAAGCAAATATCGATGTTTTATGGAGAGAATTAACAAAAGATTTACTTATTTCTTATACGCTCTCGGCGTTTCCGCCAGATAGCGAAGCACAGCTTGCGAAACATCCTGCCCGGGGGCGTAAGAAAGCAGGGTCAGGTTAGGGTGCGTGTTCCCCGTAAGAATCTTGGATATCCGCTTGCCCTGCTGGTAGCAGCACAGCACCGGTTTGTTCAAAAATAGCCCGTACGCGACTTCGTACCCCACCCCGTGCGACGGCGTAGAAACCTCAGCCACCACCACATCACATTCCTCCAGCCAGCGCATATCGCGGGTAAAAATTTCCACCGGATCGACCACCATCTCCATTTGCATCACCTCCGGCGAAGAAAGGTGTGCCGTGGGCACCTCGTGGCCCGCCTCCAGCATGGCTTCAACGATCCTGCCATAGACCCTTTCCTCGTTTCTGCCGCCGGTGATCGAGCAGGAAAAATAAACCTTCATGGCCTTCTCCAAATTATAAAGTTGGCATACCTTATGCAACGTAGTTTTAAATGGGCTGGCATCTTGCCGCACACATGTGATGCTATGGTATCACAGAAGGCAAAGGTACTTGTGCAGCCCTGAGATTGAAGTTGATAGGAGAGAAGATATGAACAAGAAGATAATCATTGTGATGGCCATCCTTGCCATCCTGACGGTTGCCCTGAGCGCCTGTTCGCGCTCCGCCACCCGCCAGACCACCGGCTCGGTTACCCCCACCAGCGAAATTCCCTTCCCGGTGGCCACCCAGCCGCAGATCATGGTGGACATTCTCAAGCAGACGCAAACTGCCGCAGCCCTGTCGCTGACGCCCAGCACAGGCGGTGTTTCTACCCCTGCACCCACCAGCACGCCGTCCTTTGCATACAGCACGCCTTCTACAGGCGCTGCTGCTGCCACCAGCACGCCAGTGGTGGTGAATACTCCGTACCCCACCTCCACCCCCGGCAAACCGGCCACCTGGACATTGCAGCAGGGCGAATTCCCGTACTGCATCGCACGGCGCTTTAACGTAGATCCGGTGGAACTGCTCACCCTTAACGGCATGGGCATGGATTCCCGCCCGGTTGTCGGCACCACCCTGCAGATCCCCGCCAGCGGCTCCTTCCCCGGCGCACGCGCTTTGATCTCGCACCCCACCACCTACAGCGTGCTCGCGGGTGAGACCGTCTACCAGATCGCCTGCAAATTCGGAGATGCCGACCCCAATATCATCCTGGCTGCCAACGGTCTCAGCGCCGGTTCTGTGCTTACCGCAGGCCAGGTATTGCAGATACCGTAACCCTCATTTTCTTCTCGATGACATGGCGGGATATACCATCCCGCCAGTATAATTTAAGCGAGGAGCCAGCATTCATGCCAGAATACCCCGAAGTCACCCGCTATAAAGCCCATCTCTTTGATGTTAAAGAGATCAGTGTGCGCCTGCCTGATGGCAAGGATAAGGCTTTTGATCTGATCGACATTCAAAACGCCATCACCCTGCTGCCCATTGACGGGGAGCAAAACGTGTATTTTGTCGAACAATTCCGCATTGCCTCGCGCAGCCCGCTGCTGGAATTGCCGGCCGGCAAGATCGAGCGCGGTGAAGACCCCGCGGTTGCCGCCCAGCGCGAACTGCGCGAGGAGATTGGCCTGGCAGCGCAGCAAATCAAAGCCATTGGCGAATTCTACATGAGCCCCGGGTATACCTCCGAATACATGTACTGTTTCCTGGCCACAGGCCTGTACCCGGCACCGCTCAACCCGGATGCCGATGAATTTATCAACGTGCGCAAAATCCCGCTCACAGAGGTTTACCAACTGATCCACACGGGCAGGATCAAGGACAGCAAGACGCTGGCGGCATTTGCCCTGGCAACCCCATACCTGAAAAACCTGTAAGCAAAATGAGAGATTAAGAATCTCTCATTTTTTATATTAAATTCGTCCCGGAGTAATAGGATTATAATTGTATGAACAACTTTAGCGAAAACAGGGGTTTTTCTTTCCCCTTACCTTTTTTAATGGAGTGAACAATGAAACGAGAAATGATCACGATCGATGCAAATGAGGCAGTCGCCAATGTGGCGTACCGCCTCGCCGAAGTGGTGGCCATTTACCCCATCACGCCTTCTTCCAGCATGGGAGAGCACGCAGATGCCTGGATGGCTGCCGGCAAAAAGAACCTGTGGGGCACCATTCCCTCGGTGGTTGAAATGCAGTCCGAAGGCGGCGCAGCCGGTGCCGTGCATGGCGCTTTGCAAACAGGTTCGCTCACGACTACTTTTACCGCTTCTCAGGGGCTGCTGTTGATGATCCCCAATATGTACAAGATTGCCGGCGAACTGACGCCGACCGTTTTCCATGTGGCGGCACGCACCATTGCCACCCACGCCCTTTCCATCTATGGCGACCATTCCGACGTGATGGCTGCCCGCCAGACCGGCTATGCCTTCCTGGCCTCAGATTCGGTTCAGGTCGCCCAGGACAATGCCCTCATCGCCAACGCCGCCACCCTTGAGGCGCGCGTTCCATTTGTGCACTTCTTTGACGGCTTCCGTACTTCCGCCGAGGTGAACAAGATCGAGCAATTGGCTGATGACACCCTGCGCGCCATGATCGACGAAAGCCACATCATCGAGATTCGCAAGCGCGCCCTCACCCCCGAGAAACCCGTGCTGCGCGGCAGTGCGCAAAACCCGGATGTTTTCTTCCAGATGCGCGAAGCCGCCAACACTTTCTACCTTAAGACCCCTGCCATTGTGCAGAAAGCCATGGATCATTTTGCCAAGCTGACCGGGCGCACCTACCACATCTTTGATTACTACGGCGCCCCCGATGCCACGGAAGTGATCATCATTATGGGTTCCGGTGCCGAAACCGCTGAGGAGACGGTCAAATTCCTCAACAAACAGGGCCGTAAAGTGGGCGTGGTCAACGTGCGTCTGTACCGCCCATTCTCTGTGGAACACTTCCTTAAAGCGCTGCCGGCCAGCGTCAAATCCATCGCTGTGATGGATCGCACCAAGGAACCCGGCGCTGTTGGCGAACCGCTCTACCAGGATGTGATCACCGCGCTGAGCGAAGGCGAAGCCCAAGGTGCCAGTCCCTTCAAAGCCAGCCCGCGTGTTTTCGGCGGCCGCTACGGCCTTTCCAGCAAGGAATTCACCCCCGGCATGGTCAAGGGTATCTTTGACGAAATCGCCAGCGACGCCCCCAAGAACCACTTTACCGTGGGCATCACCGATGATGTGACCAACACCAGCATTGCCTATGATGCCAGTTTCTCCATCGAAGACCCCAAGACCGTGCGCTGCATGTTCTTTGGCCTCGGCTCCGATGGCACCGTTGGCGCCAACAAGAACTCCATCAAGATCATCGGCGAGGACACCCCCAACGATGCCCAAGGTTACTTCTTCTACGACTCCAAGAAGTCCGGCTCGCTCACCATCTCGCACCTGCGCTTTGGGCCTAACCCCATCCGCGCCCCGTACCTGATCGGCCTGAACGATGCGCAGTTTGTGGCCTGCCACAACTTCTCCTTCCTTGAGTGGCTGAACATGCTCAAGTACGCCGCCCCCGGCGCCGTCTTCCTGCTCAACAGCCTGTACAACAAGGATGAAATCTGGAACAAACTTCCTCAGGAAGTCCAAAAGGACATCATCGAGAAAAAGCTCAAGTTCTACATCATCAACGCCAATGAAGTAGCCGCCAAAACCGGCATGGGCGGGCGCGTGAACACCATCATGCAGACTGCTTTCTTTGCCATCAGCGGCATCCTTCCGCGCGATGAAGCCATTGCCCAGATCAAAAAATCGATCAAAAAGACCTACGGCAAGCGCGGCGAGGCCGTAGTCAAACAGAACTTTGATGCGGTGGACCACACTTTGGCCAACCTCTTTGAGGTCAAGGTGCCCGCAGAAATCACCAGCAAGATCATGCGCCGCCCACCCACACCAGCCGAGGCGCCCGATTTTGTCTCCGAAGTGCTTGGGCCGATCATGGTCTTTGAAGGCGACACCTTGCCCGTGAGTGCGTTCCCGGTGGACGGCACCTTCCCCACCGCCACCACCCAGTGGGAAAAACGCAATATTGCCCTGCAAATCCCCGTCTGGGAACCCGACCTGTGCATCCAGTGCGCCAAGTGTGCTTTTGTGTGCCCGCATGCGGTCATCCGCGAAAAGGTGTACGAGCCTGCACTGCTGGAGAATGCGCCGGAAGCTTTCAAGTCCATTGACGCCAAGTTCAAAGAACTGCCGAACATGAAGTTCACCATCCAGGTGGCGCCAGAGGACTGCACCGGCTGCAGTCTGTGCGTGGAAGCCTGCCCTGCGCGCGACAAGACCAACCCGATGCGCAAAGCCATCAACATGGCTCCTCAGCCTCCCCTGCGCGAGCAGGAAAAGGTGAACTGGGAATTCTTCAAGGCACTGCCCGCCCCAGACCCCGATCTGTTCCAGCCGACTTCGGTCAAAAACAGCCAGTTGATCGAGCCGTTGTTCGAGTTCTCCGGCGCCTGCGCCGGCTGCGGTGAGACACCTTACATTAAATTGGTGACGCAATTGTTCGGTGACCGTGCAGTGGTTGCCAATGCCACCGGCTGCTCTTCCATCTACGGCGGCAACCTGCCCACCACCCCCTGGGCTGTCAACAATCAGGGCCGCGGCCCCGCATGGGCCAACTCCCTCTTTGAAGACAACGCCGAGTTTGGCCTGGGTATGCGCCTGACACTCGACAAGCAAAACGAGTTTGCCCGCGAGCTGCTCGCCGGCATGGGCGCCGAACTGGGCGACACCCTGGTCAGCGAAATCCTCAATGCCGATCAGACCAGCGAATCCAATATCCGTGCTCAGCGCAAGCGTGTAGAAGTGCTGAAGGAAAAGCTGGCCAAGAGCAAACACGCCAGCGCCGCCATGCTGCTGGGCGTTGCCGATGCCCTGGTGAAAAAGAGTGTATGGATCATTGGCGGTGACGGCTGGGCTTACGACATCGGTTACGGCGGCCTGGACCACGTGCTTTCTTCCGGCCGCAATGTCAACGTTCTGGTGCTGGATACTGAAGTGTATTCCAACACCGGCGGCCAGTCTTCCAAAGCCACCCCGCTGGCAGCTGTGGCCAAATTCTCGGCGCGCGGCAAAGGCTTGGGCAAGAAAGACCTGGGTCTGATGGCCATGAGCTACGGTTACGTCTACGTTGCCAACGTGGCCATGGGCGCCAACGACCAGCAGACCCTCAAGGCCTTCCTGGAAGCGGAAGCCTACAATGGCCCCTCCCTGATCGTTGCCTACAGCCACTGTATCGCACACGGCATCGAAATGTCGAAGGGCCTTGAGCAGCAGAAACTGCTCGCCCAGACCGGTCTGTGGCCGCTCTACCGCTACAACCCCAACCTGGTGGATGAAGGCAAGAACCCGCTGGTGCTCGACAGCCGCGAACCCTCGGTAGCCGTCAAGGATTATGCCTACAACGAAACCCGCTACCGCGTGCTCGTCCAGAACGATGAGGCGCGCGCCGAAATGCTCATGGATGAGGCCACCCAGTTTGCCCAGCGCAAATGGGAGCTCTACAAGCAAATGGCCGCCATGGCTTACACCAAACCGGAAGATGAAGTAAAAGAGTAAAACCAAAAAGCCCCGGGAATCACCCGGGGCTTTCTTTATAAAAACGATCCCGCTTTTGAGTTCGGGATCGTTCTCTTTACCTGGTCGGTTCGTCCATCATCGGCTCGTTTTTCTTTTGCCGGTAGACGATGCGCCCGCGCGAAAGATCATACGGGCTCATTTCAACCTTCACATGGTCGCCGAGCAGGATACGGATGTAATACCTGCGCATGCGGCCGGATAGATATGCGAGCACTTCATGGCCATTCTCGAGACGCACACGGAACTGGGTTCCGGGCAAGGCTTCGATTATCTCGCCTTCTACTTGTATCTTATCCTCTTCCTTGGCCATCTCTTCTCCTTACCAGCCTTTTGGCTGTCTATTCACCAAACCTCGAGGGGTAACTCTTGCGTTTGATGCGGCGGATTGCCTTCTTCTTTTCCACACGGCGAAGCTCGCTCTTGGAAACAAACCAGCGCTTGCGGCGGATGGTGCTTAATACGCCGCTCTTCACTACCTTTTTGCGGAACCGCTTAAGCAGTGAATCCTGTGATTCATTCGGACGTAGAACTACAGTAGCCATGGTTTTTCTCACCTCCCTTCACCGGGGGAATAAAATAACCGCGCGGTTGCGCGGTTGAGAATTATTCCATCAAGAAAATCATTGGCGATCCAAAATCGTTTCCAATCACCTCGGCATTTCTTTGATATTAAATATCCCTAACGCGACAACCACCCAGTATTATAACCCAAAACATGCAGTTTATACAGGCTTCTTTAAATTGTCGGCAATAAATATGATTAATTGTCATAATAGAAACCCGATTAATTCCACAATTGAAACTTGGGTGGTTTTCGCTACAATAGCACTGAGAAAATCTGTTCATTTTCTCATATCCTAAGAAGGAGCCCAAAATGAAAAAGAAACTCTATGTAATTGTCCCACTGTTTCTCGTTCTGAGCATGGTTCTGGCCGCTTGCGCCACGCCCACTCCGACCGAAGCCCCCGCAGCAGCTGAAACCGAAGCTGTTGTCGCCACCGAAGCCCCCACCGAAGCGCCGAAAGTGTACAAACTGGCAGCGATCTTCCCGGGTGTCATCACCGATGCCGACTACAACACCCTTGCTTACGTGGGTGTCAGCGAAGTGACCCGCACGATGGGCATTGAGAGCACCTACTCTGAAAGCGTTGCGGTGCCCGATGTTGACCGTGTCATGCGCGAATACATCGACCTCGGCTACAACATCATCTGGACGCACGGCGGCCAGTTCGTTACCCAGACCGTCGAACTCGCCAAAGCCTTCCCCGATGTCGTCTTCATCGCCGAAGGTGATGCCGCTGTTCAGGATCCTCCCGCGAACCTCTGGTTCATCGATCGCAATTTCCAGGTTGGTTACTACGGTATCGCCACCGCCGCTGCCCTTGCCTCCAAGACCGGCAAGATCGCATACCTGGGCGGCCAGGCTCTTACCTTCTCCTACCAGGAAGTTCATGCCATCCAGCAGGCCCTTACGGATATGGGCTCCACCGTTCAGTTGACCACCGTATGGACTGGCGATTTCAATGATCCCACCAAAGCCCGCCAGACCGCTGATGCCCTCATCGCCGATGGCAATGACGTGATCATGAGCAGCCTCAACCTGGGTGTGTACGGTGTCTTTGAAGCCGCCAAGGCCGTCACCGACAAACAGATCCTCGTCACCGCCAAGTACACCGACAAATCCAGCTACGCCCCCAATAACTACGTAACCTCCGTTATTTATGACTTCGCCGGCCCCCTCACCGAGATCATCACCAAGATCCAGGCCGGAGAGACCGGTGGTTACTATCCTCTCGGTTTCGCCACTGGCGTCAAAGTTCAGCTCCCGCTCAAGAATGTTGATGCAGCAGTTCAGACCCAGGTTGAAGAAACCGTCCAGAAGGTTCAGGACGGCACCATCACCGTCGTTGAGGACAGCACCGAGATCCCGCATTAATCATTGCTCCAGATTTCCATGTTACTAACTTCCGGGGTGAAGGTAACGGGGAGCCCCCGCGACCTTCCCCCGGAAGTTTTCAAAACCAAGTGGATAGGATATTTCAATGGAACAATCACCTATTTTACAAATGCAAGGGGTCAACAAGGTATTTGATAAGGTTGTCGCCTTAAGTGACGTCAACTTTGAACTGTTACCGAATGAGATCCTCGGTTTGCTGGGCGGCAATGGCGCCGGCAAGACCACCCTGATGAATATCCTTTTCGGTCTCTACAAAATGGATTCCGGAAAGATTCTCCTGAACGGCAAACCCGTAACCATCCTTTCTCCACGCGATGCCCTAAAAAAAGGCATTGGCATGGTTCACCAGCATTTTTTGCAGATCAACAACTACACAGTTCTTGAAAACATCGTCCTCGGCTCCAAAGTCAGCCGCCCCTTGACCGCAAATTTCTCGGCTGAAAAAGCCGAGATCGAAAAACTCTGCAAGCGCTTTGGTCTTGAAATTGACCTTTCGGCACGCATTGAAACTTTGCCCATGGGCACGCGCCAGAAAGTTGAAATCCTTAAAGCCCTTTACCGCGGCGTTAAGATCCTCATCCTCGACGAACCCACCACCAACCTGATCCCCCAGGAAGTGGATTCGCTTTTCCAGACCCTCAAGACAATGGTGCAGGAAGGATTGAGCATCGTTTTCATCACCCACAAACTGCGTGAAGTCCTTTCCGTTTGTGACCGCATCTCGGTCCTGCGCGAAGGAAAGAACGTGGTCAGTCTTTCCCGCAAAGAAGCCAGCGACGATATGCTGGTACGGGCCATGGTGGGCGAGGGCATGGACTTGAATAAGAGCGTGATCTTCTCACAGGACAAGACCCACGCCAG
The DNA here is from genome assembly GCA_937897615.1 of uncultured Anaerolineaceae bacterium. Classification (GTDB taxonomy): domain Bacteria; phylum Chloroflexota; class Anaerolineae; order Anaerolineales; family Anaerolineaceae; genus UBA6107. The sequence continues at coordinate 41,734 of CALCNO010000180.1, forward strand.
CAAGACAGAGAATCCCTGCCTGCTGCGGCTCACCGGGGTCAACAAGATCAACAGCGACAAAGTACAAACGCTCACGGATGTTTCCCTGGATGTGCGCGCGGGCGAGATCTTCGGCGTTGCGGGCGTGGCCGGCAACGGGCAGCGCGAACTGGCAGAAGTGGTCATGGCCATCCAGCCAGCCACCAACGGCACCGTTCACCTGTTCGAAGAGGAAATTACACCGCTGGAAACCAAAGAAAGAATCGCGCGCGGTTTTGTTTACATCCCGGAAGACCGCCTGGCAGATGGCTTTCTCAATAAGGTAAGCGTGGCTTACAACCTTATTCTTGGTTATCATCACTTGCAGCCGTACAGCAACAAGGGCATCCTCAACTGGAAGAATGTCAAATCCACCTCGAAGCAAATGATCGAAGAGTACCACATCAAAACCACCGGGCCCGATGAGATCGGCGGCAATCTTTCTGGCGGCAATATCCAGCGCGTGATGATCGCCCGCGCTTTCTCTCAGCCCTCAAAATTGATGGTGGCGCATAACCCCACCCGTGGTTTGGATATCCCGTCAATGGATTTTGTGTACAAAAAACTGCTCGAACACGCCGGCAAGGGAATGGCCTCGCTGGTGATCTCTGAGGACCTGGATGAGCTGTTGCTCATCTGCGACCGCATTGCTGTCATGTACCGCGGCAAGATCGTCGGCGTCCTCCCGCGCGAGAAATTCGAGAAATACGAGATCGGGCGCTTGATGAGCGGATACGAACAATCCAACGGTGACTCCGGAAAAAGAGAATAGACTATGACGCAGATTAAAAAATTCTTTCCGTACTTGCTGGCAGTATTGGCAGCTTTTGTGGCCGCGGGCATTTTCATCGCTGCGCTAAAGTTCAACCCGCTCAAGGCCTACGAAACCATCTTCGCCACCTCCTTCCGCACCCCCAACGGGTTCATCCAGACCCTGATCAAATGGGTGCCCCTCACCCTTGTGGCACTGGCCTTCACTGTGCCCCTCTCCTCAGGTAAATTCAACATTGGCGCTGAAGGGCAGATGATCGTGGGCGCCATTGGCGCAGCAGCCGTGGGCATCATCTTTGCAGATTTGCCCGCCATCATCCTCATCCCCCTGGTGATCCTGGCCGGTATGCTGGCTGGTGCGTTGTGGGGGCTCATCGCCGCCTGGCTGCTCTACCAGTTCAATATCAACGAAATTCTCACCACCGTGTTGCTCAACTTTGTCTCCTTTGCGCTGATTGACTACGTGGCCACCGGTCCCTGGCGCGATCCAACCGCCGGTCACCCCACCACCCTCCCCATTGGCACAAACGGCTTTTTGCCCCTGCTGGTCAAAGAACCGCCCCTGCACATCGGCATCATCCTGGCGCTCATCGCTGCGGTTCTGGTGGTGTTCTTCACCAACCAGACCACCTCCGGCTATGAACTGGTGGTCACCGGCGCCAACCCACGTGCCTCAAAGGTTCACGGCATCAATACCGGCAAGATGTTCCTCGTTTCCATGATCCTCGGCGCCAGTCTGGCCGGGCTTGCCGGAGCAATCGAAGTATCCGGTACGCAGCACCGCCTGATCGAGGGCCTGCATTCCAACTTCCCCACCTTGGGGTTGATCATTGGCCTCATTGCCCGCGGCAAGAATCAGGCTGTTCCCTTTGTAGCTTTCTTCATCGCCGTGCTTGAAGTTGGCGCAAGCGCGATGCAGCGCACCCAGCAAATCCCGGTGCAGGTAGTGTTGATCATGGAGGCGTTAATCCTCATCTTCATACTCCTCTCAGACTTGATCAGAAGGCGGCAGAAATGACAGGCGTTGAAGTATTCTTGATCGATTTTCTCAAATTGTCCTTCCTCTCCATGGTTCCCTTTATCCTTGCCGGACAGGGTACCATGCTGGGCGGAAGAACTGGTGTATTCAACGTGGCTCAGGAAGGCATCATGCTCACCGGGGCTTCGGTAGGTTTTCTGGTGGGCTATCTCAGTGGAAGTGTGTTCGTCGGCGCGCTGGCCGCCATGTTGGTTGGTGGTTTGTTTGGCCTGATCCTGGCTTACTTTACCACCACGCTGAAAATGGACCAGTTTGTCGTTGGGCTGGCGCTCTTCTTTACCGGGCTGGGTCTGTCTTCACTGCTGCCCAAACTGGCACTCGGTGTAACCCTCACCCCGCCTCTCATCCCCACCCTGCCGGACATCGCCATTCCCCTTCTCAGCAAGATTCCCTTCCTCGGCCCGATCCTCTTCAACCAGAATATTCTGGTTTACGGGTCGGTAATCCTGTCCGTTGTGTTGTGGTATGTTCTCTTCCGCACTGACTTGGGTCTGCGCCTGCGCTCGGTGGGCGAGAACCCAAAAACCGCCGACAGCCTGGGGATCAGCGTTAATCGCTATCGCTACATCACGTCGATCATTGGCGGTATGCTCATCGGCCTGGCCGGAGCTTACCTGCCCATGGTGTACACCGGCACCTTCACCGATCTGATGGTCAAGGGGCGCGGCTGGCTGGCGATTGCTCTTACCTTCTTTGGTGGCTGGAGCCCGCTGCCGATCCTCTTTGGCTCGCTCTTCTTCGCCGGCATCGAGGTGCTGTCCTTCCGCATGCAGGTTGGCGGATCGTTCATCCCCTACCAGTTCCTGCTGATGCTGCCCTATGTTGCTACCATCGTGGTGATGATCTTCACCTTCGGCAAGGCCAAAGTTCCTGCCTTCCTGGGACAAAACTACGATCGGGAACGCAGAACCCTGTAACAAACTCACAGAATGAAAAACGCCGGGCGAATACCCGGCGTTTTGTTTACAGCGCTTGCAACTCCCCATTGACGATCCGTTTACTGCGCACCTTTTCCCAGCGCGAGGCAATCCACTGCATTTTGAGCCCCGTGGGAACCAAAGCGCTGACCCCCTGGATGAAGCGATTGAGCCAACCGGGAACAACCACCGTTTTCCCCAGCAATGCGGCTTCAAGTGTTTCGTAAGCCACGCGACCCACATCCAGGGTGGTGAGCTGCCCCGCCCAACCCTGCGCCGCAATTGCCTGAACACACCAGGGGTTGGTGGGCATCCCTGCCGGGCAAAGTACGGTCACGGTGGCATTTTCCGGGCGCAGCTCCAAATTCACCGCGCGCGAAAGGTCCATCAAAAAACGCTTGCCGGCGGCATAGGCGGCCTTGTGGGGCATGGGGTAAAATGCCGCCATGCTGGCCACATTGATAATGCGGAATAGGCTTTCCGTTCTTCGCAAGCGAATCACTTCGTGCATCAATTCAAGGGGAGCTTCTACATTTAAATGGAGCATTGAGATGAGGTTATTTGCCGGCTGGTTCAGAAACAGCCCCTCAAAATCAACCCCGGCCACGTTAATTAACATGGTGAAGTGCAGCTTCCGCGCCTTGACCTCGGCGAGTAGTTCCTGCCGGCGCTTCTGGTCAGCCAGGTCGCAGGCAAAAATGTACGGTTGCACCCCATACATTTGCCGCAAGCTTTGAGCCAGAATTTCCAAGCCAGGCAGAGATTGATCGGTGAGGAAAACTTCCCAGCCGCGCCGGGCACACTCAAGCGCAAAGGCCTTGCCCAGGCCGCCGGTGGCCCCGGTGACCAAAACAGTTTGTTTCTCTACTGCTTTCATCATTCCTCCCCAATTCCGCACAGGGTTTTCGAGTATTCCCACAAACGCAACGCTGCCGCCTTATCCAGTGCAGAACGGCCCGGCTTTTTCGGAGCGCAATTCTTCCAGTACAGGCCATCGGCTGCATGCAGAGAAGGGTTCAGCAGCAGAAAGGCAATTGTGGCCGCCGGCAGATCGGGCGACGTTCCCCCGCGCCGCCTGGCCTTCCAGAAAGCCTGCACCAGCCCCGGCGTGCCTTTTTCTCCAATGGCTGTGTTCACCAACCCCGGATCCACCGCAAACGCCTGCACACTTGCTGTCTCTGGCAAACGCTCGTTGAGTTCGCGCGTGAAAAGAATGTTGGCCAACTTGGTTTCGCTGTAAGCCCGCAGGCCGTTGTAATTGCGCAGGTGCTGCGGGTCGCTCCAATCCAGGCGCGCGCCACAATGCGATTCCGAGCTGACGGTGACCACACGTGCATTGCCGGCAGCTGCCAGGAGCGGCATCAGCAGGTTGGTCAACAGCCACGGCGCCAGGTGGTTGACCGCCCACTGGGTTTCGATCCCTTCCGGCGTCAGCATCAGCCAGTAGGTAAAAGTCCCGGCATTGTTCACCAACCCGTTAAGTGAGGCAATGTTCTTCTCGGCAAGCAGCACCTCAATCTGAGAAGCCAAAGCGCGCACCTCCGATTGCAGCGAGAGGTCATGTGATAAATAGTGGATCTGCGAGTTGGCAGTAAGGGTACGCAGTTCCTCCTGTGCCGCAGCACAGCGTTCCGCCGAGCGCCCCGTTCCAATCACCAGCGCGCCCGTAGCCGCCATGAGCCTGGCAGTAGCATAGCCAATCCCCGATGTTGCCCCTGTGATCACAAACGTTTTCATTGTCGTTCCATCCTTTGCGTTTTTAATTTCGCCCGTGTTGTATCACGGCAAGGGGTGGAAACAGGCTGCGGAATACGGTGGAAAGGGGGTGGAGAGGGGGGTGGAGAAACAAAAAGAGCCTCCGCCAGCAGAAGCTCCTGAATGAGCGATCAACTACTGTGGGAGCAGGCCCTGTTGCCTTGCAACGTTGAGCGCTTGCACGCGCGACTGCACCCCCAGCTTGGCATAAATATTATTGATGTGGGTTTTTACAGTGCTCTCCGCCACCGAAAGGCGCAGGGCAATCTGCTGGTTGGTCAATCCCTTGGCGATCAATTGCAGCACTTCGATCTCGCGCTGGCTCAGCACGGGGGCTTCCGGTTGTGCCGCAGCGCCTGAGTCACCAGAAGCCATTGGGGTACTACTTGTGCTCACTGGCCGGAAGAGGCGCAGCCCAAAGCCCGCCGCCACCAGCAGCAACGGCGCAACGATCTGAATCACCGTGCCGCCTGTGATCACACCAAAAATGCCAAAAAAAGTGATCCCCGCAATGGCCAGCCCCCACGAAGAGTAATGCAACGCCTGCGGCCACGGGCGCCCCTTACCGGCAAAAATGCCGCCAATGCCAATCGCCGCCAGCAGCAGGATCCAGGCATACGCCCAGGAACTCCAATCTTTTGTCAGCACATTCAGGGTGAAAATGAGGCCAAAGGCGCTCAGCACAAAAGCCGGCAGGTACAGATAGGTGGCCCAACTCCACTCCGCGCGGAAGCGAAAGATGAGGATGAAAAAGCCGCCTGCCAGCACCACAAAGACCAGCGGCAGCGCAATGTTGTACTGCCCGCCAGAAACGATGTTGAGAATCAACAGGGCAACCCCAACCAGGATGATGGCCGCGCTGGTGATGCTGATGGGATGGATAGATTGTTTCACAAGGGGTATTGTATCAAAAATTCAAATAGCCATTAGAAAAACCTTTTGTAATAGCGCTGTATACCAGCGCGCATCGCTCCCATCAAATAGATCGCTGGCTACGTTCGTTTTTTAGGAACATCAGGGTAATGATTTGGTAAAGCAAACGATTCGATTGATCTCGTTAAATCCAACTTTAGAATGGAACGCGATGCTCTCTGTGTTTGCTAATTCACAATCACTGGCAAATTCAAAGCAGCCCTGGCGCTTGGCCCACTGTTCACAGTGTCGGGCCAATTTCAAGCCTATACCCTGGCGGCGGTTTTCAGGTCGTACAAAAATGCCCTCCAGGTAACCCACCGGGCTGGTATGGGTACCTTCCACATAATCGCGGCGCAGGCGGCACTCGGCAAAACCTACTGGAATATTATCGATGCGGGCAATGAATAAAGCCCCATCGCCTGAGGCGATCGACTTATTTGCTTCGTGCTGCATTTCTTCCAAGGTGTGACCCGGCCAAAGCATACATTGAAGTTCCGCTGCCAGATTAACATCGGACAAATTTGCCTTGTGAATGCTGATCGTTTTTGCCATAGCCACCTACAAATCTCTTTGGAATTAATCCACCAAACATCATAGCGCAATTTCATAATGTAAACAGTCGCAACCATGCTATTAAAACAAAAAAAACCATGTGTCGAATAACATGGTTTTATTGGTTAAAAGAAAAAAGTCTCTTGGCAACGACCTACTCTCCCAGGGGGTCGCCCCCCAAGTACCATCGGCGCTGACAGCCTTAACGACCGGGTTCGGGATGTTACCGGGTGTACCACTGTCGCTCCAGTCACCAAGAGACTTAATTCACATGTTAAGATTACCAATTTTTAGAATAGTATGTAGACCTCAAAAGAGTATCGAGTTCCCCGCACCATGTAAAGAAGCCCTCGATCATTAGTACGGATAAGCTAAACACATTGCTGTGCTTACACACTCCGCCTATCAAGCAGATAGTCTATCTGCGATCTTACTTCCTTACGGAAACACAGGGATCTAATCTTGTGGCGAGTTTCCCACTTAGATGCATTCAGCGGTTATCTCTGCCTGACTTAGCTACCCAGCAATGCCGTTGGCACGACAACTGGAACACCATAGGTCAGTCCACCCCGGTCCTCTCGTACTAGGGGCAGCTCCACGCAAATCCCTTAC
>CALCNO010000181.1 GCA_937897615.1 uncultured Anaerolineaceae bacterium
CAAATCAGCTCTGTTGCTATTGTTTCCAATTCTCGAGTTCATAGGTTTTTGTCTCGGCTTTCTGCTAACCGGATGTCCGCCCCCACCCAGCGCATTGGCCCGGGCAGGGTATAGCCACATTCATTTTTCTCCTGCAGCCTGCCAGGCTGACTACCACTTGCCCAACATGAACGTGGTGATGAGGATGCCTTCGGCGTAAGTTTTTTGCGCTACAGCACACCCGGCCAGCAGGGCCAGGGCGAGCAGTGCAAGCAGCAGTCTTTTCATCATTTTCCCTCCTGTGAGACTCAATTATAGCGCGAGGGCGGTTGATGCGGCGCGGCGGAAGAGATGTCGGCACTGAGGGGACAAAGGATTTTAGAATTTCGCAGAGAAAGGTGGCTCATCGCTAGAGAAAAGCATTGGCATTGATGGCAATAAAACATCAAGGTACAAATGAGAGCAAAGAACTTTACCTTAGTGGGGTAATTTGTGATATTGCACTCTCAATCAACACCTTCATAATAATTTCAAATACATTTGCACCGATTTTACCTACCACTTTTTTGGCCTGATCCCACCTTTTATTATCTCGGGCTGCATCGAGGAACTCACATCCTTTCCACGTCAACGAGCTTATATAACGCGAGTCAAAACTCCCATCTTCAAATTGGGAGTGAATTAACCCTGCATCACCCAATAAGTACAGGTGAAAATTTATTTCGTCCTTTGAATAGCCTTCAATTGAAACTGAATGACCTGCTGGGAAATTGGGAAATGATTCAATCTTCAACAAAAGCGTTCTGATTAAATCCATGTCTCTTTTCATAAGTTCCTCCATATACGTCAAAAAGGAGATTTATTAACATCTCTGGAAACTTTGAAAGTAAACTCATTTCACTTTAATTTAAACCAATTTCGGATTTCAGGGGTAAAAATCTGGGCAAGAAGAGTTAGAATCGCACTGATTAAGGTAAAAACTTCAAGTAGAATAACCCAATTTAGTCGTAAAACAAGTCTTCTATTTGGATTGTTTTTTTGCTTCTTCTTTTGTAACTCCGAATATGCAAGGAATCCTTTACCAGTTGGCCAAATACCTTTAACCTTAAATTCTGGATTTCTAGTAAGTCTCTTGACCAGTCCTCGTGCCTCTAGTTGTTGAGCTGCAATCAAAAAACTAGATGGAAGAGAACCATCGCTTTCGGGTTGGAAACCAGCTCTGGTTAAAAATTTATGTTCATAGATTCCGCCAGTATTAGGGTCATTGTAAGCTTCGCTTTTATACCCGTGTTCCTGATAGAACTCTACCAGACTAAAAAGGATTCTTCTTTCATTTTCAGAAAGATCCTCGTATTCGCTTCTATTTCGGTTGAATATACTAGGCAGTTTCATAACACCCCTTGCAGATTGTTTCATCCTAAATTTTACACCCCGCCGATGCGGCGGCGCTGCTCCAGCACCGTGCCCACAAACTCGATGGGCAGATTCTTCACCTGCTCGCGCGTGTAGAAGGCCGGCTCGTAGGCCGGGTTGTTGGGGATGAGCGTGATGCCGTCCGTGTGCTTCTTCAGGCGCTTGAGCGTCACCTCGCTGCCGTTGATGCGCGCCACCACCACGCTGCCGCTCTTGGGGTTGGGGTCCGGCGTGAACACCACCACATCGCCGTCCATGATCAGCGGGGCCATCGAATCGCCCTTCACCTCCAGCGCGTACAAGCTCAGCCCCTCAAAGGCGCCGCCGATGGGCGCATCGATGTAGCCCACGATCTCCTCGATGGCCTCGATGGGCACGCCCGCTGGCACCTGCCCCAGGATGGCGATCTGCCGCGCCGGCCGCCGCGGATTGGGCGAATCGGCCAGGCCCAGCAAATAATCCGCCGAGACGCCAAAGAGCCTGGAAAGGCGCGCCAGCGCATCGGTGGAGACATCAATGACGCCGGTCTCGTAGCGGTTGTAGATGGTGCGCGAAACGTTGAGCAGTTTGGCGGTCTGCTCCTGGGTGAGGTTCTTCTGCTTGCGGATGGTGCGTAAACGGTTCATCGCGTCCCTCGCTTCTGCTGCGTGCAAGTGCGCACGCCAACTATAGGTACATTATACGAACATTTTAGCATTTTGTCTATTGACAATGTGCATTTTCCGCACTATACTAAGTGCAATAAACGTACTATTTGGGGTGATGATGAACGAAATCCGTACTATTCGCAGGCGCAAGGGGCTCACGCAGGCCCAGGTGGCACAGCAGGCCGGCATTTCGCGCGCGTTCTACACGCGGGTGGAGAATGGCGTGTGCGCCCCCTCGGTGGCGGTGGCGCGGCGCCTGGCGCTGGCACTGGGGATCGAGTGGACGCGCTTCTTTGAGGCCGCCGAGGCGTCCTTGCGCGGGCGAAGATCGCCGTAGGGGCGACCCCCGCGGAGTTGTCATTGCGAGGGCGCACCCTCCGTAGGGGCGACCCCGCCGCAGGTTGTCATTGCGCCCAATGGCCGCCGTAGGGGCGGTTCATGAACCGCCCCTACATGCCCCACCCGCGCCCCGCGCAATGAGAGGGCGAAAGCCGCTCCGCGCAATGGCGGGGTGGCCCACCACCCTACCCCCTAATCTGGGTAACGCGAGGGCGAAGGCCTGCGGAATTGGTCATTGCGAGGGCGACGCCCGAAGCAATCTCGCACCAGGCACGGTGACCCCGCCGTAGGGGCGGTTCACGAACCGCCCCTACATGAATCACCCGCGCCCCGCGAATGGCGGGGCGACAGGCAACACACATACCATTGGCTGAACTTGTACTTTTTTGGAGGAACGATGAGCGATGAAAGAACGGCAATGGCCTCCCCGCTGGAGGCGCTGCTGTACGCCATGGACGTGTGGGCCACCCTGTACGCGCTGGCGCCGGAGGGGGCTTACAGCGCCATCTACGACTTTGACGATTCGGTGGTGGTGGATAAGGATCAGCAGTTCCAGCAAGACCTGCGCCTGGTGCAGCAGGGGGTGATGAGCCGCGTGGAGTTCCGCATGCGCAATTTTGGCGAGGATGAAGCCAGCGCCCGCGCGCGCATTGCCGCCGTGCAGGGCGAGGATCCCGCCGGCCAGTTGTTTGCAGGGGATTGATGCTCTCGCCGCAGGACTTGCAGCAGGTGGCCGATGACCTGCTGGAGCTGTACCGCGAGCTGGAAGACGAGCTGCTGGCCTCTGCTGCCGAAAAATTGATGCAGTTGGATCTGCAGGACGCCGCCGCCGCACAGGAGCTGGCCGCCAAACTGGCGGCTGAGGCCGAAACACGCCTGGGCCAGATGGCGCGCCAGCAGCAGGAAACGCTGCGCAGCATCTTTGAAAAAGCCGCCGACCTGGCGCTGAAGCAGGATGCCCCCGTGTACGCCCGGGCCGGGCTGGCCGTGCCGGAGCAGCGCTCCGTGGCGCTGCAGCAGGTCATTGAGGAGACACTGCAAACCACGCAGGCCACGGTGAGCAGCCTGGCCAATTCCACGCCGCCCGGGCTGCAGGATGCCGTCCTCAGGGCCGCCGAGGCTGCCCGCCAGCAACTGGAGGCGGGCACTGTGGATGCGCCAACCGCGCAGCGCGAGGCCATCAGCATGCTGGCACAGGAGGGCCTGCGCGTGACCCATGCCGCCAGCGGCAGACAGGAGCGGCTGGAGCCGGCACTGCGGCGCGCCACCCTCAGCGGGGTCAACCAGGCGGAGCTGGCGGCGCAGTGGCAGCTGGCCGAGGAGTTGAAGACCGACCTGGTGGAGACCAGTGCGCACATCGGCGCGCGCAACAAGGGCGATGTGCCGGAGAACCACGAGA
>CALCNO010000182.1 GCA_937897615.1 uncultured Anaerolineaceae bacterium
ATCAATTCAGCGTGGGAACCACTTTCCAAAATTCGCCCTTGATCCAGGACGATGATGCGGTCGGCGTGTGGAAATGCCGCCAACCTGTGTGAACTAAGCAGCACAGTAGCTTGAAGACCCTTTGGTGCATCTGGCCCATAAGTTTGTCGCAAGGATTCGATCAACATTGCTTCAGTGTCAAGATCAACAGCGGAGAATGGATCGTCCAGAACTAACAACCCAGGAATTGTAGGCGTAGCAGCCAGACTGCGTGCCAGAGCTATCCGTTGGCGCTGACCTCCCGAAACACGCGTACCGAGTTCGCCGATCTGAGTGTCGATGCCTGTCTGGAAAGTCTTCAGGTCCGGTTCCAGGATGGAAATGGCAGCAGCCTGTGCAATTCTGACTTCATCGCTGCTACCATCCATTCCAAAAGAGATATTTTCGCGGATCGTACCTGAAAACAAGAACGGATCCTGCGGGAGATAGCCGATCTGGGCGGTGCGAACATCTGCTGGAATTTCGGAAAACGTCTGTCCGTTCAGTCGGATTTGACCTTGCTCGAGGGGATACAGGCCTAAGATTGCCCGAAGCAGAGCGCTCTTCCCGCAGCCCACCGGCCCTGTGATCGCCACGAACGCTCCGGCGGGAATATCCAGGCTCACCCCTTGTAAAGCCGGCTGGGACGCGCCGGGATAGCGGAAGGTGACATTCTCAAGTGTGACCGCCAGGGGCTGATGTTTGATGGAGGGCGCCGGGGGAAGGGGCTCGTCCAGGCCGTTGATGCGGTCCGGCTGAAACGAAGCGTTGTGCGGTTCATCCGCAACGCCGCGTGCTGGCGCGAGCAATGGTTTCAGGCGTTTGTAGGCTGCGCCGCCGGATTGGACCGAGTTGAATAGCTGGGGAATGCGATAACCACGGCCGGTAAATTGTAAAAAGAGCTGGATATAGGCGACAAAGGCACCCACAGTCATTGCACCGGCAATTACCCGCTGGCTGCCCATTGCTACTACCAGGATAATCCCGGCCACCATGAGGGTTGAATAGATTGGTTTTAAGCCTTCACGCAACCGAACAACGGATAGATTGGCCTCCACCAAATTCAGGGATTTTTGCTCCACTTTTTTTGCAGAAGCGTTTTTACGCCCAAACAATTTTAGTACGCGGATACCGGCTAATTGCTCTTGTAGAATTGTGGTCAGGTCGGCATTGGCTTCACGCGCGGCCGTAGTGCGCCTGCGCACCCAACGACCGGTAGCCTGAGCCAGTAGCATGGCAAACGGCACAGGCAGCAACGCGAGCAGGGATAGCCCTGAGTCATAAATGAACATCGTGAATACGAAGGAGATCGAATAGAGCACCGTGTCCCACATTTCTATGGTGAATTCACGGATGCCCACCCCCAGCACTTCGACATCCGCCACGATGCGGGCCATGAGTTCTCCAATCGACGTGGCATGCAGCCGTTCCATCGGCCAGGCCAGGACGCCGCGCATGGCATCCGCACGCAGGTTGGCGCGGATACGGGCGTTGGCGGTCATCAACCACCACCGCTTGCCCAGTCTTGGTACCTGGGTCGCCAGCGTTCCCCCCAGGAAAGCCAAGGCAGCCCAGGTGACGTCGTTCATACTAGCCTGACCCTTATCGAATGCAAGGGTTACGTCGATGGCATGCCCCAAAAGCACCGCTGGCAGGACGATCATGGTGTTCATCAGGATACCGCAGATCGAACCAATCACCAACTCGCCAGCAACCTGACGAAAATAAGGGCGAATTTCCCACAGATAATGTTTCATTCAGTAATCTTTTCCCTCAAGAGGGTGAATTGGAGCCCGATAACTCGGCATACAAGGCATCGTAAACCAGGCAACCACGCTCAAGAGCCTCGTTATCATCCCGACTGGTCCGACGCAGTCCGCGGCAGATCAGGTCTAACCCAGGGGAAGCCGGTTCGAGGGCAACTTCCTGAACCACATCTGCCTCATCCACGATCTGAGCGATCTTCTGTAAAACGGGGTCTTTCAGCTTGTGTTCTTTGAGCAGAGCCACGAATGAGCAGTGCCCGCGATGGTGGCTGAAACGTGTCCCGGGAATGTCGAAGGGTTTGGCTCCTTCTGGCAGGGGTTTAGCGCCGGCCGGAACGAAGATGAACTCCGCCTCCGGATCAATTTTGCGTTTAATCAACCAGATACAAGCCATACGATCTACACCTATGTGCTGCCAGGTTACCCATTTCATGATTCGTCTCCTCTGGAAGCCAACAAACGAGTACGAACCTGCTGCCCCAATTGCGAATGGAAGTAATCGCGTTGAGCGATTTGTTGGTATTCTTGAGCCAGCACCGACAGGTTCGGCTCGGGCTGTTCAATTCTCTCCAATAGAATTTGATAGGCGGCGTCTATCTGTTTGGAGAAACGGCAGGTCAATTCCTGTTCTTGGCTAGCTAATTCCGCGTGTGCTTTCCAGAACATAGCCTCGCCGCCCATCTCCTGGATCTCGGCCACCAGCCATTGGAATTGTTCATGTGCGCGTGGTGAATCTGGCAACACCCAGACGGCCTCGAAGATGGTGACCGCGCCAAGCTTTTTGAGCTTACGCCAGACATATACCCGCCGCGCTGAGGGATCTGAAGGGAGTTTGTATGTAAGGAGAAGCCAGGTGATCATTGCGTCGCCAATAATGTAACAAGAGTTACATTATTATATCACATAGCTTCATAACCAATATACTATAAGTAATCCCCGTCAATTTC
>CALCNO010000183.1 GCA_937897615.1 uncultured Anaerolineaceae bacterium
TTTCCACCCTTATTGAGGTGATGAATCAGAATGAAAGTCGTACCGGTCTGGTTGGCAATTTCACGCAGGGTGTTCATCATCGGAGATATTTCCGCGACCGAATTTTCATCTGCGCCAGGCATAAACTTGGCCATGACATCAAAAATAACCACAGAAGCATCCAATCGATGAATTCGCTGACGTAATGCCAGTACTTCGGAAGTGACTTTCAGGTTAAGCGGAGAAAAGTCGAAAATCAGGTTCGCTGGCGGTTGAATGCCCCGCGCATGGCACAGTTTAAGAACCCGCGAGCGCATACCCCGGTAGCTGCCATCCAGGAAGTGATACAGCACTTTGCCCTGGGTTACCGGTTGGTTATCCCACGCCAGTCCAGAAGAAGCCATGCCAATTGCCAGGTCCAGAGCGAGAAAACTCTTTCCGGCTGCCGGCATACCGGCGATCAAGTTGATCCCCCCGGCCATAATCCAGTCTTTGAGAATCCAGGTCAATTCACCCATCTCCGACAAACACAATTTCTCTGCGGTCATGACCATTCGCTCCGTGACTCCCGACAAGGCGGATGAGCTGACAAAGAATTCTTCCATTTGCTGCAGAGCTTCAGAAAGCGGTTTATCTTGAATAGCATTTTGCGCAAGATTTGTTGCGACCTCCAACGCTTTTCGCTTAAATGCTTTTTCACGCACGATCTTCGCGTAAGACTCGGCGTGCATGGAAGTCGGAGTTGCATTGAGCAGCCCTGTGATGTACGCCGGCCCACCAATTTCCTTTAGTTTTCCGCTGGTATTCAAAGCATTACACAAGGTGACATGATCGATCTGTTGCTCAGATTCCAACAGGTGATTCATCGCTTCCCAAATCCAGCGGTGTGAGTTGCGATAAAAGTATTCCGCTTTCACGATGGTGACCAAATCCTCAAATAAATAAGGTGCAATCATGATCGAACCGAGCAAGGCCTGTTCGGCATCAATATCTCTGGGCGGAATGGGATCTGGCATCAAAGGCTCCAAATGGTTTGATATTTACTCTTTACTTCAATAAGAAGGTCGCCAGAGAAAACGAAAAGCGACCGGCATAACAAAGTTCTTTGTTATGCGGCCGCTCCTACGATTTGATTGATGTCCAAGGAGATCAGCGACCCGAAACGATTACATTTTTATTCTACAAATAAATCAGGCATGATCCAAGGTGGTCATGTTAATTCGTATGTTCAGCGATTTGGACAGGTCGGAACTGACAACCATACGCGGCAGGTTTACCCAGCATCGTCCAGGATAATCGCTCAACCGTTTTCCACCAGATATCCGGGATTTCATACCAGGCTGCGCCGGCAACATCCCGCGCAATATCCGGGTCCGGAGCGGTTCCCTTGGCCAATGCACTATCTGGATTGACCGCAACCGTTGTGTACACTACTGAATAGATTGGCCCAAGTGCAGCCAGTGACAGCATCATTCCCCATCCGCATTGAGACGGTTTGACCGTTTTCGCAGCATCGATCCGATCTGCCATGAATTCGAAATAGGTCATACCTTGTGGTGCCTGGGGAACGCTCATCGGCTGATTGCCCCGATAAGCGATAAACAGGATAGTTGCGATCACCAACAGAAGCAAAGCGTTTTTGAAAATCTTGAAGACTAAATGAAATCCCTTCAACAGAAACATACCTTCCTCCAGAAAATTGATTAGCCAAAAACCAGACCCTGAATGGTCAGATCAAGATCATCCGTGATTGGGACGGATCCGGCTTTAAGTGAAACACCCCCCGCTCGTAAAGCGGCTTTCAAGGCTGCAGCTCGCCTCCGTTCGGGAATATCGGAAAAGAAGAAGATCAGATCATCATCCTCCCCTTCTCGCAGGCTCAATGTGAAACGAATCTGATGAACCTTGCAATCCAGCTTTGGGCGACCGCGCTTTGAACCCACGTTTAGTTTTTTCGATTGTGGTTCTGAAATAACGATAGTTTCCATAAACCCCTCGCAATCGATTGAACGGGATCATCTGCCAGGATGCCTTTACCATTGAAGAAATAAGGCAATGAGTTCTTGAGTAGGATCGCCCCACCGCCTACCAGGATGACGACTGTGAAACGCCGCCAGGCTTTGCCCCACCGCTTTTCAATTTCTCCAGTGACCTCACGCTCCCAGATTGGTAGTGCCTGCGAAATGTCGAGTTTATTGGCGCGCAGGAGCGTGTCCAATTCACCCAGGGAGTAAAGCTGCTGACCGTTGACCAGCTCCAAAAGCCGGCGCACACCAGTGGTTGAAGCACCCGTAAAGCGTTGAACCGGAACTTTTTCGCGCACAACCAGCAATTCGGTGGTGTTCATGCCGATGGATACAATCCCGACCTCCTGGGTGTATGCGCTGCGTCGCTCAGGAACGATCTTGCCTTCATCATCCAGCACATAATCAAACAGAGCGCCAGCCGGCTGAGATGTAACCCGAACCTCGGTCACATTCAGGTGATATTCCTGGTCATTGGCTTTCCAGATGTGATCTGCCTTCATCCAACGCTGAATGCTCTCCACCGTGGTTCGTGCTTCCTCTCCGGAGAGGGTATCCAATGGCAAACCACAGGTGATGCTGACAGGCTGAGAAATATTCCCCGATCGCAGGATCAAGCGGGTGAATGCCCCATAGAAAAGCGCCAGCATTTCCGGTGAACCGGCAAAACGATCCATGCTCAGGTTTTCTACTGGCCGTCCGCTGTCGTGTGCGCCGCTATCAACAAAGAACGTGCTTCCCGACGGCAAAGCGATCCGCAGCGGCAGGCGGGAACTGCCCAACCCCAGCATGCGCCCTACCAGAGGACCATTATTGACCGCGACCTGAGAGATCAATTGAATGCTCTGCTGATTCCCGTGCAGCTTGAGCGCTCCCATTCCCAGATCAAGTCCAAAATTCATTGTTTCTGTCATGCAATCTCCTTTATTCTACAAGATACAAGTTAACTTGGAGTAAATTGAGGTAAAAAAATCAACCTCATCGGTTGAATTTATTGTAGCATATTACTCCATGTTAATCAATATCTTGTAGTATTTATTCGGGGGACTACTTTTTATATGGACGTCCTGAGTCATCAAATGCCCATTTGCCCTGACCACTGTTTTGGCGATAGACTCTGGCGCAGTAAGCCACGTCCGCTTCATCCAGCAGTGTCTTTCGACCCTCTTTGCCCAATTGGTGGATCAGCCCTCGCTGCATCCAGCGCGTGAGTGTGGAGGTGTTGAGCTTGTATTTCCGACCGGCTTCATTGATGCTGATCGGAACGCCTTTCAGGCCGGCGTTGAGCTGGTACTCAGGTAAGGCTTCCTTGGGCAGCAGATTATTCACGCTGATTTGACTGATGCCAATACTTCCATCGGTCATCACGGCTGCCTGAAGTTTTCCCTCATCTGCCAACTGATAAATGGAATCCAAATCCAACCCAAGCTGTTTGGCGGCCTGTTCGGGAGTGATGTAATATTCCAAACGGGATTGATCGAGTTTCACGGACT
>CALCNO010000184.1 GCA_937897615.1 uncultured Anaerolineaceae bacterium
AAAGGCGGGCTCATTTTAACCAGGAGATGGGAATCATCTCGATTGGTTTCAATACACTGGAGCTCCTGACGGTCAACGACCGGACGGTGGTACAAGCCATGACCGCTGGTCGAACCCTGGGTGTACGCCGGCTGCTGGAATTGCTCAATGGAGATAACCTGCATACTCTGGGTGAGTTGGATACCAAATTACGGTCATCGAAGCTGGAAGTGCGGCAGGCGATTCCCGTCTGGGCACGCGAGGTTACCGGCCAGATTGAAAAGACCTGGGGACCACGCTGGCGTCGTTTCTCGCAGCTCATCATTGTGGGTGGGGGAGCCATTCTGCTTCGTGAGCTATTGGTCGAACGATTCAGTGGCAGAGTACACATTCCCGATGATCCGGTGATCTCGATCAGCCGGGGATTGTATAAGCTGGCCAAGCAACAGGCTAACCGGAGGAAAGCATGAGTCCAAAGAATGATCGTGATGATGGTGCACTTGTAATATCTGTGCATATTCACCTCCGTTTGCGGCCAGGCGAAGATGATGACCTGATCAAATTCTTCAATCGGGCAGGGTATATGTGTAAAGCGCGTGCGGTCAAAGCGGCCTTACGAATGGGCGGACTTCCGTCAGATGATTCCTTCTTCATCGCTGAAGAGGGTGGCGCAGAAGATGCGCTTAATGATCTGTTGATCTAGGGTTCAAGGAACCGAATGTAGATTTTTCACATTCGGTTCCGGCCCACTCCAAAATAGGAAGTAAAGGATGAATGAATTCATGGAAAGTATTTATGCGAATCCCGATCTTGAAAAACTGAAAGCCTTACTGGAATTTCATTTCGGTAAATTTTTCGATGAGATCGGTATTTCGCTTGAGGATCATTTGATTCTCACTGCCTGCGCTGCCATTGACTACTTAATCTTTTCCTACGGGGATATCTGCTATATGAAGAAGCAATTTCGCGACAGGTATCCAGAAATGATCCTTGAGATTGTGAATAAGAAATATCATTCGGAGTTAACGTTCGTCAAAGAAATAAAGAAACAGATAGCTGACCGTGACCTTGAAATAAAACAATACATACGTTTGAGATATGAGATGGAACAAAAAAACTTTGCCTTGACCAAAGAAAATGAACGGCTGGAAAAGATGGTTCAGAAACAGACCCAGGTATTGCGTAACCTGCAGGACCGATTAGACAGCGTCAATAATTCGGGTCAATAAATCGGTTAAAGTCCATATTAATCAAGTCTTTAAATTACGGAGTGAATTTTTTACCATGAGAGATAATCAGAAACCTATCGACCGCTGGATTGACACACATGACCAATCCGAGCGTTTAATCCAAATTCTAAATTGTTTTTCCCACCGTGGAATTGCAACTGGAGAGCAAGTCGAAATATTGACCGGTCTGGGACAGCATCCAGTTCGGGATGCTTTGAAGATCCTGATTGAACCACCGGGGGGATTGAAGCCAGCGCTAAGGACGATCAATGTCACCTTACCGGGTCAACGAGGTAGACCCTTTGCGGCCTTTATCCTCACTGAAGAAGGTGCTTCATTACTCGCAGATGAATCGCGTAAAGCACCGAAACTCGATGATCCTGTCGAGGCGGCACATGCCTTGATGGAGATGCAAGTTTTCATCACTGCATTTCAACATGGAAGAAAAACTGAGCTGGAGAAAGTTCTTCCCTTTAGTGGATTACGCAATATCCGTGCTGATGTCTTATGTGAGGACAAGATCCTCTTTGAGATTGAGCAACAGGCCCGCTTGAATGATGTCCCCAGGATTTCAGACAAGCTGGAACGTCTTTGTCTCTTTTTCAATTCGCCGGCCG
>CALCNO010000185.1 GCA_937897615.1 uncultured Anaerolineaceae bacterium
CCTTGGTTAAATCTGAGAGTCTCAAAACAACCTTTGGTTCTGTTTTGACAGTCTCGAAACAACCATTGCCCAATAAAGTGATCCAAGAATCTAATTCGTCTTGAACACAATGATCTTCTGATTTCACAAGAAGGGACGAAACAGCCTGTTGGATGGCTTGGTGTTGTGGAGTAAGTGGATCAATCCTCTGTACCTTGAATTTCCAACTATAGCTGCCCTCAGAATTGATCCGATGATCGATGCGCTCAACAAAAAGGGCTAATAGATCCTGAAGACGTTGCCGGCGAGAAAATTCATCAACGGTACGATCACTTAATTCATCCTTACGTTTTCCTCTCTCAATCCAGGCTGGAAGCCAGTTCGCCACAACGCGAGCGTTATTGATCCCTAGACGATTTGCGATAGCTTGATATCCACCCTCAATCCAGACTGCATCTCGGATCTCGCCTGTCTCATCATTGAAGTAGCACAGATTGCGCAGAACCAGGACAAACATGGCAGCATCTGCTCCGAGAACCGGTAACCAGTTTTTGAGAAAATACCACGTGACCAGGATGAAATCCCCCTGACCTAACAATCGGTCAGCAAGCTGATCTGCCAGGGTCCCAAGTTCTCCGTCGAGCCGGTGACCAATCAATTCCCGGATGACATCCTGAACGGTCTGATAGTGTGGAATCATTTTGTCGAATTCTTCTTGAGGGAGCCGCACCGGATAATGCAAGATGTCCTTTGGATTCGCGTTGATAGCCAATTGCAAAGCAGACTGAGGGGAATCCTGGATACCATGAGCCAGTAAGAAAGTTTTCAAGTCTTCAGCATCCCCAGGTGTCAGCGGGGATTCGAATAGTTCATATTTGTTGGAGGACTTTTTGGCTCTTCCTGAGTTTTTATCTACTTCATGATCGGTGTCAATCTTTCTCGCAAACCATCCCAGACTGCTGCCGGGTTGTAATAAGCGAAAGAACTGAGCCCGGCTGATCCCAGCCCATTGGCAAATACGCTCAGCGCGAGCGGCAACTTTGCAGCTCCCTTTTCGAGCCTTTCCACCGCTCGCCAGGTAATATTCCTGCCATAATGCCATTATCAAGAAAATCATTTGTGATCCGACGTATGGCAGCCAGCGCAGGTAATATACAGGTAAGCGAACTACCCGGCTTGGCTCAATTAGGTAATTCCGGATGGAGCTGTAATGGATATCCAACTCAATGGGATTGTCCTGAGAATCTTCCTGGTCTGGATCAACTTCCTGAGTGAGATCATCCCCATCATCAATTTCCTGGTCACAAACAACGAAACGAACCTTAACCTCTCTGTTCATCACCCCCATTAGGAATCGCTGCAGGGTGGTCGTTAATCGGTTTTCTAACCACTCACGGCCATACGAATTCATGCAGCCGATCACAAAGGTGTCATCTGAAAAATCCACCAGATGGGTTGGCTTCACCCAGGTACTAAAAGCCGCCCGCGACATATCCATTTCGAGGTTAGCAATTGCCGCTTGCCAGGCTTTCTCCGGTGAAAATTCAACGACTGCACTCATAAAAGAAATCCCTATCGATAAAAAAAATAATCTCGAATAAAGCTAAATAAAGGCACAATTACAGCCTTTTTTGGAAGAACGGTAGTTATCCCATTCCTTCCAGAAAAGACCCCTTTACGGGCTTCTTGTGGTTTCAACGTCAGCAACTCCGTCTGCGTCAACGTCTGCGGCATGTCAGCAGCACGTCTGCGGCACGTCAGCATGGACGCAGACGTGATTCTTGGAGTGAAAATGAAATTGTTGATTTTCCAGGAAAGGTTAGAAGCCATTAGCATCACTCCAGAAATAAAGTCTTCCCTATTGTCTTAGGAGACGGTTGCAGGATTAAGCTTCCATTGTGAAAAGCCTGTGAACCTTCTATAACGAAGAAACAGACAACTTCTCCGACCGGTAAAGTATGCTCCCGCGCGATCGACCGAACTTCTTCCTTTAATAAAGCTGGAATTCGGAATGTCGCTCTTACTTCCCATTGGGGGATGGCTTCTTGGTCTTTCCTGAAATTTTTCTTTTTGGCTCCACCAGCTTTCTTTTCTGGAACCGGGAATGC
Source organism: uncultured Anaerolineaceae bacterium (assembly GCA_937897615.1). Lineage (GTDB taxonomy): Bacteria > Chloroflexota > Anaerolineae > Anaerolineales > Anaerolineaceae > UBA6107. Next base: position 2,088 of record CALCNO010000185.1, read on the forward strand.
ATCAGCCAGCCATTTATGGTTTGTCGGTTTTTGAACAGGCAAGATTGGGATTCCTTCATTGCCTTCAGAGTACAGGGTCATCCGCTGCGCCTTGGGGTACGCTAAAAGTTTGATCTCTCCATTGCGGTAAAGTCTTGCGCCATATTCAAGGAACGCCCTAACGACTTCATCTCTAGGAACCGAAAGAGACTGAGCATCTTTGATAATCAAATCCACAACCTGCTGAGGTATTCCCCGGTACGTTACAGTTTCAAGCCGATGAACCTGTTCCCACTTACGGGATCTTTTCTTCCTGAAATCTGCTGTGGGGATTAAATCCAAGGGCTGTCGTGGGATCATAGTAGGTTCTTGTTGTTGATCCTCCTCAACCTCGGTTATTGGATTAGGGTCACGTAAACCTGTAAATGCGTCTCGCCTGGCCATCATGACCTCTAATATTTCAATACAAGAGTTGCCAAAGCTTTATATTCCTCGGCAGCCCGCGTTTCTGGCGCATACTCAAAAATGGTCTTTGCCTCAGACCAACATTCACGCAAGACAGTCGCCCGATGAATGGGGGAAAGCACCTTGTCGCTGAATGTTGCCTGCAGATCCTGCAGGGAGTCGCGTGACTCGTTGGTACCATCAAAAAAGGTAGGTAATATCCCCAGCAATCCCCCTTGCCAATTCTTTTTGTCCCTCAAGGTTTGGATGGTTGTGACTGTCTTCGCTAAAGAATCTAATGATGCGAATTCAGTTGCCGTAGGAACAATCACCAGGTCAGCCGCCCAGATTGCACGTTCCTGTAAGCCACCCACTGATGGGGAGGTATCGAAAATGATGTAATCAAACCGATCTTTAGTGAATGTTTTTAGTAGACCTTTTATGTAGGAGATCGGTTGATCCTGGACACCCAACATCATTTGCGCAGCGGAGGTCATTGAGTTGCCTGGAATCAACTGTAAGAAATCACGGCCTGTATCACGGACCCATTGGCGAATAAATGTTATTTCACTGGGAGAGCCTGGTTGGGTTGTCAGAAAATAATACGTTCCCATTTGGCTATCCATACCCAACTTGGTTGCGCACTGTCCTTGAGGATCAAGGTCAATCAACAGCACTTGTTTAGTTTTCAGAGTGAGAGCATGTGCCAGATTTACGGCGGTGGTTGTCTTTCCTACCCCGCCTTTCTGATTCGAAATGGTGATGATTTTTGTGGTCATTTGATTTCTCCTTAATCGATAAATTGCAGCTGTGTTCGGCCTTCATGACCGTGGACAGTAATGACATCTTCGAGAGATTGATAAACACCCATGGCATAAGGTTCCCTGAGCCAGTGAATGACCGCTAAACCACTGCTAAATACTGTTCCTTCTGCAACTTCACCAGTCCCTGAAACACCGGTGAGGTCTTCCACTCGAATCAACATAAATCGACGCATCTGACTGTTTGAAGATATTTGATTTGGTTTTCGAACCATACTTTCACCTTTAGCTTGGTTTCTACAACCTGTCCGCCGGCTGCGATCACGGATTCTTGGCTTCTTCTGAATCACCTTGGAATTTGTCAGATCCATCAACAAGCCATCTTTATAAGTAAGGCGGCATCCTGAGGTAATGTGTTCAAACACGATTCCTTCCGGCCAGGTTGATTTCTCGTCCCGGTTGAGGCGGATATCGATCATTCGAAACAACCTCCCAAAGAACATTCCCGGATCATCATCGACCCTGGTTGGATCCATAATGACTTTCCAAACGTAGCCTCGAAGTTCAACGGGGTTCTTTTTATCTTGAGCAATAAAATAATCTAAGTCTTTACCTGGCATCTCGAATAGCTCTCCGAACCTTATAAACTAAGCCGGCAAACAGGTGCGCAAATAGACGGGCAGGGGAATAGAATTAGCCCTTACCTTATGCAGGCTTAATGAGATTGTGGAACACCCATGATTGGGGAATCAACAATTAAAAGTGCGATGCGCCATTATTGAATCAAGGAGGGCGCATCCTCCGTGAGAAAATAGATTTGAACCAATTGAATTGAAGTGAGGAATGAAGAAAAACAAGAAAAAGTACTTGACGAACCCACGTAAAACAGATACTATACGAATATCGATTAGCTACCGCAGCGTGCCCGGCAAGCGTGGACCAGAGTTCGTCAGGTCGGCTGATTTGCAGAGCCCGCCGCACAAATGGCACGGATTCAGGATTTTGACTCATAACCCGGAGGTCAGTGGTTCGAATCCACTCCCCGCTACTGTTTCCGAGACGACCAGAAATGGTCGTTTTCGGTTTAAACATGCGTGATTTCCTTATCAGATGTTGTTTGAAGGAGGATACCTGAGATTTACATTGATTACAACCTGTTAATATCGATAGGGTGGTGGAGTAAAAACTATTAATTTTGATAGTATCGGTACACTTTACTGTACCCCCAAAAGGATGATTTGTTATGCATAGTGATTTTCCAGCAAGGGGGTGTAAGGTCACTCACCGCAAACCGTTTGGTGCGATATCTCGCTTTGATACTTGCTTTGTTTTATCGTATGTGTATAATAGATTTAAAGAATAAGGGGTTTATTCTTTGCGGGGCGTTTTAGAGTAATCATCAATACAAATTGTCGTTAGTTCGTGTGTAGCATTAACTCATCGCATCAGGAGGGTAAGATGAAGGCGCTATTCAACGTACTGTTAACGTTCAGTTTACTATTCCAATCCTTTTGGGGAATTCTTCCCGCAGTTCAGGCAAATGCAATTATAAATGAGACTCACTCCGCTGAAGGGATGGAAGCGCCTCAGCCTGTTCCGGTTTTGGCCGATGTGCTGGCTGATGAATCCGGGCAGGAAAAAAACACAGGGCCTGTTAATGTTCGTATCACAGCAGAACCGCAGTTGATCATCCCTGGCGTGCCGGTGACGATCAACTGGTCTATTGAGGGCTGGAGCAGCCTTCAGAAGGGGAATCGCCAGGCGACTCTGGGTTTTCCCAATAACTTAACGGCAAGTACGGCAGAAGCGCAATCCAAGACCGTGCGCAGTGAAAACAGCAGCAAACTGGATGTTGATTCGCAGGCCAGCACTGGAGCAATGGCGTTTACGGTCGGCAGGGATGTGAAAGATTCCTTTCTGGTCGATCTGGTACTCGCTTCCGGCGACGAGGTGGTTGGCGGAAATTCCGTTCTCCTTACCAGTCCTACCCTTACTGCCACCACCGGCAAGGACAATCATCTAGTAAGCAAGGATGGCAAGGTGAGCCTGGATTTTCCGGCTGCGAGCCTTTCGGAATCAATGTACCTGGATGTGCGTGACCCGAGCCCATCGAACATCAATGGGTACTCCCTTAGCGGAAGGCCGGTTGAAGTTGTGGCAGTTGGTGCAACCTCCCATCGCAATATCAATCAATTCAAAGAGAAATTTACCATTTCCATGGCCTATGACCCTGAAAATATCTACGGGGGCAGCGAAGATGATCTCACGCTATTTTACTTCGATCAGGATACCAATGACTGGTGGCCAATCCAGACCCGGGTGGATAAGGAAAATCATCGGCTCACGGCCCAGGTAGACCACCTGACAGTGTTTGATTACAAAGCCAACACCTGGCAAGCCTCGCGCTTACCTACTATCGATCAGGCACAGGTCTCCGGCAATACTGGTGCTGCAACCTACCAGATGTCCTTTTGGCTCCCTCCGGCGCAAGGCGGTTTTGCTCCGGCGCTCTCACTGAATTACAACAGCCAGATTATTGACAGTTCCACAGCATTTACCCAGGCCAGCTGGGTAGGTGCAGGTTGGTCATTGGATACAGGTTACATCGAGCGCAACATGCACGGCACAAACACTGACCTCAGTGATGATACTTTCCAATTGATCCTGGGCGGGGTGAGCAATACCCTGCTGCCAGTTGGCACTTCTGGCACTGTTACTACTTATGCTGCAACTGAAATGAATTATTGGTCAATTAAGTTCGACTCTTCTACTAATGCTTGGACCATCAAGGATCAGGCAGGTACCACGTACTCGTTGGCTTTTCAGACAAAAACCAATGCATCCAATTCCTGCGTTACCAGCGCCAATGATCTCAATCTTACCTGGCGCTGGTCGCTTTCATCAGCAACGGACAAGTTTGGCAATGTAATCACCTATGATTACATTAACAACAAGAAGACCAGCTCCTCAACATGCCTTAACCAGGTGGCAGTGTACCCCACTTCGATCACCTATCCTAATGGCCATTACCGCATCGATTTTGTGCTGGAGACCCGTGCAGATTACCAGACTGCGTGGGAAGCCAATGATTCAAAGGTGTTTTTCCAATATCAACGCTTGGACAAGATTCTTGTCAAGTACAACCCCAGCGGTTCCACCTGGAGTACCATCCGGCAGTATGATTTCACGTATTCTACGGGAACCACAAATCAGATCTACCCGGATTTTACTTGGACCAAAGGGGCTCGCACCAACACGCTTTTAGGTGTGCAAGAGATGAGCGGAGATGGCACAGTTAGTTTACCTGCTACTCAGTTTACCTATGCCGACAAGATGCATCTCACCAAGGTGGATAATAGCCAGGGCGGCACGGTTACCTTTGCCTATGAGCGTTGGACTTACCTGGATGACGAAAATGACGACCTGTGGTCGCTTTACACGGTTTTTGGCCAGGATGAGTGCACCAGTACCATTGGCACCTCCTGGTATGCTATGTCCGGTTATGGTACGACCAAATGTGAAGCCAATATGCTGCAGATTGACCGACGCAGCAATTATGTAGGTATAGGCCTGCGCGCATTCCCGCAAAACATCATCAAGCCGGGGGCACAGTACCGGCTTTACGTGCAGGCGCGTAATATCTACGCAACTACCAGCGTGGAATGGGGGTTCACCGATCCCAATAATGGTGTAGATATTGAAGGACGTGCCACCGGCATTGGCACCACGCTGACTGACCTGGAAACAGGTGGCGAAATGGCGGTCAATCTTAACCCGCTTACGACCAAATTCATCATCGAGTGCGACAATTGCTACATCAAAAAACTGCAATTTATGATGATGCCGCTCTTCTACCGCGTTACCAGCAAAACGGTAGCAGATACTGCTACTTCCACCAGCGGCACCTATGTGTATTCATACAACGACGGCGCAACAAATGACGTGGTGCATTCTGAGGCGCAAACGCGTACGGGTACCAAGTACACGCCCATTTTGCGGGAGTTCCGCGGTTTTTCACAAGTACGGGTAACCAATCCAGATGGTTTGGTGACAACCACCTGGTACCACCAGAATGACCAGCTTTATGGGCGTCCCTATCGGACGATTACCAGCACGATGGATGTCTCGGATGAGTTTGCCACGCTGGATACGGCCAAATGGAGCTTTAGCCACGCCAATACGCGGCAAACGATTGGGTTCAATTTCGCCCAGGAGTTATGGCTCAAATCCACCTCAACCACAACTGACTGGTCGACGGTAACCAACCGCGCCAGTTTCTCGCTGACCAATGGCGATTACCTGTACACCCAGTTCCAGGTCTCCGGTGCTTCTACCCAGGCGCAACTGGGTGTGGAGAACGCCAGTGGTGATTTCTTTGGTGTATATGCCGTGCCCAATGGCACCTCACACGACCTGAAAACACGGGTGACCAGTGGTGGTTCCAGTACCGATACTATGTTAATGCCTGCCGGTACCTTCAAACGCGATACCTGGTATGAGATGATGGCCTTTGTGGATGCTAATGACGGTTTCCACCTGCGGGTGTGGGAAAAGTTCAATCCCACCAATTATGTTGAGTCTTCTACCAGTAGCCTCAATGGGGCTGCTTCCTGGCGCTTTACCAACAAGGTGTATAACGGCACTGTGCTGCTGGATAGCTACCTGGAAGGCGTTCCCTATGCTGAAACGGAAACTGCCTACACCTCATCTGTGCTGTATGATACGCTTTCCAATGGCATTCCCAACCTTTCAGCGTTGACCAACTTTGTTGACCTGCAGGTCAACTGGTCCACCACGGCCGCGCAAACCCAGCGTCTGTTCGACCGCGACTATTCATTTAGCGCCACGCGCGCCTCTTATGACTACAACACTGCTGATCAGGGGAATGTACAATACGGCAACCTCACCCGCACTGTGCAATCCTACTGGGATGGCAGCTCCTGGGTGGATTATCGCGCCAGCCTGACGCAGTTCTACCCCAACGCCACCAATGCACTTACCACTCTGCCCGCGCGCGAAGTACTGCTGGATTGCGCCTCTGGCTGTGACTTTTCCGGTACCAGCGGCAAGCTATCTGAAATTCTTTATCTGTATGACAACCAGAGCAGTTACACCAGCGCCCCATCTGCAGGCAAACTAACCGCCACGCGTGTTTTGGCACAGCAGGGCGGACAATATGCCCAGACCTCCTATGCCTACGATGCTCGCGGCAACCAGACTGGCGTTACCACCTACAGCAGCTATGGCACAGCCAGCACTGCCCCTGCCGATGGTGCCAGAACCACCACCGTTGCCTATGATACGTACTACTATACCTATGCTCTTAGCAGCACCAACGCCCTCAACCAAACCACTCAGACCACTTATGATTACACCAAAGGCATTCCCACCAGCGTCACGGATGCCAACAATGTGACCACCTCGGCTACTTACGATGCTTTTGGCCGCACGTTGAAGGTGATTGCCCCGGGAGACAGCGAACCTTCACCGACACTGGCATTGACCTATTACGATACGCGCATTCCTTTCCAGGTGAACCTGAGCCAAAAAGTGAATGACAGCGGTGCTGCCATCCGCCTGGGGTATTTCTATAGCGGGTTGGGTCAGTTGATCCAAAAACAGGTGATCGGTGCTGTGGTGAACGGTTCGCAGGCCAATGCCGTCACCGATACCAGATACGATATCCTCGGGCGGCAGGTGAAGATCACTGTGCCCTATACAAGCACATATAATGCTTCGCCATCCTTCATCACCCAGACCTTTAGCCAGGCTTATACCCTGAATCAGTACGACATTTATGGCCGTCTCACCTCTTCTGCGGCGCCAAACGGCAACAGCACCACCTACGCCTACAATGGCCTTTCCACCAGCGTGATGGATCCCATGAGCCAGGTGACCACCACCAGCAATGATGCCTGGGGGCGTGTGGTGAGCGTGGACGAACCCACCGGGCCGGATCTTGCCTATGTTTACAATGCGCTAGATCAACTGGTGAGTGTTACCAAGGGAAGCGGTTTGGATGCTTCCACCATCAATGTGAGTTACGATCCCGCCGGGCGCAAGACCGCCATGAGCGACCCCGATATGGGCACCTGGGCTTATGAATATGATGCTGTTGGTAACCTGGTGAGCCAGGCCGATGCCCGCGGCTGCGGAACCTTTTTGGCTTACGATCTGCTCAACCGCCTGACCGGTAAGACCTTCAATGGCGATGGTGCCTGTGATTCTACTGCGAGCATCACCTACACTTACGATAGCGGTGCCAATGGCGTTGGCCGCCGCACCGGCATGAGCGATGGTACCGGCTCCACTGCCTGGGTGTATGACAACCGTGGCCGCACCGTCAGTGAGACCAAAACGATCGACACGAATACCTATACCACCAGCTGGTCTTATAACGCTGCCGATTTGCCGCTGACGCAAACCCTGCCGGATGGCGAGGTGCTCACCTATGGCTACGACAGCCAGGGCGCTCCCACCACGCTGACAGGCAGCAATGGCAGCAGCTTTACCTATGTGAAAGGCGCCTGGTACGATGAAGCCGGGCGTGTGACCACCCTCAACCTGGGCGATAGTAGCGGCAACGCTGTGCTCACACGGCAGTATGGTTATTATGGCTGGAGCACGGCCACCAACGGCGGCAAACTGCACACGCTGCTTACCACCAATTCTGCCAGCGCCACACTGCAGAACCTGAGCTACACCTACAACGCCAATGCCAACATCACCTCCATTGCCGATGCCCGCGCTGGAGAGACCTCCACCTTCACCTATGATGCGCTCAACCGCCTCACCTCCAATACGGTTACGGACAGCGGCAATGTGACGGTCTTCAGCGAGACCTTTGCCTACGATGCCGGCAGCGGAAACCTGGCCAGCAAGAACGGCCTTTCCTTCAGCTATGATGTTGTGCACAAGCACGCCGTGGCTGCTTATGATGATGGCAGCTATAGTTACGATGAGAACGGCAACCAGACCGTGCGCGACCTGGCGGATGCACTCTTTGAACTGGTGTATGATGCCCAAAATCGCCTCGTTGAGGTGCAATCCAACCAGCCCTTTAGCGAAGAAGAGATCAACTGGGCAGAAATTACCCCTACCCCCAGCGAGACAGTGACACAAACAGAGACCCCCACACCTACACTGACCCCCACAGGCACGCATACCCCCACTGCAACTGCCACCACAGCCCCGGCCACCGCGCAGGTGATCGGCCAGTGCGGTCCGTTCACCTCAGCGAGCGCTACGGTAACCATCCCTGCCGAGACAACCCTGCTGGTGGTAGTGGAAGGCGGCTCAAATCATACTTTGCCTAGCAGCTATACGGTTGGCGGACAGGCACTCACCCTTGCGGTTACTGGTGATATTGCCATGGCGAAAACCAGAATCTATTACCGCAACCTGCCCCCCACAGGGTCACAAACGATTTCCTTGACTGGGTTTGCGGTTGGCAATGCCGCTGCCTGGGGCTGCTATTACCTGAACGGTACCGACACGACTTCCCCCATTCGCGACAGTGGTTACGCAAGCGTGAACGACCAGACATCGCTCTCCAACACACGGACTACTCAACCTGGTGATGTGGTGATTGATGTGATTGGCCTGCGTTTTGCTCCCACGGACCTCAACTATAACTGCGGGCAGAGCGCCGGGTATGCTGCAGTAAGTAGCAATACTAAAACCGGGTACAAATCAGCAACTACGACAAGCACCAACATGTGTTACACGTTTGGAGCGAACTACGCGGTTCTTTCCTCGATCTCGGTAAAATCGGCGCCTGCGCCAACGGCTACTCCCACGGCAACCGCTACTGCCACGGCGACTGCTACAGAGACCGCCAGCCTCACCGCCACCCACACACCCACGCCGCTGCCCACCGCAACCAATACGGAAACACCCGTACCCACTGATACCGCCACCCCCACGGAGACCCCTGTGCCTACCGATACCGAGGTTCCCACGCTGACGCCCACCTGGGATGGTACAGCCACCTTTGCCGATACCCCCACCCCTCTCGCCACGATCGGGGGTGCAAATACCGCGACCGAAACGCTGCCAACCACCGAGCCCCCTACACCGGAAGCCACGGCTACCGATACCGAAACCCCCGCCACGCCGGTGGATACTCCTACACCCAGCGAGACTCCCACGGCCAGTGATACTCCCACACCCAGCGAGACGCCCACAGCGAGCGATACCCCCACGCCCACGGAGACGGCTACATCTTCCCCCACTGCCACAGCTACTGCCACGCCCACCCCGCAGAATGGCGTTGCCCGCTACTACTACGATGGCGACGGCAACATGGTCAAGTCTGAGATAGACGATGTGACCACCTACTACCCCAGCGCTGCCTACCAGGTGAAGACCAATGGCAGCTATGCCAACACGCGCAAATACTACAGCTTCAATGGCGCGGTGGTCGCCATGCGCGAGAATAGCACGCTCACCTGGATGTTGCAAGATCAGGTGAACTCCACCACAGTGACCGCCAATGCAGATGGCATCTTTAACTCGGAAATTCGGTATAGTGCTTTTGGAGAGATTCGATATACCAGTGGCACCACTGTGACGGATAAGCTGTACACCGGCCAGCAGCAAGAGGTGGAGATCGGGCTAAGTTATTACATTGCCCGCTTCTATGATCCTGTGATTG
>CALCNO010000186.1 GCA_937897615.1 uncultured Anaerolineaceae bacterium
CGCAACCCGGTCTACTCTGCGCTTTTCCTCATCGTTAACTTTTTGGCCGTGGGCGTGTACTATCTGGTGATGGGCGCCCCCTTCATTGCACTTGCGCAGATCACCGTTTATGCAGGCGCCATCATGGTGCTCTTCCTCTTTGTCATCATGCTGCTGGGGGCGGCCAAACCCAAAGAGGTGGACCCGCTCAAATGGCAAAAGCCGCTGGCAATCGTCCTTGCCGTGGCCGTGCTGGCAGAAGGGCTGTACGCGCTGATCACACGCATCGCCATCACCGTAACCACTACCGCCCCGGATGCCACCCTGGCCGACCCCAAGACGCTGGCGCAAACGCTCTATTACAAATATTCACTGCCATTTGAGGTCACCTCGATCATTCTGCTTGTGGCAGCCATCGGCGCAGTAGTGCTCACCAAGAAATCCCCTCAAGAGGAGGGAAAGTAAGATGATCCCAATCGCTTTTCCACTCGGCCTGGCAATCATCCTCTTTTGCATGGGGATCGTTGGCTTCATCGTGCGCAAGAATGCCATCGTCATCTTCATGTCACTCGAATTGATGTTCAACGCGGCCAACCTGCTCTTCATCACCTTTGCCAACCGCATGCAGCAGGTGGACGGCCACGTTTTCGTCATCTTTGTTATGGTCACCGCCGCAGCTGAGGTTGCCGTCGGGCTTGCCATGATCGTTACCATTTTCCGCGGCAAGCACAGCGTGGATATTGACCAGCTTACCAACCTCAAAGGATAACCAGGAGGATCATGGACACGACTCAACTCTTCAACCTGGTTCCCTGGGTAGTTTTCCTGCCGCTGATCGGGCTGGGTATCAACCTGCTGCTGGGCAAGAAACTTGGTGAGGTATTCACCGGCGTGGTGGCCAGCCTGGCTACCGGCCTGGCCTTTGTGGTAGCCATCCTGCTGGCCAGTGCCCTTGCGGCACACCCCGAAGGCACCACCGTGGTGCTCGGCGATTGGATCACCATTGGCGACTTTACCACCCGCTGGGCTTTCCGTGTGGACACCCTGGCGGTGGTAATGATGCTGGTGGTATCCGGCGTGGGCATGCTCATCCACATTTACTCCATCGGCTACATGCACAACGACGTGCGCCACAATGGCGATACCGGCCGTTTCACGCGCTTCTTCATCTTCCTCAACCTCTTCATCGCCGCCATGATGATCCTGGTGAGCGCCGATAACTTCCTGATGATGTTCGTCGGTTGGGAAGGCGTGGGCTTGTGCTCCTATCTGCTCATCGGCTTCTGGTTCGAGAAGGGTAAAGACGGCATCGGCAATGCCAACGCCGCCAAGAAGGCTTTCATCACCAATCGCGTGGGCGACTTTGGCCTGCTCATTGCCATGTTCCTCATATTTACTAACTTCGGCACCCTGCAATTCGATCAGGTGTTTGCACAGGCCGCCACAGTGGCTGCCGCCAAACCCACCGTAATGCTGCTCATCACGCTCTTCATGCTTCTGGGTGTCACCGGCAAATCGGCACAGATTCCGCTGTTTGTGTGGCTGCCGGATGCAATGGCCGGCCCCACGCCTGTTTCCGCTCTCATCCATGCTGCTACGATGGTCACCGCCGGCGTTTATCTGGTGGCACGCAGCGCCGCGTTTTACACATTGGTGCCCGCCGCACAGACCGCCGTCACCTGGGTGGGCGCTGCCACGGCTCTCTTCGCCGCCACCATCGCCGTTGGGCAGTACGACATCAAGAAAGTGCTCGCCTATTCCACCATCAGCCAGTTGGGCTTTATGGTGGCAGCCGTGGGCATGGGCGCCACCGTTGCGGGCATGTTCCATCTGGTGACTCACGCTTTCTTTAAGGGTCTGCTCTTCCTGGCCGCCGGTTCGGTAATCCAGGGAATGGAGCGCGGCATGCATCACGGTGCCCACCCCGACCACGAGACCGACCCGCAGGATATGCGCCACATGGGCGGGCTGCGCCGGCAGATGCCGGTCACTTTCTGGGTATATCTCATCGGCGCGCTGGCACTGGCGGGCATTGCCCCCCTGGCGGGCTTCTTCTCTAAAGATGAAATTCTGCTTTCTGCGTGGCAGCATCACAGTGCCGTGTTCGTGGTACTGGCTGCCGCAGCCTTCCTCACCGCCTTTTACATGGGGCGCCAGATCATCATGGTCTTCTTTGGCAAACCCCAGACCACAGCCGCGGAACATGCCAGCGAAAGCCCGCTGGTGGTAACGCTGCCGCTGATGATCCTGGCTGCGCTTTCCGTGCTTGGTGGGGCGCTCAACTTCCCCGGCGTACACACGCTGGAAACCTGGCTGGGCCACACCCTCGGCGAAGGCGAAGCGGCTCACTTCAACTGGCTGGTGGCGGGCATCTCTCTGGTGCTGGCGCTCATCGGCCTCGGCCTCGCCTGGCTGCTCTATGGCCGCAAGGGCGAAACCGCCAAGGTTGACCCCCTCAAACGTTCTCTTGGCCCGGTCTTCACCGGCATGGAACGCAAATGGTGGGTAGACGAACTGTATCAGGCGGTGCTCCTCAAACCTTATCAGGCATGTGCTCAGTTCATGGCAGACAAAGTGGACCTGGGCGCCATTGACCGCATCGGCGGGGGACTTGCCGCCGGTACCCGCGCACTTGCCGAGGGCATCCGCAAATTTGAAAACGGTTATATCCGCACCTATGCCCTGTGGATGCTGCTGGGTCTGGCAGTCATCATGACCTATATCTTCTTCAAATAAAGGACAGACGATGACACTCAATCCACTTCTTCTGGTCACGTTCTCTCCACTCCTCGGCGTTCTGGTGATCCTGCTGCTGCGGCCCGCATGGAAAGGTGCATTGCGCTGGGTGGCGCTGATCTCTTCGCTGCTCACCTTTTGCCTCTCACTGTGGATGCTCACACAGTTCAATGCTGCCAGCGGCGAAATGCAGATGGAGTACCTGCTCCCCTGGTTCAACCTGGCCGGCACTCCCATTGGCGTGCACTTCGGTGTGGACGGCATCAGTATCTTGATGGTGCTGCTGACCACTTTTTTGACCCCGCTGGCCATCCTTTCCACCTGGAAAGCAGTGGCAGAAAAAGTACGCGGTTTTATGGCCTTCTTCCTGCTTCTGGAAGTGGGTATGCTCGGCGTTTTCCTCTCCCTGGATATGGTGCTGTTCTACATCTTCTGGGAGTTCACCCTCATCCCCATGTACTTCCTGATTGGGCTGTGGGGCGGTGAACGCCGCGTGTATGCTGCGCTAAAATTCTTCCTGTACACCTTCGCCGGGTCAGTGCTGATGCTGGCCGGCATTTTGTGGATCGGGTTGCAGTACGGCTCCTTTGACCTCACCCAACTCACTAACGGCGGTCTCATCCCCGCGGCAGCACAGTTGTGGCTCTTTGGTGCGTTTGGACTCGCCTTTGCCATCAAAGTGCCCATGTTCCCGCTGCATTCCTGGCTGCCCGACGCTCACACCGAAGCTCCCACCGCCGGTTCTGTGATCCTGGCGGGTGTGCTCCTCAAGATGGGTGCTTACGGCTTCCTGCGCTTTAACCTGCCGCTCTTCCCCAATGCTGCAGTGCAGCTGGCTCCCTGGATGGCCGGGCTGGCCGTTGCCGGCATCATTTACGGCGCGGCAGTGGCTTACCGCCAGAAGGATGTAAAGAAGCTGGTGGCCTACTCGTCCATCAGCCACCTGGGCTTTGTGGTGCTGGGCATCTTTGCCCTCAACCTGCAAGGCATGGAAGGCGCCATCCTGCAAATGGTCAACCACGGCCTCTCTACCGGGGCACTCTTCCTGGTGGTTGGGTTGCTGTATGAACGCCGCCACACCCGCCTGCTGGCGAATTTTGGCGGCCTGTGGAAGGTGCTTCCCGTAATGGGCACGCTGGCACTCATCACCATGCTCTCTTCGGTCGGCCTGCCCGGGCTGAACGGTTTCATCGGCGAGTTCACCATTTTGCTCGGTTCCTTCAAATCCACCGCGCTGGGATCGCCCTGGTTTGCCGGTGTGGCAGCCCTGGGCGTGATCCTGGCAGCGGTTTACCTGTTCCATATGTTCCAAAAACTGTTCCTTGGGCCGGTAACGCACGAAGAGAATCAAACGCTCAAGGATGTCTCCGTCCGCGAAATTCTGGTTCTGGCGCCGATCCTGTTACTGGCGTTCTGGATCGGGATTTATCCCAAGCCCTTCTTTATGCTGATGACGCCTGCCGTTGAAAAACTGGTGGCGTACGTACAGGCTGCTGCCGGCCTGATCCACTAGGAGAGAGGTGAATCCATGACAATGACCGATCTTTACTCCATCCTCCCCGTGCTCGTCCTGGTGGTGTGGGCGCTGCTGCTGGTGCTGGCAGACCTGTGGTTTGCCAAACATGCCCAGGTGTGGACGCCCATCGTCGCGGTGGTCGGACTGCTGCTCTCGCTGGGAGCTTCCTTTTACCTTTCCGGCCAGTCGCTGAACGGCTTTGGCGGCCTGGTGCTGGCGGATGCCTTCAGCAGGTTCTTGCAGCCGCTATTTGCCATCACCGGCATTCTGGCGATTGGGCTGGCGTACGATTACCTCAAACGCCTGGGGATCAACCGCGGCGAGTATTACACGCTCATCCTCTTTAGCATCAGCGGCATGATGCTGATGGCCAGCGCCGGCGACCTGATAATGGTCTTCCTCTCGCTGGAATTGCTCTCAATTCCACTCTATATCATGGCCAGCATGGCGCGCCCGCGCCTGGAATCGGAAGAAGCCGGCCTCAAATACTTCCTGCTGGGTACCTTTGCCTCCGGCTTTTTGCTCTTTGGCATTGCCCTGGTTTACGGCGCTACCGGTTCCACCAACCTGGGCGCGATATTCCATACGGTAAGCATTGGCTGGCATGATCCCACGCTTTTGATCATCGGCTCGGTGCTCATTCTGGTGGCCCTTGGCTTCAAAGTGGCGGCGGTGCCCTTCCAATCCTGGACACCGGATGTTTACCAGGGTGCGCCTTCACCCGTCTCCGCCTTCATGTCGGTGGGGGTCAAGGCCGCCGGATTTGCGGCGCTGCTGCGCGTCTTTCTGCAGATTTTCCCGCAGTTGGGCGACACTCTCACCCCGGTCTTCTGGGTGATTGCTGCCCTCACGATGATCGTAGGGAATGTAGTGGCCATTGCCCAGAGCAACCTCAAGCGCATGCTGGCCTATTCCAGCATCGCCCACGCCGGCTACCTGCTGATGGCCTTTGTTCCTTTTGCAAATGCCAACGCCAGCCAGAATTCCATCGCGGCGGCGCTGTTCTACCTGCTGGCGTACGGCCTGGCCTCGCTGGGCGCCTGGGCCGTCCTGATTGGGCTGGAAGGCGAGAAATACAGTGGCAGCACCCTGGATGACCTGGCAGGCCTGAGCAAAACCGCTCCCCTCAGCGCCGCGTTGATGACGGTGTTCATGCTTTCCTTTACCGGCATCCCCCTCACGCTGGGGTTCTGGGGCAAGTTCTATCTCTTCCGCACGGCCATTGAAGGCGGTTTCACCGGGCTGGCCGTCATTGGCCTGCTGACCTCACTGGCATCGGCGTATTACTATCTACGCGTGGTGGTAAAAATGTACTTTGCCGATGGCGCTCCGGCCTTCCGCAAGAATTACTGGACTTCGGTTGTGGCAATCTTTGCCGGCCTGGCACTGCTGGTCTTTAGCTTTGTACCCGGCTGGTTCTTTGATCTGGCAGCCAAAGCCTCGCTGCTGGGCAAGTAACCCTAAGAAAAAAAATAAAGCCCCGCGCGGGGCTTTATTTTTTAATCTACGCTTACGGCCGGCTTTTGATGATGCCCACCGCGGTATTGGTAAATTGATTCATCATGATGATCATGAGGATGAGTACCACAAGGCCGGTGAGGAAGCCAACGTAGGGAATAATCGAAATAAGGGATAGGACACACATGGCTGTTGCCAAACCTTCGCTGGTTAGCGCAACCGGAAGCTGGTAGCGGCGGATGTAATTGTTGGCGTCTTTAGCCCAGCCGGAATAAGCCACAAAAATCCAGTAAAAATTAAAGAAAGGAATGAAATTAAAGCCCACCGCCTTGCCGGGGGTAGTGCGCGCATTCCCATCCTGGATGACCGCCCAGCATTTGTAGAGAATGATGTACCAGAGAATTGCCGTGGCAATAGCGCTCAACCCCAAAGTAAAGATGGTGCCGATCAGGCAGATCCACGACCACATGAACAGGTCCTTGAGTTCCTTGACCTGCGTCTCGCGCGGTTTTTCAGCTTGCCAGTATGCCGGCGCTGCATAACTCGCCTGTGGAGCAATCATTGCTGGCTGGCCCAGTTGTGCGCGCAGCACCGTAGTTTCAACCGGCTGCCAATTGGGCATGCCAGACTGCCATACCAATGTTTTCGAAGTGACCCTGTTTTCCTTGATCAATTGAATCAGATCATTCTCTTCAATTGGCCCCACCTGGCTTCCGCTTTCAAAGTAGTACCACATATTCCCTCCGTTATTTATGATAGTTCTAGTTTACAACAAAAATCAGCCTGCGCGTGAAAAGCAGGCTGATTTTACCAACACAAAACAACTTACTTCTTCAATACCACCAGGGCATTGTAGGCGTTCTTAACCTTGTTGGTGTAGATGATCCACATGACCAGGAAAGCAACCGTGGAAAGGCCCATTGTCACGCCGGAAGCGTAGAGACAAATGAGCATCCAGGTAACAAAGTCCAGGTTGATGCGATCAACGGTAAGGTTGGCTTTGTCCAGAGCGTCGTTCAATTCCTTGGCCAGGCCGCGGAATTCGGGGAAGTACCAGTAGAAATTCCAGCCGGGGATGAA
>CALCNO010000187.1 GCA_937897615.1 uncultured Anaerolineaceae bacterium
CGCTTTGGGCGGGCTGATCTGGTGCGTCTGTTCTACCACAACGCACTGGATGACCTGAAAGCTGCCTGGCGGCAAGGGGTGTTCTGGCGCAATCTGTTCCCGGTGCTGCGCTTCCGTTGGGCGCAGTTCTATGGAACTTATCAGGGCTACCGACAATCCGGCCCGCTCAGCTGGGGGCTGCGGCAGGCATTTTATTACCCGCGCACGCTGGAACTGCTTACAGATGAGCGTGAGCGTCCGGTAAAGCCAATCCGCTATAGTAAAATGAAAGACTGAGCAGCATTGGCGCGAGTTTGGCAAGGATAACGAAAATGAAGATAAAGATCGAATTTTCCGGGATTGCGAAGGATTTGGCTGGCAGAGACGACCTTGTCCTGGAAGTCCCACAGGGAACTACTTATCGCGCAATTGTCAGGGAACTGGCAAATCGTTACCCCAAGATGGTTAACCTACTCATTGCGCCAGATGAAGAGAATTTCCTCAGTTCGGTAATGTTTGTGGTTGACGGCGACCTGGCCAACCCGGTGATGTTAATGGACGAAAGCCCCCGCGATGGGGAGTGCATTCACCTCATGTCGGTGATTACCGGCGGTTAAGGCGAAGGATATGAAAATGCAAATCACAGCCCTCATTCCCATGCGGCACCATTCTCAAAGGGTGCCCGGCAAAAACTACCGCCTGCTGGAAGGGAAGCCGCTCTACCAGCACATTTTGCGCACCTTGCAGGGTTGCCCGGAGATCACGCGCATTGCCGTGGACACTGACAGTGATGAGATCATCGCTGGGCTGCATACCTCCTTCCCGGAGGTGATTGTCATCCCCAGGCCGGAGGCGCTGAAGGCGGACAACGTGCCTATGAACGACATTCTGCTTTACGACGTTTCGCAGGTGCCGGGCGATCTTTACCTGCAAACGCACTCCACCAATCCTTTGTTGACTCCCCAGACCATTTCGCGGGCTGTTCAGACGCTGCTAAAAGCCATGCCGCAAAAAGATTCGCTCTTTTCTGTTACCCGCTGGCAAACGCGCCTGTATGATGCGCAGGGAAAAGCCATCAACCACGACCCCGGGGTGCTCTTGCAAACGCAGGACCTGCCGCCGGTTTATGAGGAAAATTCCTGCATTTATCTTTTTACGGCGGAAAGCCTGCGCAAAAACAAAACCCGCATTGGCGCAGCGCCAATCCTTTTTGAGACCGACCCGGAAGAGTCCTGGGATATTGATGAGGAGATTGATTTCAAGATGGTAGAACTGGTGCTGAAGGCAAAAGGGGAGAGCAAGCATGGCTAACTGGATCAAGAAGCATTCCCTCTTGCTGCTGCAAGTTCTCTTGCTCGCGCTGGGCGTTGCAGGTGGGGTTTATACGGCAGTGGCGCCGGCCAACAGCCTGATGCGCTGGTACAACATTGATGACGCCTTTTACTACTACAAGGTGGCGCAAAACGTCCTGACGGGGCATGGTTTTACCTTCGATCAGATCAATCCCACCAATGGCTTTCATCCGCTCTGGATGGCGGTTTGCCTGGGCGTTTTCTGGCTTTCAAAGTACAACTTGGTGCTGCCCTTGCGGGTGCTGGTGCTGGTAAGCGCGCTCTTGAACGCCTTTACCGGCGTGTTTCTTTTCCGCCTGCTGCGTAAGGCATTGCGTACCCCGGCGGCATTTATCGGGGCGCTCACGTGGATTTTGCTCCCGGCCATTTACGGTACCACTATCGTTCATGGCATGGAAACGGCCATCAGCGCGTTCTTTATGGTGCTGTTCCTGCTCGATGCTTCTACATTGCTGGCAGCGGCGGGGCTGCGGCGGCTGCGCTGGTGGCAGTACACTCTGCTAGGCCTACTGGGGGCTTTGACCATTCTTGCGCGCCTGGACAACGTCTTTGTGGTGGCTTCTGTAGGGATGTTCCTGCTGCTGCGCGTGCGCCAGATCAAGTTGGATGTTTTTCTTGACCTGGTGCTTGTGGCGCTGGCGGGATTTGCCTCCTGGCTGATCCGCCTGGGGTTGCCGGCCTACGAGTTTGAGTCGCGCTCGATCTATCCGATGGTGGCGCTGGGCCTGCTCTTAAAACCCATTGCTTATTTCTTCGTTGGCCTTTACCAGCCCTCCGGTGGTAAAAAATTCTTCCGCCTCCTGGAAAAAGTGATCCTGGCGAGCGTGGTGGCGTTGGCGGCACAATTTGCCCTGCTGGCATTGCTGAACCGCCTGGGTCTTTTGGCGACTGTTTCCAAATCCATTTTGCTGGTGGACGCGGCATTGTGCATGGCGTTGGTATTGGGGCATCATTTGTTGACGCGCTCCGCAACCAGCGAGCAGGGGAATTCCCCCTGGCAAACCTTTACCTACTGGCTGGCACGTAGCTGGCGGCATATTCTGGCCGAGGGGTTCCTGTTTGCCTTGCCGGTAGCAGTGTTGGTCGGCTGCTACGTGGTGCTGAACAAGATATTTTTTGGCACGTTTACTCCTGTCAGCGGACAGATCAAAACCTGGTGGAGCACCTTCCCTAACACGATCTACGGGCATAAGATTTCTTTGCTGACGGTTCTGGGTTTAAACCCGGAGAGCAATTACGGTCCGTGGTCGTTGGTAACCAGTCAGCTGTTTGGCTTTGCCGAAAAGCTCGATGGCTGGTTTGGTTGGGCGAACGACCGTTCTGTGGCAATTTTGTTCGCAGTATTGTTCACAGCTGCCAGCGTGTTAGTGCTGCTGGCTCTCAACCAGCGGCACGGCAATCTTGCCAAGAAAGCCTTTTCGTTCTTCTTGCCGGCGCTGATGTTGGGAGCAACCATTCAGGTGATGTACTACGTCACCATTGGCTACCAACACACCCGTTCGTGGTACTGGGCGGCGCAGATGCTTTCGCTGGTGCTGCTGGGCGCACTGCTGATCGAGGGATTTCATCTCTGGATGCGCGCCAAACCCGGGCGCAGGCTTGTTGCCGCGGTTGTGTTTGCCGGGATGATCCTGTATATTGTTGTCCTCCACGGCAATTACGTCTATTCACTGGTACCGCAGCAGGTGGCGGCGCAACAACAGGGCGAGTATCTCACCGAGGTGCACCAGCTTGAAGCCAAAACCGAGAAGGGTTCGCTCATTGGCATGACAGGCGGCGGCAATATTGCCTATTTTATTCAGGACAGGACCGTCATTAACCTGGATGGCCTGATCAACAGTGCTGACTATTTCCATGCCATGAAATCCGGCACGGCACAGCAATGGCTGGATGCACTCCCGCTGGACTATGCCTTTGGCAAGGAATATACGTTAACCGTTTCTGATCCGTATAGCGCATTCTTGGCCAACCGGCTAGAGAAAATTGTAGAGATCAATGGGCCTGAGATGTTCACCCTCTTCAAATATGTGGTAAAAAAATAGTAGCACATTCGCTTGAGAAGAGTTATGATGATAAACGAGCCAGTTAGGCAGCAGAGGACAATCCATGTTTGATGTTTTGATGACGGCGCCGTACATGATCCCGTTCGTTGACCGTTTTGCATCGGTTTTCGCACATTACGGGATCAATCTGATCCTCCCCCAGGTGAATGAACGCATGGAGGAGGAGGCGCTTTTGCAGTACGCCGGCAAGTTTGATGGCACTATCTGCGGCGATGATCGCTATACAGAAAAGGTGCTCAAAGCCTGTGCTCCACGCCTGAAGGTGATCGCCAAATGGGGTACGGGCATTGATTCCATTGATAAACAGGCCTGTGCTGCATATTCGGTGAAGCTGCTCAACACGCTCAATGCTTTTACCCTGCCGGTTGCAGATAGCGTGATGGGATACATTCTGGCATTTGCGCGCCAGCAGCCCTGGATGGATGATGCGATCAAGGCAGGTGTGTGGCAAAAAATCCCCGGGCGTTCTCTCTCTGAATGCACGCTGGGCGTCATCGGTGTGGGCAACATTGGCAAAGCAGTTTTGCGCCGCGCGCGCGGCTTTGGCATGCGCCTACTTGGCAACGACATCGTTCCCATCCCGCGCGATTTTTTGCTCGAAAATCAGGTAACCTCGGTTGACCTGGCCACACTGCTGCGGGAAGCCGATTTTGTGAGCGTCAATTGCGACCTCAATTCTACCTCTCATCATTTGATCAACCAGAGCACCCTGGCGAAAATGAAACCCTCCGCGGTGCTGGTGAATACGGCACGCGGCCCCATTGTGGATGAAAAGGCGCTGGTTGGCGCGCTGCAGGGCAAAGTCATTGCCGGCGCAGCGCTGGATGTTTTTGAGCATGAGCCGTTACCGTCTGATTCGCCATTGCTGAAAATGGATAACGTGATGCTTGCTCCGCACAATTCCAATTCCAGCCCCGCAGCCTGGGAGAATGTGCATTGGAATACTATTCGCAACCTTTTGATTGGGTTAGACGTTGACCACGAGGACTTCTATGACCAACAGAAAAAAATTGCAGGGTGAAGAAGCCGTTAAGGGGTACAGGCGGATCGTATTAATTACCGGTTGCGCCGGGGGAATTGGCCGGGCGGCCGTGACGTTATTTGCCAGTCGCGGCTGGAGCATCATCGGCGTGGACAGGCAGCCGTTTGGTGATGGTTTCCCGGCGGATGGTTTGTTCGTTCAGGCGGATATCTCTGATCCCAACCAGTTCCCGCTGATCTTTGATAAGGTCAAGCTGTTTACCTCTTCATTAAATGCTGTGGTGAATAACGCGGCATTGCAAATCTCAAAACCGCTGGTGGAGACAACCGTGACGGAATGGGATACGGTGATTGCCACTAACTTGCGCCCGGTTTTTGTCGGCGCACGCTACGAGCATCCTTTGCTGTGTATGGCCGGTGGGGGGGCTATTGTCAATGTTTCTTCGGTACATGCCATTCAGACCTCCACCAACATCTCTGCTTATGCCGCCAGTAAGGGCGGTTTGCTGGCGTTGACCCGCGCCATGGCGATTGAGTTTGCTCCCAACAACATCCGCGTAAATGCGGTGTTGCCGGGTGCAGTGGACACCCCCATGCTGCGCAGCGGCCTTAGCCGCGGGCACTTGACAGGCACCTCGGTCACCGACCGGTTGGATAACCTGGCGCGTCGCACGGTGAACGGGCGCATTGGTTCGCCTGAGGAAATTGCCCAGGCAATCTATTTTTTGGCGGATGGCAACCTCTCCTCGTTTATGACCGGCCAGGCATTAGTGGTGGATGGCGGTGCCACCGCGCGTTTGAGCACGGAGTAACCCCATGCCGAGAAAACTCATCGAACACCTGCCTGAGCCGCTGGTGAATTCATTGCGCACCGCCAAGCACGGCCTGCAAGCTGCGGCAGAATGGCCGCAAGCACGCTTTCATCCCTGGCGGCGCGAGTCCATTCAGAAACTTAATCACCTCAAAGACACCTATCGCGGTGAACGCTGCTTCATCATCGGCAATGGCCCCAGCCTCAAGAATACTGACCTATCCAGGCTGAAGAGTGAGTTTACCATTGGCATGAATCGCTTTTACATGGCCTTTGCCGAACTGGGCTTTGCCACCTCATGTCTGTTGACGGTGAACGATCTGGTGATCGAGCAGTGCGCGCAAGACCTTCGCGCCCTCGATATCCCCACATTTGTTTCCTGGCGCGGGCGTAAGTGGGTCGCTCCGGCGCCTAACCTGCATTACCTTTACACCTCATACAACCTGCCGCGTTTTTCCGGCAATGCCGCCGGCAGGCTGTGGGAAGGCGCTACGGTTACCTTTGTAGCCATGCAACTGGCGTATCACCTGGGTTTCAAGCAGGTGATCCTCATTGGAGTGGACCACAACTTTACCACTCAGGGAAAGCCCAATACCACTGTCACCTCCACCGGCGATGACCCCAACCATTTTCATCCCGGCTATTTTGGCAAGGGATTCCGCTGGCAATTGCCCGATCTGCAGACCTCCGAGGTGGGGTATGCGCTGGCCAGAGAGGCGTACGCCCGCAACGGCCGCGAAATTCTGGATGCCACGGTGGGCGGCAAGCTGGCCATCTTCCCCAAAGTGGATTACGAAAGCCTGTTCTGATGCCCTCAACCCCGCTTGTTTCCATTGTTACTCCTTCGTTTAACCAGGCACCCTTTCTGGAGAAAACAATGCGCTCCGTGCTCGAGCAGGACTATTCTGCCATTGAGTACATGGTAGTGGATGGCGCCTCAACTGATGACAGCGTAGCGCTGATCGAAAAATACGCTACTAAATTGGCCTGGCGGGTCTCCGAGAAGGATTCCGGGCAGGCTGAGGCGATCAACAAAGGGTTGATGCGCGCTAAAGGAAAGTACGTGGCCTGGCTCAACTCGGATGATTACCTGTTGCCCGGCGCGGTGAGTGCCGCTGTGAAAGCCCTGGAGGACAACCCGCAGGCCAGCTTTGTCTTTGGCAATGTGCGTGTGGTGGCCCCGGATGGGACAGTGCTGAACACCCTCACTTATGGCGATTGGCAGCTAAGTGACCTGATGTCTTTTCACATCATCGGGCAGCCGGCTGTCTTTATGCGCCGTTCTGCGCTTGATAAGGCCGGCTTGCTCGACCAGAGCTACCACTTTCTGCTCGATCACCATCTGTGGATTCGCCTGGCGACGTTTGGCGAGATGTGCTACATTCCGCAGTTGTGGGCGGCGGCACACTACCACGAAGGCTGCAAGAACCTCAAACAGGCCGCCGGGTTTGGCCGCGAGGCGCTGCGCATGGTGGAATGGATGCCCACACAACCGGCGCTGCAGGAAGCGTTTAACCTTCACCGCCGGGAGATTATGGCAGGGGCTAACCGTATCAATGGGTTTTATCTACTGGATGCCAAGGATTACCGCGGTGCCTTTGCCGCTTACTGGAAGAGCTTTTGGTTCTGGCCGCGTGGTTTAAAAAGAGAGTGGTATCGTATGGTCTTTGCATTTTTCGCCCCGCTTGGCCTGGAACGACTGCGCTCCTGGTATATCAATCGCCGGGTACGGCAGCAAAACAGTAATTCGATCAGAGGTTGTGATGATGCAGATTGAGAGCAGCCAAACTGCTTTGTTCTTTAAGCCGCGCAAGTGGCTTCTTTGGCTTTTTGTGTCTTTGCTTTTGCTTGGCGGCTTTGCTATCCGCCTGGTAGATTTTACGGACCTGCCACTGGATTTTGCCCCCACACGCCAGTTACATTCGCTCATCATGGCGCGGGGTATGTACTATGAGATGGATACAGCGCAAACCAACGCGCTTGATCCCGAATTGCGCAGCGTGGGCATTAGTTCCGGGCAGATCCAACCCCGGGTGGAGCCTGCCATCATGGAACACCTGGCGGCGTATACGTACGTTCTGCTAGGGCACGAATGGCCCAATGCCGGCCGGCTCTTCTCGATTCTCTTCTGGGTGATCGGTGGAATTCCTTTGTTCCTGCTGGCGCGGAGAGCTATCTCAGCGAACGGCGCGCTGGTTGCCCTGGCATTTTACCTCTTTGTTCCTTACAGTACGTATGCCAGCCGTTCCTTCCAGCCCGATCCACTGATGGTGATGTGTATTCTGTGGGCTTTGTACTTTCAATTTGAATGGTACCAGGCGCCTACCACCCGCGCAGCCCTTGTCGCCGGTCTTTTCACCGGTTTGGCTGTGTTTGTAAAAAGCACCTCGGTTTACTTTGTGGGGCTGCCATTGCTTTCTTTGGTGTTGATGCGCGGCTTCAAAGCATCGTTGAAGGATTGGCGCGTGTATGTGATGGCTGCGCTGGCACTTATACCGGCACTGATGTTCACTCTGCTGAGCGCCACCGTTGGGGGGAATGAGGGGTCTATCTTTGGCTCACGCTTTTTTCCGGCGTTGTTCATTGACCCCAAGTGGTATCTGCGCTGGTTTATGACCGGCAAATCCATCGTGGGGTACTTCCCGCTGCTGCTGGCGATACTGGCATTTTTCCTGGTCAAACGTAAGGATTTCCGTCTGCTTTACGGGATGCTGTGGCTGGGTTACCTGCTGCTGGGGTTTACCTTTGCGTATCACATCTACACCCATGATTACTACAGCTTGCCGCTCACTTTTATGGCAGCCCTGGGGCTTGGGGTGCTGGCGGATGTACTCTTTGCCCGCCTGGAGGCACTTGCACTTCCCAGGCTGATGCAAGGGGCAGTTATTCTTCTGCTGGTAGGCTGCGTGGGCATCAGTGCTATGGTCACGCGCTACCATCTGCTTGAAGCCAGTTACCGTCACGAAGCGGCATACTGGAAAGCGCTCGGTGAAAAGATTGGCCTGGACCATAAGGCGGTTGCCCTTTCGCATGATTACGGGTACCGCTTGAATTACTGGGGGTTTACCCTGGCAACGAATTGGCCTACCACTGGTGACCAGGTGGTGGATGAGTTGAACGGTAAAGATGCCCCCAATTTCGCCAGGTATTTCCGCAGCGAAACAAAGGGAATGGATTACTTTCTGGTGACCCTCATTGGTGATTTTGAATCGCAGACAGACTTGCACGATTATCTTTTTGCTCATTATCCCTATGAGCAGGGAGAAGGGTATTACCTGTTCGATCTGCGCCACCCATTGGAGAATTCCAATTGACCGCGCAGTCTGCTGAGCCCCCATTGGTTTCGGTGGTAACGCCGTCCTTTAACCAGGGGCGTTATCTGGAAAAGACGTTGCTCTCTGTGCTGGAGCAGGATTACCCGCGTATTGAATACATCGTTATTGACGGCGCTTCCAGTGATGACAGCGTTAACGTAATCAAGCGTTATGCCCACAGGCTTGCCTACTGGGTCTCCGAAAAAGATATGGGGCAAACGGATGCCCTGAACAAGGGGTTTGCGCAGGCCAAGGGGCAAATTTTGGCCTGGCTTAACTCTGATGATCTGTACGCGCCGGGGGCCATTTCTGCTGCGGTGGCTTACCTGCAGGCCAATCCACAGGTGGGCATGGTGTATGGCGATCTGGATTTCATCGATGAAAACGACCGCGTGATTGGCAGGTTCAATGCAGCGCAAACCGACCTGGCGCGGCTGCGGCGCGGTTACGTTCACGTTCCCCAACCGGCAACCTTTTTCCGCGCGGAGTTGTGGCGCCAGGTTGGCCCCCTGGACCCCACGTTTTATTTTGCCATGGACTACGATCTGTGGGTGCGCCTGGCAAGAGTGACCCGCTTCCAGTATCTGCCGGGGCAGGTGTGGGCACAGTTCCGCCTGCACTCCGATGCCAAAACCATCACCGCTGATGACCGCTGCTGGCCGGAAATGCTGCGGGTGCATTACCGTGATGGCGGCAGCCGCCTGGCGCCCATTGTGCTCAAGTATCACTTGCGCAGGCTGCTCTCTCCGCTGATCAACTGGCGGCGAAAACGCCTGTTCAAATCATCGTAGTGGCGTAAAAAAGCACCGGAGCGCAAAACCCCGGTGCTTTTGATTAATCTGCAGGTTACTTCACAATCCCCATTTTCTTACCGACCTTGCGGAAGGCTTCCAGTCCCTGGTCAAGGTCCTGGCGGCTGTGGGCAGCCGAGAGCATTACGCGGATGCGTGCCTTACCGCGCGGCACGGTGGGGAAACCCAGCGGCATAGCAAACACGCTCTCTTCAAACAATTCACGGCTGAATTGCTGTGCTGTGGCGGCTTCGCCAAGCATGATGGGGGTAATTGGGGTCGTGCTCACGCCGGTATCAAAGCCCATATCTTTCATGGCTGCTTTAAAGTAGCGTGCGTTTTCCCATAAGCGATCTACCAGTTCCGAGGAGCTTTCCAGAATGTCCACAGCGGCGATGCAGGCAGCGGTATCCGCCGGGGTGGCAGCAGAGCTGAAGAGGAAGGGGCGCCCGCGCTGGCGGATCCAATCCACCACCAATTTGTTGCCGGCGCACACACCGCCCATCACGCCAAATGCTTTGGAGAAGGTACCGATCTCCAGGTCTACTTTGCCGTGCAGGTCAAAGTGATCCACAATACCGCGCCCGTTGCGCCCGATGACACCCTCTCCGTGGGCGTCATCCACGGCGAGCATCACGTCGTACTTGCTGGTGACCTCGTAGATCTTGTCCAGGGGGGCAATGTCGCCATCCATGCTGAACACACCATCGGTGATGCACAGCGCCCGGCGGTAGCTGCCGGCATTTTCTTTGATTACGCGTTCCAGGTCGGCAGGATCGGCGTGCAGGTACTTGACAATGCGCGCGCTGGAAAGGCGGCAACCATCAATGATGCTGGCGTGGTTGAGTTCGTCCGTAAAGAGCACGTCCTCTTTTTGCACCAGGGCGGGGATGGCCGCAAGGTTGGCAGAAAAGCCGGATTGCAGGGCAATGGCGGCTTCTACGCCCTTGAATTGGGCAATGCGTTTTTCCAGTTCCAGGTGGATTTGCATGGTACCGGCAATGGAACGCACTGCACCCGGGCCGACGCCGTACTTTTTGAGGGCGTCTGTGGCAGCCTGCACCAGGCGCGGATTATTGGCCAGCCCCAGGTAGTTGTTGGAGCAAAAATTGAGAACCTTTTTGCCATCTACCACCAGCCAGGCTCCCTGTGGGGAACCCAGTGTACGGATGCGGTTGAGTAAACCGGCTTCCTGAAGCGAACGAATTTCATCCTCGATCCAGTTTAAGCGATTGGTCATAACACCTCATTCAGAATTGTGGTTTATGCGAGCAAGCTGATTATACATCCAGTTCAATTTGCGAAAGGATGCCAGCCTCGAGCAGCACTTTTTTAATTACCTCCACTCCGGCCGGGTCAATCAGAACCGTGTTTGGCGCGAGTTCCTCTTTGAGCAAACGACTGGTGCGCGGGTTTTCTCGCAGGATGGATAACACCTGCGAATCCTCAACGCGCAGCAAGGTGGCTTTCTCGATCCTCACTTCCACTCGGTGTTGATCCCAGCGTTTGGCCAGTTTTTTGAAGGAAGCCGGAAGTGGCATCTTAAAGGATTTTTCCAATAATTGCAGCAGTTGTTCAACTTTTAGGCCACCCTGTTCGGCAGCGGTGAGCGAAGCAGCGCTCACCTGGAACCTGGTCTCGTGGGGCGTATTGCCGATGATTGTGGTGAATCTGCCGATCTGGTATCGCAACTGGCGCGAGGAATTTACCGGCATGGCGATGGTGAGATCGGAAAGCAGCTTTGGCGCAGATTCCGATGCCAGAACTGGGGCCGCCCCACCTTCACTGAGCAAATATGTGGAAATGGGCGAGAGTCTGAAAGCCATCGGCTGCGTTTCTTTGGCTGCATAGGCCAGGTCCACTATCCCTAGCCAATGCAACGGGCCGGAAAACAGATAGCGAATGTAGGCACCGTCGACATCATCCCAGTGCTCACGCCCGGCCAGATACTCTTTGCTGCCAGCCTTACGGATAGACCAGCTGTTAAAGTCTCCTGCCGGGCGCAGGTAGTCTGGCATATCCGATTTGATGTAGGAGAGAAACGCCGGCAGGCTGTACCAGGTGTTCACGTCAAAAGCGCGGATTTGTGAAAGGAGCGTCTGGCGGGAGAATATCGGGTCATTGCGCCAGGCACCTTCAAACTCCAGATCGGGGATCATCAGCAGGTCATTAAGGTTGCTGCTGGTGCGCCAGGCCTGGAACCAGTTTTTCATCGTGCCTAGGCGCTCCGCTTGCAGGAAGGGGCCAATGGCACCCAGGAGTAGTTCTCGCCCCGGTGTGAGCAGACCGGCCTCAGCCAGCATAGCGCTGATGAATTGTGGGCTAATCTGCGCATTGGAGAAATACATGTTTGACAATGCCTGCCCCATACGTTTTGCAGACAGCCAATCGGTGGCATGATCCAGGAGGCGCGTGTTGGCTGGCTGGTGGCGCCCGATCTCTGCCAATGGCACCGGGCGGATGGCAGGCACGCCGGATTTTTTCGCAGGGTTTTCGTAGAGAGCAGCCATTTCATCCGGGATGAAGGCGAACTCGCGTGGCTCCGGAGTGGCATCCAAAAAGGCGCGCCCAATGAGGCCGCGGTAAAGCAGGGTCTCGGTCACGTTGGCGGGGTGTTGGTCAGGTTCTTCGCGCTGGCGTGCCGCCGGACCTAATTCGCGCGGGCTGCCGTGTTTGAGGGTGAATTCACTCCACGGGAGTTTGCCAGCATGCCCGCGCAAGGATTCCCAGGCTTTTTTGGCAGGGAGCGGCAGTTCGCTGATCCTTTCATCGGCAATGGCCTTGTTGGTCATGCAGGAAAAGAGCGCACTTTCAATTTCCTTCCAGCCAGCAGATTCCACTTCCACCTCCCAGTAACGGGCAATGCGGGTAAGCAGGTCGTGGTCAATATTGGACAGGTATTTTGCCAGAGAAGGCATAAGGCGCTCCTCTTTGATTATACTCAGTGAAATTGACGCAACCCTGCCTTAACTGTATAATTTCAGCATCAAGGAACGGTGTATTAGAAAATCATGGCCCTCAAAGGCAATTTACGCGACTTTTCCATACTTCAATTGCTGAACCTGATCAACCTGGCGAACAAGACCGGGGCGCTTTACATTGAAGGCCCCTTAAGCAACGCCCACATTGTTTTCCGCGAAGGTAAGCTTGGCTTTGCAGAATTTGGTGCGGATTCTACTCCCTTGCTTCAGGAGCTGGTGGAGCACAGGGTAATCACTTCTGCGCAGGCGCGCCTCATTGCCGGCCGCAACAGCACCACCAATGATAAAGAGATGGGGCTTTTCCTGATGAATGCAGGCTACCTGGCGCAGGAACAGATTATTGATACCCTTGGATTGATCTACTCTGATGTTGTGCGCCAGTTGTTTGCCTGGGCAGACGGCTTTTTCCATTTTGAAGTTGGCGAGCTCGTCCCTGTTGAAAAGATCCCCATCCGGCTTGACCTTGAGAATCTGATCATTGAGGGGGCCAGGCAGGCGCAGGAATTGGAGGAACTCAAGAGTGAGATCCCCAGCCTAGAAATGGCGCTCAAGTTCACCGACCGCCCCGGCACAAACATCCGCGATGTCAATCTTTCGGTTGAAGAGTGGCGCGTGGTGGATTTTGTCAATCCTAAAAATACCATTCAGCAAATTGCCAAAGCCAACCAGATGAACGACCTGGAAATCCGGCGGGTAGTGTACGCGCTCCTGCAGGCAGGCCTGGTGGAGATGATCCGGCCCGGGGGTTCATCACTTGTCTTTACCGGCAAGATGTTCCCCACCCAGGACCCGGTGGAGCAAAAGTCACTGGTCAACCGTTTGATCACCAAAATCCGTTCGATATAACGAAGGACCCGATCTATGCAAACTCAGACTGTAAAAATAGTCATTACCGGCCCCTTCAATTCAGGCAAAACTGAACTGATCCGTTCGGTAAGCGAGATCGATGTAGTTTCGACGGAGAAAAAAGTATCCTCAGACGGTGAGGCAGTTAAGGAGAATACCACCGTCGCGATGGATTTTGGCCGCATCACCGTGGATGATGACCTGGTGCTGTTCCTCTTTGGCACGCCGGGCCAAAAACGTTTTGACTTTATGTGGGAAATTCTTTCGGAAGGAATGCTGGGCTTCATTGTGATGATCGACAGCACCCGGCCGGAAACTTTCAAGGAAGCACGCAGCATCCTCGAGACGTTCAGAGCGTATGCGCCAACCCCTTATCTTGTGGCTGCCAATAAACAGGATTTGCCGGATGCCTGGGAGATGGAGGACATCCGTCTGGCGTTGCGGCTTGACCCGGCGATCAAAATTCTCCCCTGCGTGGCGAAGAAAAAAAGTTCGGTGAAAACCGTTTTGCTGGAATTGCTTTACAGTATCCTTGAAGAAATGGACAGAACCCGTTGAAACGAACCCAGGTTAATGTACCCGAGATGTACTTAAATGAAGGACTGATTGAAGTAGCAGGGGGATTGCAGGAAACTCAACAGGCGGACAACGCCGCTGCGTATGTCAATTCTTATGTATCCACTTTTGGCAGGGAATGCGCGCGCGGCATGCTTCAGCGCGCCGGACGGGCCGGTTTGTACTACTGGCTGCGAGACCATGCGGAAAACTATGGCTGGCAGCTGCCGGAGTTCCGACTGCTTTCCTTCAGACAAAAGGTGAAGAAGGGGATTAACGATATTGCCGGTTGGTTTGAGCAGGCCGCCTGTGGTAAGTTTGCAGTGGATGCCCACGCCGATAAAATGGTCATCCGCTTTACCAATGAACGCTCATTCA
The DNA here is from genome assembly GCA_937897615.1 of uncultured Anaerolineaceae bacterium. Taxonomy (GTDB): domain Bacteria; phylum Chloroflexota; class Anaerolineae; order Anaerolineales; family Anaerolineaceae; genus UBA6107. The sequence continues at coordinate 14,052 of CALCNO010000187.1, forward strand.
GCCAGATGGATTGTGCTTTCTACCTTGGGCTGTTCCAGGAGTTCCTTAGCTGGAGTGCCAGTGGGAAATTTTTCCCGGCGGCAGAGGTGCAATGCGCTCCCGGGGAACAGGGCACGCATATTTTTGAGATTGCATTGAATCCGCTGGATTAAAAGCCATTTTCTTGACATTCACCCCCGCACAGGGTAGAATAGGCATCACTGCCGAGGTAGCTCAGTTGGTAGAGCACACGACTGAAAATTGTGGGGTCACCAGTCCGATCCTGGTCCTCGGCACACAACACTCCCTGAGAGGGGAGTGTTTTTTTATTACTGAGATGGAGTATCATTGGCGGTATGCCTGAACCGGTAAGTAAATCCCCACTTTTTATGCACCAAAAAAGATTGGATGCCTGGGCTGCTCTGATCTTTCTGGCAGCGTTGATTGGCTATGTCCTATTTGTGACGGGCAGGCAACTCCTCAGTTCCTATCAAAAGAAGGCTCAGAGTACACCAACCGCCGTGATGGTTGTCACGGCCACACGCACCTTAACCCCTACCGTGGCGGCTATGCCGACGGTAACTGCTACCATGATGCCAACTGCTCTACCAACGCAAACCACACCAACAGCGATTCCTGAAAGTCTTTATCTTGAAATTCTTGCGCACGGCCAGTACTTTGCCCTGGGGTGCGAGGCCTCCGCGGCAGTAGACCTGGCGGGTTATTACGATGTGCTCATTTACCAGTACAACTTTCAGCACGAGTTGCCGCTTTCCGATAACCCCGATCTGGGTTTTGTGGGCGATGCCAACGGGCCGTGGGGCCAAGTGCCCCCTTATGCTTACGGGGTACATGCTGCCCCGGTAGCGGCGCTGCTGCAAAAATACGGCCTGGACGTGGAAGGCGGCAAGGGCTATACCCTCGAACAGATTAAGGAAAAACTGGCAGCCGGCCATCCGGTGATCGCCTGGGTGATCGGCAACATGGTTGGCGGTGTACCGGCGGAATATACCGATTCTCAAGGCAACGTCACCATCGTGGCCGCTTACGAGCATGTGGTTATCCTCACTGGCTACGACCAGGATTCCGTCCGTTATGTAAACAATGGCCGGTTCTATGAGGTTCCCAACGCGGTCTTTCTCAATTCCTGGGGCGTGTTGGGAAACATGGCTGTTTTTCACCGTTAGGACTCGCTATGGCACAGCGCACTTTCTTTGCGACTTTTATCGGCGGCATGGCCGCTGAAGCGCTCGCCGGGCAGCGGGACGGATATGTGATGGGCCTTACCTCAAAAGGCATCTTCCTGCGCTGTGGGGAGTTTGTCCTTTTTATCACCGACGCACCTTACAAAAGTCCCTTCAATCTGTACGTGCCCGGCTTTGAGCGGCTGATGGACGCGTTGGCGCTTAATTCTCCGTTTGAGGTGTTGCCGGGGAGCCTGCGTTTCCCAACCGAGGCGCTGCAGATCGTCACAGAAAATGCTGAAGTATGGGCGCCGGGGTTTCCGACGCTGGTACGAACTACTGCAGGCCAGCGTAAGGATAAGATGCTCGCGCTGCTGGAGCATATTTCCTCTCTGGAGGCAGAAAAGGGTTGGCTGTTCCTGCATAACCATGTTCCCTCTTTTCCGGCAGAGGTGGAAGAGCGGATTCTGGTGAACACGCGCTTATTTTCCGACGCGTACCTCCATCAGCAAATGGTGGAGTGCCTTGCAGCGGCCGGGCACTTGCTGGGGCTGGGAGGCGGGCTAACGCCTTCGGGGGATGACTGGCTGGCGGGGTTTATTTTGTATCAGGCCAGGCTTTGCCAGGCACGGGCGTCTGCACAGCCATTTTTGGAATCGTTGAAGCAGGAACTCTTGCAGTTGGCGGCACAAAAGACAACTACCATTTCCACCAACCGCATTTTGGCTGCCGGGCGCGGCTGGGCGGAGGAACCTTTTTTGCAGGTGATCGATGCGCTCTTCAGTGGAGAGGACTTCCCGGAGGGGCTGGCAGAGCTGCTGGTGCGGTTTGGGCATTCCTCCGGTGTGGATACCACACTGGGAATCTTTGCCGCGCTGCAAGCCGAATAAAAAAGAGAGCCTGTACAGGCTCTCTTTTTTACTACCAGGGCAAACTACACAAGGATTTCTTCGGGGACGATCAGTTCTTCGTTGGCTTTGCGGACGGAATCGGAGACATTGAAGTCCAGATCGGCGCCGGCCATTTCGCGAACGTAATTCTTGATCAGCTGATCCCAGTATTTCTTGGTCACGTAGTAAACACGTGCGCCACCCAGTTCGTGCTGAACATCGGGCCACGGGTAAGAAGGCTGAGCCATGCCGAGACCCCAGCGCATCCAGCCGTTGTAGGACTCGTAGGTAGCCCACCACTCGGTGTTCTTGATCATTTCAAAGGCATAGTAGGCTTTGGCATAGTACATCACTGCGCCAATGCGGCCGCCGCGGGCCAGGGCCATGGTGTGCAGGCTGATGTTGATGTCTTCGCTCATGACACGGCCATTGGCGAAACCAACCCACTGCCCATCGATCAAGCCAACGAAGGTATAGGGGTCTTTGAGACGATGGCGATACCAGCCGAGGATTTCAGAATAGACGCGGGCACCAACGATATCATAGAAGTCATGATCCACGTCCATCAGGCGTTTGACGTATTCCATCATCTTGGGAGCTTCTTCGATTTTTGCTTCGCGGATGTAGAGGAGGCGGCCATCTTTCAACTTAACCTGCGCGCCGGGCCATTTGGGAAGCTGCATGGCGGGGCCTTGAAGAAGGGCTTCCACTTCGCGGGCATCGATCTGAAGAATGGGTTCTGTTGCTTTTTCGGGAAGATCGAATTTCACTTTAATTCTCCTTGAAAAATGTATGGTACCTAAGAAGCTTAAGCCATATTGGCTTTGCTTAACTTATTCAGGCTTTCAACGTGCTTGGGTTCGTATACATCACCGAACTTGGTTTTCTTCATCTTGGCAGCCTTGGCCATCAGTTGATCGTATTCCTTGTCTTCCACAAAGGCTACGGCGCGGCCAATGGAGGCTTCGCCATCCACAAAGCGCCACGGGAAGAAACCAACCTGCGCGCGGCGGTTGAGGATGAGGTCAAGATTGCCGCCAAAGCACTCGGCGTGGATGATCTGATTGGGGAACATGTCGATGTGCATGAGCTGGTACTTCTCATCGGTGAAGTACTCTTCCAGAGATTTCCCGAATTTCTTCTTGAACACGTACTCAGCCTGCTTTGCCTGGCGGGGCATCCACTGGCGGATGATGGTGTTCATCGGGTGGTCGGCAGAACCGCAGTCAACAGCGATCCAGCGCAGTTTCATCTTCTTGGCCCAGTCGGCGAATTCTTGATCGGGACCGGGGTGCTTGACCATGTAGCGGATCTCATCGGCAGTGGGCTGATCCCAGCCAAAGTGATGGTAACCGGTGTGGATGACGAGGATATCGCCCTGTTTCACTTCTACGCGGTCGGTGATCATTTTGCTGGTGTACACATCATAATCACCGCAGACATCGCTCAGGTCAACAATCGCAGCATCGTGTACCAGGTAATCCAGGGGCAATGATGCCATATCGCGCCCGGGGGTGTAGAAGTGAATCTCGCCGTCAAGGTGGGTACCGAGATGGTTGGAGTGGGTCAACAGTTGGCCGTTGGCGCCATTTGGAGCAAGCCTCTTGAAGTACTTTACCTGGAGGGGTTCATAAGTCGGCCAGGCGGGGGTTCCGATTCCCAAAGGGATGGTCAGATCAAGTAGTTTCATTTGCATTCTCCTTTTTCTAAGATAAATTCCAACACTTTTGATTATATCCAGTGTTCACTGGATTTACAGCACACCGGCCATGATCGCCAGTACCACGCCTCCGGCGATAACACTGCCAAGCTGACCGGCAGCATTGGCGCCCATTGCATGCATCAGCAGAAAGTTGCTCGTATCATACTCCTGGCCGAAGCGCTGCACGATGCGGGCAGACATGGGGAAGGCACTGATGCCGGCAGCCCCGATGAGGGGATTGAACTTGCCGCCGGAGAAGAAGTTCATCAGTTTGCCCAGCAGAACGCCGCCAAAGGTATCCATCACGAAAGCGAAGAGACCCAGAACGAGGATGAGCAGGGTGGTGGGCTTGAGGAAGTTGACACCTTCCATGGTGGAGCCGATGACCAGGCCGAGGAACAGGGTGGTCAGGTTGGCCAGTTCGTTCTGTGCAGCGTCATTCAAGCGATCCACAGCACCAGACTCGCGGATGAGATTGCCGAACATGAGGGAGGCGATGAGCGGAGAGGCCTTGGGTGCCAGCAGGGAAACCACCACAGTGACCACGATGGGGAAGAGGATGCGGGTTGTCCGCGATACTTCCTTGATGGTGTACGGCATGTGGATGGTTTTCTCTTTGTGCGAGGTCATAATGCGCATCACTGGCGGTTGAATGATGGGTACCAGCGACATGTAGCTGTAAGCACACACGGTGATGGGACCCAGCAGTTGCGGAGCCAGCTTGGAAGAGACGTAAATGGCGGTTGGGCCGTCAATGGCGCCGATGATGCCAATGCTGGCGGCTTCGTTGAGGGTGAAGAGGCCGGTTGCCAGTGCCAGCAGCATGGTGATGAAGATACCAAACTGCCCGGCGGCTCCCAGCAGTGCCATCTTGGGGTTTTCCATCAACGGGCCAAAGTCCGTCATGGCGCCAATGGCGATGAAGACGAACAGGGGGAAGAGTTCGGTGGCGATGCCGGCATCGAAGAGGCTTTTTAACCAGCCGCCGGCTTCAGTGGCGCCGGTGAGGGGCAGGTTGGCAAGCATGGCGCCAAACCCGATGGGCAGAAGCAGGGAAGGCTCATAATCTTTGGCAATGGCGAGGAAGATCAGAACGCCACCAACCGCGATCATCACCAGGTTCTGCCAGTGCAGGGCTTTGAATGCGTCAAGTAAGACGAGTAATCGCGAAAAGTCCATATCAACCTCACGCGAACCGAACGATCACCGCGCCAAAGGGGACGCGCTGACCTTCGCTAACCTCAACGGAGGCAACCGTTCCATCGCGCTGTGCTCGGATCAAGTTCTTCATTTTCATGGCTTCAAGGGCACACACGGTATCGCCAGTGGATACCTTATCGCCGGGTTTGACGGTGATATCCATGATCACACCGGGCATGGGTGCGCTGATGACATCGGTAGCGCCAGCAGAGGCAATGGCAACCGCAGCGGCTTTTTCGGCCGGGGCAGCAGCAGCTTTGGCAGGCACAGCCGCAGCCTTGGCAACGGGTGCAGCCACAGCACCGCCGGCTTCTTCGATTTCGATTGCATAAGAAGTACCGTTAACGGTCACATCCGCTGATCCGCCGGAAAAATCGCTTACTTCTACCTCAAAGGATTTGCCGTTTACTTTTACTTGTAGCTTTTTGCTCATTTTATTCTCCTACGATCTCCTGATTTTTCTTGATTTGGATCAATTGGATGTCCGGTAAGGGCCGGGGCCGGTAGCTAACGTAGCTCCCAATTGGCCGGCACGCTGCGAGCGCAGGTACGAGACGGCAGCCAGGGTAGCGGCGATCGCTTCGGCATCAGAATCTTCTTTGGTTTCGATCTGTGCCGGCTTCACTTCTTCCACAGCCTCTTCTTCGGCTTCTGCTTTGGGTGGGAAGAGCTTTTGCAAGAGAATGATCACGCCGATGAAGATGCCCAGAGCGACAAAAGTGACCAGGAGACCGACGACGCTGATCAATAAACCTGTTTGAAAATCAGTCAAAGTAACACCTCCTCATTTCACCAGGACTAGAGAGGCATGCAGCCGTGTTTCTTGGCCGGTGCATGAGATTTCTTGTCGCGCAGCAGTTCCAGAGCGGCGATCAGGCGCGGGCGGGTTTCGTGCGGAAGGATCACATCATCCACAAAACCAGCAGAGGCAGCTTTGTACGGGTTGGAGAATTTTTCGCGGAATTCTGCCACCAGGCGCTTACGTTCGGCACCACCATCGTCCTTTTCCGCCAGTTCCTTGCGGTAGAGGATGGCAACGGCACCTTCGGCGCCCATTACGGCAATTTCGGCACCCGGCCAGGCAAAGACCAGATCGGAGTGGATGTGCTTGCTGCTCATCACGATGTATGCGCCGCCGTAACCCTTGCGGGTGATGACGGTGAGCAGGGGAACCGTGGCTTCAGAGAAGGCGTAGACGATCTTGGCGCCGTGGCGGATGATGCCGCCATGTTCCTGTGAAACACCGGGGAGGAAGCCGGGGGAATCGGAGAAGGTGACAATGGGAAGGTTGAAGGCATCGCAGAAGCGGATGAAGCGTGCCATTTTATCGGCGGCATCGATGTCAATAGAGCCGGCCATAAAGAGCGGCTGCTGGGCAACGATACCAACCGACTGGCCGTGCAGGCGGGCAAAGCCGATGACGGCGTTCTGGGCAAAGTTTGCCATTACTTCAAAGAAGGAACCGCGGTCACAGACGTGCTCGATGACCTCTTTCATGTCGTAGCCAACGGAGGGGTCGGCCGGCACGAGGGAATCCAATTCCTTATCCATGCGCCAGGGATCGTCGGTAACTTCAACGGCCGGTGCGGTTTCAGCATTATTGGAGGGGAGGTAGCTGAGGATGGTGCGTACAAAGGCGAAAGCCTGTTTTTCATCATCGGCGGCAAAGTGTGCTACGCCGCTGGTGGAGGAGTGCGTCATGGCGCCGCCCAGGGTCTCAACATCCACAACCTCATGGGTAACGGTCTTGATCACTTCTGGCCCGGTGATGAACATGTTGCTGATGTTCTTGGTCATTACAATGAAGTCAGTGAGAGCGGGGGAATACACAGCGCCGCCGGCGCACGGGCCAAGGATCACAGAGATCTGCGGCACCACGCCAGAGGCCTGTGTGTTGCGGTAAAAGAGTTCACCATAAGCATAGAGGGAGAAGATGCCTTCCTGGATGCGGGCACCGCCACCGTCGTTGAGGCCGATTACGGGTACGCCGGCGTCCATCGCCAGATCCATGATGTGGCAAACTTTCTGCCCGGCAATTTCGCCAAAGGAGCCGCCCATCACGGTAAAGTCCTGGGCATAAACGCAAACGCGGCGGCCGTTGATTTTGCCAAAACCAGCCACCACGCCATCACCGGGGGTCTTTTCCTTGTCCATGCCAAAATCGGTATGGCGGTTGACCATCAGGCCGTTGATCTCTTGGAACGAACCCTCATCCAGCAGCGCATCGATGCGTTCCCTTGCAGTCAATTTACCTTTGGCATGCTGGGCTTCGATCCTTTTCTCGCCGCCGCCTGCCTTGCTCTGTTTGCGCAGATCCTTTAGCTTGTCCATAAAGGCTTCTTGAGCGCTGTCAGCTTTTGCTTGAGCCATTACTACCTCCGATTTTTGAATTTTGATAATTTCCAAACAATGCTATTTTATGTTCGAACCCCCAGGCCTTCAAGTGATAGTTATAGGTTTGTGGCTGGTTGATTGTCATATTCTCATTATCGGCATAAAAGCAATAAAAAAGGCGTAAGTGACTCACTTACGCCTTGATTGCGATTACTCCCGTTTATACGGCTTGAGCAGTGCTGCCGGGTAAGAGGCGTTTCTGCCGGCCAGTGTGAGTGCAATGATGGTGACGATGTACGGAAGTGCCAGGAAAAGCTCGTAAGGCAGCTTGAGGCCTGTCAGTTGGAGGCGAGATTGAAGCGCCTGCACACCGCCGAAGAGTAGTGCCCCCCACAGCACCCGGATGGGCTGCCAGTTGCCGAAGATGATCAGGGCAATACACACCCAGCCGCGCCCGGCAATGATCTCAAAGGAGAAGGAGCCAAGCTGCGCAATGGAGAGGAATGCCCCACCCACTGCCATCAGCGCACCGCCGATTACCAGGGCCGAGGTGCGCAACTGGTATACATTGATGCCGGCAGCATCGGTGGCCTCGGGGTTAACGCCCACAGAGCGGATCTTGAGCCCAAAGTTGGTGCGGAAGAGGATGAACCACACCACCGGGATGATGGCAATGGCAATGTAAGTCAACAGGTACTGGGAGAAGATATCATGCAGCACCGGAATGTTATTGAACACCTGCAACTGCTTGAAGGGCACAATGGCGGGCGGGCGCTGGTTCTCGCCAAAAATCGCGCGGTAGCTGAACAACGAGAGCGCCGTAAGCAGCAGTGTAATCCCCAGGCCGGAAACGTGCTGGTTGAGGCCCAGGCGTACCGCAAACAGGCTCATCAGCAAGCCGGCGATGACGCCCGAGATAATGGCACCCAGCAGCCCGATCCACAGCGAGTTGGAAAGGTAAGCCACTGCAAAACCGGTGAAAGCGCCAAAGAACATGGTGCCTTCAATGCCCAGGTTGAGGATGCCGGCGCGTTCACAGAACAGCTCGCCCAGGGTGGCAAAGATCAAGGGGGTGGCCACGCGCAGGGTGGCGGCGATAAGACTGACAATAAAATCATCCATGTTACACCTTCCTGATGCGGTAGTTTTGCAAGAGCAGCATTGCCAGCGTTACCAGCAGCAGTGTAGATTGCACCACGTCCCCCAGGTAAACAGGCACGTGCAGCGCCATACTCACGTTGAGGGATCCTGTGCCGATGATGCCGATAAACAGCGCGGCAATGAGCACCCCGATGGGATTAAGCCCGCCGAGGGTGGCAGCAATGATGCCGGTATAGCCATACCCGCTCGAAAGATCGTTGATCAGGTGATAGTGGATACCGGCGATCTCACCAACGCCGGCCAGGCCGGCAATGCCGCCGCTGACCAGCGCAGCCACCAGCATGGTGCGGTTGACGTTAATGCCGGCAAACTGGGCACCGATCTTGCTGGCGCCCGAAGCGCGCATTTTAAGGCCGAGTGAGGTCTTTTTGAGGAGGATATAGACAATCACGGCCACAACCAGGGCTATGATAAAACCCAGGTGCAGGCGTGAACGCGTTACCAGTTTGACATACCTTGCAGCTTCAAAGATTTCCGGGGATTGCTGCGCGCCGGTTTCAGGGTTGCGCCAGATGCCGTTGAGCAGCCAGGAAACGATGTAGGCCATAATAGAGTTCATCAACAGCGTGGTCACGACCTCATCCACTTTTAGCTTGATCTTGAGGATGGCCGGGATGAGTGCCCATAACATTCCTGCGATAAATCCACTGATCATCATTAATGGTACAGCGGCGATTGCCGGGAGTGAGGTGAAGGTGATGCCTACCCAGGTGGCAGCAATGGCCCCTGCGTAGAGCTGGCCTTCGGCACCGATGTTGAAGTATCCCGAGGCAAAGGCAACGGTCACCGCCATGCCGGTAAGGATGAGGGGAGTGGATTTGACCAGTACTTCCAGGATGGAGAAGCGCGAAGAGACCGGTTCGATCAACAGGTGGTAATACGCGGCAAAAGGATTGGCTTTTGCCAGCAGGATGAGAACCGATGTAACGATAAAGGTTACGAGGACTGCCGCCACCGGGATGAGAGTCTTTGCCCATGCAGGAGAAGCGGCGCGTTCGATTTTAAACTTGGTCACGATGGAATCTCCTTTCAGCTAAATTCTCATTCGGCGCCGGCCATTAACAGGCCAATGCGTTCCGGCGTGGCTTCTGCCGAAGGAACAATCCCGCGGATGGTGCCTTCGTAGATCACGGCGATCCTGTCGGAGAGCGCCAGCACTTCTTCCAGGTCTTCGGAGAGCAGCACAATGGCAGTGCCCTTTTCGCTCTCTTCAAGAAGGCGTTTGCGCACATACTCGGTTGCGCCCACATCCAGGCCGCGGGTGGGCTGCGAGGCAATGAGCACTTTTGGCTTGCGCGAAAGCGCCCGTGCCAGCACCACCTTTTGCATATTGCCGCCTGAGAGTTTGCGTAACTGGTCATTGGGAGAGGCTTTGATCTGGAATTCCTTGATCTTCTCTTTGGCAGATTCGATCACCTTTTTCTGGTCCAAAAAGCCATTTTTAATGAAATCTTGCAGGTTTTCAATGGCCAGGTTTTCTGCCACCGTCAGTTCGCCAATGGTGCCTTCATGGCGGTCTTCGGGGGTACGCCCAACCCCTGCATTGGAGATTTCGCCGGGAGAGAGATGAGTGATCTCTTTGCCATCCACCGTGATCGTTCCTGAAGTTGGCTTGAGCAAGCCGGTGAGCACGTTGGTGAGTTCGCCCTGCCCGTTGCCAGATACTCCGGCAATGCCCAGAATTTCGCCCCTGGCAACTTCAAAACTGATGTCAGTGAGAAGCTGTTTTCCGCTTTTACCTGCCAGAGACACGCCAGAAAGCTGGTAAACGGTACCATCCTGTTTGTGGGTGGTTTCCCGGCGGATGCCAAAGGTCTCGCGGCCTACCATCATCTTGGCCAACTCCACCTGGGTGGTATCGCTTTTCTTGACAGTGCTGGTCACGTGACCATCGCGTAAAACGGTGATTCGGTCACAAACAGCCATCACCTCTACAAGTTTATGGCTGATAAAAATCACAGAAAGGCCGGATTTGACTAACCGGACAAGCGATTCGAAGAGTACATCAACTTCCTGCGGCACAAGCACGGCCGTTGGCTCATCCATGATCAAGATGCGCGCGTTACGGTAAAGCGCCTTGAGGATTTCTACCCGCTGGCGCTCTCCCACCGAAAGATCGCGCACCAGAGCGGCAGGATCAACTTCGATGCCAAATCGTTCAGAGGCTTCTGCCACACTTTTTTCAATTTCGCGGCTAGAAATGGTGGGGCTATTGAGGTAGCCCAATACGATATTCTCGGCAACAGTCAGGGTGGGCACAAGGGTAAAGTGCTGGGTGACCATGCCGATGCCGGCAGCGATGGCATCTTTGGGGGAGGTGATGTTTACCTTTTTCCCATTGACAAAGATCTCGCCTTCGTCTGGACGGTACAATCCGTACAAAATGCGCATCAAAGTGGTTTTGCCGGCGCCATTTTCGCCAAGAAGGGCATGGATCTCTCCGCTTTCCAGGCAGAAATGAACATCCACATTTGCTTTCACATTTCCAAAGGTTTTGTAGATCCCCTTCATCTCAACAGCGAGCATAATACATCCTTTAAAACGAGACTTTTGGTGCCAATAAAAAATTTCGGGCGGCAGTGAGGTTTCGCTGCCGCCCCTTGTACCTACTTAGTTAATTCTTGGCTGCAGGCTGGCCTTCGTTGATGGGTACACGGAAGGTACCATCATCGATGGCGGCCTCTTTGGCCTTTACCTTTTCCAGAACGTCTGCGGGAATCTTGCTTTCAAAACTGTGATACGGGGCAAGTGAAGCACCACCCTTGGACATCATGCTGAATTCCTTGAGGTCGATGGGTTGGAAGGTGCCGGCTTTGGATTGAGCAATCACGTATTCCACGGTTGGGGTCATGTTCCAGACAACGCTGGTGATCACGGTGTCGGGGGCAATGGAGTTCTGATCCAGCATGTTACCGATGGCGAGCACGCCCTTTTCAGCAGCGGCTTCGATGACGCCCTGGCGTTCGGCATAGAGGATGTCGGCGCCGGCATCGATCTCAGCAAGTGCCTGTTCCTTGGCGGTGGCCAGGTCCATAAAGCTGCCGATGAAGGAAACCAGCACGGTCACATCGGGATTGGCTTCTTTGGCACCAGCAATGAAGGCATTGACGAGGCGGTTGACTTCCGGGATGGGCACTGCGGCCACAACACCAACGGTGTTGGTCTTGGTCATGCCACCGGCAAGCATACCGGCAAGGTAAGCGGGTTCGTGAATCCAGTTATCGAAGACAGCCAGGTTCGGGGCGGTGGGGCCAAGTTCGGAACCGAAGGCAAAATCGATCTCAGGATAGTCTGCTGCAACGCGGCGCACAGCTTCCTCATTGACGAATGCATCGCCAACAATCAAATCGGGTTTCTGTTTTTCGCAGATTTCACGTAATACACGTTCCATGTCACCAGAGTAGCCAATGTTTTCGGTGTAGTTGTAATCGATCAGGCCATCTGACTCAGCTTTCAGGAGAGCCTGGTGAATGGCGCCATCCCATGCTTCTTCGATGGGGGTAGCGAATGCACCGTAGACCTGCAGTTTGCCACTTTTGGCAGTGTTGCCGCTGGTGCACCCTGCAACGAGGGTGAAGACCATGAGTAATGCGATGACGATTGAAATCTTCTTGAACATATTCTCCTCTTTTCTAGATTAGTTTGGCTTACTGACGAGCAAAAAATAGTAACAACCACCTCCTTTTCAGATACTTCAGTATGTTCAAATTACAAAACCAGTTTTGAACTCTTTACCGGAGTTACTTACCCGGCATCAAAGGTATTTAATTGACAATACTCCTGTATACAATATCATAGAGAAAAAAAAAGACATTGTCAACAAACTTTTCAGCTTTTGGAAAAAAAGCACATTTCCACATGATGAATGTAATCAAACCGCGGAGAACTCTCCGCGGTTTGGCTGTGCATTACTTATTCTCGGCGTAAATCTTGTCCATGGCAGCCTGGTCAACCAGCTTGCCGTGGCTGATCACGTACACCGGGCGTTCGTGGAAGCGCAGCGCCTCCAGGATATTGGGCTGATCCAGCACTACCAGGTTGGCCGGTGCTCCCACCTTGATCTCGTGGTCATTCATGCCGATGCACCTGGCGGCGTTCCTGGTCACCATGTCGTACAGGGTTTCCATATCGGCGCGGGTGGTGAACCACAGCAGATGTGAGTTGAGGAAAGCTACCTCGAGCATGTTGTTGCGCCCGTAGGGGTAGTAGGCATCGGAGATGTCATCCTGCCCCAGGCAGACGAGCACATTCTCTTCCAGCAGTTCGCGCACGCGCGCGTGCAGCGGGCCGGTGTGCGGGTCGCTGACCACACCCATTTGTGCCTTTTTGAGCAGGGCGGCCAGTTTTTGCAGGTAGGGCTTGGGATACATTGACATGGCGCGTGCATGGTGCGCCAGTGAGCGCCCCTGCCAGCCGGTCTTAATGGTCTCGAGCGCCATCACTTCGATGGAACGCAGGCCGGGGTCGCCGGCATCGTCCACCAGCATAGAGACGGGTTTGTCGTATTCTTTGGCCAGCTTGAAGCAGAAGCGCACGTGTTCTTCGATATCGGCATCGGTGAATTCGATCCAGGGGATGCCGCCAACCACATCGGCGCCCAGTTCCATTGCTTCGCGCATCAGTTTTTCGGTGCCGGGCTCGCGTACCACGCCATCCTGTGCAAAGGCTACCACCTGCACGTCCACAATACCTTTGAATTCCTCGCGGGCTTTGATGAGGGCTTTGACGCCTTCCAACTTGCCCTTGGAATCCACATCGGCGAAGGCGCGGATATGGGTGCAGCCGTAACGCCCTGCCAGCGCCAGTACGCGGCGCACATTCTTGATGATCCATTTTTCGTCGTATTTTTCCTTGACGCGCGCAGCCAATTCAATGGCGGTCATGGCTTTGCCCATGTCGGCGCCCTGGTAATCCTTGAGTGCAGCTTCGTCCATCATCATCAGGGTGTACACCTTGCACAGGTGCAGGTGGGTGTTGACGAACGATTCGGTCACCAGGTTACCGTGGGCATCCAGCTCTTTGGCGGCTTTCCCTTCCAGCCCGGCGCCTATTTTGGCGATCTTGCCGCCGACAATCGCAATATCCGTAGGGGCGGTGCTGTGGCGCAGAAGGGCATTGCGGACGATCAGGTCATAGTTCTCGGTCATAAAATCCTCGTCTCTTAAAAATTTGGGTTAAAAATGCCGGAAGAGCAAATCCGGCATTTTCCCACTTTTCGCTATTCTATTTTACGATCCCGGCATCGAGCATTGCCAGGTAGATCTTTTCGGCCGAATACGGGGGCCCTTGCAGGCGGATACCGGTGGCAGCGTAGATGGCGTTGCCGAGTGCAGCGATGGTAGGCACCATTGGGTGCTCGCCGACACCGCGGGCGCCCCACGGGCCGTCATCCTGCGGAACTTCCACGTAGGGGGTTTCCAGCGGGAAGGCCACGTCCGGGGCAGTGGCAATGCGGTAGTCTACAAAGCTGGGGTTGGTCATCACACCCTGCTTGAGTTTGATCTCCTCGAACATAGCGGAGCTGAGGCCCTGGACAAAACCGCCTTCGATCTGGCCTTTGACCAGGTCGGGGTTGATGGCCTTGCCGACGTCAAAGGCGGCTGCGGCTTTGAGCACGTGGATCTTGCCGGTGCTCTTTTCGATCTCAATGTCGAGGCCTTCGCAGCCGACGGTGTAATGCACCACGGCGCGCGCGCCCTGTCCGGTTTCGGCATCCAGGTTGGTCACGTACTTGGGCATGAAGGAACCGCGCCCAATGATCGGGCCGCCCATCCAACCTTCATCATTCTTCTTGGGCATACCGTAGATAACGATGTTTTCCAGCGGGGTTTCCTGCTCACTTTTATATGAAACAACCACGCCGTTGACAATGTCCAGGTCTTCCACCTTTTCTTTCCAGGCTTCGGCAACCAGTTCCAGGATCTGTCGGCGGGCATCGGCGGCGGCCGTGCGGACGGCATTGCCCATGCTCCAGGTGAGGCGGCTGGCCACAGTCTGCCACTCGTACGGGCTGTACTGAGTGTCTACCGGCCCGGCGATGCGCACTTTTTCGTAGGGAACACCCAGCGCGGACGCGGCGATCTGTGCCATGACGGTGAAGGTCCCCTGGCCGATTTCCTGGCCGCCCAGGCCAACGGTGACGTTGCCGTCTTCTGCCAGTTCAACCCACGCACTGGAACCGGCGTTGGGGGGCATGGCGGGGGCTTTCCACATGATGGCAATGCCTTTGCCGCGCAGACGGTCTGGTGAGGTGGGTTTTTCTTTGGCGCTAAAGTTCAGTGACTTGGCTACATTATCAATACACTGCTGAATGCCATTGGCGTGCATGGTCATGCCGGTAACCAGGGTATCGCCTTCTTCCACGGCGTTCTTCTTGAGGAAGGCTACCTTATCCATGCCAACCTTCTCTGCCAGTTCATCCATCGCCTGATCGAGGCCGGTATGCAGCTCAGACATGCCAAAGCCGCGGTAGGCGCCGCCAATGGGGTGGTTGGTGTAAACGCAGATGCTGTCGGTGGAGACGTTGGGAATGTCATACGGGCCGGAGCTGGAATAGCCGCCGGCACGGGTGACGTTGGTGCCATATTCGGTAGAGGCGCCGCCGTCCCAGTACATCATGTTCTTGAGGGCCAGCAGGTTGCCGTCTTTATCGCAGCCCACTTTTACGTGGATGGACAGGCCCTGGCGCACAAAGTTGGTGAAGAATTCTTCCTCGCGGGTAAGAATAAGTTTGATGGGCCAGCCCTTGCATTTGGTGGCCAGCGCCACTGGGATGGCTTCCATCGTCACGCCGGCTTTGGAACCAAAGCCGCCGCCCACCAATGGGGCAATCACGCGCAGGTCGCTTTGCGAGATGTGCAGTGCCTTGGCGATGAGGTTGCGCTGGGCAAATGGCGATTGCGAAGAAGCCCACAGGGTCACTTTGCCTTTTTCGTCCATCTGGGCAATGGCGATGTGGGTCTCGATGGGCACATGCTGGATGTGAGGCACGACAAAGTGATGCTCAACGATATGGGCACACTTTTTGAAGGCAGCTTCTACATCACCCTTGCGGATTTTGAAGTGGTTGGCAATGTTGGTGCCGTCCACCGGGAAGATAAAATTGGGGCGCACGTACTTTGCCAGGTCCGGATGGATGAGGGGAGCTTCTTTTGAAGCGCCGTATTCGGGGTCAAAGACACCGGGCAGGGGTTCGTAATCCACTTCCACCAGCGCAGCAGCCTTCATGGCGATCTCGTCGCTCACGGCAGCCACTGCTGCCACCGGGTCGCCCAGGTAGCGCACGCGGTCAATAGCGAAGATGGTCTTGTCCTGCAAATACAGGCCGATGCGGTTGGGAAAGTCCTTGCCGGTGACGACTGCTTTGACGCCAGGGAGCTTTTCAGCTTTGCTGGTATCGACACGCTTGATCAACGCGTGGGGGTAGGGGCTGCGTACCACGCGGGCATGCAGCAATTTGCCGCCAAACTGGATATCGTCGGCGTAAACCGCGGTGCCGGTTACTTTTTCGTAAACGTCATTGCGCGGTAAGGAGGCGCCGATGGGGTTAGAGACTTTTTCTTTTGATTTTACGTTTGCCATATTTTGGCTCCTTGAAAGGTCTGGTGGTTACCGCGCTTACTTTGCAGTCTGCTTGATGGCGTCCACGATGCGGACATAGCCAGTGCAGCGGCAGAGGTTGCCAACGATCGCTTCACGAATCTCGGTATCGGTGGGATGAGGGTTGCGTTTGAGCAGCGCAGTGGCAGAAATGAGCATCCCTGGTGTGCAGAACCCGCACTGAACGCCGCCAGACTTGATGATGGTTTCCTGAAGGGAGGTGAGTTTACCGCCTTTTGCCAACCCTTCCACTGTGGTGATGACGGCGCCATCACATTCGGCGGCCAACACCATGCAGCTGTTGACGGGTTCACCGTTCATCAAAACTGTGCAGGCACCACATTCACCGGCTGAACAACCGTTCTTGGTGCCGGTGAGAGAGAGTTTCTCGCGGATCATTTGCAGCAGGGTCATGTTCTGGGGAACATCCACCGTTTCAACCAGGTCATTGACGGTGAGGGTAATTGTTGAATAATTCATTTTTCTTGCCTCCTGACTTTTGGGGTCAAATCGTCACGGTGGACTATTTGCTTAGTTTCTTCCAGACTTCGGTTACAGCTTCACGGGTAAGGTTGCGTACCATGTATTTGCGGTAGCGGGCAGAACCGCGCACATCGTCAATGGGGGTAACGGATTCCATTGCGGTTTCTGCAGCTTTGGTGATCACCTCATCGGTGATCTTCTTCTCGCTCAGCACTGCTTCGGCTTTGAGTGCTTCAAAGGGCACAGGAGCAACGGAAGCGAGTGCAATGCGGAATTGGAAGCCGGAGGGGCTTTCCTTGGAAGGGTAGCCCAGCACGGCCACGCCTACAATGGACAGGTCACCGATGGAATTGCGGCCAAGTTTTTTGTAAATACCCACAAATCCCTTTGGCGGAACGGGCAGGTGCAGAGAGACCACCACATCGCCGGGTTTGAGCACGGTGCGCCCTGGTGCCAGGAAGAAGGAATTGAGTGGAACATCACGGAACCCATCAACGCCATGCACTTTGAGTACACCACCCAGGATCATGCAGGTTCCAATGGTGTCACCGGCAGGTGATGCGTTGCAGATATTGCCAACCACGGTTGCACGGTTGCGCAGCTGATAGCTGGCAACAGAGTGGGCGGCTTCGGCAAGGTTGGGGTAATGCTTGAGGACATCGGGGTGAGTGGCTACTTTGTTCATGGTCACAGCGGCGCCGATTGTCAACCCTTTTTGGGCGTTAAAGGAGATCTCATTCACTCCCTCAAGGCCTTTTACATCAACAAGATAATCCAGTTTCAACACACCGTCGCGCAGGCGGACGAAGTTATCGGTACCGCCGGCGTATGGGCGGGCCACTCCCTCGTGTTCTGCCAGGAATTTGCTGGCTTCGGCGAGCGAGGCCGGTTTTACATACTGCAGTTCGGGTAGTCCAGGATGAGGATTGATCATATTATGTCCTGTCTTTAGAATTTTCCAGCCATGCTGGTGATTTCATAATGGTCTGAATATTCACATCATTAGTGAAGCGGAATTGGTGGGAAATGAAAAGCTACTAAATTATTCTCATCACCTCGCATTCTAAAAAGATTAAAAGTGACAAAAATTGGACACTTTCCTATCTAAAGATAATAGCATGTTTAAAATGCCATTACAAGAAAAATCAGCACTTGTCAGACAAAAGGTGATGAATGTAATCAATCAATAATTGAATAGGGCTAAGAAGCATCGGCTTGCGGCGTATCGTGTTGCAGCCTTTCCGAGGCGCCGAGATGCAGGAAGTAGAACCCGAGGGCGGAGATCGCTGCCAGAACGCCGCAGGCGTACCACACCCAACGCGGATCCAGGTTGTCCATCACCAGGCCCGCCAGCAGCGGCCCAATGGCTGAGGGGATGATCCAGCTGAACCCGGAAACAGCCATGTAGCGGCCGCGCATATCCACTGGTGCCAACCGCGCCACCAGTGCCGTGGAGGTGGGTGAAACGATCATTTCGCCAATGGTGATGATGACCATTGCCGCCAGAAACAGGGGATAGGTGGTGGTGAAGCCATACATGGCAAAGCCAACCATATAAAAGAGCGTGCCGAAGGTCATCAGCAGCATGGGCGCATATTTTGAAATGCGCCGCGTGATCCAGAATTGGAAAATGACCACCATAGCCGCGTTGAGGCTGAGGATGTAGCCAAACTGCTGGGTGGTGATCTGGTGCACATCGCGCAGGTAAACTGAAAGAGTGGTGTTCATTTGCATGTAGACGAGGACACTCACCGCTGAAACTGCCAGGAACACCATGAAAATTCCGTCCTTCAATGCCACGGAATAGCCCGCAAAGGTTCGGAAAACAGATTCTTTGGGTTGGTCGGCGTGTCTTTCAGGTTTGGTTTCTGGCATGGTCAGGTAAACGATGATGGCGGTGATGGTGGATGCCACAGCATCAATAATGAAGAGAGTGAAAAATGAGCGTGAGGCGATTAGCCCGCCGATGGCCGGGCCAATGGTGACGGCCAGGTTAGCCACTACACGCAGGATGCCGAATCCCTCAATGCGCTTTTCCGGCGGCAGAATATCGCTCACCATTGCCTGGCCGGCAGGGTGGCCCATATCTGCGAACGCACCCACGATCACAGAGAGCACAAAAAACGTGTGGAAATCTTTGGACAAACCCATAATGAGCGCCGAGGTGGCACTGGAAAGCAGGCCGAAGATCATCAGAGCACGCCTGCCAAAACGATCGGTCAGCGCCCCGCCGATCAGCGAGCCAATGAAGCTGGAAACGGCATAGAAGGCAAACAGGGTGCCAACTTCCGTCATGCCCACGCCGAACTTATCGGTGATGTAGAGCGAAAAGAAAGGAAAGATCAAAGCACCGCCCAGCCGATCAATAAAGAGCGAGCTGATCAGGACCCAAAAATTGCGTGGATATTCATTAAAGGTTGCGCGAACTTTTTCCATGGTTTCCTAAAAACGGGAGTAATGTTGGCTAGTAATTCTAACAGGAATAACTGCTAATGATAAATCTATCTCAAGTCATACGTGCTGTTAAGTGAAGTTTCTATAATAAGGTAATACTTTTTAAAGGATGCGCAAGATTGAGATGACCCATAAGATTGCATTAATTACCGACAGCACCAATGATATCCCGGCAGCCATGCGAGAACAATATCATATCGGCGTTGTTCCTCTCACAATTGTGTGGGGCGGGCAAACTTACCTTGATGGCATAGAGATGAGCGCTGAAAGTTTTTACGAAAGATTAAAAACTGACCCGGTGCGCCCAACCACATCCCAGGCCACGCCCGCTGATTTTGCCAAGGCGTATGAAGCCGCCGAGGAGCAAGGTGCCGATGAAATTGTGGCCTGCATGTTGAGCAGCGGGTTTAGCGGAACGATCCAGGCAGCACGCCAGGCAGCCGAATCTTCAAAACTCCCGGTTACCGTTGTTGATTCCAAAGGGAACTCGATGAGTTTAGGCTGGCAGGTTGTGGCAATGGCACGCGCTCGCGAGGCTGGCGCAACGGTTGCCCAGATGATCAAAGTTGCAGATGCAATACGTGAAAAGATGCATTATCACATTGTGCTGGATACGCTGGATTATCTGATCAAAGGTGGCAGGATAGGCAGCGCGGCGCGGATGATCGGCAATGTGCTCAAGATCAAACCGCAGGTACGCGTCAATCATCAGAGCGGCACAGTGGAACCGGGAGATATTTCTACTACACGGAAAAAGGCAATTGAGAATCTCTTTACCAGCTTTTTTAAGAAAATGGATCTGGCCCGTCCCATGCACATAGCTGTGCTGCATAATGCTGTTGAGGACGAGGCGATCAGCTTAATGGAGAGAGTCAAAGCGGAATTTAATCCGGTGGAATTGTTTGTAACCATTGTTTCGCCGATCCTGGGGGTTCATACAGGACCGGGTGCGATCGCGCTTTGCGGGTATTCCGAGCCCTGATTTGCTCCACCGCAATTTTTTAAGGTATGCAGAGGCAAGCATGACTTGCCTTTTGTTTTTAATTGGGATATGATAATAAAGCGTTTTGGAGAAAACGCAATCTTGTTTTTACCCATTCTATAGGAGGAGAAAAGTGAAAAAGAGTTTGTTTGTTCTGTTTTCCGTTTTGGTTGTCAGCATCATGGTTTTGACCGCCTGCGCCAAACCCACTGTTGCCCCAACCGCTGCCCCAACCGAAGCCCCGGCAACTGAAGCGCCGACCGCGGCCCCGACCGAAGCCCCCAAACCCCTGGGCTCAGCCGAGAACCCCATCGTGATTGCCCTTGCCCCTTCAGCTACTGCTGAGCAGCTGACTGTTGGTGGCGATGCCATTGCCCAGAAACTCAATGAGCTGACCGGTTACACCTACACGGTGATCATCCCCAACAGCTACACTGCGTTGATCGAAGCTATGGCTTCCGGTAATGCCCAGGTTGGTTTCATGCCCACCTTTGCTTACCTTCTGGCCAAACAAAAGGACGCCGCTGAAGTTCAGTTGGTTGTTGTCCGCAACGGCTCTGACTTCTATGGTGCGCAGTTCATGGCAAACGTCAAGGATATCAAATCAGACGCGAATCCCGATGCCCCCTTCACTGTCTACTTTGATGAGACCACCAATGCCAACACTGCCGATGCAGCCACCGCTCTTGCCCAGTTCAAGGACAAACGCCCCTGCTTCACCGACAGTCTCTCTGTTTCTGGTTACATCATCCCCGGTGGTTTGCTCAGCCAGTACGGCGTGACCTACAAGACCCCGGCCCAGGTGATGGGACACCCCGCTGTAGTTTCCGCCCTGTATGTTGGCGGTATCTGCGATTTCGGCGCCTCCTACATTGATGCCCGCACCAGCGTTGCCAAGACCTACGCCGATGTCAATGACAAGGTCAAGGTTATTTGGCGCACTGATGCCATTATCCCCAATGACAATGTCTCTTTCTCGACCACCATGGATCCTGAAGTTGGTGCCAAGGTGAAACAGGCCTTCTTGGATATGGCTGCCGATCCCGCTGGTCTTGAGATCCTCAAAACCGCAGGTTATGAAATCCAGGGCTTCAAAGTCTCTGAGGATTCCTTCTACGATGCCTTCCGCGCTGCACTCCAGGCCTCCGGTATTGACATCACCACAATGGTGAAATAAGTTCTTGGCTCTGCATTTGGAGGGGAGAGTATTCTCCCCTCCAAATTTATCCCCTGTTTGAAAATCTCATATCGAAGGAATAAACCGTGCTTAAAGTTGAACACTTAACGAAGGTTTACCCGAGTGGAACTGTTGCACTCAAGGATCTAAGTTTTGAAGTTCAGGATGGTGAGTTCCTGGTGATCATTGGATTGTCAGGCTCCGGCAAGTCCACTCTGTTGCGTTGCATCAACCGCCTGATTGATCCCACTGAAGGTAAGATTACGATGGATGGGGTGGATATTACCGCAGCCAAAGGGGCTGAATTGCGCCACATCCGCCGGCACATTGGCATGATTTTTCAACATTTCAACCTGGTAAAACGCTCCTCTGTAATGACCAATGTTTTGAACGGGCGCCTGGGGTATTTGAATCCCTGGGCCACTACACTTGGTTTCTTCCCAAAAGCTGAAAAAGACCGTGCACACCAGGCCCTCAAACGGCTTGGTCTGGACGATAAACTGGATAACCGTGCTGACGCGCTTTCGGGCGGCCAGCAGCAGCGCGTGGGTATTGCACGCACACTCATGCAGGAACCCAAGCTCATCCTGGCGGATGAGCCGGTGGCCAGCCTTGACCCCGTGCTGGCACATTCCATCATGCAGTACCTTGAGCAACTCAACCGTGAGGATAAGGTGACTGTTATTTGCAGCCTGCATTACCTTGATCTCATCCAGCGTTACGCCACCCGTGTGATTGGCCTCAAGGATGGTGTAAAGGTGTTTGAGGGGCTTCCCACCGATATTGACAGGGCCAGGTTCAAAGAAATCTACGGCGAAGAAGCGCAGGATATGCGCGCTACCGCACTGGCATAGAACCCTATGACAGCCAAGAAGCCAATTCCGCGGTTTGTGTCAATTTTGCTCTCAATACTCCTGCCCGGGCTTGGGCATGTATCTCAGCGCCGGTTTAAAGGCGGTCTTTACACCTTTATTGCCTTTGCCACCTCTGTTGCGGTGGTGGCATGGTACGGCGTTGCCGCCTGGTACATCATTCCGGCACTGCTTTGGGCATGGAATATTTGGGATGTCGTGCGTTACCCCAAAAAAGTTGGTGCGCTTGTGCCGGTGATTATCTGGCTGTTGATGGCCTATACGATCGGCGGCAAGGTCACCGAATTTGATCTGAGATCCCTGGTTGAAAATGCTTCGCGCTCCAAAGAGATGGTCCAGCAAATGTTCAAGCTGGACTTTACTCAGCCAAAGGCTGAAAAAATGGTGGGATTCACCGATATTGAATCCCCGTGCTCGGCAACACCACCAACGCCCGACCATACTGAAAATGGTGTGAGAGTATACGTGGAACAGGCTTGCGCCACTGTTGGCGAAGAGATCACGGTGGTAGGCGAGGGCTTTTGGCCGGATTACGATGTCAAACTCTACTGGCAGAATCCCATTGGTGGCACAGCCATGCAGGCCGATGCGAAAACCGATGCCAGCGGCAAATTCACTTATCAATGGGAAGTGTTGCCAATAGTGCACTCTACCGCCCAGGACCCAACTGTCCCGCAATCGCACCGTATTTATGCTGAGCAATCACGGCCCATTGGTGGCATTGAGTTGTCTGACGTGGGTAATTACATTGTGCAGGGTATTTATGAAACGATTGCCCTGGCGTTTCTCTCCACGATTATCGGCGCCTTGGTTGCCATCCCATTTGGCTTTTTGGCGGCGCGTAACCTGATGACCGGGAACCCGGTTACGGCAGTCATTTACGTAATTACCCGTACTATTCTCAACATTGTGCGCTCCATCGAAGCGCTGATCATGGCGATCATCTTTGTGATCATTGTCGGGCTTGGACCCTTCCCGGGGATGATTGCCATTACCATTCATACCACGGCGGCGCTTGGCAAGCTGTATTCCGAGGTCATTGAAGGTATTGACCCCGGGCCAATCGAGGCGATCAAAGCAACCGGTGCCAACTGGTTCCAGGTGGTGCGGTTTGCCGTGATTCCGCAGATTGTCCCGCAGTTCACAGCACTCACCATCTACCGCTGGGACATCAACGTGCGCTCCTCTACCATCATCGGTTTTGTGGGTGGCGGTGGCATTGGTTTCTTCCTGTGGCAGTGGATCGTTCTGCAAGATTTCCGCGCTGTCGGCACAGCCTTTATCGCAATTGCCGTGGTGGTGATTGTGCTTGACTTCTTTAGCGCACGCATCCGGGAGAGGTTGGTGTAATATGAAAACCATCAAAACTCTCCTCAAATCTCTCGGAAAAGTTCTTGGAACTTTGATTTTTGTGGCCCTGTTGGTTATCAGCATCCGCGTGACAAAACCCGATCTGGTAAAGCTTGTTTCTTCTGGCGCCAAAGCGAAAGATATCCTCAGCCAATTGCTCACGCCAACGATGCTGATCAAAGACGTCGAGAAAGTCACCGTTTCTCAGATCGTACCGGTGCCCTGTGGTACAGTGGAGAATCCGGTGGCTGCAGATTCCGGGCCGCGCATTGTGCTGGATCCCCCCTGTGGTTCTCCCAAGGATAAGGTAACCCTTTACGGTTACGATTTGCCTGCCAATGTTGATATTTCCCTGCGTTGGATATTGCCTACCGGGGGCATCCTCAGTATTAAGCAGATTCAGTCTGATGCTAACGGCGAGATCAATTTGCCTCTGGAGATCAGGCCAATCGCTGCAACTACTGACGGCGTGCCGGCCCAGATTTCCTTTGAGGTTTCAGAACCTACGGGCAAAGTGATCGTTTCTCCTGCATTGAAAGAAGTGTTCGATGCCATGTTCGTGACCATCTTCATGGCGCTCATCGCTACCACGATTGGAACGATCCTGGCAGTTCCGCTAAGTTTTCTGGCGGCCTCCAACATTACCAAAAAAGGTGGCGTGGGCACAGTGGTGTATTACATTGTGCGCAGCATTCTCAACATCATCCGTTCATACGAGCCGTTGGTGCTGGCAACCATCTTTGCGATGATCGTAGGCTTTGGCAGCCCATTTGCCGGCGTGATCGCGCTTTCCATCACCACCGCGGCGTCATTGGGCAAGATGTTCTCAGAAGCCGTTGAAGGCATTGATAATGGCCCGATCGAGGCGGTGACCGCCACAGGTGCCAACAAACTGCAAGTGGTACGCTATGCGGTCATCCCGCAAATTATCCCGGACTTCCTTTCATTTACTATCTATCACTGGGATATCAATGTGCGTATTTCCACCATCATCGGCTTTGTGGGCGGCGGCGGCATCGGCTACTTCCTCTCACAACGGATCAACACTCTGCAATACCATCAGGCGGGTACGGCGCTGTTGGCGATTATTCTGGTGGTGTGGGCACTGGACTTCCTGAGTTCTGAGGTACGCAAACAACTGATTTGATTCAACAATCTAAAAAAAAGAGCCTGCATTGCAGGCTCTTTTTTTATCGCTGGCGGTTACAGAACTCCGGTCAGGTGGTAGTAAAAGATGCCGATGTATTCCTTGAGAGTTTTGGTGAGCGTGGAAAGATTGGTATATGCCGGTACCAGGTTAATGATGAATTCTTCAAGATTGGGATGCCAGAGACGCTGCCAGGCTACTTCAGTGATAGTGTAGTCCGTGGGTGCGGCGGTGACCTGGCAACCGGCGGCTTCAAAAAGTTTCATTGAGCGCGGCATGTGCATGGCTGAGGTTACCAGCAGGGTGTGGGTGAATCCTTTTTCTTTGAGCAGCGCGCAGGTTAATTGTGCGTCCTCTTGAGTATTCTGGGAGTTGTTTTGCAGCAGAATACGATCAGGCGCAACGCCCATCAGTTCGAGCAGGCCGGCCATATCCTGCGCTGGAGTGGCACTGGAAAGGTCTAAGAACTCAATATCTCCGCCACTGACAATCACAGAAGCCTGGTTGAATTGCCTTGCCAGGATGGCACCGTAGAGCACGCGATCACCGGCTGCGTTGACCTCTACGGATGGGCGGGGGGCAAGGGCGGGTTCAGTGCCCCCGCCGAGGATGACGATGGAGTCAACAGGTTCGGTGAGAGATGCGGGAAGGTACTGCCACTCCAGGGAACGTGCCACCGTTGTTGCCACATACCGGTTTCCGCCAATGAAAAGGAGTAGAAAAGTAACGATCAATAGTGTTCTTGCGAAGCGCCTGTGCTTGAGAAAAATCAGCGCTACCAATAGTAGCAGAGTCGCAAGCCCGAGCGGATAGAGAAAAAGCGGAAGGAATTTCGAGAGAAAGATCAGCATAATTAACCGGATAAATTTTATCTTATTACTTGACAATTGCGACAATAGTCGCTACACTACAAACATACTAAAAAAGGAGATGCGCTATGGATTATAACGGTAACTTTCTGGCAGGTATTGGCTTCATTGGTTGGCTGTTTTATATTGCGGTGATCGTCTTTGCCATTGTAGTGCAGTGGAAAATCTTCACCAAAGCCGGGCAGCCGGGTTGGGCGAGCATTATTCCCATTTATAACATCATTGTGCTGCTTGAGATTGTGGGCAAACCCTGGTGGTATTTGCTTTTGATGCTCATCCCAATTGTGAACATTGTCATCCTCATCATGGTGATGATCGCTTTAGCAAAAGTCTTTGGCAAGGATAGCGGATTTGCTGTTGGCCTGATTCTGTTATCGATCATTTTTATGGCGATTCTTGCCTTCGGAGATGCCAAGTATCTGGGTCCTCAGGCGGCAATGTAGAAAGTAAGAGTTTTCTTTTCAAAGGTGAAAGCAATCTGCTTTCACCTTTTTTGTTTTTGCCATATATAATGGACTAAGAGAGAATTCTGCTTAGTCATGGTGAAAAAAGCTAAAATGCTTTCTGAAATCCCGGTCATTCGTACCAAGATCATCATCCCACGCCGCCGTTCCGAGATTATCTCCCGTAAACGCCTGCTGATGATCTTGGATAACATCATCGACCTGAAGTTGCTCATTTTGGCTGCCCCTGCAGGATACGGAAAAACCTCGCTGATGATCGATTTCACCAGCCACACACAGCTGCCGGTGTGCTGGTTTGCTCTGGATGCGCTGGATACTGATGCACAAAGGTTTATTGCCCATTTCCTGACTTCAATTGCCAATCGTTACTCTGCTTTTGGCGCTGCGTCTTTTGCTGCGCTGCAGAACGTCAACCAGGATAAGCTGGACCTGGATGCAGTAATTAATGCCATCATCAACGACTGTTACGAAAACATCACCGAAAACTTTGTCTTTGTACTGGATGATTACCACCTGGTAAGAGACAGCAAACCCATCGAAATGTTCGTGAACCGCATTACCCAGGAGATGCCGGACAATTTTCACATGATCATTGCCTCGCGCACTCTGTTGACCTTGCCTGATCTTTCGCTCCTGGTGGCGCGGTCGCAAGTGGGCGGCTTGAGCTTTGAAGAATTGGCCTTTTTGCCAGACGAGATCAAGCAGTTGATGTCTACCAACTATCACCAGGAATTAAGCGACGACTCAATTCAATTACTGGCAAAACAAACGGAGGGCTGGATCACCGGGTTGCTTTTGACGGCCCAGCTTTCAAACGAGGGGACAGACGAACGCCTGCGCCTGGAAAGGGTCTCTGGCGTTGGACTGTATGAATATCTGACCCAGCAGGTTTTTGACCGCCAGAACGAGGCGATGAAATCATTTTTGTTGCGCACCTCCCTGCTGGATGAATTCAACGCCGACCTGTGCGAAAAGGTGATTGGAACTCCACTAGTTGTAAGCGACGTCAATTGGCAGCAGATGATCGAAGTGGTGCAGCGGGATAATCTTTTTGTCCTGCCGCTGGAAGATGCTACGCTTCACTTGCGCTATCACCACTTGTTCCGGGATTTTTTGCAATCGCGCATGCGGGCAGAGCGCCCCGAGGAAACCCTGACGATCGAGAGGGCGCTGGCTGCCTGGTACATTGATACTCGCGACTGGGAACGCGCGATGGCTATTTACGCGCGCATCGGAAATGTTGACCAGGTAAGCGAACTAATCCACGACGCCTCTCCGGGATTAATTCTGGGGGGCCGGTTGGCAACTCTTACTGAATGGATTGA
>CALCNO010000188.1 GCA_937897615.1 uncultured Anaerolineaceae bacterium
CCGACCGCAGAAGTATAGCCGGAGCGGATGACCTTGCCGATCACATCTGGATTTGCGGAACCAAAGGGATAGGCAAAGCTGTTGATGGGCACGCCCAGGCGCTCTTCCATGTCCAGCTTGGACATGCGCACTTCCGTCTCCAGGTCAGCCCCTGCGCTGAGCAGGTCGGTATGGTATTTGCTGTGCGAGCCAATCTCCCAACCTGCCTGGATGAGTTCTTTCACTTCATCGGTGGTGATCATATCCTTGCCGTTGATGTAGCGGTCTACAATGTAAAACGTTGCCACAAATCCATACTTTTGCAGAATTGGGTAGGCATTCTGGTAAATATCAAAATTGCCATCGTCAAAGGTAATGACCACGGGGCGCAGCGGCATCTGGCCGCCGTTGAGGATCAGTTCGGCTACCTGTGAGACGGTGATGGTCGTGTAGTGGTTGTCGGATAGCCACTTCATCTGCTCATCAAATATGGCCGGGTCCACGTTGTAGCGGCTGCCATCCAGGTCGGCGGTGATGTGGTGATACAGCAAAATGGGCACGGTTACCGGCCCCTTTTCAACGGTCACGAACGCCGGGGTTGGGGTGGGGGTGATTGTGGGTGTTGCTGTAGGAGTTGGCGTGGCGGTGGCAGTTGGGGTTAACGTGGCGGTGGCAGTGGCGCTGGCTGTGGGGGTAGCGCTGGGTTTGCCCAGGAAGAAACCAGCCTGGCCGGTTTTGCCACAAGCGCTGGTGCCAAGGCAAAGAATGGTTAATGCAATCAAGGTTCGGATGATCGATTTCATAAAGGCGGGTCACTCCTGACCGCGTAATTATAAGTTATTTGGCGCGAATGACTTATTGCAAAAAGGGATTGGAGGCCTTTTCTTGCCCCACAGTGGTCAGCGGCCCATGCCCTGGGATAACTACCATGTCATCCGGCAGGGAGAGTATCTGGCTTTGAATGGCGTTGATAAGCTGTTCATAATCTCCGTTTGGCAGATCTGTCCTGCCAATCCCGCCATTAAAAAGGGTGTCGCCGCAGATGACTGCCTGAATCGAGGGTAGGTAGAAAATCACAGAACCAACGGTGTGTCCGGGAACTTCCCGGACTTCGATGTTGGTTCCGGCAAGTTGCAGAAGCTGCCCCTGAACAAGGAATTCATCCGGGTCTGGCAGCGGCGGCAGTTTGTAGTTGAACTGTCGTGAGGCGCCGCCCTCCTGCCAGAGCAGCAGGTCTTTTTGGTCAAGGGCAATGGGTGGTGTGGGGTCAAGATGGCCTAAAAAGAACGGCACGCCCACAATATGGTCAAAATGCCCGTGAGTGCAAAGGATCTTTTCGATGCGGATTGCTTGCCGGGTGATGAAGTCCAGTACAGGCTGGCATTGAAACGAGGGGTCGACGAGAATTCCCTCTCTGCTATCCTCATCGAAAAGTACAACGGTATTGTTCTCGATCTGTCCGAGCGTGAAAACTTTATATTGAATTGGCATGCGCTTCTCTCCTTCTGGAAAAATACAATATGGCCAGATTCAATACCATCACTGCCGCAATGGCATAAGCGGGAACCTCATAGATCAACCACGGGTCCTGTTTGTAGAGTGCTCCGGCCAACACCGGTGCCAGAATCATGGCGACCGAAGACGCGGCTTCCACCATGCCGTAAGCCAGGCCGGTTTCTGAGGGGTGGATAAACGAGCGCGTGATTGTCAGGATCATGGATTTGCTCAGGCGCAACCCCCCCAGAAAGAAGTATCCCAGCCCGAACCAAACGGGCGAGTTTCCCTTGAGGAAGAACAGCGCACACACCAACACCCATCCCTGGCCGATCATAAAGGCGAGCATCGGCCGCAGGCTGCCAAAAGCCAGCACCGCCACGGCGTTGCCCAGGCTGGCAAAAGAGCCCAGAATACCGATGGTGCCTTCAGAAAGCGCCTGCTGATTTTTGAGGAAATTGGGCGTAAAGGGATAGGGGAGGTAGAGCACAAAGATGGTCACCAGCGTGATCCCCAAAAAACTGAGGAAGCGGCTATTGGCGAGCAAGCCTTTTGCCTGAGTGGATTCCTGATCCTGGTGATGCGGCTGCGGATTTTTGCTTACAAACAGCACGGTAATGGTGGAGAGAATGAACAGGATACCTGCACCCAGATAGACTGTTCGCAATCCCATCCTTTCAGCCAGCAGCCCTCCGGCCAATGGCCCCAGTACCGCTCCCAGGTTGTACAGTCCTGACACAAAGGTGAGGGCCCTGCCCACACTGAAGTTCCCACGCACGCTGGCGATATAGCTGTTCATGGGCGCCATTACAAAACCGGTCATGCCGTACAGCAGCAGGCCAACCACAAAAGCCGGGGCAGAATTGGCCAGCGCCATCACCCAGGCGGCCACTGTTCCGAGTATCCATGAGGCCCACATGATAGAACGCGAACCCAATCGGTCAGAAAGATAACCCGCCGGAATCTGGGCTACCGCCATTGCCACCCCCATGCCGCCCAGAATGGTGCCAATGAGCACAGGGTCCGCTACCCATTCCTGCAGGTAGATCGGCTGGAAGTAAATGAATAGCCCGTCGCCGATTCCCCAAATGGCCAGGGAAATGGCTACAAGGAGCAGGTCGCGGTTGATCTTCAAGCGCTCACTCGTCTGACAAACTTTTTAACTTCGGTAAAGAT
>CALCNO010000189.1 GCA_937897615.1 uncultured Anaerolineaceae bacterium
TGGTCAGCCATCGCCGTTTTGGCACTGCCAAATGGCAAATCAAGGAAATCCGTTCCGCTCTCGCTGAAAAGCTAGGGATTGAACACAGCTCCACGACAGACCTGCCGGAATTTCTCGACCTCATCAGCGCGCGTACAGAGATTTACGAGCGCCCCACCGCTCTGCCCACGGTGGAGAGTTCCAGCATCAGGCTTGATCTACAGCGCCGCGACTTCACCATCAACACGCTTGCCATCCG
Source organism: uncultured Anaerolineaceae bacterium (assembly GCA_937897615.1). Lineage (GTDB taxonomy): Bacteria > Chloroflexota > Anaerolineae > Anaerolineales > Anaerolineaceae > UBA6107. The sequence goes on from CALCNO010000189.1 coordinate 239, forward strand.
CCTTGACCATGGCTATTATGGCGAACTGATTGACTATTTTGGCGGGTTGGCAGACCTGCACAGCAAAAAGATCCGCGTGCTGCATTCGCTCTCCTTTGTGGATGATCCCACGCGTATGCTGCGCGCCGTGCGCTTCGAGCAACGCCTTGGTTTTCAGATCGAAGAACGTACCCTGCAACTGGCCGAAGAAGCGCGCCCGCTGCTGCACCAGGTGAGCGGCGACCGCCTGCGCCACGAGTTCGACCTGGCCTTCCGCGAGGCCGACCCGGGCCGCATCCTGGCGCGCCTGCAGGCACTGAGCCTGCTGGAGCCCATCCAACGGGAGTTGAGCTGGGATGATTCACGCGCGCGTGCGCTTGAATCGCTGCACACTCACCCGCCCGAGGCCGGCTGGAATCTGCCGCAAAGTATCGGCAACATACCCACCTCACACGCCTTGCATTGGTTAGTATGGCTGGGAACCCTCCCGCCGGCCAGCGCCGTTGAGGTTTGCCAGCGCTTTAAATTCACTGCACCTCTGGCGGCCTGCCTGGAACATCTGGCAAAGGTGCAGGCAGTGCTGGGCACGCTCTCGCAAGAAAAACCCAGCCGGGTGTGCGCCAGGCTGGATGACGTTCCGCTTGCCAGCCTGTACGCCGCTTATCTACTGAGTACAGATAAAACCGTAAAAGCGCTTCTGTTGCGCTACGTGCAAAACTGGCGCAATCTCTTTCCTGTTACCGGCGGTGAGGACCTGCGCAATATGGGCATCCTGCCGGGGCCGGAATACACGCGCATCCTTACCAGTCTCAGAGCCGCCTATCTGGACGGCATCATTAGCACCCCGCAAGAAGAGAAAGATTATCTTTTCACATTGGTCGAACAAGACTGACCTATGGAAGAAACTACCACTTTCTTTGTTGCGCTGCCTCAGGGAACCGAAAGTCTCACAGTTCGCCCGCTGGATAAGGCTGATCTGCCGGCGTTGGAATGGGAAGGCGAATTCAAACACTTCCGCAACCTGTTCAGAGACCTGGCGGAAAAGATACAAAAAGGAATCTCGCGCGCCTGGGTAGTGGAAAACGAGCACAAGTACATGATCGGACAGGTGTTCCTGCAGTTGCGCAGCGACCGCCTGGAACTGGCTGACGGATGGAACCGTGCTTATCTGTATTCCTTCCGCATCCGTCCTGCCTACCGCGGCTATGGCATTGGCAGCCAGATGCTCATCGTGCTGGAAAATTATCTGGTTGCACGCGGCTATACGCGGCTGACCCTCAACGTGGCGC
>CALCNO010000190.1 GCA_937897615.1 uncultured Anaerolineaceae bacterium
TCGCCCTCGCGCTGCGCCACCCAGATGTTCTCTTTGCCGCCATCAGCGGCGCCGGGCAGGGCGGCGGTGCTGAGGAAGTACAGGCGCGTGCCATCCGCCGAGAGGAAGGGGTCGCGCATCTGGCTGAAGCCGCCGGGCAGGGTGAGGCGCTGCTGGCTGCCCCATACGCCGTCGGTCTGTTTGATGAAGTAGATGGCCTGGTTGGCATAAGTGGCGCCCCAGTACATTTCGCTGCCGTCGGGGGTGAAGGTGGGCGAGGAGTGGTAGCCGCCGGTGAGGAGGGCGGCGCCAAAGGCCAGCGGTTCGGCGGCGGGCAGGGGCTGCCCCAGGTAGGGGCCGGTGGGCGCGCCCGGCTGGGCGGGGGTGGCGGTGAGGGTGGGGGCCGCCGGCGCGCAGGCGCACAAGGCGATCAGGCTGCACAGGATGGACAGCAGCAAGACCCTCGCATGGCGTTTGAAGGGGGTGGGGGTGTTCATGCGTCAATTCTATCATTTGGCGCGGGGGGGACATGAGAGGATAAAGAAAATAACCGGCATAAAACAACAATATCTTGACATAGAAATATTGTTCTATATAATAGAGATATGGACTACAATCTTGACTTGCCGCTACCCAATGAGTTGCATGTGGTTTTTGGAATTCATGCTGGGGAACACCGCGTGCTTGACCTGGCCGCCCGGCTAGCCTTACTTGGACCGTTGTATATACTTGATTGCGGCAACCGTGGCAATATGCACGTTGTTGCTAAAAGTTTGCGTACCCACACCCACGACCCAGCAAGTGCTCTTAATAATATCCGCTTATCCCGTGCTTTTACTTGTTATCAAGTAAAGACTCTTGTCAAAAAAGTACCTCTAACATCCTCAGCCCCTGTGCTAATACTAGATTTACTAAGTACATTTTTGGATGAAAGCGTTAGAGCACAAGAAAGCTCAGTGCTTTTTACTGAAACAATGAATTATATTGAAGCCTTAAGCCGCGCCACCCCAGTTTTAGTAACTGCCAAACCATTTACTGCACTTTCTGCTCCACGCCTGGGCTTGCTAAGTGAGTTAAGACAGCGTGCTAACCGCATTTGGGAAGAAATGCCGATGCAGACACCCTTAAAAGCCAACCAACAGCCTTCTTTGTTTGGCGATTCTTTTTTTGGCGGTAAGAGGTAGTATGGGGCGAACAATCAGTTCGTCGACGAAAACGTGGGATGAGGAACTAAAAGCTCTCAAACGTTTTCGCCACGCCCTTAGAAAGTCCGATCAGGTGGTGTTCGACGACCTAATGTCATTAGCGCATCTCCATATTGCTGAAGCATCGTACGCTGCCAACTTGTTCCCAATGGATATTTTCTTGTTCTCGATGATTATCGAACTTGCAAAAAACAATAAAAAACTGGAAATGCAACTTCAGAAAATCGGACTTTTTCCAGAAACTCATCTCACAGATATGCAGAAAATTACCTCGCTCAGTGAATTAATAGGTGTTAACGATTCCAGCCTAGAAGATGAAGGAAGTTCCGACGACAAGTTGGTTTATATTGACCCGGAGGAAAGTGCGTGAACTCTTTTCGCGGGTGGCTGCTCCAATTGTATGAAGACTGGAATGACGGCTTACGCCTTTGGTTTATTGCCGACACAGGGGAAAGATTTCTCGTACATCAACCTATGCAGGTAACTTTCTTTGCCACCGGCTCAAATACACAATTACGGGAATTATGGATTCATTTACGTCGGCAACCGGGTGTGGTATCCCTGAGTCGCGTGATGCGCCGAGACGTTTTTATACCCGAGGCAATTCCTCTCTTACAGGTTGTGATTGATAACCCTATACGCCAAACCAAAATTTTTCGTGAGGTCCAAGAGCGCTTCCCGTTTCTCACTTACTACGACACTGATATTGATGTGACTACCCGTCTTGCAGCTACCACTGGCCTCTTTACAACTGCATTCTGTGATGTTGAGGTGGATGAAGGTGGAGCAATTTACTCACTGCATGTGCTAAATTCACGCTGGGATCTTAATCCTAACGCCCCTCTGATAAATACACTTAGTATCGAACCTAACTGCGATCCCGCACGTGAAAAACCCACTTTTTTGAGGATTGCATTTAAAAACCATTCGCGGACAGTATCGCTGTATGATCCCGAACGATTGATTACCCGTCTCAATGAATTTATTGACCAAATCGATCCTGATATTATCTATACGCATTGGGGCGACACATGGGTAATTCCCCATCTTTTACAGGTTGAAAAACAGGTTGGATTGAAACTCCACTTTAACCGCGATCAAGAGAGAGACGTTCACTGGCAAAAAGAAATCACATATTTCTCATATGGTCAAATTATTCATAGAGCATCGGAAGCGCATTTTTTTGGAAGGTGCCATATCGACAAAAAAAATGCGCTTATGTGGAGCGACTATGAACTAGAAGGCGTGTTGGAGTCCGCTCGGGTCACAACTCTACCCATTGAAAAAGCGGCAAGGGTATCTCCCGGGTCGGGCATTTCAGCGATGGAAACACTTACAGCACTAGAGCAACAGATTCTCGTACCCTGGCATAAGCAACAAAACGAGTTCTTCAAGACTGGTCTTGACCTAATCCAGCGTGATCGCGGTGGTTTGGTGTATCAACCTCTGCTCGGTTTGCACGAGGATGTTGCCCAACTAGATTTTATCTCCATGTATCCCGCAATCATTATTACGGGGAACATTTCACCTGAACTACCTCTTCCAAATGGCATAACTCCCTCATGCACCGAACTCGGATTAGTGCCGCGAACATTAAAACCTTTGTATGAAAAGCGTGTGGCGTTAAAAAAACACCTTGCAACATTAAGAAAAAATGACCCCGTTGCGCAAAAAGACTCTGCCCGCGCATCAGCCTTAAAATGGTTATTAGTCGTGTGTTTTGGTTTTTTAGGTTACAAAAACGCAAAATTTGGCAGAATTGAATCCCACGAGGCAGTTACCAATGGCGGGCGTGAAGTAATCCTCATGGCGAAAGAAACTGCCGAGGAATTAGGTTTCGAGGTTTTACAAATTTTCGTGGATGCAATTTGGGTAAAAAAAACAGGTGCAAAGTACAATGCCGATTTCATTGAATTGCAGGAAGCTATCGCTAAACGCACCGGCCTAGGCATTAATTTGGATGGCGTATATAGGTGGATCGCCTTTTTACCCTCACGTTTAGATGCACATGTCCCTGTAGCAAATCGTTACTTCGGTTGTTTTAGGGACAATGAAATCAAGGTGCGTGGAATTGAGATGAGGCGTAAGGATACAACCCCCTGGGTTAAAGAAGTTCAAAAAAAAATGATTGAGACATTAGCAGAATCCTATAATATCGAATCCCTACAGGTGCAGCTAAAAAAGGCTTTCGAGATTTTCCGCGCCAATCTTTCTGCCCTTCGTTCTGGGCAAGTACCAATTGAAAAACTTGTCGTTGCCACAAAAATATCAAAGAAACTCGAAGTCTACAAATCTACTACACCTGGGGTGAGAGCTGCAAGGATGTTGTTAGAAAAAACGGGAAAACGTACTACACCGGGTCAAAGAATTCGTTACCTTTTTGTGAAGGGAGAACCGGGCGTTTACCCGTGGGAGTGCCCACCACCGTCAGGGCAATACCAAATCGATATCGAAAAGTACATAGAGCTGTTAGCTCGTGCTGGTAGTTCCATTTTTTTGCCGTTTGGCGTAAAGGAAGCAGAGTTGAAAAAGTGGGCACACTCAGGTACTCTTGTAATGGAGATTGATTTTGAGGAGGCGTCTCATGTGCGGGAGATATATTCTGATGTACGATCCCGAGGAAATAGAATTAGAGTTCGGTTTCAAACCGATTCCTGTGGATTGGCCGCCCAACGATAATGTCACACCTGGAGAAAAAATACCAATCATAATAAATACCAGTGCAATGGAAATGAAACTCATGCAATGGGGCTTAGTACCCTATTGGGCAAAAGACCCGTTGATAGGATTCAAGACCATCAATGCTCGTGCAGAAACTATTTCTGAAAAACCGTCTTTCAAGTCTGCTTTTGCCCGTCGAAGGTGCTTAATACCTGCAACAGGGTTTTACGAGTGGGTAGAGGTGAATGGTCGAAAAATACCTTTTAAATTCACCCTGTCTGACCGTCCAATTTTCGCTTTTGCAGGAATATGGGAATGCTGGCAAGATCGAAATGGAACCACGCTTGAAACGTGTGCGATTATTACTACACTTCCAAACCTCATTGTTGCCCCTATCCATGACCGAATGCCGGCAATTCTACGAAAAGAAACGCAGTGGGCATGGCTTGAAAACAAGCCGCTGGATGAATTGCAGAATATGCTTGCGCCCTATCCTTCGGAAAAAATGGCTCAACCTGAGAAAATCGACCCGGCTTTTTTCAAGCGATTAAAGTAATTAAAGGCAATAAAACCTTCCCCCTACTCCCCCTCGCGGACGAGCAGGCCGCTGTTCATGCGGTAGATCACATCCATGCGCGGCAGGATGCTGAGGTCGTGGGTGGCGATGATGATGCAGTAACCGTCGCGGTGGGCCAGCTCCACCAGGATATCAATGATGTTGCGGCTGGTCTCCTCATCCAGGTTGCCGGTGGGTTCATCGGCCAGCAGCAGGCGCGAATCCATGGACATGGCGCGGGCAATGCCCACGCGCTGCTGCTCTCCGCCGGAGAGCATATTGGGGAAGCGATCCAGTAGCGCCTCCGGCAGCATCACGCGCGCGGCCAGGGCACGGGCACGTTCGCGCACCGATTTGCCGCGCTGCCCGCGCAGCTCCATCGGATAGGCAATGTTCTCCAGCACCGTTAGCAGCGGGAAGAGCCTGAAGCTCTGATAGATCATGGCGGCACTTTCGCGGCGGTAACGCGCCAGGTCCATCTGCGCGGTGGGGCGGCCCTCAAAGAGCACCTGGCCCGTGGCGGGCACATCCAGCCCGGCCAGCAGCGAAAGCAGCGTGCTCTTGCCGCTGCCGGATTTTCCCACGATGGCATACGCCTTGCCCTGCTCAAAACTGCAATTGATCTCCCGCAGCGCCTCCACCTGCTGGAAGCGGCTGTGATAGCTGTAACAAACGTCGCGCAGCTCAAAGACTTTCATGGCAATCTCCTTAATCGCGGTCCAGCAGGATCGAGAGCACCGTGGTGCGGTTCATCAGCATAATGGATGCGGTGCAGCCCAAAATGTAGCAGGCCACAAATCCCCCTGCCAGCAGCAGATGCAGGCCGGTGGGCACGCCCCACAACAGGCGCCAGGCGCCAAAGCCCGCCCCCACCCCCAGCAGGCACAGCAGCAGTTGCTCCAAAAAGAAGCTGCGGAAGGTGACCCAGCGCGTGGCGCCCAGCCCGCGCATGGTGGCGAACTCCTGCTTGCGGCTGGCCACGAACAGGTACGAGACCACCACCGCGATGATGCCCACCAGCACCCACAGCACCGGGTAGAGCACGTTGATGTAGCGGATCTGCTGGCGCACGCTGGCGATGGCGTTGTTGAAGCCGGCATCCTGCAGCACCACGAACTGGCGCACGCTGCCCACCTGCTGCACCTGCGAGTAGCCGTAGGTTTGCAGATAATCCTTGAAGGCCACCGTATCGCGCGAATCTACCAGCCTGAAGTTGGCGCTGTTGAGCGTGGTGTTCTGCAGGTAGCGTTCAAAATCCGGGCCAATGGCGTAGCCATCGTCAAAGGTGCGCAGCGGAGCATCCAGGCTGGCAAGGCCATCCTGCCAGATGAGCGGGGTGTAAAAGAGCGTTGCCAGCGGTGTGTAAATGGTATCGCTGGCGCCCTGGCGGTGGTAGCTGCCCACCACGCGCAGGCTGAACTGGTAGTAGATGTAGCGGTTGGTGGCCGGGTCGCGGAAAGGCCAGTTGACGGCCACGCGGATGGTATCGCCCAGGGCAATGCCGCGCGCTTCCATCAGCGTGACGGGCACAATGGCGTAGCTCTCGCTGCCCTCAACGATGGGTGCGGCCAAAATGGATGGGTCGAAACCCTCCAAAAAGGTGATGCGCGCGCCCTCAGAGTAGAAGAACTCCGGCGAGGTGTTGATGTCGTTGGCGGCGGTGAGGCTGGCGCCGCGCAAAATTTCGGCCTCCTGCGATTCGCGCGCAAAGAGCGAATCCGGCACGTACAGCGGGGGCACCTCCAGCCGGGTGCCATCGGCGCGGCCGCTGATGCCCAAAAAGTAGTACGGCTCGCTGACGGAAGTGGACAGCCCCGTGACCAGGCCGGAGTGGGCAAGGGTATCCACATTGTAGGCGCTAATCACCTGGTTGCCGATCTGCTTGCCGTTGATATCGGTAAAGTAGCCCACGACGGTGGTGTTGTCGTAAATGGCTTCCAACTGGTGCTGGTAGCGCAGCGCGGTGGTGGCAAGCTGGCCCAAAAAGAGCACCATCGCCAGCGCCAGCACGGGGATGACGCTGCTGCGCGCGCCGCCGCGGGTGATGGAAAGCAGCGCGTACTTGAAGCCCGTGCCGCTGAGGCGCGAGGAGCGCCTGGCCTTGCCCGGCCCCCACAGTTTGCGCTGGCTGGGGCGGCTGCGCACAAAGCTGCCCAGGATGAAGCCCAGGCAGGAGAGCAGCACCATCGCAAAGATGGCCGCGCCCACCATGACAAAGAGGTGCCAGGGAAGCTGCGGGGCAAATTCCAGTGTGCGCGCAATGGTGAGGTTGCCGTCGCTGTAACGCGCATCCACCAGCGCGAAGGCTTTTGAGAAGCGCACCACCAGCGTGATGATGCGGTGGTAGAGGGCATAGGCCGCAGCCGCACCCGCGGCAGCCGCCGCCAGGGCGATCAGCGCGGCGCTGAAGAGGTAATGCGCCACCACACGCAGGCGCCCGGCCCCCAGCATGAGCATGGTCTGGCTGGTTTCGCGCTGGCGGTAAACAAAGAGGAAGCCAAAGAGCAGCACCACGCTCAGCTCCACCAGGGCGCACACGCCAGTGACGATCTTGGCTACTTTGAGGATGGTGCGGTAGGGGGTGGCCACGGCGGCGTAGCCCTGGTCGTACATGGTCAGGTGAAAGCGGTCGCCCAACTGCGGCACCACCGCGGCATAGAAGGCGGCGGCATCAGCGTTGCGCACCACGGCCTGGCCCACGGTGAAGCCAATGGGCAGCGGCGAGGCCGGCACGCCGGCCCCGCGCGGCACGTAGACGTACCAGCTTTTATCGGAGATAGTGTTGGTGATGCCCACCACGGTGAAGGGGGCCTGGAAATCAAAGCCCTGCGGCGCCCAGTAGCTGTTGTAGACGCCGGGCTGGTTGGAGACGGCGGCGGAGAGGTCGAGCACGGCGCCCACGCCCACCCCCAAGCGCGCGGCGGCCAGATCAGAGATGACGATGACGCGCGCACCGGCGGCGTATTCCTCGGCGGTGAAGGGGCGGCCCTCCACAAAATACAGCTCCTGCTGCTGGAAAGGCAGCAGCGCCATCAGGTTATCGGTGGCGTTGATGAGCAGGCTGTTGTTGGTAACGCGCAGGGTCGCGGCCACCTGGCGCAGCACGCTATCGGCGGGGATGGTGTAGCCGTGCGCAGCGGCGGCATCGGTGATGTCAATCTTGCCGGGCACGCTGATGCCATCGGCGGCGGCCAAGGTGTTCTCAAAATTGACCAGCTTGAGGTGCAGCAGGGGCGACCTGCCGTGGTAGACCTCGCCGAAGAGCAGGTAGAAGTGGCCCTTCTCGAAGTCGCCGAACTCGTTGTCGATGTAGAGGATGGTGTTGGGTTCGCTCTTGAGGGAGTAGAGGCTCTCGGCGACGACGCCGCTGTAAAGGCCGTGGGAAGGGTCGTAGTAGACGCTGCCCACCACCACCACAGAGTACATGCGCGCGGGGTTGAAGGTGTCGCTGCGCCAGAAGCCGGGCACGTAGCCCAGGGCGCGCGCCGGGGCCTCCCAGGAGAGGGCGGCGGGGTCGGCGCTGATGGCGGCGGCATCAAAGGCGGGCAGGCTGGCGGCCATGCCGGGGTCGGCGGCGGTGTCATCGGGGTAGGTGGTGCCCATGTATTCCACCAGGCCAATGGTGGTGTAGTAGGCGTCGCAATCGCGCAGGAACTGGGCCACCGAGGCCCACACGCTGACGCCCAACGCCAGCACCAGGGTGAGGGCGAAGAGGAGCAGGGTGAAGAGCGCCGTTTTGCCTGTGGATCGCAGCGTGCTCTTGAGGCTGTTACGGAGGATCATCGGTGGAACGCCAATCTTTGCGGTTGTGGTTTAGATGATTATAGCCTGTAATGGGAGA
>CALCNO010000191.1 GCA_937897615.1 uncultured Anaerolineaceae bacterium
CTGCCGGAACTCTTTAATGTGCTTAAAGGCGATATGAGCCTGGTGGGCCCGCGCCCGCTGCTGGTGCAGTATCTGGAACGTTACACCCCGGAGCAGGCACGCCGCCACGAGGTGCGCCCCGGCATCACCGGCTGGGCGCAGGTGAACGGGCGCAACGCCATCACCTGGGAAGAAAAGTTCGCCCTCGACGTGTGGTATGTGGATCACCGCAGCTTCTGGCTGGATATCAGGATTCTGCTGATGACGCTGGGCAAGGTGTTCAAGCGCGAGGGCATCAGCGCCGCGGGCAGCGCCACCGCCCCGGAGTTCATGGGCACGCAAAAAAAAGAGGGCGGCTCTTAGAGCGCCCTCCTGTAAATTCCAGGTTGTCAACTCAATTTACTGCACGCTCAGCGGGATGATCCAGTCATTAGCCAGTGCCTCGGCGGTGGTGGCAAACATGCCTTGCCGCGCGGGGGTAATTTTATCCGCATTGTTCACCGCCACCAGCACCACACGGCTGAGGGCACTCTGCCCTCCCTGCCCGGCCAGCAGGTTGGGGAGCATCCCCTCAAGCGTGCTGCCGGCGCTGTAGCCCAAAATGGCCGCATAGCGCGCCGCATTTGCCGAGGCAGCGTTCTCACCGATGAGCAAAGCGCCGTTGGTCTCCAATGTATCCAGCACCTCCGGCAGGTCTGCCGAAGCCCCCACAAAAGCTGTGGCCACTTTGTTGACCGCCAGGGCATTCACATCCGCTGCTAGATCGGCCGCGCTGGCCTTGCCGCTCACATCCTGATACACCGGGTAACTCATATAGGGCGGGTACACCGGCGAGCACTGGCCGCAAACATACCTGCCGCCGTTCTCAAAAGCATCGCCTACGTTTTCTGCCGGCAAAGCCCCCCCGGCCAGCAATCCGCCGGCACGCCAGTCCTCGGCAGTCAGTGCAGCCAGGTAACCAGCCATAAAGTACAGGTCCTGCGGGCGTTGCCGAATAAGGCTCACATTACCGGAAGCTGCTGCAGTGGTGGCGCCGATGAACAAGAATTGTGTCTCAGGGTGTGCCGCCGTTTGTTCCTTGAACGCCTCCGCGTCGCCAAATACCACCGCGATCTTCACCCCATCCAGGCTGGTGTTAAGGTCAGCATTCGCCCAGTAGTTGAGGCCATTGGCACCGGCAAAGGACTGCAAAACACCGGTCACATCCTGCGGGACCAGCCCGCCGGGGTCCACCAGCAGCAGGCTGGCGGGCACGGCTGTTGCCGTGGGGGTGGCAGCCTCCGTGGGTGTGGCGGTGGGCACGGCAGGCGTGGGGGTATCCTTACCGCATGCTGCCAGCAGAAGCAACATCAGCACCAGAGAGAAGGCATAAATCTTCGTGAGTTTCATCTATACCAGTCCTGAACTTTCATCAAGGTGAGTGTATTATAATTAGGAAAACCTGTTTTCACACATCGGTTTATTTTGGAGTGCAGTACCCTTACCACATGGACCAACCAACCCCGGATTTTGAGACCAGCCACATTGATGCCGAACGACGGCGCCGCAGGCGCCGCCTGCTGGTTCCAACCGGCAAGACCGAACGCGCCGCTTACCTGAACGACATCGCCAAGCGCCTGAACCCCAGCCTGGATTTCTTCATCTTCTCCTTCCTGGCCGGGCTGGTGCTGGGCGCCGCCATCCTGTTTGACAACCCGGCCATCTACATTCTGGCTGCCCTGCTGGCGCCCTTCATGGCACCGGTGGTGGCGCTGGGCTTTTCCACTTCCGTAGGCTCGGTGCGTTTCTTTTTCCAATCACTGGCCAGTCTGGTGCTGGGGTCGGCACTGGTTTTCTTTGCCGGCATGCTCAGCGGATGGGTTTCGCGCTTGTTCGTTAACCCCACTGCACAGCAAGCCTTTTTTCATACGCGCTTTACCGTCCCGGATTTCATCCTGCTGACCATCGGCGCAGCCCTGGCCATCTACCTGACGGTGCGCGCCCCCAAGCAGCGCTCGCTGGTAGCCAGCGTGGCCCTGGCCTACGAAATCTACCTGCCCATCGGTGTGGCGGGCTTTGGCCTCACCAGCAAGGTCAGCGGGTTGTTCCCGCAGGCGCTCAAAGTGGCAGGAGTGCATCTCTTTTGGGTGATCCTGGTAGGCGCCGTTGTGCTGCTATTCCTCAAGCTCAAGCCTTTTACCTTCTTTGGCTACCTGCTCACGGCTGCCCTGGTGGGCACTGGTGTTTACGCACTGGTGGTCACCAGCGCACTTGGCTCCGCTGTGCAGCGCCAGATCGAACCTTTTGCCACGCGCACACCCAAACCCACTCAGCAAGATACCGGCCTGGTGTACCTGAGCACCGATACGCCCACCCCCACACCAACGCTGGAGATCGTCATCAGTCCGTCCAGCACGGTCACCCCCACCATCGCGTTGATCCCTACCAATACCCCCACCGTCACCATCACGCCCAAGCCAACCCCGGTGTGGGCGCAGGTGTTCACCGATATTGCCAATGGCGTGCGGGTACGCAAAGACCCCGGTTTCAATGGCGAGATCATCGCTTACTTGTTGAACAATCAAATTGTGCAAGTCCTTGAAGACACCCAGAATGTTGACGGCAACATCTGGTCGCATGTGATCCTGGAAGACGGGCGCGAAGGCTGGGTGGTTCGCAACCTGCTGATCACCGCCACCCCCGTACCAGGCTGGTAATCCCCTATCCTCAAAAACATCTGGAGTACCCTATGACGATCCACTTTGGAACAGACGGTTGGCGTGCAGTTATTTCGGACACTTTCACGTATACAAATCTCAGGCAGCTGGCGCAGGCCATTGCCGATGCCGTTGCCTCCGACAAATGGATGAACGGCACAGTGCTGGAGCATACCCCTGACCAGCACAAAATGGTGGTGGGGTTCGATACGCGCTTCCTGTCTGACCGCTACGCCGCCGACGTGGCACGCGTGCTGGCAGCCAATGGGTTTACCGTGTACCTGGCCCAGGCCGACGCCCCCACACCCACCATCTCTCATGCGGTGCGCAACCTGAATGCCATCGCCGGGGTGATGATCACCGCCTCGCACAATGCCCCGCGCTACAATGGCGTCAAGCTCAAATCCGCCTACGGTGGTTCGGCGCTGCCGGAACAATGCCGCCGCGTGGAAGTGTACCTGAACGACAACGAGGAACTGGGGCGCGGCCCCAACCTGATGGATTTTGACCAGGCGCGCGAGGCAGGCAAGATCGTGCGCTTTAACCCCATCCCGGCATATTACGAGCACCTGCGCAAGCTGATCGATTTTGACGCCATCGCCGACAATCCGCAGCGCTTCGTTATTGATTCAATGTACGGCTCCGGCCGCGGCGTTATCCGCGGCGCCCTGCAGGGGTCGGGCTGCGAAATCTCCGAAATCCGCGACGAGATGAACCCGGGCTTTGGCGGAGTTCACCCCGAACCAATTGCACGCTATCTCACACCGCTGGCAGGCGCCATCGGCGCAGGCAAGGGAAACTTTGGCGTTGCCACCGACGGTGATGCCGACCGCATTGGGGCAATGGATGAAAGAGGCAACTTTGTTGACCCGCACAAAATTATGGCGCTGGCGCTGCGCCACCTGGTGCAAAAACGTAAATTAACCGGCTCAGTGGTACGCACAGTCTCTACCACGCGCATGATCGACCGCCTGGCAGCCAAATACGGCCTCACCCTGCACGAAACCCCGGTTGGCTTTAACCACATTGCCGATTACATGATGAAAGAAAACGTGCTCATCGGCGGCGAGGAATCCGGCGGCATCTCCTTCCAGGGGCACATCCCAGAAGGCGACGGGCCGATCATGGGCCTGCTGATCATCGAGATGGTGGCAATGGCGAAGACCTCGCTGTACGAGATGGTGGAAGATTTGCAGCGCGAGGTTGGCCCGGTATTCTATGAACGCACCGACCTGCGCCTGAAGCACCCGGTGGCCAAAGAGGTGATGGTGAAAAAGTTAAGCCAGGAACCTCCCGCCAGCATCGGCGGAGAGACCATCGCGCAGGTCACCACCATTGACGGCGTCAAGTACATTCTGGCAGACGATTCCTGGCTGCTGATCCGCCCCTCCGGCACCGAACCCGTGCTGCGCGTCTATGCCGAAGGCCGGTCAACCGAGATGGTCAAAGCCCTTTTACAATACGGCGAATCTGTTGCTGCCGGTGTTCAATAATCCACTGACTTAAAACAAAAACTCCGGGGCTTCTTTTTGAGAGACCCCGGAGTTGCTTTTTAATCAGCCTAGCGGGAGGACAGGCGTAAGCGGCGGCTGAGGATGATGATTGCCACCAGCACGAGTGCCAGGCCACCCATCAGCGGCAGGCCGACCTCATCCGCAAAACCGGAGGTGGGCAGGGCCGTGGCAGTGGGGGCAGGTGTACCGCCACCGCCGGTGAGTGCCATCTGCGTCTGCAAAGCAGAGACGGTTGCCAGTTCGGAGGCAGAAAGCCCGGAGCCTGAACTGGTGGCCTGTACAACCGCAGTTGTTTGGCCGCCCTGGTTGACCACCACCACCGGTGTCTTGGTGGGCCCAACGACTGCCGGGGTTTTGGTGGGCGTAGCAGGCACGGGTGTTTTGGCCAGCATAGTGGATTGCTGCGCCTGAGCCATCGCGGTGGCAGCCATTGCCGTGGCGGTATTGGCCGCATTGATCTGGGCCACCTGCTCCTGCTGGGCAGCACGCTGCCGCGCCAGCAGGTTGGGCGCCACCAGCAGCAACAGCACCAACGCTAGAATGAACAATACGCCAACAATTCCAATGGCAATCAGGAAATTTTTATTGGATGGCTTCTTTTCAGGCATTTCCGGGGGGCGCTCTTCTCCGCCCAGGTTCTCCTGATCAAATTGATCCTCATCAAAATTGGTTAGTGCCATTGCGTCCTCCTTATTCGGATTAACCGTTCTAGCGGTTATCCAGGTCGATCAATTCAAAATTAGGCAGCGGAATCGCCGCACGTTCGTTATTCAAGAATTTCAAGCCCACTGCATTGGCTCTGATGTGATTGGGTAATGTGGTCATTCCCTCTTTGAAACTATCTACCGTTGCCAGCTGCCCGCAATACGGTGCGCTATGCACTCTGACCATTTGCCCCAGTTTGAGCTCAACGATCTCGCGGTAGGCATCGCCCGCCGCAGGTAATGAAATGATTAATTCCGGGCGCTCCCCTGTCCATCTATTCCATTTTACAGCATTGATGGCCGTTTCGCGCCCTGCATTTGAAGCTAACAGCCGCCGCGAAAAATCGTTGATGCGGGTTTTGCCATACCCCTCAATGACCAAAATGGGATACGCCTGCTGCTCTGCCGCCTGGATCAACTCCGGCGAGAGTGAGCCGAGAATCAGGCCGCCAACGGGCAAGCCGCCGGCTGCTGCAAGCAGCTGCTCAGAGGAGCAACTGGCTGCACAGAGCACCTTGCTGCGGTTCTCAAGTTTCAGGATGGCAGAGTCCAGTTCGGCGTCCAGTTGTGCCTGGTCAATCTCAAGCGGGCCAAAGCCACACTTGCCATTGCCCCACATGCCCTGAATCAGCACACCATCGGTTTCCAGTACCGCGCCGCGGTCTTTGACAATCTCAGTCACCTTGCCGGTAAAACCGGCGTTCACCGTCAGTTTGGATTTGGAAGTTTCTACCAGCATTTGCCCGTTGCGAATGGAGAGGATCGTTCCGGCCATAGGAGAGCGGATGATGCGCGAGAACGCCCCGCCGGTTTCGGCCAGGATGTCGTTCTTGTCCACTTGCTCACCCACTTTACGGTTGATCAGCCTCTCCGCCTGGGCAGGCGTGGCAAGGCCAAACGAACGCATCACATCCACATAATGAAATTGGGAAGGCACTTCCGCTTCGGCGATCACCTCATTGGTGGTCACCTTTTGCCCAACCCGCACCAGCACCATACCGGAGACAGGTAAAAGCCGGCTGCGCCGGATCTGGGTCAAGGAGTGGTTTTGCACAACGGATGCGTTCATCATTTCACCTGATGGTATAGTTGCAATATATATACCAACTACGCCCCCAACATGAACATCCAGCGTTTGTAGTTTTCGTTCCTGGCGTTAACGTCCTTAACAAACGGCAGCGGCCGGCCGCGGGCATCGATCACCACACCGCAAATTCCGCCGTGTACTTTAAAAGGTTCATCGGGAGCCAGCAGCCCTTCAACGCTGGTGCGGCGCGCCAGGTTGAGCGTGAGCGTGCCAACCTCCCCGGTAGCCAGAGGCAGGGTGCCGATAGCCCCCTGTTTGACCTCCAAATCCATATAGTTGCCAGAGTGGTACACCAGGCGGGCGTTTGCTACCGTGGTTCCCGCAGAAACCTTGCTTTCCACATTGATCACAGTGGCAAGGTTGGTAAACGCGCTGGACTCCATCACCTGCACCGGCAGCAGCGGGTTATGATGGGCAATGGCGCCCAGAATGGACATCAGTCCATGCTTATCAATGATGAGGGGGCTGATTCCGGTCGGTTGGATACCGTCCAGCAGGGTCAGCAGAATCTGCTGCGGGGTGGGTGCATGGGTAATGGTGGTACCGCCGGCAAAAATAGGCTCAAAGGTAGGCGCAGCCAGCATGGATTGGCGCCTGAGGTCGCGCATCCCGTACTCAAGAATCGCCCGCGCCGCAGCCAGCTCGATCACAACACCTTTGTCATCCGCGGGGATACTGCCCGGGCTGAGTGTTTTTTGCCACAGGTATTCTTTGACCTCCTCCTCGGGGATGCTTTCCGTCAGCCACTTGCTGATGTCTGCAATTTTCACCCGATTCAGGAAACGTTCAAGCCCGTCGCCAATACCGACGGGAAGCACTTCAAAATGGCACTGGCCGGCCGTAGCGGTAGCGAAAGTGCAGTTATTTGAACCGAGATCAATCCCAAGCACCGCCTTGCTTGGATCGTAGAGCTTGCCCAAAAAGCGCATCATTTTTTGATAGTTGAGGCTGGCAGGGGATGGCGGCAGCGTGCACAGGGGAGAAATTCGGCTCAAGCCCTCAATGCGCTTTGCCCAATTGGCCATCACCAGTTTTCCCAGGTCGTCACCTGCTTTGCGCAATTCTTCTTTTTCTAAAGTGGGGCGGATATTCTCGGTGACAGTGATCTTGGCCTGGCGTTCAAGAATTTCCACCACCGTTTTGGATACAGAACGATTGCCGCAGAATAGGATCTCCGGGCGGCTCTCCATGGGAAGCGTGGAGAGCACCAGCGCCAGCATCTGCGCAATGCGCACGATCGAGCGTGAAGCACCGCGGTTGGTACCCCCGCCAAAGAGGATAATGTCTGGCCCGGCGGCAAGCAGGGCTGCCATTTGATCCTGGATTGAGCGCCGGTCGTTGATGCCAAAACTATCCTTCAGCACGCCGTAGGTGGCCTGTGCTAGGCGGTTAACGCTATCCAGAGAAACCTCATTGAGCAGCCCAAAGGTCGCCAGGTTAATTTCCGGCCCGCCGGAAATGGTCAAAAACAAGCGATCCACGCCCTCTCCGCCAGGTTGCGTGGGGATGATCAGATTGAGTTCGCGGTCCATCAGGGTACGCCCGGTAACCTGCTGCAGCTGGCTGATGGCGTTCAGGATGCCTTCACCAATGTCGCCAAAAGGAGCTTTTTGGGTCGAAGGAACTACGCCGCTGGCAAGGAGGTGATACCCCCCTTCCACCACGTCAAACAAGACCGCCCGCGTATTTTGCGCGCCGATCTCAATGCCAAGCACAGAGCTGGTGTCAGTGAAAGATTGCGTCATCATGCCGCTACCTGCCGATGAACATACGAATGGTCTCAAGGATAAAGTCGGCGCGTTCAATTAGCGCGGTAGCAGCTGCGGTCATCACCCCGGCAAAAATTGAACCGAGGGTAATGGCGATGAACACCCTGCCAATCCAGGCAAAGACGTTCATCCACACAGAACGCTGCGTACCTGCCGCACCGTTATTCTTAACGCGGAAGGTAAAATACGCCAGGGTTGCCAGAGTACCGATCAAAAGCAGCACCCCCTCCAAAATAGACAGGAAAGCCGTTGCCCCCGATGCAGGAGAAAAGAGGCTCCAGGCGCCTTTCACCTGGCCAAAGAGCGTTCCCAGCACTGCGCCGCCAATTGCAATCGCCGCACCGGCACCCACCAGATAAGCCATGGGGATAGTCCCCAGCCGGGAAAAACGCGGCGAAAGTTTGAGCAGCAGCATGCCTGAAAGTAGCAAAGGGATCAACACCAGGCGGTCACCGGCAACAAACGGGACCACCAGGCGCGGCAAAATCACCTGAAAGATCAAAACAAGCGTAAAATAACCGGCGCTCACGCCAATGAACAAAGCCATTACAAAGCGGAAAACGGCGTTATTCCCCAGAAAATAGGTGAACACGAGCAGGGTCAGAATAAAGCTGACCAAAGCCCAGGCCAGGTCTGCGCCAGTCATCATGGTGTTTTTCTCCCGTGGGTCGCAGGCCTTACCAGGCTGATAAAGCCGCCAAGTAAGGCTAAACATGCCATTAAAGCTAGGATCAACTGCAGCGACACAAAACTACCGTCCGCGCCGCCTGCGCTGCCAAGAACACGCTCATAGATCATGCCGCCAAACATGCCTGAGACCAGGCCGGTCACCTGCCCGCTCTGATAGTACGGTTGTACCAGAGGAGAGGCCTGTGCGCTGGTAATAAGCAGCAGGGGGGTGCCGCCGAGCAGAGACTGCACCTGCTCGATCCAGGTGCGAGCGGTTTCAGATTTATCCGTGATGACCACCACAGCACCAAAATCGGAAAGATTGGTGACGCCGTGAAGCAAAGCAGAGGATGCAACCGGCTGCAAGTCCGCAGTTAACGGAACTGTGCTTGCAAATGAACTGCCAAGGCTTTGAATGGCCACCCCGCCACCGGGCAGGTAGCCAAGATCGACCACTTTGGCAGAGGACGGATACCCCGGCACTGCCGCGGCTGCCCGCGCAACCTGGTCAGGAAGCAAAGCGGAATCCACCGGGTTGAGCGACAACAGGGCAATATTTAGCCCGCGGCGCATGAGATGCTCCAGCAGTGCTTGTGAGCTCAGGCGCACCTCGCCGGAAAAGCCCGCCTCGTAATCACCGGCAACCAAAACCGGTTTCTCCAGCGGGAGCGAGTTGATGGTATCAAAAGTGTGTACCACCTCTTCGGGGTACAGCGCCGGGTATAAACGATAGGAATTGAGCAGGGTACTCCCAAGAACTGCAATGACAATAAACGCAAGCGCCAGAAGAAATCGAAACAGTGTGCGTCTTTGGGGAGCACCGGGAACAGCCTCCGCTTCTTCAAGGGTTTCTGCATTGGAAAGCAGAACGGAGAGAAGCGTGGCATTGGTGCGCTGCCGGTTGCTCACATTCAGGCCGCCACCCAAATCGGAAGGCTTCACAAAAGCCGCTGGCGCGGACACCTCCGTAATTGACTCAGCCAGGATGTCGCGGGGTTTAGCGCCTTGCTCCTCCGCATCCTTTTCAATAGGTGCGGGAAGCGTCGTCACCGCCTCAACCGGCCGCCTGGATTGCAGCCAGGCCGGCAAATTGGCCTTTTCCGGCTGCGGGCTGCCATCGTCCACTGCGACGGGCACTACTTTGTGTGGCGCTGCAGGGGCTGGCGGCAGGGCTTCAGTCGGCTTGATGTCTGCCAACCAGTCAGGAAGGTCGCCCAGTTCAAACTCTTCCGGCAAAAACTCTCCACTCCCTGCCGGCTGCTGATCTGGTTCGCTGGTTGGGACTTGCTGTAGATCATCCCCAGGGAGTGTTTCAATAAAAGCCGTCTCCTCCAGGCTACCGATGAAAGCCGGTGTTTCTGAAGGTGTTTGCTCCCCGGCCGGCGATTC
This sequence comes from uncultured Anaerolineaceae bacterium, assembly GCA_937897615.1. GTDB lineage: Bacteria > Chloroflexota > Anaerolineae > Anaerolineales > Anaerolineaceae > UBA6107. The sequence goes on from CALCNO010000191.1 coordinate 9,808, forward strand.
TGCCATAGCAGGTAAAGCCTCAGGCTGTTGGGTACCGGGTTCTATAAAAGGTGATTCCGGGGCAAATGGGGCTTCCTGTGAGGCAGTCGCTGCAAACGGCGCCGAAACGTTTTCTTCTTTTGATGCCGTATCTTCCTGCAAAAAGCTCAGGTTCGCATCCAGCGCGGCAAATCCATCCGGCAAAGGAGATTCCGGCAACCCATTTGGCGCTTCAGGTGCGGCCTCAGCCGGCTGTTCAAGCGGCGAAAAGATCTTACCAAGATCAATTTCAGATTCCGAAGTGTCCTGCGCTTCCTGCCCCAATGGGTTTTCAGGCAGAAATGCAGGCTCCCCCTGTGCTTCGTTAGGCGGTAGAGGCGCTTCTGTGGCTGGCTCCGCCGGGGCGGCTGGTTCGGCGGGTTGCCAGGATTTTAAACTATCCAGCCAGTCATCCCCCGCGGCCGGGGGCGTGAAGGGCTGAGTCGCATCACTCTTGCTTTGGCCTGCGGCTCCCTGAGCAGCTTCAGCGCCGGAACCTCCGGCCGCATCCTCATTCAACGAGCGCAGCCAGTCCGGCAGCCCCTCGCGCGACTTCTTTTCAGCCCAGTAACGCTCTTCCAGAGCCTGCTTCTCTGCCTTCTCAGAGGCTTCGCGGCTGCGGATGCGCGCCAGCCAATCCGGCACAAATTCTCCCTGCTCTTCCTTGCTCTCTTCTTCGCCTGCCGGCGCAGAGGGGTTATCGATCTGCCCCATCAGCGTCTCTTCCTCCTGGCGCAGGCCGCTTAGCCAGTCTGCAGCAGGCTCTTCTTTGGAAGGCGTCAATTCTGCATGGCAGAACCAGCAGTGGGTATCCTGCGGATCATTCAGGCGCGTGCAGACGGGGCAGGGTTTCTTCTCCATAGCTAGTTGTTATATGGGCGGTCAGAGCCAATGAGGATACGAATACCGGTAGCCAGGCTGCCAAGGGCAATCCCCAGCAGAATACCTCTGGCTCCGGCAGTCGGGAGCATTTGCAAACCGGAGAGCAAATCCCGCAAAATGGGAATTTGATCCGAAATTGATAGCAGGCCGCTGTTCAGGATCAAGAAAATCACCACAGTCGCCAAAAACACTATCCCCATCCAGTTGCGCTGCCGCTGCAGGAACTTGAGGCTGGCAAGTGAAAGCGTGATCGCCAGCAGCGCCAGCAGGCTGCTCTCAATGGGCGCCTGGATGTGGGTAACAATCTTTTGAAAAGACGGGCTGGTGGGTTCCAGGAACAATCCTACCCCAAGCGTGGCCACAAACGCCACAATCACTACCACACTGAACCATTGTTGAAAACCCTCATCTTTGACCTTTTTCCAGTGTACGCCAAAGATCAGGTGGAGAATTCCTACCAGCCCGGCCACACCCGAGAGGGTCACCGCCCAATCCAACATGGGGGTGCGAATGCTGGCAAGGATCGGGTTGGGGATGAAATATCCCAACAAGACGATTACGCCTGTTAAAAACGCAACACCTACCGCCACCGGTGATCTCACAGCACCCCCGCCAGCGCCAGCAAAGCGCCAATCACCAGCACCACCCCAACGCCAAAGCGGAAGAGGTCTTCCACGCGCAAACTGGCCTGGTGGACCGCACTGGCCGCCAGATAGGCCGGCAGCGCATACAACTCCTCACCAATGAGCGTGTCTTTGGTGTAGGCGTAAAAGATCGACTGGGCAACAATCGAATCGCTGCCGGTGATGGAGAGGCGTTCAGGTTCAACTGCCTCACACAACAACCCGGCCTCGACCCCAAAATTTCCCACCAGAATATTCCCCTTCACGTCGCTTCCGTTGAGGGTTTCCATTGCGCCAATCGCGTAGGAGAAGGGCGTAGCGCCCGTCATACTGGCATGGTCTGGATCGTAAAAGGCACGGGTATTGGTCTCAATGGAAGTGGCTTTGAGCGTGTCCTGCCCCAGAATGGACAGGCCGCCTGAGCCGGTGGAACAGGTGGGCGGAAGGTCGCTGGTGGAAGTAAGCTGCCCAACGCGGTGGAGCACATTTAGCCCAACAAACGCCGAAGTATTGGAGGGGTCATTCAATTGCGCGCTCCCCAGTGAGACATGCAGGCGCGAACCGTCTTCCACAGCCATCCCCACCGCCCTTTTAAGGCGGTTAATAGCCTCAATCTTGCGAAAACTCACCGGAAAACGCGTGCGCACCCTCTTGGAAGAGTAAACCCCAATGAGGACGCCAAAAAGCAGCACCACCACCAGGCCAATGATCTGCTCAACGGGACTCATTAGTGGCTCCGTTCTTTAAAAAACTGGCCAGTTTCTCGCACTCGCCGGGGTCGTCCAACGTGTTGGCAAGCGCGAGAAAAGAATCGCGTTGCGTAAGGTCAAACAGGGGGCTGATGCCCAGCAGAGCCTGCGAAAACAACATACGAACTGGAGCGGTCCCTTCAAGAAGCGTGATGGCAAATCCGGTCAGGTGATTCCGTTGCAAGGATTGCGCCCATTTTTGCCAGTGTTCTGAGGGAAACATACTAAAAGTATAGCACAGGCACTTATGCGCAGCCGGCAAAGGACCACAGCGTGGCACCCAAAGAGGATAAGGCGTAAGTGGCAATCGCCCGTTCCAGGGCCTCGCGGTCTTTCCAGAACGAACTGATCTGGCTCTGGTAGCAAGCGGCAGCCGCTTGCCAGAGAACCACCTCCTGCGCCGTGAGCGGTGCAATGAAAGCCTCGGCGCCCGGCGGAAGATGCAGTTCTTCCACTTTCTTCAAAGTGCCTGCGTAGGGATAATCCGGGCAAAACTGCCGGCGGTTCTCCAACCGGCAGCCAATCTTCCTGACCAACGCGTGGTCAATATGCCCGCCAACCGCCAGAGGGAGCACAATCCGGTCATCCGGTTCAAGGTACTGGCGGATCAGTTCAAGCAGTGAATTCTCCAGCGTGTTTTCCGCTTCGCGCGCGGGGCGGAAGAGGTCTGCGCGCCCCCTTACCAGCGGAGAATTATCAGAAGGATAGCGGCGGTAGATGCAGTCGGCAAAACCAAAATGGCGCCAGTTCACCGCCAGTGTGCGGCAGGCAGCCATGTCCTCTTCGCGCCGTCGCTGATAGGGATTACCCTGCTTGCCCCAGCGGCGGTGCAGCGCTTTGGCAAAGGGGGTCAAATTCTCCGCCGGCGGATCGGCGGTGAAAAACGACCACACCTCTACTGCCGTACCGTTATCTACCTGATGGGCAATGATTCCGCCGCAGGAGAAAATAGCATCGTCAAGATGAGGGGAAAAATAAACAACCTTCATAGTTAACTTAAGATGGTTTGTGGGAGACAGCTACTTTTTTTCTGGCGCGCCGGTCAACCAGGATACCGCCAACAATCACTGCGAACATCAGCACCACAAAACCGATCAGCAAATATTGGATCTCAACAGGCAAACCCACAGCATATTTGCGGTTGAGATACCAGTTGGTAAAGATGATCACAAAGGTACTTTCCAGGAAGACGATGCGCCAGAACCAGGGATGGCGCCCCTGCGCAAGGCGCGCCCATACCCAGCCCACTATCAGCGAAAGCCAGGGCAAAAAGATAGCCCGATAACGCGGGTTATCCCACAGATCGCCTCCCGCCCGTGCCGAGGAGACAAACGTCCAGACAATGAGCATCAGTACCAGCCAGACAAGCCCCCAATCGCGTTGCTGGCGTTGAGAAGTGATTACCGCACCTGCGGAGTACAGGAGGAACGGCACCACGAAATACCAGCCAACGGCACGAAAAATGGCAATCCCCTGCCAGACCGGCAAAGAGGGATAGATCAGTGCCGCCGGCAGGAGCGGCTGGATCAGGCCGTAGAGCATGACGAACTGCATGCGCCATTTGGTACCGATCAACTTGAGAAGATAGGCAATCATACCGGATTCTGTTTCGGTGACGTAAGCATCGTAGTAAAGCGTTTCCTTGAGCCACCTCCAGCCAACATACAAGGCTGCAAGCAAAAATGCCGTGAATACAAACGCTAGGAGCACCCGACGGCCAGGTTTTGCTTCCGCAGCGATACGCTGTACCAGCAGGTAGCCGACCTCCACGACCAGGGTCACAGCTCCAGCCGGGAGCGAGATCCAACAGGCAAGCAGCGAGGCCAACGCAAAAGCGACGTACAAAGTGATTTGCCGCTCGCCCTTCTCGTAGCGCAGCACCAGCCAAAAAGTGGCCGCAGCCAGGCAGATCAACAGCGGTTCGCGCATCTGGGAACTGCCCAGCACTACGCCCTCAGGATAGAACGCCAGCACAACCGCTGCCACCAGGGCAATCTTTTGGCCCCAGCGCAGTTGCAGCGCTTTCCACAAAAAGAGCACCGCGCTCCCCATCGCCAGAGCAGAAAGGAAAACGATCAACAGCGGGCGCTGCACGTCAGCAGAGAAGAGATAATAGATCGCCACACTGATTGAGAGCAGGCCGCCGTACTGGTCCATGCCCTGATACGCAGAAGGGATAAAATCGTCCCAGCGCTCCGGGAATGCCTTCATGTAGGCCACTTCATCGCGCTCATAAGCATCAGAGTAGGCGTAACCGGCGTTTTGCACCGGCGTGTCGTACCCCTGTGCAGGCAATGCAGTAGTCAGCCAGATTCCCACACCAATGCGCAGCAAAAATCCGCCGATGGCGATGAGCAAGATCGCCCGCGATGGTTTCAACAGCTTCACGAACAGGAAAAAGAGCGCCGCCAGCAGCGTGCAATACAAAGCAGAACGCCACAGTCCGCTCAGGAACTCCCCGGGGCTAAAAGCCGCCAGCAGCGCCCCCAGCAGAATGCCGGGCACCAGAATCGCAATCAAACTCAACCACCAGTGTTTTTTCTGATTCATCGTCTTATTTCCATTGCAGAAATGATCGTTTTCATACGTTGCTGCCAGGAGTAGGCCTGCACATCCTTCAGTGCCTGCTGCGCCAGTTTTTCGCGCCGGACTTTATCGCTCAGTAATGCGGCGAACCTGGCGTTCAGGTCTGCCATATCCTCCGGTGCGTAAAAGGCCGCATTGTCGTCGGTAAGCACCTCGCGCAGCACCGGCAGCTCGCTGGTGAGGATGGCTCGGCCAGAAGCCATGTACTCAAACATTTTCATCGGGCTGGAGACCCGGGCGATGTTGCCGCCGCTGCTGCCCGCAATCACCTTGCCGTAAGGCATCAACAGCACGTCAGCAGCCATCTGGTAGACGGGTAATTTTTGGTTCTCCACAAAGCCGGTGAGGCGGACGTTGCCGAGCTTTTCGGCAGCAATGCGTTCCTGCCATTTAGCCACCACATCTGCGCGGCCACCCACCCAGACAAAATTGACCTGTGGGAAACTGCGCGCCAGTTCCAGCAGCGTTTCCAGGCCGCGCCCTTCGTAAAAGCCGCCGCTGTACACTGCTGTAAGGCCCTCGGCCAGCCCCAGTTGCTGGCGCGCTTGCGGCGCGGTCAGGCGCACGCGATAGCGCTCCAGGTCCACACCATCAGGAGCAATCAACAATTCCTCCGGCCTGAAACTGAGTGAGTATTCACTTTCAAGGATGTGCTGCAAAGAATGCGTAATGAGCACAAGAAGTTTCTCGCCACGCCCGCGCATAAAACGCTTTAAGAGGCGCACGCCCATGCGCCCAACCGGCCGGTCGTGGACCTCCAGGATCACCGGGAATCCCCGAAACTGTGCCAGCACCGCTGCCCAGAGCAGGCGTGTGTAGACCAAATCTGCTTGCTGCCGTTTGGCGAGGCGCAACGCGGAAAGCACAAAGTCAATCTTTTTAAACGCAGGAACAAACTTCACCCAGCGGACGGGAAAGCGTTCGGCAACGCCATAATGCGCTGCCAGTTTCTCCCAGGCAGTAACATCGCTCCCGGGCACATACAGCGTCACTTCTTCGCCGTTCTGGAGCAGCGCCTGGCAAACCTTCATCACCTGCACGCTGTTGGCCGTCCAGGAGGGGATCACCGCCGCCGAAACATACGCGATCTTCATGCCGCCTCTGCAGGAACTTCCTGCATCCCCTTACGCACCATCCCCAGGCCGATGAACACCATCAAGCCCACCGAAAGGATAAAGTTGCCGGAAAGCAGCCAGGCCTCGGCGTTGATGCCATAAGCCGGCACCAGCCAGAAGGATAACCCCACCTTGAGGGCTGCAGCTGCGGCCAGAATCAGCAAAGGGATGTTCGCCTTGCCAAAGGCCAGCAGCAATTTGCGGTTCCAAAAAAAGATGGTTGAAAAGCCAGAACCCACCAGCAGGATCATCATAGCAGAATAAGCCGGGACGAATGGCTCGGTGTAGGCAATGCGGATGATCCACTTTCCAAAAATTGCCATGCCCAGCACCACAAAACCAGTCCAGGCGGCAGCGATCAGGGTGGTACGGCGCAGCAGGCGCTTTAAGTCATTCCATTTTTTCAAGACCACGCTGCGCGCCAATTCCGGGAAAGTAGTGTCAATCATCGGAGTGATCGGCATCATCAGTGGATTCACAATGGTCATGGCGATTTTGTACAAGCCGGCCGCTTCGGAGTTCAGGAAGAACCCCACCCAGAGCAGCTCACTCTCGCTCACCAGCAGCTTGATGGTGGCACTCAGATTGGTGCTGAAACCAAACTTGAGCATCTCTCTGAAAGATTGTGGTTTACGGTAACGCGTACGCCACCACCCTGCACCCAATTCGCGCTGCAGGCTCAGCCACGCCAGCAGAATTGGCCCCAAGCCCACAATAAACTTACCGGCAATATAGGCCCACAAGACAAATAACAAATCACCTTTGAGGATAAAAGCTACAGTGATGATAGCTAAGGTAACAATCGAACTAACTAAATTAATCACCGCCTGCTTTTTAAACTGGTTGGTCACCTGCAGCACACCGGTGGCAGATTCGGTGGTGATGTTCGCCAGAATGGCAAGGCCAAACAAACGAATTACCCCGGTTGTGGCGGGGTCTTTAACAAAGAGCTGCGCCCCCAGCGGCGCTACCAGCCAGAGGCAGATAAATGCCAGAATGGATGTGAAGCCCTCGATCATAAAAGCGGTCTTAATGGCGATGCCAGCCGCTTCCAGTTTCTTTTCAGCCATTTCTTTGCCAAAAAAGCGGATGACAAATTCCCCCATGCGGAAAGAGAACAAGCGGTTAACCGTGGTCACCACCGTCGTCACCAGGCCAATCACCCCAAAGGCCGTCAATCCCAGCAAACGCGCCGCCAGCACACCCTGTGCAAAACTCAGTACCATGCCAATGGTGGTGGCGCTAAGCAAATAACCACTATTCTTGAGAACGCGCGTTAGCAGGGGATCTTGTTGCAAAAACGTCTTCAGGCGGTCAAAAAGCTGTTTCATGGGGTCAATACCTGGCTGGCCCAGGCGCGCTGCTCCATGTACCAGTTAACCAGGTTGGTAATGCCCTCATCCAAAGACACCTTTGGCTCCCAACCTAGCAAGACCTTGGCTTTGCTCACATCGGCCCAGTTGGCATCGGCATCGGCCGGGTGTTTCTCAATGTATTCCACACGCGCTTTTTTGCCAACGCGCTCCTCGATCTTTGCGAGCAGGTCGTTGATGGTGATGGTTTCGTGGCCGCCCAGGTTGATGATCTCGTAGCCGACAGGTTTTAGCCCGGCCAGCAGCCCGCTGACGATATCGTCCACATAGGTAAAGCCGCGCATCTGCGTGCCATCACCGGTGACCCTTACAGTTTTGCCCTCTGCCACCCACTGGCAGAAGCGGAACATTACCATATCCGGCCGGCCGGCCGGCCCATAGACGGTAAAGAAGCGAAAGACCGTGGTATCCAGCCCGAACAAATGATGATAAACGTGCACCATCGCCTCGGCACCTTTTTTGCTGGCGGCATAGATTTGCAGCGGATGGCTGGAATCCGCCGTCTCGGGCGTGGGCAAGGGCGGGTTGGCGCCGTAAATGGAAGAGGTGGATGCCATGATCAGCTTGCCAACTCCTGTATTGCGGCACCACTCGAGCACATTCAAAGTACCGTTGGAATTGGTCTCCAAATACACGTGGGGGATTTCAACCGCCTGGCGCACGCCTGCTCTGGCCGCCAGGTGGATGACCGCGTCAAAACCTGTGTGCGCTTTTGCCAGATCGGCAAACATGCCGGGGCGGCACAAATCATCTTTGATGAAAGTGAATGCCGGGAACTTTTTAAGGTACTCCACACGCCACAGTTTGAGGCGCACATCGTAGGCATCGTTGAGGTTGTCAATGCCCACCACTTCATCGCCACGGCAGGCAAGCTGCTCGATCAGCCGCCGGGCAATGAATCCTGCCGCACCGGTTACCAGATATTTTGCCATGTTAAAGCCGTATCACCTTGGGATTATTCCTGCCGGCAGCGCCCAGGGCATTGCGCGTGTCCACGATCAGTTTGGCGTCGCGCAGCAGCGCCGCGTAATCATAAACCTTGTGATTGGTGACAATAACCACGCAATCCGCGGACTTGATACCAGCAGACAGGTCCTTGATCGAACTGATCGTCCAGTCGTCATGGTGGATCTGGGGGATGTACGGATCGTGGTAAGTGACATTGGCGCCTTTTTGCTGCAGCAGGCGGATCACATCAATCGCCGGCGATTCGCGCAGATCGTCGATATCCGGCTTATAGGCCGCGCCCAGCACCAGTACCTGGCTGCCCTTGAGTGGCTTTTGATGGTCATTGAGCGCATCCTGCACTTTGCTCAGCACAAAGCGCGGCATGTTGGTGTTGATCTCCGAAGCCAGTTCGATAAAGCGCGCGGTGTAATTCAATGAGCGCAGCTTCCACGAAAGATACAGCGGATCGATGGGAATACAATGCCCGCCCAGGCCCGGCCCCGGCAAGAACTTCATAAAGCCAAAGGGTTTGGTGGCGGCCGCCTCGATCACTTCCCACACATCCACGCCCAGGCGGTTGCACATAATCGCCAGCTCGTTGACAAAGCCAATGTTGATCATGCGGAAGGTGTTTTCCAGCAGTTTGGCCATTTCGGCTACTTCGGTGGAAGAAACCGGCACCACCTTATCCAGCGCCTGGCTGTACCAGGCAGCGGAGACCTCGGTGCAGGTCTCGGTCATGCCGCCGATCACTTTGGGGGTGTTCTTGGTAGTCCAGTCCTCGCGCCCGGGGTCCACCCGCTCAGGAGAAAAGGCCACAAAAATATCTTCGCCGACCTTCAATCCGCTTTTTTCGGTGAGGGTGGGCAGCACCAGTTCGCGCGTGGTGCCGGGGTAGGTGCTGGATTCCAGCACCACCACCATGCCCGCATGCACGTACGGGGCAATCCCCTCAGC
>CALCNO010000192.1 GCA_937897615.1 uncultured Anaerolineaceae bacterium
AAATGATTGATCCAGAGACCGGTGAGATCATCAAGCTTTCTGTCTTTGTGGCCACGTTACCAGCCAGTAATTATCTTTATGCAGAAGCTCAACTGAAAGAGGATCAGAAAAACTGGAATAAAGGGCATGCAAGGGCTTTCGAGTATTTTGGCGGAGTAGTAAAGATCGTTGTCCCCGATAACCTGAAGACCGGAATCACCAAGCCCAATTATTATGAGCCGGGTGTGAATCTAGCCTATCAAGACTTGGCAGAATACTACAAATTTGCAGTATTGCCAGCAAGGGTGAAGAAACCGAAGGACAAGGGGGCTGTAGAAAACGGAGTTCAAAATGTGGAACGCTGGGTTATCGCTCCATTGCGGAAACGCCAATTCTTTAGTCTCCACGAAGTACAGACGGCCATTCGAGAGCAACTAGAAGTGTTGAATAACCGGGTAATGCAGGGGCCGGGACAATCACGCCGACAGGAGTTTGAAGCAATAGACCAACCAAATCTACGTCCATTGCCCGAAAGACCCTATGAATATGCAGAATGGAAAACAGCCACTGTTCATATTGATTACCATGTTGAGTTTGAAGATCACCTGTACTCTGTTCCCTTTCACCTGATTCATCAGAAGGTACATATTCGAGCAACCGAAAAGATGGTGGAAATCTTCCATCAAGGTAAATCTGTGGCGATTCATCAGAGAAACTATCGCAAAGCCCGCTACACAACGCTGCGAGCGCACATGCCAGAGAATCACCAGTTCATGAATGAGATCAACTCGGACAAGTTGGTGGAGTGGGCAGGCAAGATTGGCCCACATACCTTTACATTGATCCAAGCCACTTTGCATTCACGAAACTATCCTGAACAAGCCTATCGCACCTGCCTGGGTATTCTTAAACTGGCAAGAAAGTTTAGCTCTGCCAATATGGAAACAGCTTGCCAGATCATCTATGAATCCAAGGTTTTTTCTTGCAAAACACTGGAGCAAGAATTGATCTTCCTCCAAAAACAGCCAACCTCACAGACGATAGAAGCACTCCCTGTACACGAAAATATCCGCGGCGCTGAATATTATCAAGAAAGGTGTCTCTCATGATCTCCCAAACCCTGATGGATAAACTTCAACAACTTCGCTTACCGGCCTTCCGAGACGGTCTGCAAGAGCAGCTTTCTAATCCACAATACATTGAATTGTCTTTTGAGGAACGGTTATTGTTATTGGTGGATATGGAATGTGCTCGCCGCTTGGATCATCGGACGAAGTATCGTATTAAATTGGCGAACTTTCCAATGCGCGCTTCAATCGAAGAATTGGACTTCTCTACTGACCGTGGCCTAGAGAGGCGGCTAATCCTTGAACTCTCTCAGTGCAACTGGATCGATAAAGCACTTAACATGATCATCAGTGGTGCCACTGGAACGGGTAAATCATTCCTGGCTTGTGCCTTTGGCACTGCTGCCTGCAGAATGGGGTATTCTGTCCATTATCTTCATACGGCCAGATTCTTATTCACCCTCGAACATGCCCGCCAAGATGGTTCGTATCTCAATTTCTTGCGATCCATCTCTAAATCTGACGTGCTCATTCTCGATGATTGGATGCGCGACCCTATTCAACCCTCTTCAGCTCAAGATCTGCTTGAGGTTTTTGACGATCGTTTTGGAAAATCTGCCACGATCATTGTTTCGCAAGTTCCTATTTCTGATTGGCATTCCAGATTTCCAGACCCCACTCTGGCGGACGCCATCCTTGACCGCACGGTTCACAATGCTTATCGACTCTCACTGCTTGGAGATTCCCAAAGAAAGATCCGAGGATTCCGCGCCATTTCGCACACTTAGTGTAGAATATTTTTAGCCAGTTTTTCTTCTCCTTCACTGTGCGAATAAGTCCGGATTGTGTGTGCGATTTCACCGGAATTTCCA
>CALCNO010000193.1 GCA_937897615.1 uncultured Anaerolineaceae bacterium
GCCTCCATCACCGCGGCGGGGATGTGCTACCGCCAGGTGGAGTTTGTGGGCATTCTGAAAGGCACCCAGCACCTCAAGCTGGCACAGCAATTTGTAGATTTTATGCTGGGCGTGGATTTCCAGCAGGATGTGCCGTTGCAGATGTTCGTTTACCCGGTGAACAGCCAGGCGCAGCTGCCGGAGGCCTTTACCCTGTATGCGCAAACTGCCTCCGCACCCGTGACGCTGGACCCTGCGCTGATTGACGCCAACCGCGAAAAATGGATCCAGGCGTGGACCGAGGTGATGTTCAAGTGAGTTTGCGCACGGCACCGCGCTTGCTGCGCCACCTGCTGTGGCTGGTTCCGTTGGCGTTCCTGGCGCTGTTCTTTTTGCTGCCGCTGGCGAGAATCCTGGCAGTGATGGCATCCAGCAGCGGGACGGTTTCTTTGCCCTCCATCTTGAAGCCGCTGGGTTTCACCCTGTGGCAGGCACTGCTTTCCACGCTGCTGACGCTGGCGCTGGGCCTGCCGGCGGCGTATATCTTTAGCCACTTTAACTTTCCGGGCAGGAGGGCTTTGCGCCTGCTGGTTACGGTGCCGTTCATCCTGCCAACTGTGGTGGTGGCAGCGGGATTTAATGCCCTGGCCGGCCCACATGGCTGGCTGAACCTGCTGCTGATGAGGCTCTTCCAGCTTACCGTTCCTCCCATTTTGCTGCTGAACACGCTGGGGGCGATCCTGCTGGCGCATGTGTTTTACAACACTTCCATCCTCATCCGCGTGGTGGGCGGGGCCTGGTCTGCGCTGGACGAGAACATCCGCGGTGCCGCCAGGGTACTGGGCGGCTCGCCGCTGCAAGTTTTTTGGAAGGTGACGCTGCCGTTGCTGCGTCCCTCACTGCTGGCCGCCGCCCTGTTGGTGTTCCTGTTCGACTTTACCAGCTTTGGCGTGATCCTGCTTTTAGGTGGGCCGGGTTATGCCACGCTGGAGACCGAAATCTACACTCAGACGCTCTCGATGTTGAACCTGCGCATGGCGGGCATCCTCTCTGTGATCCAACTGGCGTGCACCATTGGCGTGTCTGTGGTGTATGCCAGGATCAATGCGCGGCGTGCGCTGGCCCTGCGCCCCGGGCATGGGGTACAGGCAGCCCGGCCCGCCGGAGCGCGGCAGGCGATCTTTGTGGGGGTAAGCATTCTCTTTTTGCTGCTCTTCTTTTTGACGCCGCTGCTCTCGCTGGTGATGCGCTCCTTGCTGGCCTATGATGTGGCTTCCGGCGCCAGCCGCTTAACCGTGGCAAACTATGCCGGATTGTTCGTCAACCAGCGCGGCTCGTACTTTTACGTACCGCCGGTGCGTGCGGCATTGAACTCGCTGGGTTTTGCCCTGCTGACGGCGCTGCTGGCACTGGCGCTGGGGATTGCCACCGCCTATGCCCAAACCTGGTCGGTGCGCCTGCGCAAATGGATCGATGCGCTGATCATGCTGCCGCTGGGCACTTCGGCGGTGACGCTGGGGCTGGGGTTTCTCATCACCTTTCGCAAGCCGCCGCTGGATGTAGCCTCTTTCCCGCTGCTCATTCCCATTGCGCACACACTGGTAGCCTTCCCGTTTGTGCTGCGCACGGTTGCGCCGGTGCTGCTTTCCGTTCCGCGCAACCTCAAGGATGCGGCAGGTGTGCTGGGGGCGTCACCGTGGCGGGTGTGGCGGCATGTAGAGGCGCCCATCATCAGCCAGGCAGCCGTGATCGGCGGGCTTTACGCCTTTGCCATTTCGCTCGGAGAATTTGGCGCCACTTCTTTTCTGGCGCGGCCAGACCTGCCCACGCTGCCGGTGGCGATCTATCGCTATCTTTCGCTGCCCGGCGAGACCAATTACGGGCAAGCGCTGGCAATGGCCTCCATTTTGATGCTGCTTTGCATCCTTTCGATGGCGTTGATCGAGCGCATTCCTCTGCGCGGCCGGCAGGATTACTAGGAGCAAGATGGAAAGACTGACTGTTGAGAAGATCGTCAAACATTATGACGGCGACCCCTTACTAAACGGCCTCTCGCTGGCGGTGAGCGATGGCGAGATCCTGTGCCTGTTGGGGCGTTCCGGCAGCGGCAAGAGCACCCTGCTGCGCATCATCACCGGGTTGGAAAGCGCCGATGCTGGCCGGGTGCTGTGGGATGGGGCGGATATTGCCGCGCTGCCAACCCACTTGCGCCGCTTTGGGCTGATGTTCCAGGATTATGCGCTTTTCCCGCACCGCAATGTGGCCGAGAACGTGGCCTTTGGGCTGGAGATGCAGCGCCTGTCCAAAACCGAAATTACGCAGCAGGTGGCGCAGGCACTGGAAAAGGTGAACATGGGGGCGTTTGCGCAGCGTTCCGTGGCAGAGCTTTCCGGCGGCGAGCAGCAACGGGTGGCGCTGGCGCGCTCGCTGGCAGCCAGGCCACGCTTGCTCTTGCTGGATGAACCGCTGGCGGCGCTGGA
>CALCNO010000194.1 GCA_937897615.1 uncultured Anaerolineaceae bacterium
CGCGCACGCACCTGGTCAAAGTCGGCAAAGTAGATGCGCCCAAACTCGCCCAGCAGCAGCTTGCCCTCCTGCACCGGGATGGTCACCGAGCGCCCCATCAGCACAGAGCGCAAATGCGCATCGGTGTTGAGCGACCAAAAAGCCTCTTCCTGGCGCCCGGCCGCCGCGCGGATGTGCATCGGCCCGGGGTGCAGGTACTGCCCCTCGGTGCGGCAGGTGGGGATGATCTTCTCCAGCACGTTCACCAGGTCCTGCATCAGCAGCTCGGTGCCCCAGTAGTTCACATCGTCGGCGGCCTCCTGGATGAGCACGCTGCACGTGGTATGCTGCGAGTACACCACCAGGATGCCTTCCTGCATCTTCGAATCCGCCAGCACCTTTTCCACCCTTTCGGTCACATCCTCAAAGGTGGGGCGGCGGTCAGACTGAATCTTGAAAAAATCGTGATAAGTAGCCATGCGTTCTTCCTTAAGCGTGAGTTTCGTCCCATCCCTGCCTGACGGCACGGATCATCTTTTCCATCATACGGTACGGGTCGGCGGCCTTGAGGATGCCGCTGGTGGAACCCGTGCCCTCGGCGCCCGCCAGCATGATGCGGTACACATCCTGCTCATCGGTGATGCCCGCGCCGTGCAGCACCTTCACCTGCGGGGCAATGCGCCGCACTTCCTCGTTGATGCGCCGGATCGCCTGCGCATCGTCGTCTTCGCGTTTGCCGGTGCCGATCAATTCCGGCGCCTCGGCCAGCAGCACCTGCGGCGCCAGCGCGGCGATCTGCCGCGTTTCTTCCAGGTTGCCGGCGCACACCATCGTGGCCAGGCCCACCTCGCGGGCGCGCTGCATCGTCAGGTCGATCAAGGCCAGCGGCAAGGGTCTCTCGGCGTGGTTCAGCAGCACCCCCTTTGCCCCGGCAGCGGCCACCGCCTCCGGCAGGGTGGCGCCAATGCCGCGCCCCACCGGCAGCGCATCCATGTGCTGAGCAAAAACGCACAGGTTTTGGGTGGCATGCGCCACGCGGTACAGGTCCACCGCCTGCGGCGTAAAGAAGACCTGCACGCGGTATTCGGCGGCCAGTGCATCGGCGGCCTGCGCCAGCGCCACCACCGCATCTCCGTAGAGATAGGCTTTGGGGCCAATTTCAAAGAACGGCGCAGTTACGCTGAACGCTGCGGGCATACGCTAGACCAGGCGCACTTCCACGCCCAGGTCTCTGATCTGCGCAACCATGTCGGCGGGGGCGTCGGTATCGGTGATGACCATCTGGAAGCGCGTGAGTGCGGCGGCGGGCACAAAGCCAATGCGCCCGAACTTGCTGCTATCGGTGACCAGCACCGCCTTGCGCGAGCGTTCCACCATCAGGCGGTCCACCTCGGCCATCAGGATGTTGGCGGTGGTCACCCCGCCGTTGAGCGTCAGCCCATCGGTGCCCAAAAAGACGCAGTCGGCGGTGAGCTCATTCAGTTGATGCAGGGTCTGCGGGCCGGCGGTGGCCTGGTAATCCGGCAGGTAAATGCCGCCCAGCACGATCAGGTTGGGTGAAGGCCAGGCCAGCACCTCCTGCGAGATCGGCAGGGAATTGGTCACCAGGGTGATGGTGGTTCCCTGCCGCAGGTCTTCAGAGATTTGTTTGACGATCTGCAAAGTGGTGGTGCCAGAATCCAGCACAAGGATGTCTTTGGGTTTGATGAGTTCAGCGGCGGCCTTGCCAATGCGCTGTTTGGCGCTGTTGTGCAGGCGCACCTTCTCGCTGAAGGAATCTGAGCGCACGTTGCCGGAACTCTGCACTGCGCCGCCGTGAATGCGTTTGAGGCGCCCGGCTTCTTCCAGCAGGGTCAGGTCGCGGCGGATGGAGGTCTCGGTGACCTTAAAGCGCGCCACCAGGTCTGCCACGTACACCACGCCGCGTTCGGTCACCATCTGTGCGATCATGGAGCGCCTTTCAAGCGCAGAATGATCCTGGGCGCTGGCAGGGTCCCCCGCCAGCGGGGTTCTGCCGTTTGCAAAGACCTGATCCGAAAATGGAACGCCTGCACTCATATTTCCTCCTGGGCAAAATCGCCAAAAAGCATCCTCAAAGGTTGATTATACTTCCACCACTTCCAGGCCGGCGAGTTCCGCATAGATCTTAATCTCCTCGGCCAGGTGTCCGTAGGCCAGCGCCATGTGGTGCGGCGAACCGGCTTTGCACCAGGCATCGCACCAGTCGGTGATCTTGAGGTTCTTGGGCTTGAAGAGCATCTGCGGGGCGGAAACCGGGCGCGGTTTAATGCGCATGGCCTCGCCTTCGGAGATGACCAAGCGCCACTTGCTGCCGCCCATTGGCACCAGCGAGAGGTTGGTCACCGGGCCGGGGGCATAGGCAAACTCAAAGCCCGCGCCAAAGCCGTTGACGCCCTGGTAGTAGATGCTGTGCTTGATGGCCACTTCGGCGGCCTTTTCGGCCAGCGCCGGGTTGCCGTGCCCGTCGTGCGAGAGGATCATCGCGTCCTGCTTGTAATCGATGATGTAGTTTTCCAGGAAGGTGGCCTGCCCGGTGAGTTCCTGCAAAATGAGCATGGCGGTGAGGGTGGTGATGTCGGCCTCGGTGGAGGTGGGGATGCCGATCTCGCACAGGCGCCCCGTGCCGTAAGACGGGATGATGCCCACGCGCGGGTCGGGCAGCCATACCTGGTCGAAGGAAGCCAGCGCGTCAAAATGGTCGTCGCGCATCACCTGCTCCAGCGCCAGCGCCAGGCGGCAAGACATCTCAAAGAGTTTGTCGTCCATTTCCACCTTGTAGCGGGCGCGTTCCTGCTTCATCAGCGCGTCCACGCGCGCCTGCTCCATGCCCACCATCGCCAGCGAGACCTTCTCCGGTTCCACCGGCCAGCACACCGGCCCCACGTACTGGCGCAGGCTGAGCTGATCCACCATCAGGTCGGTCATGCCTTCAAAGGCGTGGCCGGCAATGGCGATGCGCGCGGTCTTCAGGCGGCGCACCACGCCGGCGGCCTTGATGTAGCGTTCCAGTTTGGCGTGGCCCTTGGGGTCGTTCATCAGCGAGGTGACCATCCAGAAGGGCTTGCCCATGCGCAACAGCGCGGAGGTCATCTCCGGCACGCCGCACATGCCGGAATTGACCATGATGAGGTCAAAGTCGGCGTCTTCGGGCAGGGCTTCGATCTCCTGCGTGTTCCACACCAGCACCGGCGCCGTGGTGTTAAGGAAGCAGCGCGTGGGCACAATGCCCTTGGTGTAGGCCACTTCTACGGCGATGATGAGGTCTACCCCGGCAGCGTTGAACTGCGCGGCAGCGGCCTCGGCCTGCGCTTCGGTCTCCACCAGCTTGGGGCACACCGTATCGGCAAAGCGCCCGATGATGCCGCCGATCTTATCGGCAACGCGCTGCGCCATGGGGCGCACATGCGCGGTCTTGTTATAGTCGTCTTCCAGAAGTGCCAGTACCAGTACGCCAACCTTTGCTTTCATGCTTCGCTCCTTGGGTTAAATAATCAGGCTGAAAACTGCTTGATAAAGTAATCCTTCAAATTTTCATCCAGCGCCAGATAGCGCCGGTAAAACGCATCGTATTGCAGCGTGCCCGCCGAAGGCTGGAACTGCTCCTCCAGATGGACGAACAGGCGGCAGCCGTGCTCAATGGAGGGGAACAGCCCGCAGGCCACCCCTGCCAGAATGGCATCGCCCACCAGCCCGGTATCCGGGTTTTGCAGCCGGCGGATGGGGCGCGCGCACACATCGGCCTTGATCTGGTTCCACAGGCGGCTGCGCGAAGCGCCTCCGCTGGTGCGCACCTCGGCAATGTGCAGGCCGAGCGCCTCAATGGCGTCCAGGTTCTGGCGCAGCAAAAAGGCCACCGCCTCCTGGATGGCGCGGGCAAAGTGCCCCACGCCGTGGCTGAGGGTGAAGCCGGTAAAAGAGCCGCGCGCGGCCGGGTTGCTGGCCGGGCTGAAGGCGCCCATCAGGTGCGGCAGCATCGTCAGGCCGTCGCAGCCGGCGGGAACCTTCTCGGCGAGGTCGTTCATGTAATCGTAAGGATCGGGCGTTTCCGCCGGGATAAAGTGATCCTTGAACCACTTATAGGCCATGCCGGCAGTGGGGCAAACCGGCACCAGCAGGTAGCGCCCCGGCACGCTGTGCACGTAAACGGGCGTACCGCCGGCGTCTGCGGGGGCCTGGCGCAGGCTCACCTGCATGGCCAGGGCGGCCCCGGTGGTCTCAGAGACGGTGCCTTCGTCAATGTTGCCGGCGCCAATGGCGCCCACGCACTGATCCATGCCGCCGCACACCACCTTCAGTGTTTGCGGCAGGCCCAGCTCTGCGGCTGCCGCCGCGCTGAGCGTGCCGGCCACGGCGCCCGGCGCCAGAATCTCCGGCAGCAGGCGCGGGGTAATGCCCACCGCTTCCAGCGCGGGCGGCCACCACTGCTGCGTTTGGATGTCGTAGAGCATGGTGGTGCAGCTGATGGAGCCGTCGGTGACCATGCGCCCGCTCAGGCGGTAGACGATAAAATCCTGCAGCAGCAAAAAGCGCCCCACCTGCTGCCAGGTGGCGGGTTCGTTGCGCTTGAGCCACAGCATCTTGCATGCCGGCCAGGTGGGAACCACCTCCGGGATGCCGGTACGGGCATAGACCTGGGCGCCCAGCCGGGCTTTAAGGTCTTCGGCCTCCTGCACGGCGCGGTTGTCCATCCACACGATGGCGTTGCGCAGCGGGCGGCCCTGCGGGTCCACCGCGATCAGCGTTTCGCCCTGGCTGGAGACGGCCACACCGGCCACCTGCGCCGCCGGCACCGCGCTTTGGCGCAGCACCGAGCGCACCCCCTCCACCGAGGCCTGCCAGTAGGTTTCGGCATCCAGTTCGGCCTGGTCTGCCTGCGGCGTCAGCAGCTGGTACTCGCGCGTGGCGGTAGCCAGGCAGGCGCCCTGCTCATCGAACAGGCCGGCTTTTACGGATGTCGTTCCCAGGTCAAGTGCCAGTACAAATTTCATCTTATTGAAGTCCAAATTTTACTGCAACTGCTTCGGGGTCTTTGTGCGCTTTGACGATCTCCTTGAGCGCATCCAGGAACTTTTCGGGCGATTTGGCCTGCAAAACATTGCGGCCAAAGACGATGCCGCGGGCGCCGGCGCGTACCGCATCGGCGGCCAGGTGCAGCGCATCGATCTCGCGCGGGGTCTTCTTGGCGCCCAGCGCCAGCACGGGCACGGGGGTGGCTTTGGTGATGTCTTCAAACTTGGGGCCGGTGTAGAAGGTCTTGACCATATCGGCGCCCAGCTCGGCGGCCATGCGGCAACCAATGTAGATGTGATCCTGCAGGTCTTCCGGTTTGGTGTCGTCGCCGCCGGTGGGGTAGACCTCGCCGATCATGGGGATGCCCAGCGCCTTCTTCTGCGCCACGCACTCGGCAAACACTTCCACGTTCTGCGCATCCTCGGCTTCTTCGGGGTTCTTGAGGGTCAGGCTGCCGATGACCATATCGGCGCCTTCCTGCACTGCGCCTTCAACGGAGGTCATGAACACGCTGTGCGAGTGGCTGTACTTCCACTGTGCGGCGTAGTTGGGCGCCCAGTTGAGGCGGATGATGAGGCGCGGCGAGGTGCGCCCGTTGAAGACCTGATGGCAGTGCGCGGGCATGCCCGGACTCATCAGGATGCCATCGGCGCCCTTGATGCCGTCAATGACGGACGGCAAATTGATCATACCGGGCAGCGGTCCAAAATACAACCCATGATCCACGGCCACAATGACCACGTTCTCGCTGCCATCAAAAAGCCTGGCTAATCTGATTTGTTCACCTGTACTTGACATTTCTGTTCTCCTTGTAAAGAAATAAAAAATGATTGCGGGTTGGAGGGCAGTTGCCTGCCCTCCGGAATTGGAAGGAGATTATTTTGCGATCAGATTCCAGCCATCGGAGATCTTGGTGGCGGCATCAGCGAGCGCGGCAAAGTCCTTGGGGAAGACCACAGACTTGTAGGCATCGGCGGGCGGGAACTTGGCCAGCAGGTCGGCGGGGAGCACAACACTCTCGCGGATCGGGTGGACAAAGCCCTGGGCGTAAGCCAACTGGCCTTCGTCAGAGTATTCCAGTTCGAGCATCAACTTGGCGGCATTGGGGTGCGGGGCGCCGGCGGTGATGAACTGGATGTACAGGCCGGCAACGGTGCCGTCGGAGGGGATCACGGTGACCAGGTTCATACCCAGCGATTCCTTCTTGCTCAGGCCGTCAAAGTCCCAGAAGAGCGAGATGGGGCATTCGCCCTTTTCGATGGTGGAGGTGCTGGGGGCAACTGCGCGCAGTTGGCCGGCATCGATCAATTGTTTGAAGAAGTCAACACCCGGCTGCGGGTTGGTCTCATCGCCGCCATTGGCGTACGCGGCGGCCAGCACCACCATGTTGGCGGTAGCGGATTCGCGCGGGTCCTTCATGCAGATGGTGTCCTGATACTCAGGTTTGAGCAGGTCCTGCCAGGTCTGGGGGACGTTGGGGACAATATCGGCATTGACGGTGAAAGCGATGGCGCCCCAGTAGGCGGCGGCCCAGCGGCCATCCGGGTCCTTGGCGTAATCGGGGATCTCATCCCAGTAGGCGTTCTTGTAAGCCTGAGACAGGCTCTCGTCGTTGACCACTTTGGCAAAGTTGAGGCCGAGGTCGGTGATGTCTGCAACGGGGGCAGAGGCTTCGGCACGCAGGGCGGCCAGGATCTCGCCACTGGACATATCGGTATCGGCGTGGGTGATGCCGTACTTCTCGGTGTAGAGCTGCCACATACCGCCGTAGTTCACCCAGTCATCGGGCAGGCCGTAAGAGATGATGGTGCCTTCGGTCTTGGCGTTGGCTTCCATCTGCACCATCGGGTCAACCGTGGGGGCTTCGGTGGGGGCTTCGGTTACAACGGGGGCTTCGGTGGGGGCAGCCGTGGGCGCCGCGGTGGGCTTGGCACATGCCGCCAGCACGAGGCTGAGCATCAAAACTGCGCTTACGATCATGAACAACTTGCGAGACATATTTCCTCCTTGAAGAGATGAAAAAAATAGGATGGAGCGCCAACAGGCAGGCTCCTTGTGACCAATACCGTACTTGCGAACTTCCACCTCCTTCCTCTTTGGCCAATCTCACGGTGCAAAGAAGAAACTTTCACCTTCCTCTGCCCAGGATGGTTACCCGGGCGTGCGGATGATTGACGTGCAAAAGTCGTGTGGTTTTATCGAACGCCCATCCCTGCGGGGCGCCGGGAAGTGACTGACGCGGTAATTCTTCATCGCCTGAGAGCACGGCCACCGGCTCAAAAGTGAGCTTGAGGCGCTCGCTGCCGCTTTCTTCAAACGTGGCGTAGCTGATGTGGTACGGCTGGTAGCTGATGTCTTTGACCACGCCGGAAGCACGCAGCAGGCGGTCGCTGTCGGCGGGGGCCAGTTCCGGCAGGCAAGACATCACGTCAATAAAATGCGGAACGTAATCGAAGTAGCCATCGGTGAACCAGCACTGGTTGTAATAATCCGGGCGGTCGGTGCCCACGCGCACCCAGCCGTTCTCGTCGGCCATGTAGCCAGCCCAGTTGAGCGAGCGGCGCGCCATCTCGGCATAGCGCTGGTTGCCGGACTTTTCGCCCCACAGGGCGCACAGCGCGGCAAAGCGGGCGGTATGGCTGCCCATCACGTGATAGCAGTATTTTTGCTCGTGCACCGCCACGGCGCCAAAGAAAGGCTGCGCGCCCAACTGCTCCTGCACCCAGGCGATCAGGCCGGGCACAGTCTGCGCGGGGGCCGGGTCGTACTGCGGGTGATCGAGGAAGTAGCGTGCGGTTTCCAGCGCGGTCAACTGGTCGCGGTTGCCGTTCTCCGCGTCCAGGCGGATGTCTTCAAAGTAGCCCTTCCAGCAGTTGTTGCGCAGCGGGTAGCGGAGTATCCATTCCAGCACGCTGCGGTGCGCCTCCTGATAGCCGCTCTTGCCCAGCCCGGCCAGCCCGTCAAAGAGGCGCAGCAGCTGCACCATGTCGGCGGTGTAGGCCTCGATGACGCTGCCGTCGCGCACATCCACGCGGAAGGGCACCGGCGAGTGTTCGGCGTCGCCGGGGGCCAGGTGCGCCAGCAATGTTTGCGCGCAGGCTTCGGCGGCGTGCAGGTAGCGTTCTTCGCCGGTGAGCTTGTAAAAGTCCACCAGGGCAGCGCCGGCCTGGGCCACTTTGTCGGGCTCGGTGGCATACTCGCCATCGGCGCGTGCGCCGAAATACACCCCCGTGCCGGGGTGCGCCGAGGCATACGGCACACTGCCCCAGGCGTAATGCGCCGGGGTCACATGCTCCAGCAGGCGGTCGAGCATGCTGCGCACAATGGCGATGTGCTCGCCGTCGCCGGAATAGGGGTAGTAGCGCAGCAGCGTGGCCACCGCCCAGGCGAACTTGCCCGCCGGGTTATCCGGCCAGATGGTGGGGCGCAGCGGGTCGGTCCAAAAGCACGAGTACAGCAGGTACCACGGCAGGCCGACTTTGGGGTCCACCGGACAATGCTTGATGAAGTTCATTGCAAGGTACACCACACGGTCGTGGCTTGCCCAGGGTTCCAACTGTTCCTGTTGGTTCAGGATGACTTCGTGCTCGTTGATGTAATACATAAGGCTCAGTCTTCGGCCATCACCTGGCAGTATTCCGGGCGCAGGCCCACCCAGATCTTCTGGTGGTAAGAGAGCAGTTCACGCCCGGCCACGTTCACATCGGCGGTGATCACGCGTTCACCGGTGCTGATGCCCAGGCGCGTGATGGCGCCGTGGAAGGTGATGGTATCCACCACGCCCTCAATGACATTGCTGGTTTTGGCGTCCGGTTTTTGCGCAAAGACTTCCACATTCTCCGGGCGCACCAGCACCACCACCTTTTTGCCGGCGGCGTGGGCCGCGGCGTTGGGCGTGGCAATATCAAGGCTGCCGGCGCGCACATGCGCAGCATCGGCCACCTCGCCGTGGAACTCGTTGGCGGTGCCGATGAAGGTAGCCACAAAGCGCGTTTCCGGCTTGCGGTAAATTTGCTGCGGGGTGCCCACCTGCTCGATGACGCCGTTATTCATCACCACCACCAGGTCGGAGATGGAAAGGGCTTCTTCCTGGTCGTGGGTAACGTACACGGTGGTAATGCCCAGGTCAGACTGGATGCGGCGGATCTCGCCGCGCAGCACCACGCGCACCTCGGCATCCAGCGCCGAAAGCGGCTCGTCCAGCAGCAGCACTCGCGGCTGAATGGCCAGCGCCCGCGCCAGGGCAATACGCTGCTGCTGCCCGCCGGAAAGCTGGTGCGGGTAGCGTTTGGCGGTATTTGCCAGGCGCACCAGTTCCAGCACCTTTTCGGCCATCTGCTGCGCTTCCTGTTTGGGTTTGTGCTGCATCTTCAGGCCAAACATCACGTTGTCCAAAATGGTCATGTTGGGGAACAGCGCATAGGACTGGAAGACCATGCCGATGCCGCGCTGGTTGGGCGCCACCCTGGAAATATCCTGGTTGTCCAGCAGGATGGTGCCGGCGTCGGGGATCTCAAAGCCGGCGATCATGCGCAGCGTGGTGGTCTTGCCGCAGCCAGACGGGCCGAGGAAAGACACCAACTGCCCTTTTTCGATCGCCAGGTTGAAATCCTTGACCGCAACAACGCCGCCGAAATTTTTTGACACATTGGTAAGTTCAAGGTATGCCATCGCTTCTGTCCTTATCTAGCACTGAGATGCTCATGCGATTTGTTTAACCCCTTACCGCTCACCCACAGGATCAGCAGCGAAACGATCCAGGCGATGGTAAAGGAGATCACGGAGAGGCCGGCTGCGATGGTGCCATCCTTGCGGGTGTACTCCACCAGCAGCATGGGGAAGGTCTTGAACCCGGCGCCCACGATCAGCCGCGCCAGGGTGAACTCGGCAAAGACGGTGGCAAACACCAGCAGGCTGCCGCTGAGGATGCCCGTGAAGATGTTGGGGATGATGACGCGCATCAGCACATTGAAGGTGTTGGCGCCCAGGCTCTGCGCCGCTTCGGTGAGGGTGGTAATGTCAATGGCTGCCAGGTTGTTGGAAACCGAGCGGTACATGAACGGCATGGTGTACACCACCGTGGCCGCGATCAGCAGGAACGGCGAGCGCGCAATGGGCTGAAAGTTGAACACCTGCACCAGCGCCAGCGCCAGCACCACGCCGGGGATGCCAAACGGCAGGATCATCAGCAGGTCCAGGAGCGGCTTGGCGGCGTAAACGCGCGCGTGCACCCAGTACACCGTGGGCACCACCACCAGCAGCGATACCGCCACCGAGGCCAGCGAGAGCACCAGCGAGTTTTGCAGGGTCTTGAAGAAGTACGGATTCTGCGCCGCGGTCTGGTAGCCTTCCAGCGAGTAGCCTTCCGGCAGGATGGTGCGATCCCAGCGCGTGGCCACCGAGAAGATGTAAGTGGCAATGATCGGCAGCAGCATGTAGCCAACGAAGAGCACCACAATGAGCACCTGCCCGGCAGACGGTCTGGCCTTCTTTTCAGCGCTCATGGCTTACCTCCTCGTCCATTTTCTGGCGCGGCCGGTGGCCACCTGGTAGATGGCAATACACACGCCCATGATCACCAGCGAGAGGATCGCCATCGCCTGCCCGATGCCCGGTTCGTGCAGCACCTCGCCGGTGATGGTGAAGCCGATCTGCAGCGTCACCAGCGAGAGTTTGGAACCCGTGAGGGTGTAGGCGGTGGCGTAAGCGCCGAAGGCATTGGCAAACAGCAGCACAAAGCCGGCGATGAGCGACGGCGTGAGGATGGGCAGGCCGATGTTCCACCAGAACTGCCAGGTGGTGGCGCCCAGGTTGGTGGCGGATTCGCGCCACTCTTTTTTGAGGCCGCCAAACGCCGGGATGATCAGCAGCACCATCAGCGGCAGTTGAAAGTACAGGTACGCCAGGATCAGGCCGGAAAGCGAATAAACGCTGAAATCCGGGTAGAGCTTGATGTTGAGGTACTGCAGAAAGAATTGCGTCACCAGCCCGTTGGAACCCAGGATGATGATGAAGGCAAAGGCCAGCGGGGCGCCGGCAAAGTTGGTGGTCACGTCTGAGAGCGCGATCAGCAGTTCCTTCATGCGCGCCGAGGGCCAGCGGTAAATGGCGTAGCCCACCACCAGGCCAATGGTGGTGCCGAGGAAGGCCGTGATGCCCGAAAGTTTGATGCTGTTCCAGAACGAGCGCAGGTAAAGCGGCGCCAGCGCCCCCTGGTAATTGTTGAGGGTGAACTCGCCGGCCCTGGTGAAGAGACTGTCCCTGAGCAGTAAAAATACAGGGACAATCTCAAACGCCAGGCAGAAGAGGAGGAAAGGAAGTAGTCCAAGCCAGGATGCAAAACGTTGCCGTGTTTTGATTGATCGGTTCATCCGTTTTTCCAAGATTTTGATGGTTTTAGTATAACACGCTTTTGTTTTGTTTTGCAACCGTTTATGTTTCGTTTTGTATCAATTGACTATTGTTTTAAGAACTGTTAGAATAGATTTCATAACCTTTTCTTACAGGAGCCCAGTGTGAACGCTTCCCCTGCAATTAACCCCCAGCTCGCCCCCGGCATTGAGCAGTTCGTGGAGCTGTGCCGCCAGCACAGCGGCAGCCTCTTCGCCCCCGCCGCCAAAGTCTTCATCAGCCGCGCCCCCGGGCGCCTGGATCTGCTGGGCGGCAACGACGATTACACCGGCGGCCTGGTCTTTGAGACCACCATCCGCGAGGCCACCTTCTTTGCCGCGCAGCCGCGCACAGACGGGCGCTTTGTGCTCGTCAACCCCTCGGTGCGCAGCATGGGCTGGCACGAGCGCGTTGAGTTCACCCTGGAAGACCTCTACCGCGGCGGCGCCCCGCGCAACATCGAAGAGCTGCGCGCCTGGATCAACGCCGACCCCAACCAGAACTGGATCGCCACCCTGGTGGGCAACCTGTACTACCTCAAGATGAAACACCCGCAGGCCGTTGCCAGCGGGCTGAACATGCTGCTGGATTCTTCCATCCCGCTGGGCAAGGGCGTTAGCTCCTCGGCCGCGCTGGAAGCCGCCGGCATGAAGGCCTGCGCCGCCGCCTACGGCATCCGCATTGAAGGCATTGAACTGGCCACGCAGACGCAGTGGGTGGAGAACGCCATCGCCCAATCCGCTAGCGGCATCATGGATCAGTTCGCCG
The DNA here is from genome assembly GCA_937897615.1 of uncultured Anaerolineaceae bacterium. Lineage (GTDB taxonomy): Bacteria > Chloroflexota > Anaerolineae > Anaerolineales > Anaerolineaceae > UBA6107. The sequence continues at coordinate 12,169 of CALCNO010000194.1, forward strand.
TCATCATGGGCAACGTGGATTCCTTTACCCCCATGACCTGCCAGCCGTGCATCCCGCACCCGCTGGTGAGGCTGCCGCACGGGCTTCGTATCTGGGGGCTGGATTCCGGCGTGCGCCACTCGGTGGCCGGCATTGAATACGAATCGGCGCGCGCGGCCACCTTTATGGGCTACCAGTTGATCTGTGAGATGGCAGGCCTGCCCGTCCGCCGCGACGACAGCGGCATTTTAGCGCGCTACACCGACCCGCGCTGGAATGGCTACCTGGCGCGCATCTCCCCCAGCCTCTTCCGCCGCGATTACGAGGACGCGCTGCCCAAGACCCTCAGCGGCGCCGAGTTCCTCAAGACCCACCCGGTGCACTTTGACCCCTACACGCCGGTGCGCCCGGAGGTGAACTACCCGGTGCGCAACTGTGCGCGCTACGCCGTGGAAGAGAATTACCGCGTGCAGACCTTTTACGAATTGATCCGCCTGGCCGCCGCCCCGCTGGCCGAGAGCACCCTGCAGGCGCTGGGAGAGCTGATGTACGGCGCGCACACGGGTTACAGCGATTGCGGCCTGGGTTCCGCCGAGACGGACTTGATCGTGGAATTGGTGCGCGCACAGGCCGGGCACGACCTCTTCGGCGCCAAGATCACCGGCGGGGGCGCCGGCGGCACGGTGGCCGTGCTGGGCAGAGACAGCGCCGCCGCGCAGCAGGCCTTTGAGCAGGTGGTGGCCGCCTACCGGCAGCAAACCGGCATCGCGCCGTACATCTTCACCGGCTCTTCACAGGGCGCAGACGCCTTCGGGATTCTGGAGATGTAAGGGGAAACGGGGTTGTTTGATTTTCGTAGGGGCGGTTCATGAACCGCCCCTACGGTTTTTGGTGAGGGTCTTAACGGAAGTGTGATGAAAAAGCCAGACACTTTTGATGGGGCGTTGGTTATTGTTGAGGGGAGGGAAGGTGCATCAGGGGAAAGCAATAAACCCAGTGTAAAAGAATCTTATCTCTGTTAGTTCACATACTTTAGAAACACATTAACCTGAACACCACATCGCCTCAGAAGGTGCCCCCAAAGGAAAATCCTCATCCTCGATTTCCTTACTTAGAAAAACAATCATATCTCGTGTATTTTCACAATATTTTTGTGCTTTCTCAAGAGTTGTTTCTTTTTCCCAAGCTAACAAGGGCATATCTGGGATTTCATTGTTTTCTATTTTTTGCCAATTACTTATTGTTTCAGTTCTGCTATGGACAATGCTGTCCCGGTATTTAAAAATCGTCCCAAAGTATGAAAAGGGTTCTTTTTTCTTATCGATCACCAAATTTTTTAGTTCTGATATACATGTTAATTTTTTATCAGGGGAGAGTCGGTTATCCTTAGGGTCCCAAATATTGTAGGATTTTTCACCTATATGGTTTAAATACGCCTCAAGTGAAAAGGCACAAAAGACTATTGCGACAATGCAATAGTAGTAAAGATACTCTTTTTGTTCCCCAGCTTGCTTTAAGGCAAATTTAGATAATAAAAAAAATTCATCATAGGGCCGTACCGTTCGAATTACTTTTGTTTTCTCCTCTTTATTCATATTTTCCTTTTGCCTACTTGTCGTTGGTTACCCAAACCAAGTTTTGGGTGTCTTTAACCAGTTTTATCTACAAATCACCCTTCTTTCCATTGCCCCCACACCACCCAAACGATGGATTTATCTTACAACCTCTCCCCGCGCTTTACAAGCGCCCTTAACCCAAAAGATGCCCCGCAGGGCATCTCTCCATCCAAGACCTCTCAGGCGTGCAGGCGGGCCGCCAGTGCCTGGCGGTAGGCCGCCGTGTCCAGCGGGCGGCGCGCCGCGCCGCTCTCCATTGCCGCCTGGGCCACCGCGGGGGCTTCCCACAGGCACACGCGCCGGTCCAGCGGCTTGGGCACCACGTACTCCTTGCCAAACTCCAGGTGCGCCAGCCCGTACGCCTTCAGCACCTCGGCGGGCACCGGCTCTTTAGCCAGGCGTGCCAGCGCGTTGCTGGCAGCGATCTGCATCTCGTCGTTGATGGCACGCGCGCGCACATCCAGCGCCCCGCGGAAGATGTACGGAAAACCCAGCAGGTTGTTCACCTGGTTGGGGTAATCGGAGCGGCCCGTGCCCAGAATCGCGTCCGGGCGCGCCTGCCGCGCCACTTCATATTTGATCTCCGGGTCGGGGTTGGCCATGGCAAAGATCACCGGCGCCTGGCGCATGCGCGCCAGCATCTCACCGGTCACAATATTCGCCGCAGAAAGCCCAATGAACATATCCGCGCCTTCCAGCGTTTGCGCCAGCGTGGCCGGCGCCTCGCCCTGCGCAAAAGCTGCCTTCTCCGGGAACATTTCCTCGGCGCGGCCATGGTACACCAGGCCGTGAATGTCGCACATCCAGATGTGCTCCCGCGGCACGCCGATCTTCACCAGGTGCGCCGCCGAAGCCAGCGCCGCCGCCCCCGCCCCAGAGAACACCAGCTTGATCTCGTCGATCTTCTTGCCGCTGATCTCCAGCGCGTTGAGCAGCGCCGCCCCCAGGATGATGGCCGTGCCGTGCTGGTCATCGTGGAACACGGGGATGTCCAGGCGCTTTTGCAATTCCTTTTCGATGAAAAAGCACTCCGGGGATTTGAAATCCTCCAGGTTGACGCCGCCAAAGGACGCTCCAATGGCCGCGATCATCTCCACCACGCGCGCCGGGTCGTGCTCGTCCAGCTCAATATCAATGCTGTCCAGGTCGGCGAACTTTTTGAAGAGCACCGCCTTGCCTTCCATCACCGGCTTGCTCGCCAGCGCGCCGCGGTCGCCCAGGCCCAAAATGGCGGTGCCGTTGGAGATGACCGCCACCAGATTCCCCTTGTTGGTGTACTCGTAGGCCAGCGCCGGGTCGGCAGCGATCTCCAGCACCGGGTAAGCCACGCCGGGGGTATAGGCCAGCCCCAGGTCGCCCTGCGTTTCCAGCGGCTTGGAGGGGATGATCTCCAGCTTGCCGGGCTTGC
>CALCNO010000195.1 GCA_937897615.1 uncultured Anaerolineaceae bacterium
GGTTGTGGTCGAGCTTCCATTTGATGAGCATGGCGCGGCTGCCGGGGAAGAGGTACACGTACTGGCATCCCGGCGGCATGGGCAGGCGTGCCAGCCGCCCCACCTGTGCCGTGTCTCCCACCAGCAGGCGGTAGGCGGGGGTGTCGTCGCCGGCGTGCTGCAAAAAGTCCAGCGGGTTTTCGCCGGCGGTGCTGTATCCCAGTTTGGCGGCCGCCTGGCGCAGCAGGCGCTGGATGTTGGCGATATCGGAACTGCGCTTTGGCGCGGCATCGTGCTCGTTGAGCCGCCATGCCGCGCTGCCGGCAATGGGGGCAGCGTAAGAAGCCAGCACGGCCTCAGCGGCCTGTGGTGAAATGCCCGGCAGCCCGGGGAATTGGGCGGAGAGTGCCTCCATTGCAGCATCAACCGTCAGGTGTTCCTGCCGGCGCAGCAGTTCCAGCAATGCTGCTTCCATGCGGTCGCTCAGCGAGGGCGGCAGTTCCGCACAGGCGGCCAGCCACCACAGGCCGTTCTCCGGGTCGCTGCTGGAAGAACCCAGATGGCGCAGGAACTTCTCATCGCCAAAAAGGGACGCGATCTCGCGGTTGACTTCGGCAGGGAGGTCGCCGCGCAGTTCTTTCAAGTCGTGCGGCAGGCAGCCGTGCTGCATCAGTGCCGCCAGGCAGGCCGTGTGCAGCAGTGCGTAAGGCTGCGGCTCGCCGCTTTCCATCAAAAGCTGGCGCATGGCGTCGCGCAGAATGCGCCGCAGGTTATGTTTGGCGCTCGCTTCAACGGGGGCAGGCGCCTTCCAGGTGCATTGCAGCGGCATCTCCTCGCCGCAGGCGGCCAGTCCGTCCAGGCGCCACTGGCTGGCGCTGGCAGCGTGAAAAACGGCGTTGGTCAAGCCGGTGGAGGGTTCCGGCAGCAGCGTGATGCCCGGGCTGCCCGGCGCCAGCATGCCCCCCGCCGAGGTAAAAGCGGATTGCAGGGCGGCGCTGTGCCAGGCCCAGTCGAAGCGGCGGCGTTCCAAAATGCCCAGGTAGCCGGCGCTGCTCTCGCGGCCCCACAGCCAGGCGCTCCACACCGCCGAAAGCGTCCAAAAGGCGGCGTACGGGCGCGGGATCACGCTGAGAATTGCTGCCGGGGCCAGTGTGCCTTTCTTTTGTGCCAGTTCGCGCATGCGTCCGCGGTGCAGCACTACCCCGGCCTGCGGCGGCAGCTGCGGCCACAGCGTGAGCGCAGCCGGGCGGCAGGCCGCCGCCCACTCGGCGCCGGCGCTTTCCATCACCAGCCACAGGTTGCGTTCCACATACTCCTCCGGCTGCGACAGGCTGCGCGGGGGGTCGGCGCTCTCCGGCCAGGGGTTGAGCGAATGTCCGGCATCCAGCACGGCCAGCAGCAGCGCGTCAATGGCCTCCTGCTGTTCAGCGGAGGGGCTGAGGCTTTCCACCTTGTTCATCAACGTGAAGAGAAAATAGAGCGCGCGCTCCGGGTACAGGTCGAGTACCTCGTTCACCAGCTTGAGGCTGTCGGAGCTGCCGGTAGAAGCGCGTTCCAGCGCGCGCGAGCGGTGCAGCGGGTAGGAACGCTGGAGCGCCGCCAGTTGTTCCAGGTCTTCTGCGGTGATGGGCTTTTGCCCGCCGTCGCCGCAGGCGGGGCACTCGTAGGCGCGTGCGTGGGGCGTTTTTTCACCGCGGCGGTAAAGGAAATACTGCGCCATCACTGTCCGGCGGCAGTTGCCGCAGTGGGTGAGATAAAGCGATTTAAGGTGCTCCTCCAGGCGTTCACTGCCGCGCCGCAGCGTGGAAAGTTGCGCCAGCGCCGATTGAAAACGCGCCGGGGTTAGCTCCTGCGCCAGCAGGGTGATGAGGAATGCCAGGATGGGGTTGTTGCAGTTGACGAGGATGCGCTGCCCTGCGGCCAGTTCCAGCGCGGCCTGTGGCGAGGCGCCAATGGGGTCGAGCAGGGGCGCGCCCGGCAGGCCGTGGCGGCGGAGCAGACCCTCCGCCATGCCGGGGTGGCAGGGTGGCAGGTAGCGCGAGAGCGGGAATTTTTGCTCCTCCCGCCGCGCAAACACGTACGCCAGCGGACGAACCTCGCTCATGATTAATATGATAGCCGAGATTTGGCGCTTTTTGGCAGCAGTTTACAGGGGTTTAGCGCTGGTATTTGCGCGCAAAGTAATCGCCCAGCAGCACAAAGCTCATCGAAAGCAGCAGCAGGCTGAGCGCCGGTACAAACAGCATGGCGGGGTTGCGCGTCAGCGCCGATCTGCCGGCGTAGAACAGTCCGCCCCAGCTCACCACGGTGAACTCGTTGTCGGCGATGGTGCTGGTGAGGCTGACGCCGATGTAACCCAGGATGGCTTCCAGCAGGATGATGGCCGGCAGGTTGTTGACGACCCATGCCAGCAGCAGGTGGGCAATGTTGGGGAAGACGTGGCGGGTGAGGATGCGCCAGTCTGACGCCCCCAGCGAGACGGCGGCCTCAAAGAAGAGCTGCGATTTGAGGCGCAGTGTTTCGGCGCGCACCATGCGTGCCAGCCCCACCCAGCCCACCGCCGAAAAGCTGATCACCAGTGTGATCACGCCGGCAAGCCAGGTGGGTGCAAACAGGTTGCGCAGAATGATGATGAGGATGACGGTGAACATGATCCCCGGCAGCGATTGCACAATGTCCATCAGCGTAACGATGATGGCATCCACGCGGCGGCCAAAGTAGGCGCTGGCCATGCCCACCAGCACGCCCACCAGCGCAGTGATCGGCAGCGCACACACAATCAGCAGAATGGCGGTACGCACGCCGTAAAGGTAGCGGCTGTAAATGTCGCGCCCGTACTGGTCGGTGCCCAGCGGGTGCGCCGCGCTGCCGGAAGAAAAGGCGTTGTGCACCCACATAGGCGGCAGGTCGGCGTTCTTGAAGCCGCGCTGATAGGGGTCTTGCGTGGCCAGCCACGGCGCCAGCAGCGCCACGATGCAGAAGGCCGCGATGACCACCAGCGAGAAGACCAGCGAGCGTGAATATCTTTTGGGGCGGCGGGGCAGCAGCGGCACGCTCATGGATTCGGCTGCTCCTTTTGCTCACGGATGCGCGGGTCGAGTGTTTCGCTGATGATCTCGATGACCATGTTCACCAGCGCGATGCCCGCGGCGTAAAACAGCGTCAGCCCCAGGATCATCGGGTAATCCACCTTGAGCACAGCCAGCCAGTACTGCCGCCCGAAGCCGGGGAAGGAGTACAGGCTTTCCACAATGAACAGGCCGCCAAAAAGTTCCACCAGCGTCGGTCCCAGGTAAGCGATGAACGGCACCAGCGCGTTGCGCATGATGTGCACCAGCGTGATGCGCCGCTCTGGCAAGCCCTTGGCGTAAGCCGTGCGCACATAATCCATGTGCTGCGTGTTGATCATTGCCGCCTGCAGCACGCGCGCAATATTGGCCATGGGCATGGCGGCCAGCACAAAGGCCGGCACGATCCACTGGGTGGGTTCATCCCAGTTGGGCAGCACCTTGATGAGATGCAGCCAGGAAGCGAACACCACCACTGCCAGCAGCCCCAGCACAAAGTTGGGGATGGAAACCAGGCTGGCCAGAAAGACCGATTGAATGCGCCCAAAGAGGCGGTTGTTATACTTTGCCCCCAGCAGCCCCAGCGGGATGCCCAGCGCCACGGCGATCAGGGCGCTCAGCGCCACCAGGCGGATGGAATAGCCGAACTGGCTTTCCCAAAAGGTCTTGCCCCGGGGCGCGGCAAAGAGGATGTTGCCAATGGGCCGCCCGCCCTGAGAGATGGAAGGCCCCAGGTTGCCGCAGATGAGGCCGCACACGAACCTGCCGTTGATCTCGTCGCCTACCGCGTAGCGCGTAAACTGGCGCCAGCGCGGCAGGTCCAGGCCAAAGCGCCGGTTGACCGCATTCAGCACGGGGGTATCGTAGCTGACGTTGTTCATCGCTTTTTGGGCGTTGGCAAAGTTGTTCAGCGGGCTGCCGGGGATGGCGTGGATCAGGAGGAACATCACCACGGTGACGCCCAGCAGGATCAGCAGTACACGCATCAACTTTCGCAGGATTAATGAGGCCATGGCAGGTGTATTTTGAAACAAAAATGAAACCCAAGAGATTGGGTTTCATTATAAGCGTATTGCAATGGAATTGGGGGCGGCTTCAGGCCAGGACGCGGATGCGTGCGTGTTTGCTCTGCGGTGATTGGCAGTACCCGGCCACCGGGCAGCCGCCGCAGGTGCCGTCCTGACAGCTATCTTCAATGGTGCGCAGGTAACCCATCTGCTCCAGCGTGTCCATCATGGCTTCCACCATTTGCGGGGTGGTGCCCAGGCGCTCGGCCAGCACCGCCGGTGAGGTAGTGCTGCCGCTTCTGATCTCAGCAAGTAGTCTTTCCAGCATGGCTACATCACCAATCTGGCAGCCTGGTACACAAGTGCGGCTGCCGCCACAGAAACCACCAGCATCATCACAATGTTCACCGCCGTCCACTTCCACGAGCCGGTCTCCTGGCGGATGACCGCCACAGTGGCGGCGCAGGGGATGAAGAGGATGGAAACTGTGAGGAAGGACAGCGCGGTCGCCGGGTTATAGGCAGCGGCCAGGCTCTGCGCCAGGCCGGCGCCGGCGGCGTTGCCAAAGAGCACCCCCAGCGCGGCAATAGAATTTTCTTTGGCAAAGAAGCTGGCCAGCAGCGCCACCGTCAGGCGCCAGTCCATGCCCATGATCCTGCCAAAAGGCTCCAGGAACTTGCCAATCTGCGTGAGCAGGCTGGTATCGGGGTTGCCGTTGGGCAGGTAGCCCAGCAGCCACACCAGCAGCGAAAGTGCCAAAATGGTAGTACCGGCTTTTTTGACAAAGGACCAGGAGCGCTGCCACACCAGCAGGCCGATGGTGCGCCAGTTGGGGATGTGATACAGCGGCATTTCCATGATGAAGGCGGAGCGCTCTCCCTTGAAGAGCACGCGGTTGAGGATCACACCCAGCAGGATGAGGACGACAATGCTCATGGCCACCAGCCCCCACACCACCAGCACGGCGTTCTTGCCAAAGAAGATCGGCGCCAGAAAAGCCACCACCGCCATGCGCGCGGTGCAGGGCACCAGCGGCGCCAGCAGGATGGTCAGCAGGCGCGATTTCCACGAGTCAATGGTGCGCGTGCCGATGATGGCGGGCACGTTGCAGCCAAAGCCCAAAAACAGCGGCAGGAAGGACTTGCCGTGCAGGCCCATCCAGTGCATAAAGTTGTCCATCACAAAAGCGGCGCGCGCCATGTAGCCCACATCCTCAAGGAAGCCGAAGCAGGCGAAGAAGATCACCAGAATGGGCAAAAAGGTGAGCACCGAGCCTACCCCGCCGATCAACCCATCCACCACCAGGCCTTGCAGCCACTGCGGGCCGGCGGCCAGCGCACTGGCGGCAAGCTGCCCCAGCGGCGCGATCAGGTAATCTTCCATCAGCCCCTGCAGCGGCGAACCCAGGGTGAAGGTGAGCCAGAAGACGAAGCCCAGTACCAGCCCCAGGATGACCAGCCCGCCCACCGGGTGTGCCGCAAAGCGGTCCAGACGGTCGGTGAGGCTGATCTGCCCGGCGCGCGGGCGGAAGAGTGCGGCGCGCGTCATGCGCCCGATCCACTCGTAGCGGCCGCTGGCGATGGCCAGCTGCGCGTCGTCGTGCTGCCTCAGGTGCTCGTGGATGCCTTCCCACTCTGCCGGCGGCAGCTTGGATTTGACCATGCGGGTGATCTCGGTGTCGCCTTCCAGCAGCTTCAGCGCCACCCAGTCGCGCGGGTAGGGCGCCAGCGGGATGGACTGGATGTGTTCGGTCACCTCGTCCAGTACCTGCTGATGGTCGGCACGGATGGTGGGTTTGCGCACCTCTGCCGGCACGCCGGATTTCAGCGCGGCGGCAATGGCTTCCAGCAGCGGCTGGGTGTTGTGCACGTGCGTGGCGCTAAAGGCCATCACCGGCACGCCCAGCGCGGCTTGCAGCACGTTGGCTTCAATGCGGTAGCCTTCCTGTTCGGCCACATCCATCATGTTCAGCACCACCAGCAGCGGCACCGAGAGGCTCACCAGTTCGGCCACCAGGTAGAGCGAGCGCTCCAGGCTGGCGGCGTTCACCAGCGCCACCACCAGGTCGGGGTGCTGGGTGACGATGAATTCGCGCGTGATGAGTTCCTCGGCGGAGTTGGCGCTCAGGCTGTACGTTCCGGGCAGGTCTACCAGGGTGTATTTTTTGCTGCCAAAGGTAAAACGGCCTTCTTTGCGTTCAACAGTTTTGCCGGGCCAGTTGCCCACGTGTTGATTGAGGCCGGTGAGTAAATTGAAGACGGTGGATTTGCCCACGTTGGGCTGGCCCACCAGGGCGATTAAGGGGGTATCACTTGCGGTTGTTACGGGTTTACGGGGAAGGGTCTGTGTGTCGTGACAGTCGCTCATGCGGCATCCTCGCAGGGTTCCACCAGCAGTTTTTCGGCTTCACCGCGGCCCAGGGCAATGTTGGTGCCGCGCACGTTGACGATGAGCGGGCCGTGGCCGTGGTTCTGCAGCACCTGCACGCGCACCCCGGGCGTCAGCCCCAGCGAGGTCAGGCGGCTGGTCAGTTCCCGCCCCACCTGTACGGTGGCAAGGGTGGCCTGTTTGCCGGTGGTGATCTCAGAAAGGCGCGTCTGGGCAGAGTCTTGTGGTTTTGTCGTCATCGCAAAGCCTCATCAGCTATATGGATTGGAATGTGTATTAGCACATGCTAATTACAGAAATTAGTATACCTTAGTGCGGTATAATTTGCAAAGGAAAAATGGTTGAATTTTGGATGACAAATGACCGATAAAATCAGCGCCACCATCGAAGACTACCTCAGTCTTCTTTATATCTCGGAACGGGATGGCGAACCGGCCAGCGGCGCCCGGCTTGCCGAACTGCTGGGCGTTTCTGCGCCCACCGTCACCAACACCCTCAAGCGCATGAAGCGCGACGGCCTGATCGACATGGACGAAACGCACCTGCCGCGCCTCACCGCTGAGGGCGACCAGTCGGCGCGCACGGTGCTGCGGCGCCACATGCTGGCCGAGTGGCTGCTGGTGCGCCTGGTTTCCTGGGCCAAGGTGCACGATGAAGCTCACGGCTTTGAGCACACCATCTCTGAAGAGGTGGAAGCCGCCCTGCTGGAGGAACTCAAACAGCCGGAGACCTGCCCGCACGGCAACCCGCTGCCCGGCTTTGAGGCCGCCACCGCAGATTGGATCCCGCTGACGCAAATTAAGCCCGGCGAGGCGGTGACAGTGCGCCGCGTTCACGAACTGGCCGAGGAGATTCCCGGCCTGCTGCAATTTCTGGAAGAGAACGGCATCAAGCCCGGCCAGGTGGTGCGCGTCAATGAGGTGTTGCCGTTCAATCAAACGGTCACGCTGCTGGTGCAAGAGAAACCCGTCACGCTGGGCTTTTCCATCGCCAGAAAGATTTTCGTGGAACCTTAGGAAGGGACGCCATGCAGGAACTCGTCGCATCGATTGAAAAGTGGTTTGGACAGGGCAAGCAGGTGGCACTGGCAATGGTGGTGCGCGTCAAGGATTCGGCGCCGCGCGGCATTGGCTCCAAGATGGCTGTGAGCAGCGCCGGCGAGATGGAAGGCTCGGTGAGCGCCGGCTGTGTGGAAGGCGCAGTGGTGCAGGAAGCCCAGCAGGTGCTGCACACCGGCAAACCCGTGCTGGTCAAATACGGCATCTCGGATGAACAAGCGTTCTCCGTGGGCCTCACCTGCGGCGGCACCATTGAGGTGCTCATTCGTCCGTTCTCTCCTGCCGAGCTGGCAGAGGTACGCCTCTATCTGGAAAGCGGGCGCTTTTTTGCCCAGGGGGTGCTGCTGGATGGCAGCGACATGGGCAAGACGGCCACGATCTTCCCGGAGGAAGACCTTTTGCAGAAGCTCGGCCTGGCTGGCGCGGCGCTGCCGGAGGAAACCTCGCTGGCAGAATTGTTCCGCGACCAGCAGACCCGCCAGCTTGAGCTGCGCCGCGGCGCAGAAACCCTGACCCTCTTCTTCAACATTTTCCCGCTGCCCTCGCGCCTCATTGCCGTGGGCGGGGTGCATACGGCCATCGGCCTGCTGCGCATGGCCAGCGCGTTTCACTTCCGCACCATTTTGCTGGACCCGCGCAAGGCCTTTGCCAACCGCGAGCGCTTCCCTGAGGTGGATGAACTGCTGCCCGAGTGGCCGCAGGAAGCGCTGCCGCGCCTGAACCTCGACGAAGGCTGTTACTTCGTCACCCTCTCGCATGACGACAAGATCGACATGCCCGCCGTTGAATTTGCCTGCCGGAGCAAGGTGCGCTACATCGGCATGCTGGCCTCGCGCAAGAACGCCGCCCGCCGCCGCGCGGAATTGCTGGCCGGCGGGTTAAGCGATGAGCAGGTGGCGCGCATTCACAGCCCGGTGGGGTTGGGCATTGGCGCGCGCGGCCCGGAGGAGATTGCCCTCTCCATCCTGGCAGAGATGGTGGCGGTGCGCAACGGCATCGTCACCCCCTAGCGCGGCCAAAAATATCACTCAAAAACAAACGACGGTGTGGATAAAGCACCGTCGTTTTGTATTCGGGTTGGCTGTGGCGGGGATTCCCGCAAACTCAATTGAGGCGGTAACGCGTGACGCCGGTGATCTTTTCCAGCCCGGCGCGCAGGTCTTCCATCGGGTCGTCGGCGATGGTCTTGACGACCACGTTGGCGGTGTAGCTGTCCTGCTTGATGTCTGTATCCAGGCTGATGGACAGCACCTTCTTCTTCATTGCCTTGAGCATTTCCAACAGGTCTTCGGGCAGATGTGGGTTATGCGCGGCCGTCACCGAGACGGTGATGGTTTCGTACCCTTTGATCCACTTTTTCTCCAGCACGTTAAGCAGCACCAGAATGGCCAGCAGCATGCCGGTGGTGGCAATGGCGGCAAAGTAATGCCCCGCGCCCACTGCCAGGCCCACCATCGCATTGGTCCACAAACTGGCCGCGGTGGTCAGCCCCTTGATGCTGGTGCCGTAGCGCATGATGGCGCCGGCGCCCAAAAAGCCGATGCCTGAGACCACCTGCGCCGCCAGGCGGGCGGGGTCGCCGTTGGGAACCAGCGGCTGAAATTGCATGGCCAGATTGATGGAGATGGTCATGGCCAGGCAGGAGCCGATGGCGAGAATGGTGTGCGTGCGCAGCCCGGCGGGTTGATTCTGGCGTTCGCGTTCGTAGCCAACGATCATGCCCAGTGCGGCTGAAATGGCAAGCCGGATGATGATTTCCTGTTCACTGATCATAATTATTCCTTGGGTTCCTATTGTACTGCAAAATACTTCTCCTCGATGCTTTGCCAGGTTTCTGAATTTTCGCAGAACAGATAGGGGGCAAAGGTGGGCAGGGTTTGCTGGATCTGCTCGGCCATGCGCAGCGCCAGGCGCCGCACCGAAAAATGCGCATTGGGCGCGGCCCGCAGGTTGATCAGATGGATCAGGCTGCGCAGGTTGGCCGTGAGCAGAAAACGGCGTTTGAAGGCGTTGGGCAGGGCATAAGCGCCGATGCCGGGTTTAACGGCTTCGGCCGCTTTGAAGAACGCAGTACACTCATTCATCAGGGCAGCGTATTCGCTGCCGCCGCCGGCCTGCTCGATGGCGCGGGGCAGGGTGTAGCCCAACTGTGGGGTGAACGCCTGCGTGGTGAGGGTGGCCATGCGGTGGCGTTTGATCTCGTACCAGGCGCCCTGGTCAACGGTGATGTCGAACGTGAAGGAAGAATGTTCCACCTCGCGCAGGGGGGCGGTAAAGCGGTCGCACCCGCCGAAGAGGACTCTGGCAAGCTCCTGTTTTTGCGGCTGCCTCATGGCGTCCACCGCGGCAATGCACTGCGCATAGTCACTACTGCCGAAGCGGTACAGCGCTGCCGCCAGCACGTTCTTTTCCAGCTCCGCAGAAGCGCTCACCAGGCGGCACCAGTCTGCGGCGAGCGCCTGCGGCACTGCGGCGCTGCGCGCGGCTGCGGCGGCGCTGGCAGGGTAGGGGTTGGCGTTGGCGTACTTCACCAGGGTGGGCACGCAGCGCTGCGCCACTGCCTTCACCTCGG